>JAEWSC010000095.1 GCA_023398575.1 Bacillota bacterium | reverse complement strand
ACAGCTTTATCCCAAAGTCCCTCCCGCGAAGCCGCCTTGAAGGTATTGCAGCTGGCTAAGAAAACAAACACACCGGTGGTTTTCGATGCCGATTACCGCGCCTACACCTGGAAAAACGATGACGAAATTGCCATATATACCGCTTGGGTGGCAGAAAAGGCGGATATCCTCATGGGCTCCCGTGAGGAATATGACCGCATGGAGCGCCTGATAGGTCTTGATGGCACGGACAAAACCTCCGCCGATTACTGGCTGAACAAAGGCGTCAAAATTGCCATTATCAAGCATGGCAAAAAGGGCTCCACTGCCTACACCAAGGATGGCGCATTCTCCATCAAACCTTTCCCGGTGGAAGCCCTCAAAGGATTCGGCGGCGGCGATGGATATGGCTCCGCTTTCCTGCATGGCCTGCTGTCCGGATGGGAAATCATTGATGCCCTCGAGTTTGGCAGCGCCTCTGCCGCCATGCTGGTAGCCAGCCATGCCTGTTCTCAGGATATGCCTACGGAGGAAGCCATCCGCGCTTTTATTGCCGAAAAGAAAAAGCAGTATGGCGAAATGATCGCACGCGGTTAAACCCAACAATTACCGCCCTCAGAAAGGATGATCTGATTGTCTCAAGTTCAAATTCTCAAAGCTTACATTGGTGGTCAACACGTAACCTCCAAAACCGAAAAGTTCGTGGACGTGTTCAATCCTTCCACCGGTGAAGTCATCGCCAAGAGCCCCTGCTGCGTAAAAGAAGAAGTGGAAGCTGCCATCGCTGCTGCCAAGGCCGCTTACCCCGCCTGGCGGGATACACCCGTAAAAAGGCGGGCGGACCTGATGTTCAAGCTACGTGAACTGATTGAAAAGAATCTTGATGAGTTGACACTCATGCTGGCCACTGAGCATGGCAAAACCTTGTCCGAGGCCGCCGGCGACGTACTGAAAGCCAAAGAAATGGTGGAATTGGCCTGCTCCGCCCCCAGCCTTTTAATGGGCGAAAGCCTGATGGATACCTCCTCCGGTTACGACACCACCCTGTACCGCGAGCCCATGGGCGTATTCGCCGGTATCGCGCCTTGGAACTTCCCCGCCATGATCCCCATGGGTTGGATGGCTCCCTTGGCCATTGTCTGCGGCAACACCTATGTGTTAAAGCCCGCCAGCGGAACGCCTATGACCAGCCTGCGCATGGCCGAACTGTACAAAGAAGCCGGGTTCCCCGACGGCGTGCTGAACATTGTTCCCTGCTCCCGCAACGAAGCGGAAATTCTGCTCACCCACCCCGATATTCAAGGTATTACCTTCGTAGGCTCTACCAGCGTCGGTCTGCATGTCTACTCCACCGCAGCCGCTCATGGCAAGCGGGTGCAAGCGCTGTGTGAGGCCAAGAACCATGCCCTGGTGCTCAAAGACGCCCCCATCACCCGTACAGCCGCCGGCATTATGAATTCCAGCTTTGGCTGCGCCGGTGAGCGCTGCATGGCCTTGCCTGTTGTTGTGGTGGAAGAAGAAATTGCCGATGCATTGGTGGCTGAACTGGTTCGCCTGTCGAAGCTGCAAAAAATCGGCCCCGCCTATGATAAGGCAACAGAACTGGGGCCGGTGGTCAGTGCATCCCACAAGCAGTTTGTATCCGAATGGATTCAAAAGGGCATTGATGAAGGAGCCAAGGTTATTCTGGACGGCCGCAACGTGAAGGTGGAAGGCTTTGATAATGGCTTCTATGTAGGTCACACCATCTTGGATCACGTAACCAGCGAAATGAGCATTGGCCAGAAGGAAGTGTTCGGTCCCGTCCTTTGCATCAAACGCGTTAAGGGCTTTGAAGAAGGGTTGAACCTGATCAACGAAAATCCCTTCGCCAACGGTTCGGTGATCTTTACGCAAAATGGCCACTATGCCAGGGAGTTCGCCAAGCGTTCGGACGGCGGCATGGTGGGCGTGAACGTGGGCATCCCCGTTCCCATGGCCGTATTCCCCTTTAGCGGACACAAAAAGTCCTTCTTTGGTGACCTCCACTGCCACGGCAAAGACGCTTTCCGCTTCTTCACCGAGACAAAGTGCGTAACCGTTCGCTGGTTCGACGAGGAAGAAAAGAAAAAAACGTCCGTTAATACTTGGGACGGATCGCTATAAATATCAAACAAATGACGATGTCATTTGTTTGAGTCTGCACGATTTCACTACAAAGCCACGGGCTTTATGGCCGTGAAATCGTGTAAGGAAAGCTTGCTCCGCAAGCGCCCCGCCCGGCCGGCAAAGCCGTCCGAGACGAATATAAACGAGGGGCTGTGCCCCTCGTTTCTCCCCATAGATTTGTTTTCACTAGGTTATCAACCATCAATACATATTTTGAAGGGAGCCTTCCTCCATGAAAAAGCTGCAAATCGGTATCATTGGCGCGGGGCGCATCGGCAACGTTCACGGCGAATCCATCACCTACCACATCCCGGAAGCGGAAGTCGCCATGGTCAGCGACGTGGATGTAAGCAAGGCCAAGGCACTGGCAGAGCGCTTGGGCATTCCTGCCTTCACCTCCAACTATGAAGACATTCTCAACAATCCCGCCATCGACGCGGTGTTGGTCTGCTCCCCCACAACCACCCATGCGGACATTTCCATCGCTGCCGCCAAGCAGAAGAAACACATCTTCTGCGAAAAGCCCGTGGATTTGACCATTGAAAAAATTCTTGCCGCCAAGAAGGCAGCTGAGGACAATGGCGTCAAGATGCAGATCGGCTTCAACCGTCGCTTTGACCACAACCATGGCCGGGTGCAGGAAACCGCCGCCAGCGGCAAGCTGGGCAAGGTAGAAGTGGTGAAAATCACCTCCCGCGACCCCGAACCCCCGTCGGCCGAATATGCGGCCTCCAGCGGCGGCCTGTTCATTGATATGATGATTCACGATTTTGACATGGCTCAGTTCCAAGCCGGCAGCCCCGTTACCGAAGTGTATGCCCAAGGCGCTGTGTTGGTAGACCCCGCCATCGGCAAGGCCGGCGATGTGGATACCGCCATCGTGCTGCTGAAGTTTGAAAACGGCGCTCTGGGCGTCATTGATAATAGCCGCCGGGCCGCCTATGGCTACGACCAGCGGGTAGAGGTGTTTGGCGCGTTTGGCATGGCTGCCGGCGAAAATGATGGCGATACCACCGTGAAGGTTAGCACCGCCGCCGGTGTTGTTTCCGACAAGCCCCAATACTTCTTCCTGGAGCGGTACATGGCTTCCTTCATCAAGGAAATGAAAGCCTTCATCGCCGCTATCGTCAATGATACCCCTGTGCCCGTAAATGTGGATGACGCCCTATCCCCGGTTGTCCTGGCCATGGCCGCCAAAAAATCCTGGTTGGAGCACCGCCCCGTAACGGTGAAAGAAATACTGGAGGCCGCCCATGTCTGACATTCGCAGGGCGAATGGCCCCCATGCCTTCGGCTACACCGAGATCAGCGCCATAGACGGCATTCATGGGGATATAGGCATGGATTTTGGCGTACTGCGGCTGAAAAAGGGTGATACCTTTGAAGACGCAAGGCCGCTGGAAAAAGCCTATCTGCTTACATACGGCGAAATCAGCATTGCTGCGGGTTCAGAGGAAAAAAAATTCTCCCGAGCAAACTGCTTTGATGTTGGTCCTTATGTTTTGCACGTTGACAAAAACACCTCCGTCATCATCCGTGCCTTGAGCGAGGATAGCGAAATCTGCGTCATGCGCACGGAAAATGAGACCACCTTCCCCATCGAGTGGTATTTCCCTGCCGACACGGCGGATGAATACCGCGGGGCAGGCTTGATGAATGATACCTCCACCCGTATTGTGCGCACGGTGTTCGATAAGCGCAACGCACCTTTATCAAATCTTGTGCTGGGCGAAGTCATTGGCTTTCCAGGCAAGTGGTCCAGCTATCCCCCACACCACCATCCCCAGCCAGAGATTTACTACTACAAATCCAACCCTGAAAATGGCTTTGGTTACGCAGAACTGGGGGAGGATGTGGCGAAGGTGCATACCAATGATACGGTGTTCATCCGACCCGGCCTCACCCACCCCCATTGCACACCGCCGGGCTATGCCCTATGGTACCTGTGGGTGATACGCCATCTGGAGGATGCGCCCTACATCACCCCCACCTTTGTTCCTGAGCACCTGTGGGTGCAGGAAAAAGACGCAAAATACTGGCCCGAAAGGAAGGATGGCTAAATGGAACGCATCCGTTTGACCATGGCCCAGGCACTGGTGCGCTTTTTGGATCAGCAGTATGTGGAACTGGACGGCATAAAGACCAAGTTTGTGAACAACATCTTTGGCGTGTTCGGCCACGGCTGCGTGGTAGGCGTTGGCCAGGCCTTATCTCAGGGAGGCCACAACATACGCTTTTTGCAAGGCAAGAATGAGCAGAACATGGCGCTGGCAGCCATGGCCTTTGCCAAGCAAAAAAACCGCAGGGAAATCATTCCATGCGTATCCAGCATCGGCCCTGGCGCCATGAATATGGTCACCGCTGCCGGCTGTGCCACCGCCAACCGCATTCCCCTATTGCTATTGCCCGGCGATACCTTTGCCAGCCGGCAGCCCGACCCGGTACTTCAGCAGGCAGAATTCTTCGATAGCTTCTCCACCACCGTGACAGATGCCTTCCGGGGCGTATGCCACTATTGGGACCGCATTCAAAGGCCCGAGCAATTGATGAGCGCCGCCATCCACGCCATGCGGGTTTTAACCGATCCGGCGGATACGGGCGCCGTATGCCTGGCCATGCCCCAGGATGTGGAGGGCGAAGCCTATGATTATCCCGTTGAATTCTTTAAGCACAGGGTGTGGCACCTAGATAGACGTCCTCTTTCCCAGCCCCAGCTTAACAGGGTTCTCGATCTGGTGAAGGCCGCCAAACGCCCGCTTGTCATCTGCGGCGGCGGCGTCCGCTACAGTGAAGCAGGAGATGCGCTGAAAGCCTTTTGTGAAAACACAGGCATTCCCTTTTCCGAGACACAGGCGGGCAAAGGCGTGCTGCCTTGGAATCATCCGCTAAACCTTGGCGGCATTGGCGTCACCGGTGGAAAAGCCGCCAACGTCATCGCCAAAACAGCAGACCTGATTATCGCTGTCGGAACACGCTTAAGCGATTTCACCACCTGCTCCAAGTGGCTGTTCAAAGAGGATG
Source organism: Bacillota bacterium (assembly GCA_023398575.1). Classification (GTDB taxonomy): domain Bacteria; phylum Bacillota; class Clostridia; order Christensenellales; family Aristaeellaceae; genus JAEWAH01. The sequence goes on along the minus strand of JAEWSC010000095.1, from coordinate 135,680 downwards.
CAAAAATCCTGTCCATCAACATCTGTCCCTTTGACGCCGTGAAAATGAATGGTGAACCCATCATTGCCGATGCCAGAGAAGCGCTCCTCTCCCTGACCGAGGCGCTGGATGGCTACAAATCCGCCTTTGGCAATGACATTACGGCAGCCAAAACGGAATGGGATGCTATCGTGGATGGCTACTACAGTCAAGACATGGGCGATGGCCTTTCCCAGACCATGGCCTTGGGCGAAATCAACCGTTTCATGGCCGCCTCCGACATTGCAGTAGGCTCCGCCGGCAGTCTGCCTGGAGACATGCAGCGGCTGTGGCGCTCCGGTGATCCCTGCACCTATCACATGGAATATGGTTTTTCCAATATGGGGTACGAAATCAATGGTGCTGTTGGCGTCAAGCTGGCCTGCCCAGACAAGGAGGTGTATACCTTCTTTGGCGACGGCACGTATTTAATGGCCCACAGCGAAATGGTTACAGCGCTGCAGGAAGGGCTGAAGGTGCATTTTTGCCTGTTTGACAACGCCGGCTGGGGCTGCATCGAAAACCTGCAAAACAACCAAGGCAACGATACCTTTGGCACCGTGTTCCGTTTCCGCAATCCGGAGACCGGCGAGTTGGACGGCGCACTGATGCCCATGGACTTTGCCAAAAACGCCGAAAGCTATGGCTTGAAGGCTTACACCGTCACCACGGTGGAAGAGCTTCGCGCCGCGCTGAAGGATGCGAAGACCCAAAGCAAGCCCGTTCTGTATGACATCAAGGTGCTGCCCCGCACCATGACCCCCGGCTTTGAGGGCTGGTGGAGGGTTGGTGTGGCAGAAGTATCTACCCAAGAGCGGGTACAGGCAGCCTACATGGATATGCGGGAGCATGTAAGAGAAGTCAGAGAGATGTAAGCAAACGAAAGGGGTAACACCTATGCTGGACCCGAAAAAAGTAAAGCTTGCCATCGCGCCTATCGGCTGGACTAACGATGACCTGCCTGATCTTGGCGGAGAAAACACCTTTGAGCAATGCATCAGCGAGATGGCGCTGGCCGGCTTTACCGGCAGCGAAATCGGCAACAAATATCCCCAGGACCCGGCAGTTTTAAAGCACTACCTGGACGTACGGGGTCTTCAAATCTGCAACGCCTGGTTTTCCAGCCTGTTCACGTCAGAGCCTTTTGAGGTAACAAAGAATGCCTTTATTGCCCACCGCGACCGCCTGAACGCCCTTGGCGCAAAGATCATTGGCGCCAGCGAGCAGGGCAATTCCATTCAGGGCAAACCCCTGAATATCTTCGGGGCGGATAAGCCTGTTTACACTCGCGAACAGTGGAAAGCAGTAGCGGAGGGCTATAACGAGCTTGGCCGTTTGGCAAAAGACGTTGGCATGACCCTCACCATTCATCACCACATGGGCACCGGCATACAGACCGCTGAGGAAATCGATACCCTCATGTCCTTAACTGATCCCGATCTTGTTTACTTGCTGTTCGACTCCGGCCATTTGACCTTCGCTGGCATTGATCCCCTGCCGGTGCTCAAAAAGTATGTGCACCGCATCCGTCACGTGCATTTGAAGGATGTACGCCAAAGCGTGCGTGCCCAAGCGGAAAAAGAGGGCTGGAGCTTTCTCACCGCCGTACGCGCAGGCGTGTTCACCGTGCCTGGCGATGGTGATGTGGACTTCGCCCCCATCTTTGATGTTCTTGCCAAGGAGGATTACGCAGGCTGGGTGGTCGTCGAAGCCGAGCAAGACCCCGCCAAAGCGAACCCCTTTGAGTATGCCGTCAAAGCCCGCCGCTATATCCGGGAGAAAACAGGGTTATAACACCCACTCCCATACATTAATGAACCGCCCTCTGACAAACATTTGCCAGGGGGCGGTCTTCTATCTATGTCTGCAAAGCAAGCTTATGTTTTGGGGTTACGCTGGTTTACCGGCAGCGGCGGTGAATACACGGAGAGTATGTTTTCCTCAAAGGGTAAGTCCAGTGCCCTGTCGTTGTATTTTTCCCTCAATGTAGGCACGAAGGTGCGGTAATGGAATAAGTCCTGGGGGTGGGGATTCTTTCTATATTCGCTGGGCGTCATCCCCGTCAGGCGCTTAAACTCCTTGGCGAAGTAAAACTGGTTGGTGTACCCCACCGATTCCGATATCTCCATCACCGACTGGGAGCTTAATTGCAGCCGCATACACGCCTTGTCAATTCGATAATAGATCAGGTACTGCTTGGGTGATATCTTCAATGTATCGTTGAAGATGCTGTACAAATGCTTTTTGGATATACCAAGAGAGTTGGCTATATCCTCCACCGCAATATCTCTGGTGTAATTATGCTCAATGAAATCCACAGCCTTGACTGCAAAAAAATCGGCGTTATCTACATAACTGTCACTTTGCTTGGTGGGGTTCACATCTAACAGATAGCTAAAGATATCATACAGTATGGACACCATGCGGCAGTACCGGTTAGGCAGCTTATGGGCAGCGGCATACAGCCGTGACAGCTTTTCCCCCGCCATTCCCTCAACATCAGAGAATACCGGCTTTGTTCTCGTAATATTGGCGCGGTTCAAATAATTCTCCACCATATATCCCGAAAAGCAAAGCCACGTAACGCACAGCGGCTCATTGTCCACATTTTTAAGCTCATAGCTCAAATCAGGAAAGGAAAAAAAGCCATGAGAGGCGTTGAGCTTATACCCAAGGCTGTTGCACTCCAGACATGCGGAACCTTGATTCACATACACCAGCGTAAAGGTATCTGTTGCTTTAATGGACAGAATTCCCCCCGGCGCAATCTCGTTACTGCCGCACTGATACAGGTTAAAGGTCAAGTTCAGATGCGACTTGCTGCTAATGTGTATGGTTCCGTTTTTGATGGGTGTTTCATCCAAAGCTATGACTCCCTCCCCTTGTCAAAGGGCCATGCTGCTGCTTTGATCCATTGCCAGTATCCGCCGATTCTTAAGTTGTAATTCCAACTGATGAATCAAATCCGGAAGCTCACAAGGCATGGCCACTACATAATCAGGTGTCTCTTCCGCCGTCTCCGGCTGCATCACATACCGAGGGCTGAAGCTTAGCAGAATTGACGTAATCCCCATTCTGTTGGCACCCAGCACATCCCGCTTCAGGTTATTGCCAATCATCACAATGCGGTTGGCATCTTCCTGGGTCAGATGCATTTTTTCAAGAGCGGTCAAAAACATGCGTGCATCCGGTTTGCAGACGCCGACCTCTTCAGATATAATCCAGGCATCAAAAATATGACTAAGCTTCAGCTCACGGAAAATATTCTGAAAGGATTCCGTCCGCCCGTCGGCTACCAGCGCTATACGATAGCCCTCTTTTTTAAGCTGCTTGAGCGCTTCATCAGAGCCTGGTATGCAATCTGCCTTTAATACGATTTCACCTTCGGCAAACACTTGAGTGGACTCGTCCACAATCGTATCGCCGCAATCAATAAACACAATCAGTTCTCTATCCATTCTTATTGTATCCTATCCGCCGCCATCTGTCATCCCGCGGCTATCTTTACTATGCCTGTTTGGCTTGCCCACCCCACCCCTTATGATGCAGCGGTAATGCCCTTGAGTGATAATTCCCCGCTTAGGTGGCAGGCTACATACCGTCGACCTTCGGCCTCAACAAACTGCGTTTCCTTCTCTTTGCATATCTCGGTGCAATACCGGCACCTGGTATGGAAGTAGCAGCCCGAAGGTGCATTGGCAGGGTTGGGAATTTCCCCTTCCAAGGGGATACGCTGCATGGTGATGGTTGGATCGGCTACCGGTACTGCTGACAATAGCGCCTCGGTATAGGGGTGCAGGGGGGCGGCGAACAGATTATCTGTTGGCGCGAACTCCACGATCTTGCCAAGATACATGACGCCCACCTTGTCAGAAATATGCTCCACCACCGACAAGTCATGGCTGATAAAGATATAGGTAAGATTCATTTCCTTTTGCAGGTCTTTCAACAAATTGATTACTTGGGCCTGTACCGACACATCCAGTGCGGAAACGGCTTCGTCACATATGATCAGCCTTGGATAGAGCACCAGCGCCCTGGCGATGCCGATTCGCTGCCGCTGCCCGCCGGAAAACGCGTGGGGATACCGTTTCAAGTAGCTGGGGTTCAGGCCTACCTTTTCGGCCATGGCCTTGACTCGTTCTTCCATTTCCTTTTTTGGCATTTTGGGAAAATTGGCTTTCAAGGGCTCTGAGATAATATCATACACCGTCATTCTGGGGTCCAAGGAGGAAAATGGATCCTGAAAGATCATCTGCACTTCCTTGCGAAGACCCTGCAGCTGCTTTTTTGATATCCTTTGCAGATCATATTCCACGCCATCCGCAGCACGGTAGAGAACCTTTCCTGCCGTAGCGTCATAAGCCTTTACAATACAGCGGCCCAGGGTGGTCTTTCCGCAGCCAGACTCGCCCACAATGCCCACCGTCTCGCCGGCGTTCACCGTGAAGCTGACGTTGTTTACTGCCTTGACATTGGTCTTTCCAGAGGAGAATACCATGCTAAGGCCTTCCACCTTTAATATCGCCTCAGCCATTGCTCTCCCCCTCCCCTTTTATCGTCTGCTCCCAGGGCAGATAACATGCGGCATAGTGATCATCGCCCACTTTAATAAGCTTTGGATCGCACCCTAAGCACTGCGCCCCCCGAAACGTGCAGCGGTCATAAAATCCGCAGCGGTCATCCAAATTCATCGCCAAGGGCACATGACCCTCGATGGAGAACAGCCGCTCCTTGCCGCCGCCGATCTTGTGGACCGAGCCGATCAAGCCTCGCGTGTAAGGATGGACTGGATTTTTAAAGATTTCCATGGTCGGTCCTGTTTCTATAATACGGCCCAAATACATCACTGCTACCCGGTCGCAGATTTGCGCCACGGTGCCAAGGTCATGGGTGATGTAGAGGATGGACATGCCAAAATCCTTTTGCAACTGCTTGAGCAGATCCAATATCTGCGCCTGTATGGTAACATCCAACGCGGTAGTAGGCTCATCGGCAATCAAAATGCGGGGATTGCAGATAAGCGCCATGGCGATCAGCGCTCTTTGAAGCATGCCGCCCGAAAACTCGTGAGGATGCTGATCAAAGCGTTTTTCCGGGTTGGCGATGCCTACCCTCTTCATGGCATCCAAGACCAGCTTTTTTGCTTCAGGCTTGCTCTTGTTCAAATGAATGCGCGCGCTTTCAGCCAGTTGGCTGCCCACCGTGTAAAGCGGAGAGAAGGCGCTCATAGGCTCCTGAAAGATCATGGCGATGCTGCTGCCGCGTATATCGCGTATTTCCTTGCTGCCCGGCTTTAAAGTCAGCAGGTCCATGGTTTTGCCTTTATCGTCAGTAAAGTCAATCTTGCCCGTTGTCTTGCAGTTTTTGCTGTTAATGCCAAGCAGGGCTTTGCAAGTCAAACTCTTTCCGCAGCCAGATTCACCCACCAGGCCTAATGTTTCATTGGCCTTTAATGAAAAATCAACGCCCCGGACAGGAACAAGCAGTCCTTCATCCAGCCCGATGCTGATGTGAAGGTCCTTTACCGAAAGTACGGTCTGTTCCAATTCCTTCATCATCCTCACCCCTTACTTATACGGATCGGCTGCATCCCGCAGGCCGTCTCCCAGGAAGTTGAAAGCAAGTACGGCCAACCCCACAAACAGAAGCGGAATCAGCTTCCAGGGGCAGTTGGCAATGTTGCCGATGGACTGGCACTCTTGCAGCAGCACCCCCCAACTGGTAGCCGGGGCACGCATGCCAAGACCCAGAAAGCTCATGGAGGTTTCGCCCAGAATCATTTGAGGCACGCCCAGTGTTAAATTTACAATCAGATAGCTCATAAAGCCGGGTACCAGATGCCGGCGGATGATTGCCGCATCAGACACGCCGGATAGCCTTGCCGCCAGAACAAAGTTTTCTTTCTTCAGCGACAGGAACTTCGAGCGCACTGTGCGCGCCAGTCCTGGCCAACTGAGCAAGCTCATGATGATGGTTATGAGAATAAAAACTTGTTCTACTGGTATGCCGGCAGGTATAGCGGCCGAGAGGGCCATCCACAGCGGAAGTGTTGGGAAGGACGACAGCACTTCAATGATGCGCTGGATAACGATATCCACGATACCGCCGTAATAGCCGGAAATACTGCCGATAATCACAGCCAGCATAAAGGAAATCAGCGTTCCCAAAAGCGGCACGGTCAGCGATATCTGGCTGCCCAAAAGCACACGGGAGAATAGATCGCGGCCCAGTTTATCCGCACCGAACAAAAGCGCCTGGGTAGGATCTTTCCCCTTTGGCAGGTTGGTGTTGTCCACACTAAACAGGTGTATATCCCACGGAATCACGCCCAGCAGCTTATAAGGAGCACCTTTGACAAAAAACTGCAGAGGATAAGGTTGAGAAGTATCTTCCGAAAATATCTTGTTTTCATACAAGTCACGTGCAATGGAATACCTATAGACAAAAGGCCCGACAAATTCACCATTGTGATACAAGTGGATTCTCGTCGGCGGCGCATCTGAGTAAGAACCGGAATAATCCTCCAGCCCCTTGGGTGATAAAAAGGGTGCAAAAATGGCGCAGAAATACAGCACCCCTAGGATAATAAAGCTGATTACAGCCAGCTTATGGCGAATGAGCTTGCGGCCCATCAGTTTCCATTGCGAAGAAAGGTAGTACTTTTCCTGTTTCCTTCTTTTCTTTTCCAAGGCCCGCTGTTCCTTTGGGGAGAGGGCGCCGGGAGCAGATGCTTCATGCAGGCTCATTGAGACTTCTCCTCCAACAGTTTAATACGCGGATCCAGTACCGCCAGTAGCAGGTCGGAAACCAGGTTGCCGACAACCACCAGCATGGCTGATATTAAGAGGATGCCACCAGAAAGATAAATATCCTGCGTCTGCAGCGCTTTGAGCAGCACTGGGCCCATGGTGGGCAGCATCAGCACGATCGCTGTGATGGTACTTCCATTAAAAATACCGGAAATCATACCACCCAGGCCGCTGACAATGGGATTGAGTACAGCCCGCATTTGATACTTGAAAGTAATTGCTTTTTCACTGACGCCCTTTGCCCGAAGCGCCAAGACATAAGGTTGGCTCTGCTCATCGAGCATCTGGGCACGGATGGTGCGGATTAGACCGCAGGTACCACTGGTGCCAATAACGAAGATGGGGATCAACATACGCTTGACCCACTCTAAAAAAGTGGCAAAGGATGTGATTCCATGATCCGGCAAACCCATCAGCGGATCGCCAAAGAGCTTGAAGGATCCGTACATTAATAGAATGGCAAACAAAAAATTGGGGATAGCCATACCAATAAATCCGATAAAAGTAAACAGATAATCACCGATTTTATACTGATGTTTTGCGGAGTAGATGGCAATAGGTATGGATACAAGATAGGTAAAGAGCATGGTGCAAATAGACAGGGTCAGCGTAATACCCAGCGTTTCGCCGATCTTGACCAGGATATCCTGATTGTAATAGAAGGATGTGCCCCAGTCACCTGTCAGCACGCCGCCCAACCAGGTTACATATTGAACCAAAAACGGCCGGTTGACGCCATAAACTTCCTTGAGGCTGTTAATCTCCTGCGGTGTAACACGCTCACCTTCAGCGATCATTTTGGCGACCAAGGTATCTACATAATCACCTGGAGGCAGCTGTATCACAAAGAACACCACAAAGGTGATCAAAAACAGCGTGATCGCAGCCAACCCAAGGCGTCTTACAATATATTTCCCTTTACCCATACGATTGCCCCTCTCTAACCCGCCTGCAACACACGAACCATGCGGGTTTTGGCCGCATGGTTCGTAGCAGCGTATCAAAAAAGCGGAGTTGCCACTTTTTCGAGTTTTTCCCTCGCTTCGCTGCACAAAGGCGGCACCTTTGTGCAGCCGCTTGCTCGGGCAAGGAAGGAATTTCTTCGAAATTCCCCGCGAAAATCACTGCACAAGTCACTGATTTTCGATTTGAAATTGGAGGGCCGAGGCCCTCCAATACCTCCCCGAGGTTTGAGATGCTATGCCCTGCTTTTTGATGCAGCGCTTATTTTTCGATCCACCATTGCTCCGGACGGGCAAGGTTCAGGAACCGGAACTCGTCAACCGTCATCAGGCCCGCGGGCAGGTTGTGCAGCTTGTTGCTGACAAGATTGCGGGAAGGCAGCGGAGCCAGGTAGCCGATGAGCCAAATGTTTTCCTTGTGCAGATTATAGATCTCCTGCACGCATTCTGCAACAATCTGGTCGCGGTCGGGACCGGTAGCGGCCTTCATCCTGTCATAGGCTTCAACCAGCTTCAGCACGTCGCCGGTGGGGGCAATGCCGCCATTGGCTTCGCTCTTGCCATCCTCATACCATTTGCCGAAAGCGGAGTGCCAGAAGGCCACATTGCGCATGGGCACGATGGAATCAGGGCGCAGGGCGGGAGTAGAAACGCTGGTCACTTCGATGGAAGCTTCGATATCGTTGGACAGCATGGTGGTGCGGGAATCAGCATCCACCTTGTCGCTGAGCTTCACGCCAATGGCCTTGTAGGCAGTCTTCAAAAGGGAGATGAAATCGCCGTACTTGGAGGGATCAATGATGGAGAGGATGATCTCCACTTCCTTGTCGGTGCCCTTCATCTTGCGGTAGGTGCCTTCTGCTTTGTCCCAAGGCTCGGTCATTTCATCCATCAAGGCATTGGCCTTATCAACGTCAAATTCCGTCCACTTGGTAGACCATTCGGCGTCGTATCCCGGCAAGCCTTCGCTGACAGAAGCCTGCCAGGGCTTGGACATGCCGTTGCGCAGGGTTTCGTTGAGCAGGTTGCGGTCCACGCAGATGCTCAGCGCTTCGCGGAAACGCTTATCCTGGAACAGCGCACGTTTGTCCATATCCTTTACGGTCAGGTTCAGCTGAATGTTTTCATCGGTGCTCCAGCCGGCAGTCAGCCAGGGAGTCAGGGTATGGGTGTCTTTCAGAGCGGTGGCAACCACAGCGAAATCAGCGGGATCGATGATGTCGAATTCGCCGGCGCTGGCAGCCAGGGTGATCTGATCCTGTTCGTTGATGATTTTGTACTTCACGCTGTCCAGGTAGGGCAGCTGACGGCCTTCGCTGTCGGTTTTCCAGAAGTAGGGGTTGCGAACCAGTTCATAGGTCTCGCCCACTACGTTCCAGTTGTCCTTCACAGCGACAAAGCTGCGCAGCTGGGGAACAGCGGCATAATCCCAATGATAGTAACCGATGGCCTTCCCCATGGTGGAGTAGGAATCCCACTGCTTGCCAAAGTCGCGGTTGGCGTTGGCAAGAGCTTCTTCTTCGGTGAGAAGGGGGAAGGTTGCATCATCCGCAACACCATCCTTGCGGGCCACATAGTTGACATAGAAATGCTTGGGCAAGAACATCCACTTGTTGTCCACAGCCACATCCTGGGGGAAGGAGGGCTTGGGAGCGGCAAAGGTCACAGTGAACTCATAATCGCCGACCTTTTCAAACACGGCCCAGTACTTTTTGCCATCTTTGACAGCCTGATAGCAATTGTAAGGCTTGGAGGTAAAGGCGCTGTAGTAGCCTTCATCTTCAGACTTCTTGGCGGTGCGGTCCTCGTTGAGAGCCGGGGTGGACATATGATTATAGTAGAAGATTACGTCGTCGGCGGTGAAGGGCTGGCCGTCAGACCATTTCATACCTTCGCGCATTTTGATGGTCCAAACCGTGGAATCTTCATTTGCAGAAAATTCTTTGCAAACGTTGGGTTCCACCTGGCCAGAGCCGTCCTTCTTGAAACGGAACATGCTCTGCTCGCTGATGTAACCCCAGGCACTCCAGCGGCCATTGTCGTTGGACTGCATGGTAATGCTTCCGCCGTATTCGCCAAGGGAAAGAACATCCTGCTCGACCATTACGTCAGAAGCTGCGGGCAGGCGATCGGCAAGGGCAGGCAGGGTGCCGGCGGCAACCTGTTCGGCCAGAATCGGGGCTTCCTTCTGGCTAAGGTCCGGGGCAGCCGATGCGGGGATGGCAGCCATTGCCGTCACAAGCATGATGACGGCGAGCAACAGGGATACGCGCTTTTTCATGGTTCTCCTCCTATGAATCTATATGGATTTAATTACCGCCTTATATACGGATGGAAAATGAGGTATATATTATTATACCATCCACCATCCAGCTGGCCGGCGTCATAAGAGGCATATTTCTTACGCCCAGCCAATCGCACACTTCATACTGCACATAAAACGAGCACAAGGTTGCTCTATATGCACATAATATAGCAGTATTCATAAATCTTGCCCATATGCAATCATGCCGGGTGTATATACTTTTGTGCCGCCAGGCAGTCAGCCAGCTATCTTAAGTGCAGTATGAAGCGGTGGTGCGGCGGCAACCCAAACCAGCATAAACCACAAAGAAAAGAACCCTGTATGCAGATACTATGATTTATGTAAGCAATGGTGCAGATTCCATATAAATAACGTGCAGAAGGATATTTACACTCCGGGATACCGCGTGTTATACTTTGGCAGCTTGTAGAAATTTTGTGACGCTTTATCATTTTCTCTATCTAAGAAAAGAACAAAGAGGTTTCTATGATGATCAAAAAGGTACATGTGGTATTTAAAACCCACCTGGATATTGGATTTACCGACCTTGCCGAATCTGTCGTCAGCCACTATCTGAATCACTACATCCCCGCAGCCATGCACTGCGCCAACACCGTCAATCAACCAGATAAGCCGCCCATGTTTTTGTGGACGGTAGGTTCCTATCTGATTGACCTGGCGCTGCGCACCTATCCCGCACAAATGCGTGAGGCGCTGGATGCGGCCATACGCAAAGGTTATATCACCTATCATGCACTGCCCTTCACCACCCACTCCGAGCTGTGTGATGAACCACTGTTTCGGGCGGGTCTGAATATCACGAAGCGGCTGGACAAGCAATATGGTCGCCAGACCATCGCTGCCAAAATGACGGATGTGCCGGGGCACACCGCCGGTATCATTGCCCCGCTTTTTGATAGCGGTATTGCGTATCTGCATATTGGCATCAACAGTGTAGCCAGAATGCCCAAGGTGCCGCCGTTGTTTGTATGGGAAAACGCAAACGGGCAATCTGTTATTGTCAACTACTGCCGCAGCTATGGCGGCGTTACGCAAGTGGATGGACATGATGAGGTCCTATACTTTATGCACAGTCAGGACAACATGGGGCCGCCTTCCATGGAACACTTAAGGGAGGAATTTTCCAAGCTCCAAGCCCTATATCCAAGCGCCGAAATTTGCGCCTCCACCCTTGACGCCTATGCAAAGAGCCTTCATCGTATCAAGAGCACGCTGCCGGTGGTGAAGGGCGAAATTGGCGATACCTGGATTCAAGGCATCGGCACCGACCCCAAAAAGGTATCAGCTCTCCGCGCTCTTTCACGCCTGAATGTAACATGGGACCGGGAAGGCGTTTGGGAAAAGCACAGCACGCTCCTTGCCGATGGACGCAGTTCCCGCGAAGCCTTTTTGGAGGAACTGCTGCTTATATGCGAGCATACATGGGGCCTGGATACAAAAAAATATCTGGCCGACTTCAAAAATTGGGACCGCGCAGGCTTTGACAAAGCACTGCAGTTTGATCTTCTGAATGATGAATACGGAAATGTGCCTGGCTGTGAAAATTACTACGCCTTTGCCAAGGCAGAATTTCATCATCTGCACCCGGCCCATATCAACTGGGAAACCAGATCCTACTCCTTTTTTGAATCCTCCCACGAGGAGCAGCGGAAGTATCTTTATAAAGCGGCTGACCTGCTGCCTATGCCCTTGCGGGAGCAGGCTTTGCGCCTGATTGCAGATCCTGGCTTGGATACACCTGCCCCCATCTGCGATGGTCTGGGCGTACCAACCAGTGAGGCAACACTGGGTTCCCTCCACGCATCCGTTTTACCAGAGGGAGAACTGCTTATTTCCAGCCATGGCAAAGAAAACGAAGCCATCTCAATCAGCCCCGCTGTCTACCAGGAAGTGGGTTTAAGCGCTTATCGCAAGCTAGGCGAAGATTATCTGGAAAACCTGGAGGAGTTTCGCGATTGGGCCATACCGGACAACTTCAAGCCTGGTCTTGAATCTGGCGACGCGCCTGAAATCAGCATGCTGCATACCCCTGTTTTTGAAAAGGCAGCAATGCTCCAAAACGGCATGCTGACCATCCAGGGAACATACCCCGCCGGTCCTCAAAAAACTGCTGGCTGCCCCGCCAAGATACAAAGCAGACTATGGTCTGAAATTGACGGCAAGTTGCTGCTGGAAACAAAGCTGACAGAGAAGCCCGCCAACCGCAAGCCTGAAGCAGTCTTCGTGCCCGTTAAGCTTCCCGAGGGAACAAAAATTGAACTGCTAAAGATTGGCACATGGATATGCCCAAAACAAGCCATTCCCGGCGGGAACGAACGCTGCCATGCCCTACAGCACATCCGCCTGACTCTGAAAAACGGGGACATATGGTTACTATCACCATTGGATACGCCCTTGCTGGCCATCGGCGCGCCAGAGTTGCTTGACTTTTCGATGCCTGACAACTGGGATACCCTTTATCTGGCGCTATATGATAATCTGTGGGGCACCAACTTCAAAATGTGGTACGGGGAGGATATCCTCTTCCGCCTGGCCCTTACCTATGAAGGGAGAAAAGCACAATGAAACTTACCTATTACGGAACAGCGGCGTATGAAGCCATCCCCGCGCTGTACTGCTCCTGCGTTATCTGCGAGCACGCAAGAAAAATGGGCGGCAAGGAAATTCGCTCCCGTCATTTGACGACAGTGGATCATGATATTCAGTTTGACCTATCTCCGGACTTTTTTTATCACACCACTTTGGGTTTTGAGCCCCGGGCCATCCGGCATATGATTATTACCCATGCCCATAGCGACCACTTTGTACCAGACAGCCTCAATACCCGTATACATCCATATTCTCTGACAGAGGTTTCGCCATGTCAATTGATCTGCAATCGGCAAACTGTTAAGCAGGCGGATGCGGCACTGGAAACCACCTATGAAAAGCTGCACCTTACAAAGCTGGAAATAACTCCATACTCCCCCATCACACTGGATGAACAGACTACGCTGACGGCCCTGCCGGCCAACCATGCCCCCAATGACGGCGGCGGCTATATCTATCTGCTGACAAGAAATGACCGCACGCTTTTGTACGCCCATGATACGGGAATACCCGAAGGTGAGGTATTTGATTATCTGGCGGGTAAAACCATTCATGCCGCATCCTTAGATTGCACCGGTGCATACCTTGGCGCCGGCCAGCACCACATGCACATTCCTGGTTGTGAGCAGGTTGTTGACCGGTTACAACAAAACGGTGTGCTTGCGAAGGATGCTGTCATCATACTCAACCATTTTTCACACGGCGGTGGGGCTACGCAAGCGCAATTGGAAAAGGAAGCGGAAAAGCGCGGCTGGGTAGCAGCCTATGACGGATTAACCGTGAATGTATAGAGAAATAGAATATTTCCGATAAAAATCAGGCGGATTACCATGCTGCATCGGCACGGAAATCCGCCTGTCTTATTGCTTTACTGCGTATGATTACAGAACGTTGGAGGACGTGCATTCTACATAAATGCTGTTGTCCTTGCGGCGGGTTAGCTTTGCCTTGTTACCTTGTCCATCATCCAGTGTCATCTTCTCCAGATCGTATTGCGTCATAAAAGTCACGGCATCGCTTTCCACAAAGCCAACCCAGCCTTTACGGTCCCGTTGGGGCTTGTCCTTGCCTTCTATAACTTCCTCAATGGTGGGTCTTCTGTTTTCTTCCATTCATTCGTTCCTCCTTGCAAAAGTGCAAACAACAGCATACCGCATTTTGCCCCTTGCCGCAAGTCAGGCATAAACCTTTTTACACAGTTGTCGTATATAAATGCTATATTGCGTATTCGGTTGTTTCGCCTTCCTGCCTGGTCTCCTTATTAAAAATCAGCACACATTCCCGCTTTTCTTTAAGGCCCAGATTGTAGTAACCTTTGCCTTCATTATTAAAAACATCCCAGTGGATTTTTCGGTTCATTTTTTCCGGCTGATCCAACACCGTAATGATACGCTTGTCCGGAAAGTCATGAGGCCAGAAGTAAGGGTCGAATACATGCACATATTCCCCCTCCACCCCTGTCAAAAGAACATAATGTCCGCAATCCAGCACCAGACGCACAATTGCCACACCACCTTGCTGCAGCGCGGCAACGATACGGCTGTTCTGCCCGAAATAGATATCATCCTTCCCTAGCACCTGGCAATGTACCGGCCACTTTTTCATCTGCCCGTACTGGTTAAGCCAGCTGGCTACATAGGCCATCGCCACCGAGCTTGTTCCGCTTTTGCAAGGCTCACCTTCCTTATTGTAGCAGTCCATGCAGTATAGGTTGATATACTTAATAACTTCCGGCGGAATTTCTTTACGCTCATACAAAAAGCTGATAGCATTTCTAAGCGCGGTTGGTCCGCAGTCATACTCCGACGCTTGGTAGCTTAAGGGATTGTTCATCCGAACCTCCAAAGCAAAAGAAGTTTCAGATCACTCAAATCAGTTTAATTAGAAATGGTGTGATTATATATCAAAGCCCGTATCGCGTCAACAGTTTTTCCGCTGTACAATACGTTTTTCGGCAGGAAAACACCTTTGCCGCGGTGTATCAAAAATAGCACACCGGAAAGGGTTGACAAAGCCCGTTTTCGGAAATATACTAATCATACAATTTTACTATGTTATGAAAAGAGGTCGCCTATGCACAATGCAAATGGGTACTCCCTGAAAAAGCTGCTCAGCATTATCTTGGCTGCTGTGCTTGCTTTGTCCTTTGGCGTCACCGCATCCGCCGCGTCTAACGACAAGGTGGTAAACATTGGGGTTACAGACTCGTTGGGCTCCTTGAATCCCCTGCTGCTGGATGCCGCGGAATTGAACAAGTATGCCACCGGGCTGATGTTTCTCCCGCTTGTAGAGCTTGATAAGGACCTGAATTTCGAGGGCATGCTGGCTGAATCGATTACCACAGAAGATAATCTCACATTCACTGTCAAGCTGTATGAAAACGCCGCCTGGTCTGATGGCGTACCTGTCACGGCGGACGACGTGATTTTCACTGTACTGCGCCTGACCAGCAAAACCATAGGCAACGTTTCCATGAGCGGTTACGCGGCCATCGTGGGCTTTGATGACAGCGGTTTCTCTCCCGATGATGCCACTGAAATCGAAGGCGTCAAAAAGGTGGATGACAAAACCCTGCAGTTTGTATTTAAGGCCCCTACCTCCCTGGCCACCTTTGAAAACTCCTACGCACGCTACTTGTTGACTCTGCCCAAGCACAAGCTGGAGAGCATTCCCCTCGCCGAGCTTTCCACCCATGCATGGTTCAACCACCCCGATGCCGTCAGCGGCCCCTATATCGTGACCGACTTTGATAGCAATCACTACATTTCTTATGCCGCCAATGAAAACTACTGGAAGGGTGCGCCAAAAATTGGCAAGCTCAACATCAAGGTCGTGGCAGGAAGCCAGTTGTACGCAGGGCTGAAATCCGGCGAAATCGACTTTGTACAGCAGACCATGGGCGTTATCCCCCAGGAGGACCAGGTAAGCGTCGAAACCCTGGAAAACGTAGTCGCTATCCGGGAGCAGCCCCTTACCAATCAGCTTGCGTTCGTTAACACCCGCAATATCCCCGATGCCAAGGTCCGCCAGGCCATTTTGTATGCCATCGACCGTAACCTGTTGGTAACTGGCCTATTGGAAGGCAAAGGCGAAGTAATAGACGGTTTCTTGACCTCCTACAGCCCCTACTTTGATTCCGCTATCACGCCAATAGCTTATGATCCGGCCAAGGCCAAAGCTCTGCTTCAGGAAGCCAATTGGGACACAAGCAAAAAGCTGATCTTTATCGTCAACTCCGGGGATACCACTTTTGTACAGGGTGCCAGCGTTATCGCTGCCCAGCTTGCCGAAGTGGGTATTCAAGTCGAAATCCGTACCGTGGACTTAGCCACGCTCTTAACTCATTTCGGTAACAGGGAATTTGACTTGTTAGCCGTACAATACACCCTGGCGCCGGTAGACCCCTATCCCGATGTTCAGTGGCTTGTCAGCGGCGGAGACAACAATGTAGGCTATGTCAACGCCAAGGTAGATGAACTGCTTGCCGGGGTCGGCTCGGCACAGGATATCGAAAAAACCAAGTCCATCTACTCCCAAATCAATGCCATTATGCAGCAGGATGTCCCCTTGTTCTCAGTTTATGCCATCGGGCCACTGGGTGCTGCCAGCAAACGGCTTGTAAACGCGCAGGCCCATGTGTTCGGCTCCTTCAATCATGTGGAGTTGTGGGACATTGCCCAGTAGTAAATCTACGTTTCTTATTGCCGGGGCTGTCGCTTCAGTTATATAATGTCATAACAGGCGGGATGATGCTAAATGATTGGCGCTTCCCACATGTTTCCAAGCATTGTATACACCCGGGGCGGCAGCCCTGTATGTATTCTTCCGGAGGATGAAATGGCGCATCTGCTTACAGTCAGGGACCTTTCCATCGCATTTAGCGGTGACCAGGGAGAAAACACCTTTGTCGATGACGTCAGCTTTCACGTGGATACTGGCGAAACCGTCTGCATTGTGGGCGAATCTGGCTGCGGTAAAAGCATTACGGTGCTTTCTATTATGGGGCTGCTGGGAGAAAACGGTCGTGTGACAGGCGGTAAAGCGGAATTTGAGGGAAGAGACCTGATCTCCTTGGGCCAGAGACAATTGGATAAGCTTCGGGGAAACGAGATCACCATGATCTTTCAGGATGCCATGACCTCCCTTAACCCTGTTTTTACCATCGGAAGCCAGCTTACAGAGTCCATACGCACGCATCTTCATATAAGCCGGCAGGAAGCATTCATGCGGGCGGAAGCACTGCTTGAAAAGGTTGGGCTTTCCGACCCGAAGAAGGTCATGAAAAAGTATCCTCACACCCTATCCGGTGGCATGCGCCAGCGGGTGATGATTGCCATGGCCCTTTGCTGCAACCCTAAACTGCTGATCGCAGATGAGCCTACCACTGCGTTGGATGTGACCATTCAGGCCCAGATTATGCAGCTTTTAAAATCTCTTCAGCACGAATACCATATGTCCATTCTACTGATTACCCACGATATGGGCCTGGTGGCCGAAATGGCCGACCGGGTTCTTGTCATGTACGCCGGTCAGGTGGTGGAGGAATCAAACACAGCATCCATTTTTTCAGCACCTAGGCATCCGTATACCCAAGCACTTTTGCAGTCTGTACCCAGCATCAAAGATCAAGCGGACCGCCGGCTTCAGTCCATACACGGCACAGTGCCGGAAAGGTATCAGGATATGGCTGGCTGCCGGTTTTTTAACCGTTGTCCAATGGCGAAGCCCGAGTGTGAATACATGCATCAGGCGCTCACTGCCATAGCACACGGTCATAGCGTACGCTGCTGGATCGCATCAGGACAAATACAGGAGGCAAAGGAAAGGGGGATGGATACCGGTGAGCAATCAAATCACAGCTGAGCCCCCTTCCCCTACCGGAAAAAGTACGTTGATCGAAGTAAAAGGTCTTGTGAAGCATTATCCCATACGCCAGGGCATCATTCCCCATACGGTAGGCACCATCAAGGCAGTGGACGGGATTGATTTTAAGCTATACACAGGCGAAACCCTGGGACTTGTCGGCGAGTCCGGCTGCGGCAAATCTACCGTTGGCCGACAAGTGGTAGGGTTGGAAACCCCCACCGCCGGCAGCATACAATACAATGGACAAGCACTGGGCAAGCTCTTGGCGAATCAAAACAAAGCTAATCGAACACGGCTTCAAATGATTTTTCAGGATTCCTTCTCTTCTCTAAATCCACGAAGACATGTTCATGATATCTTGGCTGCCCCTATGCTCTACCATCGCCTTGCTGATAAAATGACAATTGCCAAAGAGGTATACCGTCTATTGGACCTGGTCGGCCTGCCATCCTCTGCTGCGAGCCGCTATCCCCATGAGTTCTCCGGTGGCCAGCGCCAGCGTATCGGCATCGCCAGGGCTTTATCCCTAAAGCCCGATTTAATCGTCTGCGATGAGCCGGTCTCCGCGCTGGATGTATCGATACAGGCCCAAATATTGAATCTGCTCAAAGATCTGCAAAGGGAACTGTCGCTGACCTACCTATTCATCGGCCACGGGCTGGCCGCCGTCAACTATGTCAGCGACCGCATCGCGGTTATGTACCTGGGAAAGATCGTGGAAACAGCGCCTGCCAAGGAGTTGTTTGAATCTCCTGCGCACCCCTATACCAAGGCACTGTGCGATGCCGCACCGGTACCCGATCCTTCCGTTCGCAATCGCAGCCGCTTGGTTCTTTCCGGCGAAATCCCTTCCAGTACAAATCCGCCCTCCGGCTGTCGGTTTCATCCCAGGTGTCCCTATGCCACGGCGCTTTGCCGGGAAAAGGAACCGCTTCTTACACACCACGCCTGCCTTTCCCAAGAGCGTCTTGCCGCCTGCCACCACACAGATAGGATCAACGCAGCGAAGGGGGAGATGCAGCCGTGATGCGCTATATTGCTAAGCGGATTCTGATCGCCATCCCCGTGTTGATCGGCATCACCTTATTGGATTATGTAATTATGTGCCTGGCCGGCAGCCCCTTATCCATGATGCAGGGACCCCGGGTCTCCCAAGCCGCGGTAGAGGCCAGGGCTATTCAGCTTGGGCTTGACCAGCCCATTTATATCCAGTATTTCACCTGGCTCAGTCAGCTATTACGCGGCAACTGGGGGTACTCCACCAAAACCTTCCAGCCGGTATATGATATGATCTCGGCAAATCTGGGTCCGACCCTATTGTTGATGGGTACTTCCATGCTGCTGGGGTTCCTCGTTGCCGTACCTGTTGGCGTATACAGCGCCACCCATCAATACAAAAAGGGTGATTACGCCGCCGTCACGTTATCCTTTCTGGGTACCAGCATCCCGAGCTTCTTTTTATCCCTGATTCTGGTATATTTATTTACCGTCCGCCTTGGCTGGCTGCCCTCCAGTGGCATGACGACGCTGGGCGCAGAGCCGAATGTATGGGATGTTCTGCGGCATATGGTGATGCCTGTTATTGTGCTGACCGCCTCTATTGCAGGCAGCAATATCCGCTACATTCGTTCCAGCGTGCTGGAAATATTGCAGCAGGATTATCTGCGTACCGCGCGCGCCAAAGGTATCGGAAGATTTTTGACCATCAACAAGCATGCCATGCGAAATGCGCTTTTGCCCATTGTCACCGTTATCGGGATGGAGATTCCCATGCTTATAGGCGGCGCAGTCATTGTAGAGCAGGTATTCTCCTGGCCGGGTCTGGGCCTTCTCACCATGACCGCCATCATGAACCGCGATTATCCGGTGATCATGGGGGTCAGTCTCTTATCCGCCGTCATCGTGCTGGCCGGGAACCTGCTGACGGATATTCTATACGCTGTAGTAGATCCGACCATTCAGTTAAAGTGAGGCGGCAAAAATGATCAGAAAAAAAGATACCCCCCTTGTAGAGCCGCTGAATCAAAGCTACATGAAAACCATAGGCCGCAGGTTCCTGCGCCACCGTTTGGCAGTCATCAGCCTTTATTTCCTGACTGCCCTTATTCTGTTGGCTCTTTTCGCGCCTGTTATAAGTCCGTATGATCCCAACAAGATCGCGGGCAAATTTTCTGCGCCGCCCTCCAGCCAATTTCTGTTGGGTACCGATCAGGTGGGGCGTGATGTGCTGACCAGACTCTTATACGCTACACGTGTGTCCCTTTTGGTGGGCTTTGCTTCTACTGCTATCGCAACGGCCATCGGCGTGGTGTTGGGCCTTATATCCGGTTACTTTGGCGGATGGCTGGATATGGTCATCATGCGCTTTACAGATATGGTCATGTCCTTTCCATATATTTTGCTGGTACTGGTGGCAGCCTCCATTTTTCAGCCGGGCCTTACGAACATCATTCTCATCCTTGGCTTTGTGGATTGGCCCGGCGTGGCCAGGCTTGTCCGAGGTAATGTGCTTTCTCTTCGAGAGACCACCTTTGTCAAGGCCAATGTCGTAGCCGGCATGCCCACGCGTCATATTCTGTTTTCCGAGATACTGCCCAACACCATAGCGCCGATCCTGGTCTATGCTACCTCGGTAGTAGCCATCTCCATTTTGGACGAGGCAGCCCTGAGTTTTCTGGGTATGGGTGTTCAGCCTCCCACCGCCAGCCTGGGTAATATGCTCAATGGCGCCCAATCCGTCACTATACTAACAACAAAGCCCTGGCTATGGGTTCCACCTGGGGTGCTGATTGTTTTATTGGTGTTAACCATCAATTTCATTGGTGATGCCCTGCGGGATGCAGTAGATCCTAGAAACATACGAAAGTAAAATATGTCACAACACATCAACCGCCATGCTTTGCAATTGTTATAGAC
The DNA here is from genome assembly GCA_023398575.1 of Bacillota bacterium. Taxonomy (GTDB): domain Bacteria; phylum Bacillota; class Clostridia; order Christensenellales; family Aristaeellaceae; genus JAEWAH01. The sequence goes on along the minus strand of JAEWSC010000095.1, from coordinate 115,191 downwards.
ATTTAACACAAAATATGCAGGAAAATTGAAAACAAAAGTGAAATTTATAAGAAACCCTGCTAACTAATTGTCTTGTATAATCCGATGTCAAAATGACAAATCTCTTTTCGGCATGTACCACTCCAGATTTTTCTCTGCTGACAGAACACGGATGGAATGGGAGATACACCGATGTTGCAGCAAAAAGACAGCTCGGAACAGCACATCAAGCTGAAAAATCGCCCTGCAGACAAGCCTTCACACGACGAAAGTCCCGCCTTGCGCAAATCGCTGAAAATAACTTTTATTTATCTTGCCGTCGGGTGTTTCTGGATCATATTTTCCGATACCATCACCAGCATGATATTTAGCGAATTAAACAGCGTTGCCACTGTAAGCATGATCAAGGGCATTTTCTACGTAGTAGCGACTGCCTCTCTGATCTTCTTTTTGGTATACCCATCGCTTAGCAAAGCCATTGCTGCACAAAAAATCGCCCAGACTGCCAATACACAACTGGAAGGCGCCATTGCAGAACTGACAAAAGAAAAAGAGAAGTTAATCGCATCGGAAAAAAAGCTTCAAGAAAACGAGATGCTCTTCCGTTCGGTATACGATCAAGCGCCTATCGGCATTTACATCGGACATGGCAGTGAATATATGGAAACCGTTTTGGGAAAAGGCCCTGCTGTCAATCCCATGTTCCGTTCTATCACAGGACGCACAGCCTTGGAGCTTTCCGGCGGAAATTGGATGGACATCACCCACCCCGACGATTTGGCGCAGGATCTCAGCAATTTTGAAAAACTCAAAATGGGCCTTATCCTAAGCTACGACATGGAGAAGCGCTACATCCGGCCCGATGGATCTCATGTGTGGGTCCATATGATTGTATCACGCCTGTATCTGGATCAGTTGGCGGAATTCAGCTATCTTTGCATCATAGAGGATATCACCAACCGTAAGGCTATGGGGGAAGCTCTCAGAGACAGTGAGCGGAGTAAAACCGTACTGATGAGCAACCTGCCGGGGATGGCATATCGCGGCAAATATGATCCCCATTGGACGGTTGAATTTGTATCCCAGGGCTGCCTCGAGCTTACAGGCTACAGCCCACAATATCTCTTAAGCCACAGCAGAGGCTGTTACCAAGACTTGATTCTTCCAAAATACCGGGACAACCTTGCAAAAAAGCGAGAGAAAAGTTTCAAGGACAAATCTCGCTTCCAAGCGGAATATGAAATCACCACTGCCTTGGGAGACATTAAATGGGTATTGGAGTTAGGGCAAGGTGTATATGACGAAAGCGGCCGGGCACTTTATGTGGAAGGCCTGATCCTGGACATCACTGACCGCAAACAACAGGAAATGAAGCTGAAGCATCTAAGCCAGCACGATCCACTGACAGGGTTGTATAATCGCATCTATTTTGAAGAAGTAATCCGCTATGAGCATGCTGACTATGCTGACGCAAGCAAAGCGCTTCTGTTGATTACACTCAACAATTTCGGTGCGGTAAACATCACTCACGGCTATGTATACGGTGAAGCGCTGGTTAAGCAAGTGGCCGAAAGACTAACAGCCTTTTTTGCAAAGGACAGGCAGCTATTCCACATAACCAATGACCGGTTTATACTATATATCCGCAGATACAAGGATAAAGTGGAGCTGGAGCAGTTGTGCACAGAAATCCTTTCCGCACTGGATGCATGCCTATCGGTGGTCATGGTGCGAAGCAGCATTGGCGTACTGGAGTTGGATGGCACCTATACTGACCCAGATAGCCTGCTGAAGCTGACAACCATCGCCGCTTCCTATGCCACGGATAATCCAGCATTGAGGTGCTGCTTCTTTGACCGGCAAATGGAAGCATCCATTATCCGTAAAGAGCTTATCAAATCGGAATTGACTAAATCAGCCGCCGATGAAAACGATGCCAGCTTGTATCTTATGTATCAGCCAATCTTCCATGCCAAAACAGGCGAAATTTATGGATTTGAAGCGCTTGCACGCTTTAGCGGTGAAGCATCCGGGCGCGTATCACCCAACGAGTTCATTCCCATCGCCGAGGAGGCCCAGCTAATTGTACCCTTGGGCAAGCGGATCATTCGTCTGGCTTGCGGCTTTTTGAAGCGCATGGAGGAGATGGGCGTCTTTAACCGCATAGTTTCTATCAACATCTCGGCCATTCAGTTATTAGGAGATGATTTTCTGCCCGACTTGCTGCACACCATTGACATGACCGGCGTTCGTGCGCAGAATATTGCCCTGGAAATTACAGAGTCGGTTTTTTCTGACAACTTCCGCAAGATCAATGAGCGGCTTAGCATGATACGGGAAAAGGGAATCGTCATCTCTATCGACGACTTTGGCACTGGCTATTCCTCTTTGGCGCGTGAAAACGAGTTGAACGTCAACTGCCTTAAACTGGACAAGCAATTTATAGATGGGCTGCTCTCACAAGATGCCAAAGAGATTATCGCCGGCGATATTATTTCCATGGCACATAAGCTTGGGCACAGCGTGGTGGCTGAGGGTGTGGAGCATGAAAAGCAAAGGCAGTACTTGCTTGAGTTCAATTGCGACTACATACAAGGATACCTGTACAGCTATCCCTTATCTGAAGATAAAGCTATAGAGATGCTGAAATGATGTTCATGGTCTGGTAACTGAAAACAAAAAAGGAGCTGCCTATGTGCAGTCCCTTTTTTGCTATTTGCAACCTCACAAGCGAGTTCTTATTCAGAACATAACTTCCTCAAAGACCACGCCACTTTTCACCCGTTCTTTCAAATCCAGTACCTTCTCCTCAATGTTGTGAATCAATTGGCGCAGTGCCTCGTCGCCCTGACTCACGGTATCATCAAACTCCCAATGCTCCATGTACCTGCAGGGCAGGAACGGGCAAGCCTCGCCGCACCCTGTGGCAACTACGATATCAACAGGCGGCAATGCACTGACCAGCTTGGGCTTTTGTACTATTTCCATATCAACGCCATACATTTCTTTCATCAAGCGTACAGCATCAGGGTTCATTTCACTTTTTACTTCCGTTCCACCGGAATAGCTTTCAAACACATCGCTTGCCAAATGGCGACCTAGCGCCTCAGCAATCTGGCTGCGCTTGGCATTGTGCGTAAAAACAAAAGCAACTTTGGGTAACATGGATGAGCCTCCTTCAAATCGCTGGGCTTTCAATCCCTATGTATTTTATACCCGCTTTTAAGCAAAATCCAACATCTTTTTTAAGGGTTTTTGCTGGTCTGTGATTGGGTTACAGTGGCATCCCCCCCAGTTTTGAATCCTCAATGCTTGCGTTCTTCGCACAGCCTTCCCTTAGCAAAAATACAATATGGTGGAATCCTTTTTCACAAAGACCACAGGGGAGGCATTTCCATGGCATTGATCAAACCACGGTTTGGCAATCTTTTGCAAAACGCCAGTTTTGAGTCTGGACTGGCTTTCTGGCAAACAGACAACGCAGGCTCAACAAACGGCTCTCCTGCTGAGGGATCGCAAGCTGCCGGTCTATGGGCAGGCGTTGGCAGCCTGTATCAGGTAGTCGCCCTGCCAGCATTTCAACGGAATCCGCTGTTCTTAAGCTTTATTGCCTATGCGCAGGAAGCAATCGGCGCCGGCAGTCTGACAGCGGAGGTATTGTGGCTGGATACCGATTTCAATGTGCTCGGCACAGGCCTTCGGGTGTTCATACCTGCCAGCGCAATCAGCAATGTACGCATCACTTACTTTGATATAACCGATACGCCGCCCCTTGGCGCAGCTTGGGCCAAGCTGCTTTTCAGCAAGGGGCAAAGCGATCTTCCAGTCATATTAGATCTGATCAATCTGGCCTCTGCCAGAACACCCAACCTTGTGCAGAATCCCAGCTTTGAATACGGACTGGAAAACTGGGCTGCAGAGAACTCCGCTCCGCTTTTCGCCCTTCCCTATGCCGGTGCGGCGGTGGCATCAGGCGATGCGCAGTCCGCTACTGGCAGCATCAGTCAAACGATACCGCTTAGGTTCTGCGCTGCCGGCTCGGTATATCTATTGTCTTTCGCCGCCCAGGCAGCCGGCACACCTGTTGAGGTTATTGTACGCTGGCTGAACATTCTTGGCATACCCATCGGTGATCCCGCCATTGATGTAACGGTCCCAGCAGCCACTTTAAGCCAGCAAGGCAACTATCTGAATATCGTACAATTGACAACACCCGCACCCCAGGGTACTGCCTCTGCTGTCATTGAGCTGCGTTATGACGGCATCGTTCCACTTGTTGTGAAGCTAGATCAGGTAGTGTTTGTTCAGCTTGATTCTGCCAACCTGCTTGTGAATCCAGGCTTTGCCACTCAATTGAACGGCTGGACGGCCAATGGTGCTACCGCTGACAATACAAACGCCTATATCGGGGTATACAGCGCCAGTCTATCTTCTGATGGGGCATTTATCTATCAGACAGTGAACTTGCCTAGAATGGCGTTCATGGGCTTTTTCCTATTCAACTTCGCACTGCGTTTTTCCGGCGGAGAAGCAACAAACGGCCAAGTGCTTGCCCAGGTGCACTGGCTGGACCGCATCGGCCGTGAAGTTGGCTTGGGCGCCAGTCTGAACATTGCCCAAACGGTGCAAAACCAGGCCCAGTGGCAGGTGTATACCGCCTTTACCGAGAGGCCGCCACTAAATGCCATTTTTGCACGTATACAGTTCACCAGGTCGCAGGGCGGAGATACGGCCGTCATCAACCTGGATAGCGTAACCTTTGCCAAGTTCTTATAAGCATTTTGCCTAAGGAACAACCACAGGCAGTACGGCATGTAAACCGTCCTGCCTGTGGTTATGATATGAAGGTGATACAACCTTAGGCTGTCCATGACTTTATTACCAAGGCACACCGGTTAACAGTGTTGATAATACCAGCGGTATTATCAACAATACAACCATTACGAGGCATACGATACGGACCATAACTACTTTACGGGTAGCCTTTTTTTTCGATGAAACAGCCATAAAAAGATTCTCCTTTATTCAGATAGATACGCCGATGCGTTTATCATCAGCGGTGCACCTAGCATGCTTAAGTGAACCCGCAATACTTTTGCCTTTGCACCATCAGGCAATAGAAAAGCAATGTCGCCTGATTTGGACTCGCTGGGCAAAAGCACGGCATCCAGCGTATCGTTAACATCTGCAAACCAAGCCTGTGTCAATTCGTTGGCATTTTCATCTGTCATAGCAAATGCCAGTTCGCTGGAGACCGTCAGATTCTGAGTAGATTGATTGCTGACTGTCAGATTCACAATGACGTAATTGCTGCCGGATGGCGGATTCAACGTTCCTTTATCCGCAAGGCGCATACCATGAACGGTAATCTTCCAGTCGCCCTGGTGGTAAGCTCCATCTGCATCGAGCTGGGCAAACTCACCATCGTTCAACTTTTCAATAATTGGCAAAACCTCTGCCAGGGCTGCCTTGCCATCTGTCAGACCCGATAGTTCCTTCTGCCCCTCAGGAACAAGAAAGCATAGATACCCCCGCATGGTGGACAGCGGTTCGATAAGCTGCACATTGGCAATCGCCAGCAGATTGGTCGCTCTGGCAGGCACGACCCCGTCACTCAAGCCGGAACCCTCAGAAATAGCAAATGCTGATGCAATCTGTGCCGCGGTCTTTTTTGAACCGTTACCCGTAATCGCCGCGTCGACCCAAATATACTTCATACCGTCCGGCGCTTTATCCAAGAACGCCGTTGCGCTTTGTTTTACCTCATAGATGGATAATTCGTACCCATCTGCCGCAAGCACTGCAAGCGGCAAATCGGCTGTCACCGTTACAGCGCCGGAGCTTTTTCCAAGATTCAAAGTACCTGCGGTAATGCCACCCGGCCTATCAAGCACTGCCAGCCAGTAAGCAGCGGCCGCATCGGGTATCTCAAACAACAGCCGCAGATTTTTTTCTCCCGGTGCAAGCGTCGCTGTCAAGCTGGAGCTGCCATTGAATAATACTGGTGTAAATACACGACCGTTTTCATCCACAGCAAGAAAATACTGTTCCAGGTCAGTGATTTCTGACGCATCAGCCGCTGTTTTCATGAGCACATTCACAGTCAGAAATTGATGCCCATCCGTTGGCACAACCGACTGTAAACCGGGTAAAAAATTATAGTCAGTAACAGTAAATTGAACACTCCCCGATGTTACCGCCTCAGCACGGGCGGCAGAAAATGAAAAAAAGAACACAGACACCGCAGCAAGAAGGCAAATCATACTGCTGCAATATTTTTTCGACATTGTATCAGCTCCTCTCCGAAGCGTTATTGCCGCCTTATTATACCATTTTGTATATGAAGCTACAAGGACATGCATATATCGGCTGGGATATACCCCACTACCCCTGCATTGGAGAGGATGCGTCTTTGGAATCGTTGGGCAAAACAATGCGCACCTGCGTCACACGGCGCTTCCATACCCTGGTGGCCTGGACCTTGATGCCGGAAAGCTCAAAACCTTCCCCCACTTTGGGGATCTGGCCCATTTCCTCAGCAACCCAGCCGCCTACTGTATCGGCTTCGTACTCCTTATCCAAATGCAAAAGCTCCAGAATTTCCTTTAAGTCAGCGCCACCGTCAATGAGCAGGCTGCCATCCTCCTGCGTTTGCACAGCCTCCGTCACATCATCATGCTCGTCATAAATTTCCCCGACCAGTTCTTCCAGTACATCCTCCAGTGTTACAATGCCTTCCGTACCGCCAAACTCATCAAGAATCACCGCCATATGATTCTTGCTGCCTTGCAAAAGGTGCAGCAACTTTGTGATTTTTAACGTAGCCGGTGCGAACAGGGGCGGTTTCATCATGTCCTCCACGCCTGTTTTCCCTTCATGGGTGCCTGCGTAAAAATCCTTTTCATGCAAAATACCAACAATATTATCCATCGTTTCACGATATACTGGCAGGCGAGAATACCCATGCTCCAGGAAGGTACGCGTAACCTCCTCCACGGAGCAATCAGAGGACAAACCCACCACATCCACCCTGGGTGTCAGAATGTCCCTCGCATCAAAGTCAATAAACTCAATAGCTGAGCGAATCAGCTCGCCCTCATGTTCATCCATGTCACCTTCACTCTGCGCTTCATCCACCATGGTAATCAGTTCGTCTTCAATCAGCAGGGGTTCATCTGCAGGTTTGCCGATTTTGCCGGCCATCTGCTGCCACATATGGTGGATAAAAGCAAGCGGCGCTAATGCGGTAAGCAAAAAGCGCAATATGCCCGATGTCCGCATAAGAAATGCTTCTGGGCTTCCCTTGGCAAGCGCCTTGGGTATAGCCTCATTGAACAGACTAACAGCAAGCGTGAGTAGAAGCATCGCCAGCAAAAACCCTCCGCCAGCAAGCCTTCGCGTGAAAAAAAGCGCCGCGAAAGATACCGCAAGTAAAAATAACAACCGCCCTCCCAATAGGAGGATGGGGTACAGCTTCTCCTGTTTTTCAACCAAGGTAAATGCCTTTTCGGCTGCCATATTCCCGCCAAAGGCTAATCCCTTCAAGCGTACGCGGTTCATTTCTTCCAGCGCCGTCTGCGCTGCAGAAAAAAACGCAGACAGCAAAGTGCACAGCACAATGGCCGCCACCAGCAGGAAAGCGTTGTAATCCATGGGTTCAATTCCTTTCTCTTGTCAAAAGATCAAACTGTTCTTTTTGTGCACGAAAAAAGCGCACAAGCAAAACCGTTGCCGCGTTTTGCTCTAATGCGCATGCACTCGCCTGTTTATTGATTGGACCAGGTCCTATAGGACTGGGAGGTTCGTCCAAAATGTACACCTCGATGATAGAATGATGTTTTATTATATCACACTAAGATTGCGAATGCAAACTTTGGTTTGGTTGCATCGCCTTGGATAGCTGCATGCCGCATGGGTTTGGTTTGACAGTTCTTGTTACATATGCTATAATGACGCAGTTTTTTGTGACGTCAACATCAAAGGGAGGACCGCTTTATGGGTGATCTGTTGCGGGAATTGTTTTCCGGCGTCATCTATCTTTTCACGGCAGATGGCTGGAAAACGCTTGTCATGTTCATTGTATCTGGCATCTTAATCTATCTAGCCATCAAAAAGGAGTATGAACCCGCTCTTCTGCTGCCAATCGGCTTTGGCGCGATTCTGGCCAACCTGCCGCCAGTTCTGGATGCAGCACTTGGCACAGCATATCCAGCCGTTTTAGGCCCGGATGGCTTTTTAACCGTATTGTTCAACTCAGGCATCAAAAATGAGCTGTTCCCCCTTCTAATATTTATTGCTGTTGGCGCCATGTGCGACTTTACACCGCTTTTGAAAGAACCATCCATGATCTTTTTCGGCGCGGCTGCTCAGTTCGGTATCTTCGCCACCTTCCTGCTTTCTTTGTTCTTGATTCCTTTTGTAGTACCGGGCGCTGATCATAGTCTGGTCTTGCGGCTGGCTTCCGCGATCGGTATTATTGGTGCGGCGGATGGTCCCACGACACTGTATGTGGCAAACCACTTTCAGCTAGGCGACTATATTGCGCCTATCTCTGTTGCTGCCTACAGCTACATGTCTCTGGTGCCAATCATTCAGCCCCCTGTGATCAAGGCACTGACCACCAAAGCCGAGCGCACCATCCGCATGGATTACAAAGAAGAAAAGGCATCCAAGCTGGCACTGGTTGTGTTCCCTATCGTCGTCACGCTTGTCGCCGGCATCATCGTGCCCATGAGCGCTCCCTTAATTGGTGCTCTAATGTTTGGTAACCTGCTTCGCGTCTGCGGCGTGCTGGAAAGACTGAATAAGGCCGCACAGAACGAGCTGGCCAATATCGTCACCATTCTGCTGGGATTGACCATTGGCTCCACCATGGTGGCCGACAAATTCCTGCAACTGAATACCTTGCTTATTATGGCTTTGGGTCTTTTTGCCTTTGTGTTTGATACCGCTGGCGGCGTATTGTTCGCCAAGTTCTTGAACCTGTTCCGCAAGAACAAGATTAATCCCATGATCGGAGCGGCTGGTATCTCTGCCTTCCCCATGAGCGCCCGCGTTATTCAAAAGATGGCCAAGGATGACGATCCCTACAATTTTGTTTTAATGCAGGCCATCAGCGCCAACGTGTCCGGCCAGTTGGGTTCTGTAGTGGCTGGTGGTATGGTGATCACGCTGGTGACCATGCTCTTGAAATAGCACTCAAAGCTGCGTAGAAAGAAGGTTTGACGATATGTTCCACGGACTGTTCGCCTCCGCGCTTGCGGAAACTGCCTCAACAGCCGGTACCCAACCCGCACTTGATATGGGCAAGCTGATGAACGACGGTCTGACCACCACCGTCTATGGTCTAGGCGGCGTATTCCTTGTCCTTTGTATCTTTTATAGCGTAATCAAGCTCATGCAAAAAGTAAAAGACAAGGAACCAGCGGATGAGGAGTAAGTCTTTAGCTAAGAAGAATTGATTCCCTATTCAACATGAATCTATCCTCCGCTTTATGGCAAGGCGGAGGATTTTTTCATCCTTCATGAATTGCTGTACTGAAACGCCTGCCGGTATAACTGATGCAAAGCGAACGACAAACTGCGCGTAATCCCTTTACAACAGCTTGGTTTTGGCGTATAAATAAAGCATAGGCGCATGCCACGCCCTTCTTAAGCATAGCATACGGAGGAGACAACATTGTATCAACAAAAAGACCGGGATGAAAATCAACACCAACTCAAACGCCGCCTTCTGGCTTTATCGGTTCCCATGGTATTCTTTCTGGCAGGTATCACTGTTTCACTACTGCCGAACGTGCGGATGCAATGGCTGACCATTCTGCTGACTATTTTAGGCGGCGCAATGGTTCTATTCTGCTATGGCATGTTTCTGAGTCCCATCGTCCATTATGGCCGTCATCTTAAAAACGTGCTGGATGGCCGCAAGCGGGAAACTACTGGGTTGGTCAAAGAAATCGCAAGCCAATCCTGCATTCGTGAAGGCGTGGAATATTACCCCATGACCATCAATGTCGGCGAAAAGAATGATGAGGCTGATGACAGGCTCTTTTATTTCGACGCGCACAAAGGAACCCCTCCCATTACGCCAGGCGACAGGGTCACCGTTGTCTCCCACGACAAAGCGGTGGCCGAAATCCGCAAGGCTGACGGCCCCGCCTAATGAGTGCTGCCCATTCGCTGAAAAGGAGTCTTTCTCCGTGCACGAAAATGATCCTGTGCTGGTTTGTGTAACCGGCCAAAAAACCTGTGACCGTTTGATTCAAAAGGGTGTGCAAATTGCTTCTGAATTAAGCGCACCACTGCTGGTGGTGCATGTTGCGCCGGTAGGCGCTCCACTGCTGGGACATTCCACACAGAGCGATGCATTAAATTACCTGTATCGGCTGGCCTGCGATGCCGGGGCGGAAATGGCTGTGCTGCGTGCGCCCGACCCTGTGGAGAGGCTGATACAATATGCCGTGGAGCAAAACGCCGCACATATCATTATTGGTTCCGGCCGGCCCGATAACGCTGACCGCAGGGATGTGGCCGGCATACTGCAGGCAAGGCTCCCCCGAGTTGAGACGCATGTGGTGTACATATGAGGATTTATATGTATTTATGAAGTTCTGGTGGATCGTTACTTTCATAATTCGACAAAATATTGCACATAAGTGGAAAATCCGGTGAGAATAAAGTCGCCGGATTTTTTCTATTATTTGGCTTGCAATCCACGCCGTTCAACAATTGGGATAAACAAGTCCATTTGCTCGCGCTTTGTTCCATCCTCAAACAACATACAACCAACAATGTGCCCCATATCATATCTCTCTGCTTCATCGTTTTCCAGAGTGGATACTTCGTATACCCTGCTTTCATCCGCCCACCTATGTACCAATCTGTTAACCCTGGTTACATCATCATCATCAAACGCGGTCGCTACGGCATATAATCCACCGGGAAAATCAAACACTTCATAACCAACCGTATCGCAATCCTCGTTAGGCAGCGCAAATAGCCACTCAAAATCTTGAAAGTGTGGGTTAAACCAGAGAAAATCACGCGGAAACACCTGTTGGGGGACCTTGACGCTGCTCCACCATGTGTCAAAGGCACCCAGATCTGTATGGCCTGACCTGGCCATTTTGAGGCGCGGAAGACGGATGATTCGAATGTCGGGCATCTTCTCCAACTGTGCCACCGTTTCTGCCAGGTCTGTAACCGCATGATCCCTTTGTGCATCCTGGAACCCATCAATATACAGTTCGACCTCATTGGCCTTGGCATACAAAAGCCTCAGATCCATCTCGCTTCTTACATCGTATTCCTTCACCTGGTCCATTATGGTTAGAACGATATCCTTCAAACGTTTTAACAACACCGTTTCATGATCGATTTTATCGATTTTCTCCCGAAGTACCTTGATAAGTACCAATGCGCTGCCCGACGCCAATATCCGTTGTATGTCCTTGATGCTGATTTCCAGCCGGCGCAAAATCAGAATCTGCTCGATGCGCATGAGTGCTTTGTCATCGTAACAGCGGTAAGCATATCCCTGTGCATGACTGCTTTCAATCAGTCCCATTTCCTCGTAGTATGCAAGTGCCCTGGTGGTCAAGCCATATTTGAGCGATACATCCCTGATTTTCATTAGTTCTCCTTGCACAGCACTATCCTCCTTATAGATTCTGGCTTCATTGTAAACTACGACGCAGGGGCATAGTCAATAGATAATTGACATTGAGCAAATTAATATTCCAATCTTGACAATAGTGTGTGTCATACATTATAATTCTAACGAGGTGATCGGTATTGGATGAAGTGACGCTTCTTAGCAACATTCTTTTGGAAATGCGCAGGGGCACGCTGACATTGGCCGTGCTCAGCCAATTAAAACAACCATGCTACGGCTATTCTCTATTACAGCAATTGGAACAAAAGCACACCAGCATTGAGCCTGGCACATTATATCCCCTGCTGCGCCGGTTGGAATCACAAGGACTATTAGAAAGCCGCTGGGATACAGCAGAAAGCAGGCCACGCAAATACTACCTGCTGAGCGAGCAGGGTCTTCAAATGTATGAGCGTTTGAAAGTAGAATGGCGGCGCATCTGCGAGGAAATGGAAGGACTTTTAAGGGAGGAAAACGTATGAGCACCTTGATTGAACGGTATGTTTATGATGTAACCCGCAGACTGCCAGAAAACAGCCGGGCGGATGTAGAACGGGAGCTAAAAGCAAATATCGGAGATATGCTGCCAGAAAACCCGAGCAAGGAAGATATTGAGCGGGCGCTTGTCTCCATGGGCGCACCGGCGAAGCTGGCTGAGCAGTACCGGGCAAAGCCACGTTACCTGATCTCTCCAGCCCTCTTTGACGACTATTTGACGGTACTGAAGATTGTGATTCCGCTTATCGCCGTCATCTTAACGATTCTGCGGCTGTTCAGCACGCTGATCAGCTCCCCGCAGGATGGCAGCTTTGGCCAGGTATTTGGTTCCATCCTCGCAGATATACTGGGCGGCTTGTTTGAAGGTATCACTAACGGCTTCTTCTGGGTCACATTGGGCTTTTCATTGGCAGAATATTTCAACGCCGCCAAGCTCAAAGACACCTGGTCCACAAAAGACCTGCCGGATATTCCCCCCAGCAGCACTGTAAAAATATCGAGGGTTGAAACCATTATCGGCATGGTGTTTTCTGCTTTGTTCCTTGTGGTGATGGCGAAATACCAGTACCTGATTGCATGGCACGAATCAGGCCCGGAGGGTGTTCATCTGACACTATTTAATGCCCTTGCCGTCAGCCGTTATCTTCCCTACCTGACAGGCCTGACACTTTTATCCTGGGTAGTCGCGGCAGTGAAATTCTATTATGCACGCTGGAACTACCCGGTGGCGCTGCTGTCCGGCATCAGCAGCATTGTATGGACAGCAGCCTCCATCCTCTTTTTGATAGGTGCTGACACCTTTAATCCAGCCTTTATTGAGCGTGCCGCACAGGTGCTGAAGATTGATATTGCTGCCATGAACGGCCATTGGCATACTAGCATCATTGTGATTTGTGTTCTGTCGCTTATCGGCACGGCCATCGAAGTGACTTCCGGCTTTTTCAAAGCGCGCAAAGGGCGCAGCCTGCTGAGTATGTCGAAGTAAGCTACTCCCAAAGGCAGCCCTTCTCCAGCAATTTCACCATTTCTTCCAGCCCCTGCCGGTCCTGTTCATCAAAGCGGGAGAAGCGGGGGCTGTCTATATCCAGCACGCCGGCAATTCTCCCGTTTGCACGGATGGGAATAACAATCTCCGAGTTGGATGCGCTATCACAGGCAATATGGCCGGGAAACTGATGAACATCTGCGACTACCTGCGTCTTATTTTGGGCAACAGCCGTGCCGCATACGCCCTTGCCCACGGGAATGCGGATACAGGCGGTTTTACCCTGGAAGGGGCCAAGCAGCAAATCACCATTGGTCATCAAATAAAATCCGACCCAATTTATTTCATCCAGCGCACCGTTTAGCAGCGCAGCCATATTCGCAAGATGCGGAAGCTTATTGGTTTCGCCTTCCATCAACGCCGATAGTTGTCTTTTCAGCAAATCATACATTTCGGCTTTGCTTTTCGGATACGTGTTTTTGATTTCGATCATGGGTTGTCTCCCCTTTTGCAGTTAATACATGACCATTATACCATAAACTTGTGTGCAGCTGCAGAGACTGTATTGAAAGCATGCTCTCATTCAGTTATACTTAAGAAAAATCCAGGATTTTCCCAAAGAGAAAGCAGGAGATACAGCCATGCAAGATCAAATACGTTTGGGACAAGCTTTTCCCACTCTTGGCGCAAGGATCATATACGCCTTTTTAGCCGCCTATCCAGAATATGTGCCTGATCCCACAGCTGCTAATGATGAATCTCGCCGCCAGTTACATGAATTCTTCTATGATTTGCTTAAGACCTGCTACGACAGCCCTGAGCTTATCGGCATTGAGCCGGAAGAGGATAAGTGTTTTCAGGAGCGCTGGCTTTTAAATAACAGCAATCCTGCCTTAATGGATTCCATGCTCAAAGTCGAAAAGAAGTTTCTTGACTTTATCGGCGTGCTTTATAAACTCAGCCAAACAGGTCAGGCAGCAACCGATCACATGTATATTGAGAAAATCTCCTGGAAACTCACGCCCAAGACGCTGGAAAAATGGACGCCATTCGGTCTTTCATACGAAAATACAGAGGGTGGCATAATCCTACGATGCGCAAAGCATCCCAATATCTTTCCAGCCTTCAAAAAGCGGGGCGAAGATGCGGCTTTACCTGGCGGAATGGTATTGGAAATTTTGATACGCTTTTTGTTCGGCTCCGTTCCCGGCCAGCCATACCGGGCCGCCGAAATGTTTGGCAAGCTGTACAGTGACACGGCATGGATAAGGGAGTTGGAATCATTCTTTGAAAAGCTAGGCTACACTGTCACAAATGGCGAGCGTTGGCTGCAGGTGCGCTGGGAAAAGGAATACAAGGACAAAGAGCGTGGGCATGTAATTATCAGCTATCGTTGGCGTGACCGGCTGCAAATGTGCTTTGAGTTCAAGGTTCCCGGCTTTCGAAAGCTGTTGGGATATTACGACCAAATGGAATATGCCCTGGGCGAGCTCTGTTATACACGCACCAAAGTCTGTGACAATTGCGGCTATTGCACCCAGACAGACAAAAGTGGAAAGCGCACAAAGCTTGCGCTGCCGCTTACGTACCCCGGCGGCGTCACTTTAAAATGCCCCCTATGGCCCTGGTTCACGTGGAGCGAGTTGGATAATGAGACAATTGAAAAGATAAAGAAGCTCTTTCTCTTTGCGGAGGAGAAGTTATATGGTCACACTTGAATAGTACAAAGGGAGAGGCCGCCGTTTCAACCGGCGGCCTCTTCGTTCATGACCATCAGCAAGCTTGTTTATTACAGATCCAAGCGCATTTCCTTCAACACCCCAAGGTCCCACAAAAGAGAACTGGTCAAATATTTATCCCGCACATCTCGGGAGCCGATTAAGGCGGCGAAAGCATCCGCATCGCTGACACCGATATCCTTAGGCCGGGTCGGCATACCAAGGCCTTGCATCAACCGCTCAATCCCGCTTGCAGACGGAAGCTCTTCTTGTATAATGTTCTGAATCTCCTCCCAGTGGGCAAGTGTGTTCGCAAGCCTGGTCCGATGGGCATCCGGCGTATTTTTCTGATACTTTTCTTGCTCATTTAAGATGATCGCATCTGCCGCGCCGCCAAAGATGGCCCGCATCTCCGCTTCCCAGGCATGATTGCTAAACGCCGTAATAAACGCCTCTGCCTTTTGCTTATCCGGTGCAAGCTTGCGAATATCTTCGTACAGTTTCAGCGTCAGGTATGTGCCAACGCCCACCTGTATACCATGCAGTTCATAGGGTGTGCCCCTATCCAGGGCCATCATCTCCCAAATGTGAGAAAAGTAATGCTCCAAGCCGGAGGCCGGCCTCGAAATCCGCGCAAAGCCCATGGCCATGCCGGAAAGTACCAGGCCTTCCACCACAGACTGCACCGCTGCTTCTTCCCTACGGTTCAGCCCTTGGGCTGCATCTACACACTTTTTTAAGGACTGGCGAACCAGGCCTGCCACGTTTTCACAGTAATACTCACCGGTAACAAGACTGGAGATCCGCCACTCGCAAATGGATACATACTTGGCCAGCATATCCCCAAGGCCGGCCCATAACATGCGCTGCGGCGCGTTTTTCAATATATCCACATCGGCAATGATGGCAGAAGGGCATGCGTTATACAAGGTCACTTTTACCCTGTTTTGAATCATGGAGGAAGAATTGGAAGCATACCCATCCATGGATGGCGCAGTCGCCACCACCATGCTGCGCAGCCCAGCCGTATGTGCCAGCACCTTACAACAGTCGTTAACAACCCCGGAGCCGATGGCCATGATGATATCGCAGCTTTTGTCAAAGGCCATGCACAGAGAACCTACCGCGTGTTCGTCCGGTTCCAGATGCTCCCCCGGCATGATAAAAAGTGTATAATTAACACCCGCCTGTGTAAGCACTGGTTCCACGCGGTCCCAGGCGGCCACATAAGTGTTTTTATCGCAGACAATAAACGGTTTATGCACATTGAGTTTATCCAGCGCCTGAGCAAGATGCTTTACCGCACCAGGGCCAATTTTAAGATACTTCAGTTCGGTATCATGATGGCGCCCACAAGAACACGCATGACCCCCGGGGGCAATTAATTGCTCAAGTGACAGGGACGATAAACACATACCCTTGACCTTCCTTCGTATGAATATTAATCAACCACCAGGAAGCTATTCTCCAGATAATCCCACAACGCCTTGCGGCAGGCGTCAAAGTCGATTTCACGAGTGGTCATACCCGCATAGGTAATGGGCGTATATGCGCCTTCAAAGGGGATTTGCAATTCCTCCATCGTTACGCCGCGCAGTTCCATGGCGTACTGCACCGCTTCCAACATTTCACCGGCGCTAAGATTGGTAAGCAGGCTATTATCCAACACGGAATTCATCAGTTCAACAGCTTGATTCAGGTCGATAGACCGACATGTATCCGCAAGTGCCGAAAGAACCGTACGCACCCTTTGGGTACGCATCAGATCACCGCCGCCGCCCACCTTGCGGATGCGCATGTAAATGACAGCCGCGTGGCCCTTGAAATGATAGGTGCCGGCATATTTCATCCTTGGAACAGTAGAATCATCCGGGATGGCATAACGCTTCAGGTAACCGGCTTCTGCATTGGTTACCGTGATATCCACCCCGCCTAGCACGTCTACAATGGTCTGAATATGGTTCATATCAAAGAGCATATACTTTTCGATACGGATACCAAAGTGGGTGCTAAGCACCTTGCATAGTTCTTCCGGACCATAGTTCTTGGCAATGTAATTTACCCGGCCAATGACGCCATCCGGACGTTGGATCAGCATTTCCCGGCTAAAGGAAGTAAGCATCAGACGCTTGGTTCTCGTATCAAACGTTACCAAAACCATGCCGTCTGTATTGCCCAAGTTTTTTGGGTTTCCATTCCATTGATCCACGCAGAGCAGCAAGTAATGATGCTGCCCTTCCACCACCGGTGGAAGCTCATCCCAGGGAATAATGGTGATGGGCTTGGGCAGATCGGCCATCGCTGGAACTGCCAAAGACAGGCTGAGAATAATGGAAAACAGCAAGGAAAGAAAACGTTTGATCATGGTAAAGAGCTCCTTTGCATGGGATAAAAAGGATGACTGTATGTTTAACGTTATATAGCAAGAAAAACATCCACCTTTGGGCGAAATAGCCCTGCGCCTTTGCCAATATAGCATATTTTTGATCGTTTGGCAAAACAAACGAAGCGGCAAAAAGGTACAAAAAGCGTGAAATGCTTTAAAAGGCACAAAAAAGCCGCACAAGCTCTATCCCCTGTACGGCCTTTGTGTCAGTGCCAGACCCTTACCTTGATAACGCCCGGCTGCGCGTTTAATTCGGCTGTAAGCTCCTCCGTTGGCACCTGGCTGAGTTCCATCACTGTAACAGCCATTTCCTTTAGACTTTTATTGATCATATTGTTGATGTTGATGCCCTCACGGGAGATGGCAGCAGACATATTGCTGACCATGTTGGGTACGTTTTCGTGTATCAAAAGGATACGGCAACCTTCCGGCTGGCCGGATAGTACGATTTCCGGCATGTTTACGCTGTTTCGTATGGTGCCGGTTTCCAAATAATCCCGCAGCTGGGCAGCGGCCATCCTGGCGCAATTTTCCTCGCTTTCCGGGGTGGAGGCACCAAGATGCGGAATGCAGATAACGCCGGGAATGCCCAGCATATCATCTGTCGGGAAGTCTGTAACATAAGCACCCAGCTTTTTTGACTTTAGGGCGGCCCGGCAGGCGTCGCCATCCACCAGCTCCGCGCGGCTGAAGTTTAGCAGTCTTGCATCCGTTTTCATGAGCGTGAATAGATGGAAGTCAAACATACCCTTTGTTTTGGCTGTCAGCGGTACGTGTACAGTGACATAATCTGACTTTTGCAAAAGCTCTTCCAGGCTGGAGGCTCGCTTGATACCGCGGGAAAGAGACCATGCATGCTCCACCGTAATGGAAGGGTCCAGACCGATAACTTCCATACCTAGGCCGTTTAGCGCACAGTTGGCAACCAGTGAACCGATGGCGCCAAGACCGATAACACCAAGTGTCTTGCCACGGACCTCAGGGCCAACAAACTGATTCTTTCCCTTTTCCACCAGTTTGGCGACCTCATCCCCTTTGCCCTTTAACGTCGCTGCCCACTCAATGCCCCCTGTGACATTGCGGCTGCACAACAAAAGGCCTGCCACCACCAGTTCTGCCACGGCATTAGCGTTGGCGCCTGGCGTATTGAATACAACAATACCCCTTTTGCTGCATGCATCAATGGGGATATTGTTAACGCCGGCGCCTGCCCTGGCAATGGCCTGCAGGCTCTCAGGCAAATCCATGCTGTGCATATCGGCGCTGCGCACCAAAATAGCATCGGGAACAGGCTCATCCCTCGTTACAGTATACTGATCCGCCGATAATTGGCTGTGAATAATATCGGATATCTCATTGAGCGTTTGAATTTTGTACATACCGCTCTCACTCCTATTTAGTATGGGATTACCAAGGGATGGTATCCCTTGGGCAGGTGGCCTGGAGGGCCACGCCCTCCAGCGTCAATGATTCTCAGCTTCGAATTTTTTCATAAAGTCAACCAGCTTTTGCACGCCTTCTACCGGCATGGCGTTGTATATGCTAGCCCGCATGCCGCCGACAGAGCGGTGTCCCTTCAGGTTGACAAGTCCGTTCTTCGCCGCTTCCTTGACGAATTTATCGTCCAATTCTTCACTGCCGGTAACAAAGGTAACATTCATCAGGCTGCGGTACTCTTTTTGCGCGGTAGCATGAAATAGGCTGCCTTCTTCCAGATAATCGTAGAGAATGGCCGCCTTATGAATATTTATTTTCTCAATGGCCGGCACGCCGCCCAGGTCTTTAAGCCACTCAAAACCCAGCTTGGCAAGATATATGCCATAGGTGTTAGGCGTGTTGTACATGCTGCCGTTCTTTGCCTGCACATCCCAATTGAGCAGCTTGGGGCAAAGCGGATGCGCCCGGCCCAGTAATTCTTTTTTGACAATCAAAACGCATACACCGCTGGGTCCAATGTTTTTTTGCGCCCCGGCATACATGACACCAAATTTGGTAATATCCATGACTTCGCTTAAGATATTGCTGCTGGCGTCCGCCACCAAGGGCACGCTGCCAGTATCCGGGATATCAGTGAACCTTGTACCGTAAATCGTGTTGTTGGTGGTAATGTGGCAGTAATCTGCCTGTGGATCAAATTTCGCCCAAGCAAAATCCGGTACATAGGTATAGTTGTCTGCCCGGCTGGACGCGGCAATGCTCACTGTGCCATAACGTGCGGCTTCCTCCGCGGCCAGGTGGGCAAAGTTGCCGCTGTCGATATAATCTGCCTTCTTACTGCCCGTCATCAGGTTCAACGGCACGGCCGAAAACTGCTGGGTTGCACCACCCTGCAAAAACAAGACCTCATAAGCGTCAGGAATAGACATCAGATCCCGCAAAAGTGCAACTGCTGCATCATAAATATCCAGATACATTTTACTGCGGTGGCTCATTTCCATGACGGACATACCAGATGTGCCATACATCACCAATTCCTGCTGCGCCTTTTGAAGTACAGGCAGCGGCAGCATTGCCGGCCCCGGAGAAAAATTGTACACACGTTCCATTTGAATGCTCCCCTCTACTACCATTTTACGTAAAATCCTTTTGACTCCCTTGTGGGTCGATTTTGGCCCGGCGGGCGATTTTCGAACCTATGGGCATATTATGCTGCCTTGGCGCAATAATTGCAAGAGGAGAAACAAAGAAAATACAGTTGAACCAGCAGGTACACGCACCGAATGCCGCCTTGACAACACGAAATTCCTCTGCTATACTTCGCGCAAACGATTGCATCGCAATTGTTTCTGCAGCAAACCAGCTTAAGG
Source organism: Bacillota bacterium (assembly GCA_023398575.1). Taxonomy (GTDB): domain Bacteria; phylum Bacillota; class Clostridia; order Christensenellales; family Aristaeellaceae; genus JAEWAH01. The sequence goes on along the minus strand of JAEWSC010000095.1, from coordinate 95,165 downwards.
AGGGAATACATGCGCAGCATCAATCTTGGGGCCATATATCATCAGCCCTGGCTGGAATACCGCCATGCGCTATCCGATGGCCGTGTGTGCATCCGTCTTCGGACCGGCCGGGATGACTGGCAGGAGGTTCAGCTATGGGCGGCCGATATGTATGGCAACGGCGCATCCATGTCAAGAGCACAAAAGCTGACGATGTCAAGGATGTGGCAGGATGAAAACCACGATTGGTACGAATGCATATTTACCCCCAGTGATCCACGTATCCACTATGCATTTTGCTTGATTCAGGAACAGCTTACATTCCTATTGGATCAAGATGGCATTTATCCTGTGCAAGCCAAACGCCCTGATGAAATGGTGTGCTTCCCCTTCGCCCATGCCTATGCGGAGGTGGAGAAACCGCTTTGGGCCAGGGGTGGCGTAGGGTATCAGATCTTCCCTGACCGGTTTTGCAGGGCGGCTGAGCAAAGCAGTACGATGGAGCCGGTGGAACCGTGGAACTCTCCCCGCTATGCCAACGAGTTCCGCTTTGGCGGAAACATAAAGGGTATCCGTCAGGCTGTGCCTTATTTAAAGGATCTGGGGGTAGGCATTGTATATATGACCCCCATCTTCTTGAGCAATACCTCCCACCGGTACAATACCTTTGATTACTTTCAAGTGGACCCATTATTGGGTTCACTAAAGGAGTTGCGGGCACTTTCAGATGAACTGCACGCGGCGGGGATACGCATTGTGCTCGATGGCGTATTCAACCATGCAGGCACACAGTTTGCGCCATTTGTCCAAGCCCGTGAAAAAGGGCCGGACAGTGAGTATTACGACTGGTTCTTTTTTGATAAGCAAAAATATGCCTGTGGGTATGCCACCTTTGCCCACACGCCGGATATGCCAAAGTTGAACTTGAGAAACGACTCTGCTGCCGCCTATTTTATTCAGGTAGGCCGCTATTGGCTCAGACAGGCCCATGTAGATGGATGGCGGCTGGATGTTTCCCCTGAGGTATGGCCAGATTTCTGGCGCCAGTTCCGCAAGAAAATGCTGGATGAAAATCCTGATTGCGTTTTGATAGCTGAATGCTGGGATGATTCCCGCCAGTGGGTCACTCAAGGCGACATGTTTGACAGTACCATGCATTATGTACTTTCCCGGGCGATTTGGATGTACTTTGGAGAAGGAAAAATCAGCCTTGCAGAATTCGACCATCGCGTTAATCGAGCCATGGCTCTATATCCGCACCTTGTGCAGGAGGTGCTATGGAATTTTTTAGGCAGCCATGACACACCCAGGTTTATCACACGGGCCGGAGAAAATGAAAGCAGGCTGCGGGCGGCTTCCTTTTTTCAAATGACACATCCCGGGGTGCCCATTATCTACTATGGCGATGAACTGGGCTTATCCGGCGGGGGTGACCCTGATTGCCGCCGGCCCATGCCTTGGGACAAGGTAGAAGGAAACTCACTATTGGACCATTATAAGCGTCTGATCCGCTTGCGCAACAGCAGTGATGCGTTAAAGATAGGCAGCTTCACCACCTGGCATATAAGTGCAGAGGGTCTGTATGCGTACCTCCGTAAAAACCAACACCAGGAGGCGCTGGTGATATTAAACACCACTGATATCCCTATTGATAGCATGCTTCCCCTTCCCAATGCATTTGTGGGGCAGGAAAGCTTGCTGGACAGCATCAGCGGGCAAATGCTTCAAGTTACGGGCAGATCATTGCACATAAGCTTGATGCCTGGGGAAGGGAACATTATTTTCAAAGAGATATAGGGGCGCATGATAAAAGCGGCAGGAATCTTCCCGCCGCTTTTTGCTATATTTACTTCTTCGCTTCTGCTACTTTCAACGCCGCACCTACAAAATCGCGGAATAGAGGATGGGGCCGATTGGGCCGGCTCTTCAATTCCGGATGGAATTGCACGCCCACAAACCAGGGATGATCCGCAAGCTCTACGATCTCCACCAAATTCCGCTCCGGGTTGCGGCCTGCTGCGCGCATACCGGCCGCTTCAAACCGCTCCAGATAATCATTGTTGAATTCGTAGCGGTGGCGGTGACGTTCCCAAATTTCCTGGGTATCATAGGCCGCGCGGCTGAAAGAGCCCTGGGCCAGCTCGCAGCGGTATTTGCCCAAGCGCATGGTTCCACCCAAATCCTGCAGATTTTGATCGGGCATCAGGTCAATGACAGGATAAGTGGTATGCGGGTCTGTTTCTGTTGTATTTGCCCCCCGCATTTCCAGCACATTGCGCGCAAATTCAATCACCGCCATTTGCAAGCCAAGGCACAGGCCAAAGAAGGGTATCTTCTTTTCCCGGGCATAGCGGACTGCCACCATTTTGCCTTCCAACCCGCGGGAACCGAAGCCGCCGGGCACCAGAATGCCATCGGCCTTGCTTAACCGGTCAGCAACATTCTCCTGGGTTACCTCTTCCGCAGGGATCCAGTCAATCTTTACCTTGGCATGATGATGTATACCGCCGTGGGTCAAGGCTTCCACCACGCTTAAATAGGCGTCCGGCAGCTCTACATACTTGCCCACCAAAGCAATGGTCGTGGTTTTTTGGCTGGACAATTGGCGCTCCACCATGGCACGCCATTCCGTCAAGTCGCATTCGCCTTCGGGAATACCAAGAATCTGGCACACCTTTTGGTCCATGCCTTCGGCGTGCAGCATCAGCGGCACTTCATAAATCGTGCGTGCGTTCAGGTTTTGGAACACCCTGTCTACCGGCAGGTTGCAGAACAGACTGAGCTTTACCCGCAGGTCATGGGGGATGGGATGCTCACTGCGGCAGACCAGCACATCCGGCGAGATACCAATGGCACCAAGCTCCTTGACACTGTGCTGGGTAGGCTTCGTTTTTAGTTCGCCTGCTGCACTCAAAAACGGTACCAACGTTACATGAATGTACAAGCAATTCTCCCGGCCCACCTCGGCGCGCATCTGGCGGATGGCCTCCAAAAAGGGCTGGCTCTCAATATCACCCACCGTGCCGCCGACTTCGGTGATCACTACATCCGGCGGGTTCTGCGTGCGGGAGATGGCAAGAATATTCTTCTTGATTTCATTGGTAATGTGGGGAATTACTTGAATGGTCGCGCCCAGGTACTCGCCGCGGCGCTCCCGGTCGATAACCGTCTTGTATACGCGGCCGGAGGTGACATTTGCAGCCTGGGTGAGGCTTTCGTCAATAAAGCGCTCGTAGTGGCCCAAGTCCAGGTCGGTTTCTGCGCCGTCGTCAGTTACGAACACCTCACCATGCTGGTAAGGGTTCATCGTGCCAGGATCCACATTGATGTAGGGATCAAATTTCTGAATTGATACCTTCAGGCCCCGGCATTTGAGGAGCCGCCCCAGGGATGCCGCGGTGATCCCCTTCCCCAGGGAAGAGACCACTCCGCCGGTTACGAAGATAAATTTCGTGTTCAAACCGCATCCTCCCTTCCGCTGTTCCCGAAAAAAACCATGCTCCATTGTACAAGCCCAGCGGCCTTACGTCAATGGCAAATCTGCTGGAAATGCAAAAAAAAACACAAGATATTGAGGAACCCGATTCCTGCACCTCAACTCCTGCATATCATAAGGAGCAATCACAGAGCAATGCCCCTCACTTGAAACTAGCCAGACACTAAGCGTCTGGCTAGTTTCAACGAATGAAATTATCTTCCGCCCTTATCATAGGGCACACCCGCCGCCCTTGGCGCTTGAGAATTTCTGCTGCTGAAGGCAAGCACGATGAGCGTTGCGATAAAGGGGATCATTTTATAGATGTCGCTGGGAATGCGCAAATCCTTGAGGAAAGGAATTCCTGAATAGGCCGAGGCAATGGTCTTCATCAATCCGAAAAACAACGCCGCCATAAAGATGCGCATGGGCTTCCATTGTCCGAAGATCAACACCGCCAACGCCAGGAAGCCATAGCCGGACACTGTTGCATTAAAATTGGTGGAGGTAGGCACCACAAAAATCAGCCCGCCCAAGCCAGCCAGCGCACCTGAAATCATGACACCGGCATAGCGGATGCGGTAAACATTCACACCTACACTGTCCGCCGCCTGGGGATGCTCACCACAAGCCCTAAGCCGCAAACCAAACTTCGTCTTGTAAAGTGCAAATGCAGCCGCTATGAGTATCGCAAGCCCAAGATAGGTGGTAATGTACGTATTCTGAAACAAAAGCGGCCCAAGCACCGGGATATCACCCAAAAATGGCACCTTTTGAATGCGGAAGGTGTTTGTAAACTGCACCTGTTGCACACCATTGTCCTGTAGCATCCGGGCGGCATAGATAGCAATGGCAGGTGCAAACATGTTAAGCGCCGTGCCACTGATGGTCTGATCCGCTTTGAGGTTTACCGCCGCATAGGCATGGAGCAGGGAAAACACAAGCCCGGACCCAGCCGCAACCACGATAGCCAACAGCAAAAGGCCTTGTCCACTCATCATCGCCTGCATCTTGTTCATAAAAAAGATACTGGTGAATGCCCCCATTACCATGATGCCCTCCAGGGCGATATTTACGACACCGCTGCGCTCAGAAAACATACCACCCAATGCCACCACCAGAAGAGGAATAGAAAAGAACATCATCTGCTGCACCAGGAAAAAGATAGGCTCCATGTTACGCCTGCCCCCCTTCATTCAGGTTGCCGTTTTCTCCGGCAGCCTTGGCACTTTCCCGGCGTTTATGCCGCCCGGACAGGCGGCCCAGCATATCTTTGACAAACAGCGAAAACGCACTGAAGTAAATAATGGTGCCAATAATAATGTCAATTATCTCCTTCATATATTTCAAGCTTTGCAGGAAGGAGCCGCCGACGGTGATATAAGCTACAAATAAGCCGGAAAAAACAATGCCGATAGGATTAGAAAGACCCAAAAGCGCCACCGGAATGCCGTTGAAGCCCTGGACAGCCAATATCTCCTCCACACGCATATGTAGCCCTTGAGGTGGAGCCAGGTACATCAGTCCACCTGCAGCCCCGGCCAAAGCCCCAGCAATCACCATAGAAAGCACGATGGAACGCTTTTCATTGATGCCGGCATAACGGCTGGCATTGCGGTTATGACCACAGGCTTTCAGTTCATAACCAAAGGTGGTGCGGTTCAGCACCACATACATCACAATGGCCAGGAAAATTGCAATCAGAATACCTCCGTTAATGCTGGAATTATCCTTGTAATTGCCAACCATGGTGTAGAAGATGTCTGTCAGCCCCCAAGTGGGAATCACCGCAGATGGATCTACGTTGACTGTGAGGTTTCTCATTTTGTCATAGACCAACAGCACATTCCTGCCGCTGGCCGCGTCTTGATACATCAAGTTCTTAATCAGATAGTTGATACCATACATGCCTATATAGTTCATCATTATGGAAGAAATGACTTCGTTTACGTTCAGCAGAGCCTTGAATAATCCAGGTATCATACCCCATACGGCACCGGCCAGCATACCCATGACCAGGGCCACCAACCATTGCGCGGGGCCAAAGAAATCGCCAGCAACGCCTACGACCACCGCCACAAAGCCGCCTACCATCAATTGCCCCACAACGCCGATGTTGAAAAGGCCTGTCTTGAAGGCAAAGCCTACGGAAAGCCCAGTGACGATAATGGGTGTGGCGTAATAGAGCACCTCGCCAATGCCCTTCATGCCGTTATTGAATCCCCCGGCTAAGATGACACCCAGACCCTGCACCGCATTTTGGGGATTGCTGATAAAAAGAATCACAAGTCCCGCTGCCAGGCCTACCAGAATGGCAATCAGGGAAGAAGCGAAGCTTAAGGACCCCTTCAGCCGAAAACCGGTCTGTTTCATACCACTTCACTCCTTCTGGAGCCAGCCATGTAAAGCCCAAGCTCCTGCTCTGTAACATCCTGGGCGGAAAGATCAGCTACAATCTCCCCTTCGTACATCACCAAGATGCGGTCAGAGACGTTCATTACCTCGTCCAGTTCCAGGGACACCATCAAAACGGCACGGCCTGCATCCCGCTGCTCAATGAGCTGGCGATGGATGTATTCAATCGCGCCTACATCCAAGCCTCTGGTAGGCTGCACCGCGATGAGCAGATCGGGAGAAAGACTGATTTCCCTTGCGACGATAGCCTTTTGCTGGTTGCCGCCAGACATGCTGCGGGCGGTAGTAACCACACCCTGGCCCGAACGGATGTCAAATTTTTCAATCAGTTCCCGAGCGTGGCGGTCGATTTCGCCAAAGCGCAAAAATCCCCTCTTTTGGAAAGCGGGCTTGTGATAGCTTTTAAGCACCAGATTTTCCCCAAGCGAATAATCCAACACCAGCCCATGCTTATGCCTATCCTCAGGAATGTGGCTTAGCCCCAGGTCGTTGCGCAGGCGGATAGAGTCGTGAGTGATGTCCCTTTGCTTGAGAAACACCTTTCCCTCATCGGGGCGCATAAGGCCGGTAAGCGCGTATACCAGTTCACTCTGTCCATTGCCGTCGATACCCGCTACACAAACAATCTCACCTCGGCGTACAGTAAATGAAACGTTGTTTACCAACCTTTTGCCCTGCTGGTGACCAAACACCGTCAAATTTTGTACTGTCAAGGCAGGCTCTGTGGGCCTCGCCGGTTGCTTCTCCACCACAAAGCTGACCTTGCGGCCAACCATCATTTCCGCCAACTGCTCAGCGGTTACATCCTTAACGTCAACAGTACCTACATACCGCCCTTTTCGCAAAACCGTGCAGCGGTCTGCTGCCTCCATGATCTCATTGAGCTTATGGGTAATAAAGAGGATGGATTTACCCTCTTCCTTCAACCCGCGCATGATCTTCATCAGTTCATGAATTTCTTGAGGCGTGAGCACGGCGGTAGGTTCGTCAAAAATCAGTACTTCATTGTCGCGATAGAGCATTTTTAGTATCTCTACCCGCTGCTGCATGCCAACTGTGATGTCAGAAATCTTTGCGTCTGGGTCTACCATCAAGCCGTATTGCTTGGAAAGGGCAATGACCTTTTTCCTGGCTTCTTCCATGCGCAAAACACCATGGCGGGTAGTCTCTACCCCCATGACAATATTCTCCAGCACCGTAAAGTTGTGAACCAGCTTAAAGTGCTGATGCACCATGCCGATGCCAAGGGCGTTGGCATCATTGGGATTATCGATATGCACCTGCTTGCCATTTTTGAGTATGGTGCCTTTTTCGGGCTGATACAGACCAAAAAGCACGCTCATCAGCGTGGACTTGCCCGCGCCGTTTTCGCCCAACAGCGCGTGGATTTCTCCTTTGGCTAACTGCAGGCTCACATCATCGTTGGCACGGATACCCGGAAACTCCTTCGTGATGTGCAGCATCTCAATGACGTAATTCATTGCGCCACTCCTTTGGTCTGTGTAGACTCGTGAAAACAGGGCAGGCAGTTTTTTCTGCCTGCCCCACTGATGGTCTGATGTGGCTAGAGATTATTCAATAATGGAAACGGTAACGGCCGTGGTGCCCAGTTCGGCAGCGGTAGCGGCATCGGTGTCCTTCTTGAGGGTGATTTCGCCGGCAGCCAGCTTGGCATACAAAGCGTCATACTCTTCCTGGGTGAACTTTTCGAACCTGGAATTGGCCATGGGCAGGCCCACGCCGTCCTTGTCCGCGCCCAGAACCAGTGTCTGTGTGCCGGGGAATTCGTTCGCATAGAAAGCAGCCAGCGCCTGCTGCACAGCAGCGCCCAAGCCCTTGGTAGCAGAGGTGAGTACGCGTTCGGATTCGGCGCTCTGATCTACGTCAACGCCGATAACCTTGCCCTTTTCGGTCGCTTCAGCAGCGGCCATTACAGAGTTGCCAACAGCACCGCCGCAAGCGAAGATGACTTCCGCGCCGTCATTATACCAGGAAGCGGCCAGTGTCTGCACTTCGGGGGTGGCCTTGAAGTCGCCGGTATAGTGATAGTTGAGGGTCAGGCCGGTGATGCCCAGTTCCACAGCAGCAGCTTCCGCGCCCTGCACAAAGCCGTAACCGAAACGGACCACGGCAGGAACCGCCATGCCGCCCATGAAGCCCAGCTTGGTGTAGCCGTCCTTCACCGCAGCGTAGCCGGCCAGATAGCCCGCCTGCTCCTCGGCGAAGAGAATGCCAACGGTATTTTTGTCGGTGCGGAATTCAGCATAGGCCGCATCGTGAGGCACACCGTCGATGAGCACAAAGCTCACATCGGGGTACTTGCTCTGGGCGATGAAGATGGGCTCTTCAAACAAGAAGCCGGGGGTTACAATAACCTTGGCGCCGGCTTTCACAGCCTTGTCGATTTCATCCAGGTACGCATTGGTAGATTGCTCGGTGGGCTGAAAGTAGATATAGGGCTTGCCATTGACATCGCCATAAGCTACGATGCCTTCCCAAGTACCTTGGTTGAAGGATTTGTCGTCAATGGTGCCGATGTCAGTAACCATTGCGATTTCGTAGGTGCCTTCTGCCAGTGCGGTCACAACCGCGCCCAAAGAAAGAACCAATGCCAAAAGAAGCGCGAGTCCCTTTTTCATGGATGATTTCCTCCTTATGTGATTGCCGTCGCCCTTCATAAGGGCAGCTATCATGTATATTATAACAGATGTACAGATACAAGAAAAGGTGATTTCCAGAAAAAAGTTATACATTACATGCATACTGCATATTTCAGCTGTCATCCATCAGTTTTGAGAACCCCTCGCCCAGTGCTTCGTGGGCTTCAGTAATAAACATGAATGCCTTCTCGTCCTCCTGACGGACGATTTCCTTGATTCTAGGAACTTCCTGACGACCAGCCACACACAAAACAACGGGTTTTTCACGTCCGGAATATGCACCGGTAGCCGTTAAAAGTGTTACACCGCGGTTCAATTCTTCCATAATGCGATTGGTCACTGCCACCGATTTATCCGATATGACAAAACATGCCTTTTGCACACTAAAACCATCCAGTACCATGTCTACAATCTTTGCGGATACAATAATGCATATCAAGGCGTACATGGCATGCTGCGCACCCATTACAAAGCCGGATGCCACAATGACCATGAAATCAATAGCGAACAAAAATGCGCCGACGGATATAAATGAAAATTTGCGGTGCACCATGCGGGCAATCATGTCCGATCCGCCGGTAGTCGCTTCCCCGCGAAAAATGATGCCGAGACCAACGCCAAGCAAACCCCCGCCATAGACCGCGCCGAGCAGCACATCGTCCGTCATGGGCGGGACCTTTAATAGGTCAATAGCCACAGAAAAAAGCACCGTTGCCACCAGCGAGCGCCATACGAACACCCGGCCCATGGCACGAAAGCCGATAACAAACAGCGGCAGGTTCAAAACCATGCTGGTTAAGCCTACCGGAACTTGAAACAAATGGTTCAATATGGTAGCGATGCCTGTTAAGCCGCCCGGTGCTATGCTATTGGGCACTAAAAAAAGAGGATAGGCCAAGCCGCCTATCGCGCAGCCAACCGTAATCTGTATGTAGCTTCGCAGCTGCTCATGGCGGATCATCTTACCCAATCTGTCCACTGTACGCTTCAGATTGATTCCCCCTCTTGGTCATTTGTGACAGGGAAAACGCCGCTTTCCATAGAAAGCAGCGCTTCCGGTATTCAATTGGCTGGTGGCCGGTCGGAAGCGCCCAGAGAGATGGCCAGGGCCCGGTCCACCTTGGCCATGACTTCCTCATCCACACGCCCCAGCTTTTCCATAAGACGCTTTTTCTCCAATGTGCGTACCTGCTCAGCCAGAATCACCGAATCCTTTTTCAGACCGCTCTGCCGGCTGGATATCGCCACGTGGGTGGGCAGCTTGGGTTTGTTCAGCCGAGAGGTGATAGCGGCAACGATGACCGTAGGGCTATGCAGGTTGCCTATATCGTTTTGAATGATCAGAACAGGCCGGATTCCACCCTGTTCTGAGCCTATAACAGGGTCCAAATCAGCCCGATAGATTTCCCCTCTTTTCATATTGTCACACTCCATGCCCCCTGTCAAGGTTTTCCCTTCGATTGCCGTGCATGGAAGCACCGTTCATCGCTAGGCGGCGCCGTTTGTGCTCATCGTCCGGATGGACAGGGGGCTTCCGGCGCTGCTCCCTTCATCCTATGCGGACGACGGAAAAGAGGAATCATCTATTCGATCAAAGGCGCTTTTGCGTCTTTGATCGATCCTGCACGATTTCCCTGCAAAATCTGCGTTTTTGCGGCCGGGAAATCGCGTAAGGAATGGATTTCTTTGAAATCCTTCCGAAACCACCGCGCATGTCGCTGGTTTCGGATTTGTAAACGATGGGCCTCGGCCCCTCGTTACTCCCCTGGAGATTGATCACAGATTTTGCATCCAGCTCCGATCAGCACCCCAAGCCCCTATATCCTTGTGTATTGCTTGAAGAGAAGACGCGAACTCTTCTTCTTAGCAACTTACGCTTCCTTGCCCAAATACCACATCAAATCCGTAGCCAATAATCCCCGCTGCCCAGTCTCCTTTTCTGCCCGCAAGGCCGCGCTCCCATGCAGGCAGCAGCCAATTTGCGCAAGCAAAAGAGGTGCGTGTCCCAACTGCTTTTGCTGAGCCAGCAGGGAAACAAGTATACCTGTCAGCGCATCGCCGCTGCCTCCCTTGGCCAAAGCCGGCGTGCCGGTTGTATTGATGGCAAGCTTTACCCCATCATATAAAAGGGAGGAAGCGCCTTTTAAAATCACTACCCCATTCAGCTTATTCCACAGTGCCTGCACACCCTCTACCACGTCCGCCGTCACCGCGCCTGTGCCGGCCTGCATCAGCCTTGCGGCCTCACCGGGATGGGGGGTGAAGATATTCATTCCCGAAAGAGGCAATAAGTCTGGGCTCATGGCCAGCAGATTCAGGGCGTCGGCATCCCAAACCGCAGGCTTCCCGGCACGCTTCACAGCTTTTAGCAGCATCAGCCTGTCCGGCAGTACATTCAGCCCCGGACCCACTGCAACGGCATCCGCACGCTGCGCAGCATTGAAAACCATCTCTTCCGCCTCAGGTGCAAAGGCCTCGCCGTTCATGGGCAAGGGCAGGCAGGTGGCACATGGCGCCAACTGCTGTACAATTGGCACAATGGCCTCAGGGCAAGCCACCGTTACCAATCCGGCGCCGGTGCGCAGTGCGGCCAGCGCACATATGGCTGCCGCCCCGGCCATGCCACAAGAACCGGCTACAATAAGCACGCGGCCATAGTCACCCTTATGCGTATCCCTGCGCCTTGCCGGCAGCAGGCTTTGCAGTTCCTCAGGCAGCAGCATGTCCATCCCCGGTGCGTCATCCAGCGCTTTGGGTAGCCCAATATCCGCAACTGTCACGCAGCCGGCATATTCTGGCCCTTTGTTCAAATACAAGCCAAGCTTTGGCCGGTGAAAAGTTACCGTTTCAACGGCTCGCATCGCTTCTCCCATCACCATACCGGTAAGGCCATGGAGCCCCGAAGGGATGTCCACTGCCACTACAGGCACTCCGCTTTCATTCACCTTTTTCACAAGTGCAAAAGCCACACCCTGTATCGGCTGCGAGAGTCCCGTACCAAAAAGTGCGTCAACGACCAACGTAATTTCCGATCCGATGTACGGCAGCTTTTCTGGTGCCTCACTCAAACGCAGAAGGGGTACATCCGGCCACAGCTTTTTGAGCAGCTGCCTGTTTACCGCCGCATCGCCTGTCATTTTGCTGGTCAACTGCCAAACCTGCGCCTGGCCGCCTTCACTTAACCATAGCCTGGCAGCGGCCAGCCCATCTCCGCCGTTGTTTCCAGGGCCGCACAAAAACAGTACCTGGCCCGTTTTCCCCTCCATCCGGCACTTCACGGCACGGATGACCGCCATGGCCGCGTGCTCCATCAGCAAAAGCCCCGGTAGGCCTGTCTCCTTCATGATGACCCGCTCTACCCGTTTCATTTCCTCGGGCGTGATGGTCCTAAACATCTTTCGTCCCTCCTCGGTCTGCTAAAAAAGCACTACTCCAAAATAGAAACAGCAGCAGCCATATCTTCCTCATGGGTCATGCTCAAATGCATCCGCCGCCCGCCAAGTTCCTTCATTTTCAACAGGGCAGTGCCGCGAAGTTCATAGTAAGGTTGCCCGGATGGTCCATGCAATATAACCACATCTTGGGGTTTTATACCGGCGAGACCGGTGCCCAGCGCCTTTAGCGCGGCTTCTTTGGCAGCAAAAATTGCCGCGGCACTGTCTGGGCCCATCCGCCCGCGGGACGCGATATAAGCACGCTCCTCCTCACTAAAATAGCGGGTAAGAAACCGCTCATTTTCCAGCATGCGCTGCATGCGGGTAATGCGGCACAAGTCGATGCCCAAACCTATCATAGGGTATTCCCCGCCAGCACACCGTTGACGATTGCCCGTGCCGTCACTTCCGCCGCCAGCGCACATAACTGTATAAAGTTCATGTCTGCCTCTACCCTGCCTGTGGCTAAGGCAAACACAGTATCGCCGTCCATCTGGGTATGCACAGGCCGGATGGCCCTGGCCAGCCCATCGTGGGCCACAGTCGCCAGGCGGTTAGCTTGTTCTTTTGTGAGCACCGCATCTGTTGCCACAACTACAATAGTAGTGTTTTGTCCCGGCTGTTCTATCCGCTTGGGTTTCATCGCCGGTACATGACCGTACATCAAGTTCTCCACCGGTACTTTTGTACCATCCTCCATAACGGCACAAGCGATCAGTTTTCCAGTATGTGGATGGTAAATATCGCCGGCTGCGTTAACCACAGCGACAGCACCCACCGTAACGCCGTTGGGCAGTGTGATGCTGGCAGTGCCCAGGCCTCCGTTTTGAGGGATGCCGCCGGGCACCAGCTTGCCAACCGTCGCGCCTGTTCCGGCACCTACTTGCCCCTGGGCTGTATCCTTGGCTGCATGCTCACAGGCGGAAAAGCCCATGGCAGCGTCAGGACGCACCTTGGGATCTCCCACACCAAGATCGTAGATCACTGCCGCCGGCACAATGGGCACACGGCAGACACCCATGTCTATACCAACGCCATTTTGCTCCAAATACTTCATGACACCGCCGGCGCTGTCCAGGCCGAAAGCGCTGCCGCCGGAAAGCACGACCGCATTGGCCCTTTCCACCAGATTGCCTGGCGACAAAAGGTCTGTTTCCCTGGTACCGGGAGCTGCACCGCGGACATCCACGCCGCCTACCGCCCCATCGCGGCTTGTCAATACAACCGTAACGCCTGTTCGGGCCTGCCTGTTCTGCGCGTGCCCTACCTTGATGCCGTGTACTTCGGTTATGCTGCCTTCAAACAACTCCATATCAAACATAGCCCATCACTCCCCTTACTGATACGTCTCCCGCCAACACGCGGCGGATGGTCCCGTCTTCCAGTTTTACCAGCAAAGCGCCGTTTTCATCCAGCCCATTGGCGATCCCTTGAAAATTCTCTCCGTTGCCCTCTACTTTGACCGTGCACCCTATGGTGCAGCTTTTGCTTTGATAGGCTTCCCATATTCCGGCAAGCCCTTTTGCCTCCAACAGCCCTATATACTTTTCTATCGTTTGCAGGTAGCTCCTTAGCACCGCCGCCCGTGAAATCGTATAGCCCAGCGCATCCTCAAGAGATGATGCTCGATCACTCAACTCAGGCGGATACGCCTTCGAGCCCACATTCAGACCAGTACCGACCACTACATAGGCAATGGATTCCACATCGCCGGATAGCTCCAGCAGTATGCCGCAAATCTTCTTGCCGTTTACCACCAAATCGTTGGGCCACTTGATTCCAATCGAAAGCCCTGTTTCCTTCTCCACAGCTTCCGCCATGGCAATGGCCGCGGCAAAGGTGATCAGTTGCGCATTGGCAGGGGCAAGCTTTGGCCTTATCAACAGCGACACCCATAAGCCTTGACCTTCAGGCGAAACCCACGCCCGGCCTCTTCTTCCTTTTCCGGCCGTCTGCGCTTGGCATAGGGCCACCGTGCCATGAGCCGCCCCATTTTCCGCTGCCTGCTTAAGCACCGTATTGGTAGAGGTCATGCTTTTTTCGTACAGCATAGGCGGTTGTCCCGCCCATGCCGTCTCAAGATGAAGCTGTACAAAAGCAGGCTCTAGTGTATCCGCCGGCCAAACAAGATGATACCCTTTTTTCCCCGCACTCTGTATGTCAAAGCCCTGTTCCCTAAGCACCTGGATGCGCTTCCAAACTGCGGCTCTTGTGATGTTCAGCCGCTTGCTCATATCCTCGCCCGAAAGATACTCCCCATCTGCCAGCATTTGAAGCAATTGGTCCATTATTATGACTCCTTGTAAAAGATGAAAGGCTCTTTACACACCTTACATTTTTTCTTATATTTTCAGGCAAGCTACATCTTATATATAAACAATTGTATTGTACTTGCGGTTTCCCGTTTTTTCAAGTGCTTGTCAATTGTAGGGCAATCCGTTATACTGTGAGATAGGCTTTTACCGGCCTGCTTCTTTGGGGAAGCAGCGGACAAGCAGGAATTAAAGGAGAGAAACAGCGTATGCAGCAGCCGCGGCGCATTATCCGCGCTCTTCAACAGAATATCCGCAAGGTTATCGTTGGCAAGGATGAAGCCATCGAATACGCACTGATTGCTCTATTGTGCAAGGGGCATGTACTCATCGAAGACGTTCCCGGTGTTGGTAAGACAACACTGGCCAGCGCTCTGGCAAAGTCACTGGATTGCTCCTTCAAGCGCATACAGTTTACCCCTGACATCATGCCCAGCGACATTACAGGCTTTACTCTGGCCAATTTCCAGACAGGCGAAATGGAATTTAGGCCCGGTGCCGTCATGAGCCAGATCGTTTTGGCCGACGAAATCAACCGTACCTCCCCCAAAACCCAGTCCAGCCTGCTGGAGGTCATGGAAGAGTTCCAGGTGACGGTGGATGGTATCACCCATCCCCTGCCCCGACCGTTCATTGTGCTGGCTACCCAGAACCCGGTGGAGTTTGTGGGTACATATCCCCTGCCTGAGGCGCAGATGGACCGCTTCTTCCTGCGCATTTCCATCGGCTATCCCTCTGTCGAGGAAGAAATGGATGTATTGGAGCGCTACAGCGGCAAGGTGACACCACTTGTAACCCTGGAGCCTGTCTGCACGGCTCAGGAAGTGGTGGAGCTGCAGGAAATGATCGGCACCATCTACTGTTCCCGCGAGGTGCGCAGCTATGTGGCCAACATCATGGCCCAGACCCGCAACCATCCCTCTCTGCAATTGGGTGGTTCACCCCGCGGCGCTATCGCTCTCATACGTGCCGCACAGGCCTGCGCCCTGCTGGATGGCCGCGACTTTATTCTTCCAGAGGATGTACAGCACATGGCGCTGCCCGTGCTTTCCCACCGTTTGATATTGAATCCTGAAGCCCGTATGAAGGGCATTACCTCAGAGCGGGTGCTGATGACCATACTGGAAAATGTGCAGGTGCCTGTGAAACTGCCATGAAGACACGTGTACTCACGTTATTGGCCGTATTGTTTTCCTGCCTGCTGGCTGCACTATCCACAGGCAGCAAAATCTATTTGCTGTTTGCGATATTGCTTGCAGCAATGGCTTTGCTTTCCTTTGCCAGCGTCACACTGGCAGGGCGATCGGCCAGTGTTTCCCATACCCTTTCCAGCCACCGGGCGCAGCGCGGCGAACTTGTCACGCTGGAGGTGGTTGTAAAACACAAGAGCTTTTTGCCCATCGCACCCATCACCATCACACTTTCCGCCGCGCCGGGAGAAATGCCCATCACAACGCGGCTTCCCTACGCCGGCAGCAAAAGCCAGCGGCTTGCTTACCGCTTTCCTACTACCCACGTGGGCGTATTCACGCCGGGCGTTCAAAGCTATTTGGTAGAAGATGTCTTTGGCTTTTTCGCGAGAAATATGCGGCCTGATACGCCGCCCCTTGATTTGATGGTGCTGCCGCTGCCCTTTGAGGTAGATCCGCTTCAATTCAGCCCCGGTGACACAGGCTTGGAATCGATGGCCAGGGCGCGGGAAGACCCCTCCACCCCATCCGATGTACGTCTGTACCAGCCTGGCGATCCGCTAAAAAAAGTGCACTGGAAGCTGAGTATGCGTAAGCGGGAACTGATGGTGCGCAGGTTTGAAGAGCCCGCGCTGCCTGACGCGCTGGTGCTGCTTGATTGCGGCACGCCCTCCGTTCCAGATGCTTCGCAACCACAGACCAAAGCCTTTTTACAGGACGCACTATGCGAAACGGCAGCCTCTGTGGTACTGCGGCAAATGCGGGGTGACCACCCTGTCCGCCTTCCTCTGCTGGGCAAGCGTCCCATTGAGTACGACAAGAGCATGGGGGCACCGGCGCTGCTGGAAGAACTGGCCCGGCTGGACTTTTCTCAAACAGAGCGTTTTGAGCGGGTGCTATTGTTAGAAACCCGACGCATGCGCCGTACTGGAGCGACTGTGATCATTACCTCCAGGCTCAATTCCACCGTAGCGGATATGATCATTCGCATACGGCGTATGGGCCCTTATGTCCGCTTGTATTTAACCACCTTCTCGCCGGAAGCGCCGGCCATATTGCCCCTCATCAGCCGGCTGCAGCAGAACTCTGTGGAGGTCTGCTATGTAACGCCAAGTGAAAGCTAAGTAGAAAAGTAAAACCGTATTTTGTATCATGAAGAAAGGAGGGGCCGCATGCCTAAAAACGAAAAGCTGGGCGACCTATTCTCGCGCGCCGGCCTGTCTTTTCTGTTGTCAGCAGGTCTTACGCTGCCACTGACCCTTGCCCTGTCGCTGGACAGTTTATGGCTGGCAGGTCTCATCGCCTGCGCTGCCGTTGCCATAGTGCTATCGCTGCTTTCTTTGACAAGGCGCATCAAATGGTTGGTGCTGGCAGGGCTTGTCCTCTGGCAGGCTGCTGAAGCCGTTCTATCTCCCGGCGGCAGCATCGTGCTTTCCTCTACTATTCAAGTATTCAAGGCATTGTATTTAATTACGCTGGGGCAGCACGATGCGCTTCCCCTATTCGCTATGCAGGCAACGCTTCTGCTTTCCATTCTCTTTTCTGTCACCGCCTATTTCCTATGCATGCGCGGTGCAGGCTTTTATCCTGCCTTGGGCATGATACTCATCACAATGATGGGCGTCTGGTTTTCCGGTCGGCAGGAACTGCTTGTGTACAGCCTGCCGGCACTTGTTTCGCTGGTAGTTCTCTATTCCCGCAACATACATGAGGATCTGCCTGCCAGAAGGGTTCTGCCCCTTGCCCTTATTGCGGTGGCGATTGCCTTTTTGGTTATGCCCTCGGGCCGCGTTGCATCCAAGCCGATGGAGCAATTCGCCGAGGATGTACGCCGCACCATTTATGACTATCTGTTCTTTACCGAGCCCCGCAATGTCTTTTCTCTGTCGGGCGAAGGATACTATCCGGAAGGGCCTTCCCAATTGGGTGGGCCAGTCAAGCCTACCGCCCACTTGGTAATGACGGTGAATTCCCCTGAAAATGTTCTGCTGCGCGGTGTTATCAAAGATGAGTATACAGGGCGCATGTGGCGGGATACCACCGGCGGCAGGCGCTATCTATACATATCGCCCAGATGGCGGCAGCTTCGTGATACGCTTTTAAACACTTCGCTGCCAAACGCAAATTTAGCTGAGGCCGCAGCGCTTTTGCGACCTCAAACGATTTCCGTCACCATGGAAACCGGCAGCGCTTCGACCCTGTTCACGCCACAGCGCATCAAAGAACTGGCTACCAAGAACGACATGGTGGTCTACTTTAATAATGCATCCGAGCTATTTATCACCCGGGACTTAAAATTGGGCGATACCTATAGCATACAGGCTTCTTTGATACAGGGGGGCGACCCGGGGCTTGGCACGTTGGTAAACGCCGCCGCTGGGCTTCCGGACACGGACTATGCCGGGCTTACAGAAAAATACCTGGCATTGCCCGGTCACCTAGAGCAGCGGGTGTTCGAATTGGCTATCAGTATTACTGAAAATTACGAAACACCCTATGACAAGGCGATGGCCATCAACACCTACCTTAGCCGGTACTATCACTACACGCTGGATGCATCCGCCCCACCTCCGGATAATGATTTTATCACCTATTTTTTACTGCGCAGCAAGGAAGGCTACTGCACCTACTTTGCCTCTGCCATGACAGTGTTGTGCCGAATGATCGGTATCCCCGCCCGGTATGTAGAAGGCTACCTGGCACAGCCCGACGCTACAGGCACCGCAAAAGTGACCGGGCTGAATGCTCACGCCTGGACAGAAGTCTATTTCAGCGGCTTTGGCTGGCTGCCTTTTGACCCCACACCACCGCAGCAGCAGGAAAACAATCCGCCAGAGCAAAGCCCGCCGCCAGTACCTTCCCCCAGCCCTGATCCCCAAAACACACCGGAACCTTCGCCGACTGTAACACCGGCGCCGGAAGATACAACGCCGGAGCCTACAAACGAACCGGAGGAGCTTCCTACCCCATCCACACAGCCTTCGGAAGCGCCGCCTCCCGAGGATCAAACGCCTCCTGATGAGCCGCCTCTGCCGCCCGTCTTTTGGTGGATTCTTACAATTTTACTTGCGGCAGCGGCTATCTACCTGCGGCTGCGCATGACTACGCCCGCCTTCAAAGCCCGTCGCGCCAAGACGGAAAAGGATGCAATGAACGCTTATATTGGCGGCGTGTATGACCTGCTGCGGCTGGATAAAGCAAACCCTGCTCCCTCCGAGTCCCCCCTTGCCTTTGCGGCCAGGCTCGACAATGGCAGCAAGTATCCCCATCCCCTTTTGCCCATGGCTGAATCTCTGTGTTTAAGCCAGTACAGCCGTCACCCCGTACAAGCCGGCGATATCGATGTAGCGAAAGATACGTTTGTCAGTTTGTATACCCCCCTCAACGTGCTGAAAAAGGCCCGCTTCAGAGTCTATCGCGGCTTTTTAATAAGAAAAAGCAAAAAAGAAACATTTTGACTAAAGGGGATTGACAGACAGGCTAATTCGGGCATATACTACCCATAATCCACGGGATGACAAGGAACATGCCCCCGCAGATCACCGCCAAGAGATTGGGCGCCGCGGCTGAAAGCGTCTGACGGAAGAAGCGCAGGGATACCATCCTTCGACTATGGCGCGAGGCGCGCGATACAGCGTCAAATGAGAGGTTTTGCAAGCAGGGTGGAACCGCGGATATTCATCCGTCCCGGCATCGGGGCGGATTTTTTTGTTTATCCACGGCCTTGCGAGCCCACAAAAAGGAGGATGTCGAAATGAAAATCACCTTGCAGGGGAATGTCCGTGAATTTGACAAGGGCGTCACGCCAATGGACATCGCGGGCCAAATCAGCCAGGAACTAAAAAAGACCGCCCTGTGCGCCAGGATAAACGACACAAATGTTGTGGAACTATGGCAGCCGCTGACCGAAGACTGCGTACTGGATATTTTGACTTTTGAAGATGAAGCCGGAAAACGCACACTGCGTCATACTGCCTCACATGTTTTGGCACAAGCAGTGAAAACGCTTTTCCCCAAAGCCAAGCTGGCCATCGGCCCAGCTATCGACAGCGGTTTTTACTATGATTTTGATGTAGAGGAAGCCTTTTCTCCCGAAAACCTGAAGGACATCGAGAAAGAGATGTCTCGCATCGTCAAAAAGAACGATCGGCTGGAGCGGTTTGAGTTGCCCAGGAGCGAAGCTATCGCCCTGATGGAAAGCCGCAACGAGCCCTATAAAGTGGAGCTCATCAACGATCTGCCAGAAGATGCCGTGATCTCCTTCTACAAGCAAGGTGACTTTGTAGACCTGTGCGCCGGCCCCCACCTTCCTTCCACCGGTAAGGTCAAAGCCTTCAAGTTAACGCAGGTGGCCGGTGCCTACTGGCGCGGCAGCGAAAAGAATAAAATGCTGCAGCGCGTATACGGTACGGCCTTTGATTCCAAGGAAGCGTTGGATGCCTATCTCGCCCAGCAGGAGGAAGCCCGCAAGCGCGACCATAATAAGCTGGGCCGCGAACTGGAATATTTCACAACGGTGGATTATATCGGTCAGGGCTTGCCCATCATGCTGCCCAAGGGCACCAGGGTCATACAGCTTCTGCAGCGTTTTGTGGAGGATGAGGAGCAGCGCCGGGGTTATATGTTAACCAAGACGCCGCTGATGGCCAAGCGTGACCTGTATAAGATTTCCGGCCATTGGGACCATTATCGCGACGGCATGTTCATCATGGGCGACCCGGATGCCGATGGCGAAGTCTTCGCACTGCGCCCCATGACCTGCCCGTTCCAATTCCAGGTATATTTAAACAAAACCCGTTCCTACCGCGACCTGCCTATGCGGCTATCTGAAACAAGCACGCTGTTCCGTAACGAGTCCTCCGGTGAAATGCACGGACTTATCCGCGTGCGCCAATTCACTATATCTGAAGCCCACCTGGCCTGCACCCCTGATCAGGTTGAGGATGAATTCCGCGGCTGTCTTGATTTGGCCAGATATATGCTCGAATCCCTGGGCTTGGACAGTGATGTCAGTTACCGTTTCAGCAAGTGGGACCCCAATAACAAGGAAAAGTATATTGGCGATCCTCAGTCATGGGAAAAAACCCAGGATTTGATGCGGGGCATTCTTGACCATATCGGCATCACATATGTTGAGGCCGAAGGGGAAGCCGCCTTCTATGGCCCTAAGCTGGACATTCAGATCAAGAACGTCTGGGGTAAAGAAGACACCATGATCACCATCCAGATCGACTTCCAGCTGGCCGAACGCTTCGGCATGGAATATACCGACAAGGATGGTCTGAAAAAGCACCCCATCGTCATCCACCGCACCTCCATCGGCTGCTATGAACGGACGCTGGCGCTGCTGATTGAAAAGTACGCTGGTGCCATGCCCTTGTGGCTCAGCCCCACGCAAGTTAAAGTGCTCACTATTACTGAGCGGGCCGACGAATGGGCCGATGAAATCGCAATGAAGCTATCTCAGGCTGGCCTGCGGGTTGAAGCCGATAAGCGCAACGAAAAGATCGGCTTCAAGGTTCGCGAGGCACAAATGGAAAAAACACCTTATATGCTGGTGTTGGGCGATCAGGAAGTGGAAACGAAAACAGCTACTGTTCGCGACCGCAAGGGCGCAAACCTTGGCGCTATGAATCTGGATGAGATTCTGCAAAAGCTGTTAGTAGAAGTGGCAACGAAAAAGTTAGATGTCTGACAGGTCTATTTAGCACCTCGATCAACCTGTAACGCAAAAAGGAGGAGGAACGTTCCCCCTCCTTTTTGTGTACCTTCATTTGCTTTGCCAGGCACCCTTATTCCCTATCAAAAATGCTTTTCTGGTTTAAATTCAGAGATTTGGATGTTAACTGTATCATCAGTTCCTCCAGGGCTGAAAGGGTCGCAACGATACACAGCACCCAGGCAAGAATCGCATGCGGAATCAAAGCCAGACAAAAGGGAAGTAAAAAGAGTAAAAAACCCGTGAACTTATTACCGTATGTATGCAACATAGCAACAGCCCCAAATCTTGCAAACGCGATCAGCGCGGAAAAAATACGCACAACTGCAATGCCGCAAATCCAAAATACCAAGTCTGACGTTAGATGAACAACCGGATATATGGCAATCATCAACATCACTGCCAGCACAAGGTCAGCAATGGAATCCAGCTTGGCCCCGAGCTTGCTTTGTGTGCCTGTTTTCCGGGCGATAGGTCCGTCCAGTAAATCGGTAATGCAGCAGATAGCATATACCAGTAAAAACATCGTTCCAAGCGGCGCTAAAAAAGGCAATACAACCGCCAGTGGAATACGCAGCAAGGTAAGCAGATTTGCCCAATGACCATGAAGCTTCATAAGATTCCTTTCTTAAGCAAAATGCCCCTGCGCTGTGTGTCCAGAAGCGATATTTGCAGATTCATAAAACCATGGCGATCCGTCAAGCGGATGAATTCAATATCTATGCAAGCTTTATATACACGCAGCAGATGACTCATTCTCCACATTACGGAGCCAGTTGTCAACTATTTGAGCACAATTCTCTCCTGTCCCCGTCTTCTTGTTTTTCCTGTCGAACCATGCTACAGTATTGCAATGCATTTGAAAAGGAGAACCTATATATGCGCACGGTTCAACAATCGCCTGATGCGGCAGCGTCGCCGGCATCTGAAAGAGCCTATGTCCTCCGGTTATCTTTTCCCGCCATTATGGAAAACCTGATGGGCACATTGATGCAGATCACCAATATGATAATGGTCGGCGGTCTTGGCGCTTTTGCTACGGCTACCGTCGCGGTGAACTCTGCCCCCACCTGGGTAATCAACAGCCTCATGACAGTTGTGGGCGTCGGCAGCACCGCTTTGATTGCCAAAGCTACGGGTGCCCGCAATCAAAAGCAGGCCGAAGCCATTTGCAGGCAAACCTTTTTGCTGGGCCTTTTATTGGGGATATTCATTACCATACTCACCTACCTTATCGCCCCCATGATTCCCCTCTGGATGCATGCGGAGCCCGCTTTGCACAAAGACGCGGTAACCTATATGCGTATTCTTTGTGCAGGATTTATTCCTTATTACACCGGTATCTCCATGGCGGCAGCGCTAAGAGGCGCAGGTGATATGAAAACACCCATGAAAATCAGCACAGCAGCCAGTATTTTGAATGTGGTACTTGGCTTTTTCCTGATCTATCCGACACGGCAAATCACCCTATCCTCTGTATCATTTCCTATACTTGGCGCGGGCATGGGTGTAGCCGGTGCTGCCACAGCAACAGCCATTACCACCACGCTGTCCGGCATATGGACGCTAGCCGCCGTGCTGAGCCGCAAAAGCCGGCTACGCTTTTCTCCCAGCAAACTGCGCCCTGACCCATCCGTACTTCGGCCGCTGCTGAGAATCGGTACACCCGCAGCCTTGGAACGGCTGTCCATATCACTAGGGCAGGTACTATTTATCGGCATGGTCTCAGCCCTTGGCACCGTTCAGCTTGCTGCGCACCATCTGGTGGTGACCATCGAGTCGCTTTCCTACATGCCCGGCTATGGCTTTGCTGCCGCCGCTTCCACGCTGGTTGGCCAATCACTGGGCGCGGGCGATTCGCGTATGGCCCGCTCAAGAGGCGGACTGTCGATACGGCTTTGCATTATCACCATGTCCGCCATTGGCTTGGTGCTGTTCCTTTTAGCCCCGTGGTGGCTGTCCTTATTCACCCCGGATCCGCAGGTGCGCTTAACTGGCGTGGGCATATTGCGCATTTGCGTTTTGGAGCAGCCCGCCACTGCCTTGTTTTTAGTATCTGCCGGCGCTCTCCGCGGCGCGGGTGATACTAAAGCGCCCTTTTTAATAGCTTTGGTAAGCATGCTATTGCGGCTTGCGCTGACCTACCTCTTTATTCAGCATATGAACATGGGCATTCAAGGCGCCTGGTGGGCAATGGTAGCCGACCTGTGGGTCAGGGGTATCCTTACAAGCATGCGGTTTCGTACCGGCCGCTGGCTGGGTGCTTCTGAAATCATAAATTCATCATTATGAAGCTTACCCTTACGCATCTTTCATTTCCGGATTCTGTCAATAAATTAACTTCTAATTGGAAGCGAAAAATATTGAAAGCAGTATGCAGTTCATGTATACTGTAATGAAACTATGACATATGAAAATGTCATGGCAAAAACAGGTAAGGAGTGGTCCCATGAAGAAATTACTCGCATGGATGTTGGCCATTGCGATGCTCGCCGGTATGGGTATCGTCGCACAGGCCGAGGAAGCCCCCACCTATACGTACCTCACGTCGTATGAATCTTCTCCTCTCAACTGGAACCCCCACGCATGGGAAAACAGCAATGAAAGCGATCTGATGACGTATATCGAGGCTCCCCTGGTCGATCTCACCATCGGCGAGGATGGGGTTACCTATGCATGGACCTACGAACTTGCCACCGCTGTCACCGACATCACCGCCACCTTTGCCGATAAGGAAAAGTGGGGCATCGCGCCTGACGCCACCGAGCGCCGCGTGTTCCAGGTCGACCTGCGTGAAGGCGCCACCTGGGCCGATGGTACGCCCATCAATGCCGACACCTATGTCTACTCCATGAAAGCTCTTCTGGACCCGGCCATGAAGAACTACCGTTCCAACAACTATACCTCCGGCGAATCCGCCGTGAAAAACGCCGCCGGTTACATCAATAACGATAAGGTCGGCCAGGACATATACACCCCGGTGTACAATGGCGAAGGCTACGACAAAGTGGAAGACAGCGCCATGCTGTTCAACATCGGCGAATCAGTTGCCTTCTTTGGCGCACCTATCGCTGATTATTATACCGACGACTATAAGGCCAATTTTTTGGATGCCGACAAAAACGATCTGTATGCAAAATACAAGGATCAGACCGGCTACCTGCCCATGACCGAAGAACTGAAAAAAGACCTTCTTACCATCGCTGCCAACTTTGGCGACACCCGTGAAGAAGCCTATAAAGAGTTTTGCTTCTATGTCAGCGGCCAGTATAAAGAAGTGCCCTGGGAAGAAGTTGGTCTGGTCAAGACCGGCGATTACCAGTTCCTGTACATTTCCGAAACTGCTGTTTCCCTGTTCAATGTTCTGACCTCCTTTACCAGCGGTTGGATTGTTTACGAACCCCTGTACGAAGCCGGCAAGGAAACCAAGGAAGGCCTGGTTGCCACCAACTACGGCACCTCTTTGGAAACCACCATGTGCTCCGGTCCCTACAAGATGGTCAGTTTTGAAAAAGATAAGCAGATCGTTCTTGAGCGTAACGAAAACTGGTTCGGTTATAAAGATCCCGCTCACGAGGGCCAGTATATGGCCACCGGCGTGAAAATCGATATCATCTCCGAACACAATACCGCCTTGCAGCTGTTCAACCAAGGCAAACTGGACGGCGTTGAGCTTACCAGCGAAGACCTGGCTGTATATCGTATGTCCGATTACCTGCGCAAGACGGATGAAACCTACACCTTCCGCTGGATCTTTGCTACCAGCCTGGACAGCCTGAAGGCCCTGGAAGCCGAAGCCAACGACGGCGCTAACAAGCGCGTTCTCTCCTATGATGATTTCCGCAAGGCCATCTCCCTGAGCATGGACCGCGCCACCTTTGTTGCCCAGGCTTCCGCCGGCTTCAAACCCGCGTACTACCTGCTCAACTACATGTACTACACCGACATCGAAAACGATCCCGAATCCCAGTACCGCAAAACCAAGGAAGCCAAGGAAGCCGTTCTCAGCCTGTATGGCATCACCTATGGCGAGGGCACACCCTATGCCACCATCGATGACGCCTTCAACGCCGTTACCGGCTACGATGTGGAAGAAGCCCGCAAGCTTTTCCAGAGCGTGTATGAGCAAGCCATCGCCGACGGCAACTACACCGAGGGCCAGGCTGTGAACATCAATTGCATGGCTTCCGCCGCTGCCGCCCCCACTGCTGATGATACCAAGCAGCAAGACCTGCTCAACCAGTTTGTCACCGAGGCCACCAAGGGCACCGGCTTTGAGGGCAAAATCACCTTCAACTTCAAGACTGGCGCGAAAGAGCGCTATGACGATGTTGCCGCCGGCAAGATCGAAATGATCCGCGGCGCTTGGGGCGGTGCTGCATTCTATCCCTTCAGTACCATCCGCGTGTACTGCGACACCGCTTACATGGGCGGTCTGGCACTCATCCACGAGAGCAATGGCTGGGATCCCACCAAGGAAAAGGTATCTGTCACCTTCGACTTTGACAAAAATGGCGAAGCCGAAACCGTGGAAAAGACCTTTGAAGGATGGGCACAGGCCATTAACGGCGACGGCGAGTATGCCGGCGACGAGTTTGTGGATGTGAAGCTGGCTGTTCTCTCCCAGGTGGAAACCGGTATCCTCCGCGCCTATCAGTGCATTCCGTGGGGCACATCCACCGTTTGCGACCTGTATTCCCAGCGGTTGGAGTGGGCGACCCTCGATTACAACATCATGTATAACTACGGCGGCCTGCGCCTGCTCAAGTTCACCCAGACTGACAAGGAATGGGCCGACTATGTAGCTTCCCAGGGCGGCACGCTGAGCTACGAATAACCCTTGGCATACCCAGTAGCCGTTTAAAAATGGCTGCCGCTCGCTCCGGACGCCAAGCGTTACGGAGCGAGCGGATTTTCTTTAACGCATGCAGCGGTTTTCCATTGTATGCCAGGCCAAATACATGAAGTTGGGAATGAAGCCATATGTACATGTTCAAGTATGTCGTAAAAAGAGTTGCCTTGATGATATTGACCTTTTTTATCATCATGCTCATATGCTTTACGCTCATCAAACTGCTGCAGCCCGAAGCGCCCATGATGGGCACTCAGGCTCAATTGGAAGCCGCCCGCCGTGAGGCCCTGGGTTACAACAAGCCCATCATGGTGCAGTTTGGCATCTATCTGAAAAATGTGCTGACCAGATGGGACTGGGGCACCTCCTGGAAAATTGACTATATGGCCAATGTGAGTACGGTTGTGGCAAGCCGGCTGCCCCCCACAATCATTTTGAATGCATTGTCACTTCTGTTATCGCTGCCGCTTGGCATAGCCCTTGGCATATACGCGGCGCTGAAAAAAAACCGCTGGCAGGATCACCTCATCTCCACGTTAATCATGGTTTTTATATCCGTGCCCAGCTTTGTATACGCATACCTGGTGCAATACACCCTTGGTTTTCGTTTAGGATGGTTCCCTGTTGTCATATCGTCCTTATATGATGCCGGAGGCAGCTGGCTGACCGGTAAAATGCTTTATTCCATGGTATTGCCTGTTCTGGCGCTTTCCTTCGGCACCATTGCGGAATTGGCCCGCTTTGTCCGCGCCGAGCTTACCGAAGCGCTGACCAGTGATTATATGTTATTGGCCCGCACCAAGGGCCTTACCAAGCGTCAGGCCACCGTGCGGCACGCGCTGAAAAACAGCATGGTCCCCGTATTGCCTACCATCATTGGCATGATCGTTGGCATTGTAGGTGGCTCAATGATTATTGAAACCATATTTGCGATAAACGGCATCGGCAAATTATATATACAAGCTCTTACCACTTTAGATTACGATGTATTCATTGGCGTCAGTATGTTTTATACCATTACCACACTTGCATCCATTATCGTCATCGACTTAAGCTACGGGTTCTTGGATCCCCGGGTAAGAATGGGGGCGAAATAAGATGAGCCATCAAATGAATAATGGCTATTCTGATATCTCAAAGGAAAAGTTTCAATTTGCGCAAATTGATAAACGCTTGCATGACGAAAAGTTTTCCGTCAAGCCTATTGGTTACTTTAAAGATGCGTGGCTGCGTTTCAAAAAGAATAAAAGCTCCATCCTTGCGTCGATCATCATTTTACTGATTGTTTTGTTTGGCATCGTCATCCCCTATATCAGCCCCTATGCCATTTCCGATTCTGACGGTATATATGCCAAAATGCGGCCCAAGAGCAAGCTGCTCGCAGATGTCGGGATCATGGATGGCACCTATAATAAGGTGCTGAATGACAAGTACTATATTTATTTGCATGGCATCGGCATCGGCATCGCAGATACTGACGGTGAAGGCCGCACCTGGGAGCAAGGCCTCACAAGTGATATGGCCGCCATCCGTTCAGAAAGTGATGTCTATAAATCAGCAGGCAAGGATTACCGCAATGCCATGGTCGACAGCTATTATGAAGTTGGATTCAAATACTTGACGATTACCCAAAGCGACCTGCAAAAAATACTGGATTGGCAAAAGGAATCCGGTATTCAAGCAGTTTATCCGATGGTGGATATCAACAGCGAATGGTGCGATCCTTACAACCAGGGCGATGGCAACTATTGGTACAGGCATTCTGCCAATGGCACGCCCTTGGACGAAAAGGGAAAAAAGCTAACCCTTGAAAAAGTAATGTCTTCTGGTCTTACGGACAATTATCTGCGTGATGCCCAAGGCAATGTTATGTACTATATGCCCAAGGACAAAAACATGATCATGGTCCGCGTACTATATTACAATTACTATCAATATTTGCACAATGCAGAACCGCTGCACTTTTTCGGCACCGACGCCCAAGGGTATGATATTCTTGTCCGCCTGGCCTATGGTGTACGCCTGTCGATTGTTTTGGCCTTATGTGTATCAGCCATTAACCTTGTCATTGGCACGCTGTATGGCGCAGTGGAAGGCTTTTACGGCGGAGTTCTTGATCTTCTGCTAGAGCGGGTCAGCGACGTACTCAATGGTATTCCGTTTCCTGTGGTCGCCACGCTTTTCTCGCTTCATTTGGTAAACACAGGGAAGGTCACCCCCTTCGTAGGCGTATTGATGGCATTTAACAGCGTTGGTTGGCTGGGCATTGCCTATCGTGTCAGAACCCAGTTCTACCGCTTTAAAAACCAGGAATATGTACTGGCCGCGCGCACGCTTGGCGCCAGGGACGCAAGGCTTATGTTCAAGCACATTTTCCCCAACACGCTGGGAACCATCATCACCACCTCCGTATTGATCATTCCCGGCGTTATTCTTACAGAAGCCGTTATGTCTTACCTTGGCATCATCAACTTCAATACGGCCACCTCTATTTCACTGGGCACCATGCTCTCCAACGGGCAGGGTTATCTGGCGACAGACCCGCACATCATTCTCTTCCCCTCGCTTATCATCTCGCTGCTAATGATCTCCTTCAATCTCTTTGGTAACGGTCTGCGGGATGCGTTCAACCCCACGTTGAGAGGAGCTGAGGAATGATGCCGCCTATTTTGGATGTAAAGAACTTACGTATCTCCTTTCGTACAAACAATGGAACCGTAAAAGCTGTCAGAGATATCAGCTTTCAGCTAAACAAGGGCGAAACATTGGCTGTCGTCGGCGAGTCCGGCTCCGGCAAATCCGTTACTGCCCGTGCTGTCATGGGTATTTTGGCTCCCAACGCCATTGTGGACAACGGTGAAATCATATACGACGGAAAAGACCTGCTCAAGCTGCCAGAAAGTGAATTTCAACTTTTGCGGGGCGACAAGCTGTCCATGATTTTTCAGGACCCCCTTTCCAGCCTAAATCCTATCGTCCGCATCGGCAAGCAGCTCACCGAGGCCATGATACTAAACAATAAAGAGCGGCGCAGGAATGCCGGTGTCATTCTCAAGCGTATGTTTCGCTTGCTGGAGGAAAGCATCAATCAAGCCCAATCCGATACGCCAGAGGCAAAGAAGAAAACGGCGGAGAAGATTGCAGCATTCCGCGAAATCGTGAATGAGAGCATCGTTCTGGAAACGGCTTATGATGCCGTATCCGATTATGCCTATGAGGCTGTGGGAAGCATTGAATCCCTTTTGATTGATATGATTGGGGGCAGTCTGAAGGACAATGCGGCGGAGGCGCGCCGTATCGCCAAGCTGGCCGGGCAATGCTATCACGACTATTTCCTGCCCAGGGAGAAAATTGAACTGCCTAATTTGCTTGAAAAGTTAAACACTGAAATCGAGGCCTATGCTCAGGGTGCAGATAATCAGGCCATCAAAGAGCTGCTGACAAAAGTTCAGTCTATTTTGAGAACAGCTATGGCTGGCACAAAGCCAAATTTCTTCTGTCTTGGCTATTATATAAAACATAATCAACTGACTTCGAAGAGCACCGACATCCATGACCTGAATGCGCTTGCGCAAAAATATCTGGATGATCACTTTATGCGTGGCTTCCTTCAGGATGTCAGCCATGGTATTCGCTACTCTTATTCAAAATCAATTGAGCGGAAAAAAAACGCGTTGGAGTCTTTGCAATCAGCGCTTAGGATGCTGGATACCGATGAGTACGATGAAAAGCAGCTTCGTAAAATCGAGGCTGAGCTTGTAAAGCAGGTTTATCATTGCATAGACCGGCTGGATATACACAAGGATAACGCCGAGTACATTTTCGGTTCCAGCCTGCATGCCGCCATCAACAAGTACTTCAGCGGTAAAAGGAACAACCCCAAAGAATTGCATAGAGAGGCAAAGCAAACCGCCGAATATCAGCGGTTGATTGCTGCCGGCAAGGATGCCTCCAAGGTAGTGCCCGCTATATTAATTGATTTGGATGCCACGAAAACGACCATGAAAAAAGTTGTGGAAAATGTAGTCGCTTCCTATACAAGCAAAATAAACGCCGAAGCTACGGTTGATTATGAAGCCATGGCCATTGATCTGATCGACTACCTGCGGCTGCAAGCATCCCATTGCGCGGATAAGCTGACCAAGCAGGGCGCCAAACACAGAGCACTGGAACTGATGGGTGAAGTAGGTATCAGTGAGCCGCGCAAGCGCTACAATCAATTTCCGTTCCAGTTTTCCGGCGGTATGCGTCAGCGTATTGTCATTGCCATTGCCTTATCCGCCAACCCTGATATCCTGATTTGTGATGAGCCTACCACAGCATTGGACGTTACGATACAATCGCAAATCCTGGAGCTTATCAATCAATTAAAGCGGGAGCGAGGCCTTTCGATCATATTCATCACCCATGATCTTGGCGTAGTTGCCAATATGGCTGACCGTATCGCCGTTATGTACGCCGGCAAGGTTGTTGAGTATGGCAAATCGGACGACATTTTCTACGAGCCCTCCCATCCCTATACTTGGGCTCTGCTTTCCTCCATGCCTGATCTGGATACAAAGGAAAAGCTGTTTGCCATTGCTGGTACGCCGCCCAACATGATCATCCCCCCCAAAGGAGATGCCTTTGCGGCCCGCAACCAGCATGCGCTGCAGATTGATTTTGAGCAAGAACCGCCTTTCTTCAAGGTGAGCGACACCCATTATGCCGCCACCTGGCTTTTGCATCCTAACGCGCCAAAGGTAAACCCGCCTTCCATTGTAACTGAACGGATCGCCAGAATGAAGCGCCTGGAGGAAGAAAGCCATGCACAATGAGCAAGATGTATTGTTGAAAGTTGAACATTTGAAGCAGTATTTTAAGCTGGGAACCAGCCTGTTAAAAGCTGTAGACGATGTAAGCTTTGAAATTAAAAAGGGCGAAGTGTTCGGCTTGGTTGGTGAAAGCGGATGCGGCAAAACCACCATTGGCCGTGCTATCATCAAGCTGTATGAGCCCACAGGCGGTAATGTTTGGTTTAATGGACAGCGTATTTCTGCTGGTGTGGAAGGTGTTCACAAAATTGAAAAAGTGGAGCGGGAGAACAGCCGCACATATATACAGCAGTTATCCGCCAAATTAAAGGAAGACATACGTCTTCATCCGGATGAAAAGGCTACCCTTGAGGCAAAAGCGCAGCAGATGATCGCAGCTGAAAAGGCCCGATTGAACAATTATGTGAAAGAGCTTCGCGAACAGGTGGCAACCGCAAGGGCAGATGCAAAAAGCAGCAATGCCGCTTACCGCAGCCAGCAGAAGGCGTTGATTGAGCAAGAGCATGCTCAGGCCATTCAGGCGCTTAACGCCCAGCTTTCCCACGTTTCTGGAAGCGATATGGAAGGTATTCGCGCTAAAATAGCCGACGAGGAAACTGCCTATCAAAGCAGACTAGCCGCCGCGGCCAAAGATACGATCATGTCCAAAATGCAAATGATATTTCAAGACCCTATCGCATCCATCAATCCCCGTATGACAGTACGGGAGATTATTGCCGAGGGCCTGGTAATCCGCGGTATTAAGGACAAAAAGTATATTGACCGCAAGGTGTTTGAAATGCTGGACCTGGTGGGCCTGGTACCTGAGCATGCGGACCGGTATCCCCACGAATTCTCCGGCGGCCAGCGGCAGAGAATCGGCATTGCACGGGCCATCGTTATGGAACCGGATCTGATTATTGCGGACGAACCGATTTCAGCCCTGGATGTCAGCATTCAGGCCCAGGTGATCAATCTTTTGAATGATTTGCGCAAGCGCATGGGTCTGACCATACTGTTTATCGCACATAACCTTTCGGTTGTGAAGTATTTCAGCGACCGAATTGCCGTTATGCACTTTGGCAAAATTGTGGAAATGGCCACATCAGACGAGTTGTTCAAACATCCGTTGCACCCTTATACAAAGTCACTGCTTTCCGCTATCCCCTACCCTGATCCGCATTATGAAAAGCGCCGCAAGCGTGTCACCTATGTACCTGCCAAGGAGCATGATTATACGGTGGATAAGCCCTCCATGCGCGAAATTGCGCCGGGGCACTTTGTTCACTGCAATGATGCCGAATATGCACAATACATAAGGGAACTCAAATGAAAAAGGGTTTGCGTACAATACTGGCCTTTTTGTTTGGCGCATTGATCACGCTAGGCGTGTGCGCTATCAAGGAAGTGTTCTTCATGAATGAGCCGGCTCGCATCCTGCGCTCTTTATGCGATGCCTTCTTTCTGTCTGCCATCCTCTTATTAGGCGGCGGTCTGATGGTCATGGTCTCGAATAATGGTATCTTTGACACGCTGTCCTATGCTTCCAGAACGGTGTTCAACTTATTGATCCCCGGCCCGGGCAGGGGGCGAAATCCTGAATCGTTTGTGGATTACAGGCACAGAAAGCACCAAAAACAAGGTAGCTATGGCTTTTTGCTGGTAGCCGGAGGTATTCACCTGCTGCTAGCGACCGCCTGTTTGATTGTCTTCAACTTTCTCTCCAAGTGATGCCAAATAGATTCATATCCGCCTAGAAGTGTTCCTCGCTGCGGATTTTTCGAAGCTCGCTCCGCCGAACGCCGCCATCCCACTCCCTGCGTTCCTTGTCTGTTTCCAGATCAAGCGATGGCACGGGGGTGGGTTTTTGATTCTCATCCAGCGCGACCATGACAAGATAGGCTCGGTTGACCCGCTGGCGCGCCCCGTCCAGCGCCTCCACGTACGTATCTACCCGCACCTCCATACTGGTATGGCCCACATAGGTTATGCAGCCGGATAGTACAATGGTTGAATTAAGACGTGCTGGTGCCTGAAATTCCAGCCTGTCCACCGATACGGTTGTCACCTCCCGGCCGCTGTGCCGGCGGGCAACGACGGCTGCCACAATATCGATCCAGGCCATCAGTCTGCCACCGAACAAGCGGTTATAGCCGTTAATATCCTCCGGTAAAACGATGTGCACCTGTTCGGTGCGGGAGTCGGAAACCTTTTTAGTCATCATACAGCATTCCTCCGGAAATCATGGGCTGGCACGCTGACAAAAGCATGTGCCGCCTGTCCATGGGGTGTATGGTAAACACGTCGGGATATGTATCCGTCAGGCACTGGAAAAGCCCAACATCCCCGGCACCTATCGCAGGATCTGGGCTTAACACATCGGCTGTTTCTACCAGCCAATCCACCTTGCTTCTTGGAACAATAATAAGCCCTGGGTCCACTATGCCATCCACTGAGGCCAAATGAATTGTATCGTCAGCAAGTTCATCCCACAAAAATACAGCATTTTCATAAACAGGATGCTTGATATAATCCATGTCAATCCAGCCGTAATGCGTATGCGCCGGAAATTGTGCTGCCGCCTCAGCAATAAAGTGGGGCTTGCTGCGCAAAAAAGCATCCTCACTGCTGAAGGAGGGCAGCTCGCCTGCCTCCTCTTTACGCGCATAGGTATTGGGAAGAATCCTTTGCAACCGCTTTACCTTATCCGGCTGGCAGAAGCAGCACAGGGATAACCGTTTGCATTCGGCCATGTTTTGAAACATCATCAAGTGCATATCCAGCGGCAGACGAGCTGTCTCTTTTCCAAGAGCTGTAGCAAGCATCACACGTGATACAGGCGTTTCTTTCCGCCGTTTTATATATTGGCGCAAGCCATCTGCCAGAGAAAGCTGCACGGGATATCGGCTATCCGGCGTATAGATACCCATCCTGGCTTTTGCTTCTGCTTCACACGCTTTAAAGCGTATGCCAAATGCATGTTCCAGCGCTGAATCAACAGACGCAAGCTTCTCTTCCGGCAAACGCTCCGGCAGAAATGAAGCGGGGATTGTGCTTGCAAACACCTGCAGATGGTTTACATACACAGACAAACCTGCGGTGTATGCCCCAATAGACATGCTCAGCACGCTTGTTATATTCCACTTGTCCGCTTTGGCTAAATGCATCCACCTACCCAAGCCGAATACGAAACCCGGGTTGATCAGCATTGTAGGAAGCGGGTGCTGCGCATGCCGAACTTTCATACCGGAGGCCAGCATTACTTTTCCGTCAGGGCTGAAGCCCTGTACGGCCACTGCGCGTGATATGCCATCCACCCCAAAGACGCCTGTAAGCAACATATCGTCAGCCTTTATCTGAGAAAAGGCGTTGATTAACAGCACATCCCAATCCTGGTGAAAAGTAATTTTAGGCGTCAGCTGCAATGCGTATTCCTGATCTTCGAATAAGCCATATACCGTACCCCATGCACTGGTATCACTCAATCCATCACCCGGCAGCATGCGCAGCGCCGCCTTGCCTGCAGCCTTAAAAAAGAGCGAGGGATCAGCACATTCATTTGGACAAATGCCAAAGGCCAAGCGGCCCGGATACTTTGCCATCTTTACAGCATCCGATACAGCTTTAAGACACCGCTTTGTGTCACCGCCCGCCATACCGATAAATAAGCCTTTCATGAAACCTCCAAATAAGGTTTGCCTCATTATACCCTCGCGTCTCACAAGCGTCAATGAAGCCCAGTAAAAAGAAAACAAAGGAAAGTCAGATGGCTTCTTGCATGAGAATGGGTTGTCCTGTACAATGTCACCAGCCAAATATATTATTATTAGCCGTTTCAAGGGCGCAGCGGCTAATCATAGAGTGCGCCCTTGTATAATGAAAGGAGCGCTTTTTTTGCCCAGCTACGCCATGCGGGTTCTGAATGATCTTCAGACCCGTAACGCCCACGAACCGGAATTTCTTCAAGCAGCCCAGGAGATACTGACCACGCTTGATCCGGTAATACAGCGGCACCCCGAATATGAGAGAGCAGGCTTAATTGAACGGCTGGTAGAGCCGGAACGGGTTATCCTCTTCCGTGTACCCTGGATAGATGATGCCGGCCAGGTACGGGTCAACCGTGGATATCGTGCACAGTTCAATAGTGCGCTCGGCCCAGTCAAAGGCGGGCTCAGGCTCCATCCAAGTGTAAACCTATCCATTATCAAATTTCTGGGTTTCGAGCAGACGTTCAAAAACAGCCTTACCGGCCTGCCCATTGGCGGCGGCAAGGGCGGCAGCGACTTTGATCCTAAAGGCAAGAGCGATAATGAGGTCATGCGCTTTTGTCAAAGCTTTATGACGGAGTTGTACCGCCACATTGGTCAGAACACAGATGTGCCCGCAGGGGATATTGGTGTAGGCGGCAGAGAAATCGGGTACTTATTCGGTCAATATAAGCGCCTGACCGGC
This sequence comes from Bacillota bacterium, assembly GCA_023398575.1. Taxonomy (GTDB): domain Bacteria; phylum Bacillota; class Clostridia; order Christensenellales; family Aristaeellaceae; genus JAEWAH01. The sequence goes on along the minus strand of JAEWSC010000095.1, from coordinate 59,884 downwards.
CTGTATGAAGGCGTTCTCACTGGCAAGGGTCTTACCTATGGCGGCAGCCTTGGCCGTACAGAGGCAACCGGTTTTGGCCTATGCTATTTAACGCAAGAAATGCTGCGGCACCACGGCCATGATGTCGCAGGTAAACGCGTCGTCATCTCCGGCTCTGGAAATGTGGCGGTTTACGCCGCTAAAAAGATCGCCCAGATGGGCGGGCTTGTGGTAGCCATGAGCGATTCGGATGGGTATATCGTCGACGATCAGGGCGTAGATCTCGCGCTGGTCAAGGAAATAAAGGAAGTACGGCGTGGGAGAATCAAAGAGTACTGCGAAGCTATTCCCCACGCTGCCTATACCCCTGGTTTCCGCGGCATCTGGACAGTTCCCTGCGATATAGCGCTGCCCTGCGCCACACAAAACGAGTTGGATGCAGAGGGCGCTAAAGCGCTGGTAGAAAACGGCGTTATCGCCGTGGCCGAAGGTGCGAACATGCCCAGTACGCTGGAAGCCGCCCACATTTTTCAGCAAAATGGCGTATTGTTTGCACCGGGCAAGGCTGCTAACGCGGGCGGCGTGGCTGTCAGCGCGCTGGAAATGAGCCAGAACAGCCTGCGTCTTTCCTGGACCTTTGAGGAAGTGGATGCCAAGCTCTACAACATTATGAAAAACATCTTCATAAAATCAGCCGAAGCAGCGGAAGCCTATGGCATGGCCGGCAATTATATCGCCGGCGCAAACATTGCCGGCTTCCTCAAGGTCGCCGAAGCCATGCTGGCCCAAGGCGCGGTATAACCCAGGAACTTCGCCCCTGGGAGCTCTACCAAAGGGATATATCCCTTTGGAATCCCCTATTCATTATTTTCAATTAGGGCGTGTTTCTAAAATACCAGAGGTACAGTTTCGAGTAGATTCTGCGTCAAGGCAAGGAAAAAAGCGCAGACATAGCAAGCTATGGCGAGCATTTTTGACGTAGCATTGGCACAGAAGATGCCGAAAATGCTTTACTCGCATTTTAGAAACAGCCCCTAGAAACGCAGGAGCGATTTGATTCAGCTTCTGCGTTTCTTGTATCTGTTCGATAATGGGTACCCCTTGCACCACACTGAATACATACATCCTCGATGGGCTTTGCTTATTTTGCTCAATAGTCGCACTGCTGCGCTGTCGCTTGCATTGCTCATTTTCGCCAGCCTCCTCCACACCGCCCATTTCCGCCACAGGCAGGGGCGGTGTGGAGGAGCCTTTCGTAGCGTTGTAAGGGACAGACTCCCTTGCCTGTAACGTTATATGATGGTATACTAATTTTCATGAAGAATTTGGGAGGCAGCATGCGCAGCGACAGGCGGAGAAAAAGACGGAATGTACCTCAAATTATCGGCTATGTGTTTCTTGCCGTTTTATTGGTGGCAGTGGGCTGGCTGGGCGCCAATGTGGCGGGCCTTTCGAACCTTACGGCAATAGAAATGCGCAAGACGCCTACGCCGGCGCCATCCGCGGGCAGTATGCTGCTGGTAACACCAGACCCCAGCCAGCCGACACCCACCCCCACTGAACAGATGCTCAAAAACGGTGTAACCGGCTCCGAGGTAGAGAAGCTGCAATCCCGCCTGAAGGAACTGGGTTTTTATGATGGCGAAGTGGATGGCCAGTTCGGCAATGGAACAAAAAATGCGGTGATTCTGTTTCAAACCCAAAATGGCCTGGAGGCTGACGGTATCGTTGGTCCAGCCACAAAGGAACTGATGTATTCCCAGCAGGCCAAGCATATCGTTATCACGCCTACACCTTCCCCCTCGCCGACACCTGATCCCAACAGTGCCTTTGCGTCGCAGCTGCCGATTTTGATCAATAGGCAAAATCTGATCCCAGAAGACTACAAGACCCGTAATTTGGTATATATGCGGCAGGAATGTCCCAGTGACATTGTTACTATAAAGGGCAGCGAAATACAAGGCGAAAAGGAAGCGGTGGATGCGCTTGTAGCCATGCTAAGGGCGGCTCATCAGGACGGCATCACCGTTTGGCAGGTAAGCGCTGGGTACCGCAGCGTCAAATATCAAAAAGAGCTATTTGACAAGCAAGTTGCAGCCTATGTCAAGGAAGGTAAGAGCAAAGCCAACGCCACATCCGCAACCAGGCTCACCGTAGCAGACCCCGGCACCAGCGAACATCATACCGGCTTGGCGTTTGATATTACTGTGCCAGGCACCACCTTTAAGGGCACAAAGCAAGCGCTGTGGCTTGCAGAGCATTGCTGGGACTATGGCTTTATCATCCGCTATGAGGAAGACAAGCAAGAAATAACAGGCTATATTGCCGAGCCCTGGCACATCCGTTACGTGGGCTTGCCTCATAGCACCATGATGCGGGATAATGATTGGGCACTGGAAGAATATTTGCAGCATGCTCGCCAATAGACTTAAAATGTCTCAAAACACGAATCCCCTGCGTCTGGCGCAGGGGATTCGTGTTTCTATGTAACTTCTTTTCTTTGAGGCCGTTTTTCACCTATCCGTAATTGTTCCTTGCTTCCCACCATCCCGCCTGCCCCACCACCTAACCCATAGCATGGTGATGGTCACAGCGGTTCCAGCGCTGAACCAGGCTGTCAGCATGGCAAAATAGCGAATGCGCAAAAGCTCGGGGCTGCGAAGTTCCTGCAGCATTGCAGCATTTTGCCACACCTGCCAGAAAGCCGTTTGTATGTCCTTCCATTCCACCAATATGGCCGGCACCCATTCGGTAAAGGTGTACACAGGCGCTACCAAATAGGTAATCAGCCAGGAGATCAGCGCCGCCAGAATACCATAGCCCAGGGCCAGCGCTAAAATGCCAAGGATCAGCCTGGGCATCAGCTTTACAGCATACTGCCTTACAAGCCTTTGCTTGTAGTCGGCAAAGAAATACTTGAACTGCCCATTCCATAAGCAGAGCAGTCTGAAAAATAAGCCGGTGCCGATAAAGAACAGCAAAACGCGCACAGGCAGCATAGCGCCCATGGCTTCCTTGCCAAGGTCAATGGCAGTCCCCCCAGCGTTCCAGGCCTCCATATCCTTGCCAAAAGTGAATCTGGCGCCAGCCTTGGGTATCGGCCTTGCCGTTACCTGCAAAGCCTGTAGTTGAATCTCCTTATCCCACAGATACGCAATGGGTACGTAAGCGCCATAATCCTCACTGTCCCCCACTGACTTCGTGTGGCGGAGGATGCCGACCACCGTAAATTCCACATCGCCAACCTTCACAGTACGGCCAATGGGTTGAGAAATCTTAAACAGCGCCAGTGCCAGCTTTTCGTCCAGCAGCATGACAGCCGCACCTTTTTTCAGCTCCTCCGGGTAAAACAGCCGGCCAAAGTGAAGATATTTTGGCGTCAGCACAAAGGCATTTTCATTCAATGCAGTAAGCCTGGCCTGCTTGGTCTCCTCAATATCAGAAATGAGGCTGGCCTTTTCTATTATACCATTCAAGGTATATGTTTTGATAATTCCCTGCCACTTTTCGGCTTTGGATTGAAGGCTTTCCCACAGCGTAAGCGCTGCCTGATTAGGCTTTTGAGGCATTTCCTCCTGCTCGTCCTGCTCGTCTTGCTCGTCCTGTTGGTTCTCCGCCGCCGGTTCCATTTTCGGCGCTGGAACCAAATATTGCAGGTCCTGGCCCACGGCGGAAATGGATGCTGCCGTCCAGGCCAGCACAATGGCGCAGATAAACAGTGCCAGAAAGCCCCGTAACTTTTTCTCTTTCATGGCGTCTCCTTCCGGCAGCTCAATCAATGTATTCCATTACAGTACCGCCATCGGTAAGCGCCCGGTCTTCCCCGTCGGCAATTTCCTGGTAATCCATCTCCTGCTGAATGGATATGACGCTGTCTCCGCGCTCCAGTACGGTTACGCTGGTCTTGACCGCTTTCATGGCGCTGGAGCCCATAAACCCGCCGTAAGAGCGCTGTATCAGGTATACATAATCTTGCCCCTCGCCCTCGTTGCGTACAGCACTGGCAGGAACCAGCGTGGCGGATTCTTTGGCGCGGTATGTAATCGTCAACTTAACATCGCCGTCAGTCACCATGCGCGTGATGCCGCCTTTGATGGAAATGATGTTCTCCGTCAGCGTGACATAGGCGTATTTCTTGCCGTCGCCTTCCAGTACTGTCTTTTCTACCTTCGTACGTTCAGAACCGTAATCTCCAGCCACATCTACCCGGGTGTTATCGGCCAAAGCCTTGTTGAGGCTGGTAATGTCAGCACGCAGGACAGGAGGCGTTGTGTCAACACTTAATGTAAACGCGCTCTTTTTGCCATCGTAGGTATCCCCGTTTTTTACAGCCATGGCTACCACATACCCGTCATGCGGCGCAACCACTGTAGATAAAGCACTCTTACGGGCGGACAGTGCGACCATATCGTCGGATATGGTATTCAGCGTCTTTAAAAGTGTGTTACGCTCGTTAATATACTTGAAGGTAGAACTGCTGACCTTGATTTTTGCATTATTGTAGGATTTGAAGAACGCATCATACGCCTGGTCATAGGCCGTTTTTGCATCCAGCACCTTTTGAACGGACTTAACAAGTTCTTCCTTCCCTGTGGCCTGATCAAGCCATTTTGTAATATCCAGATCAAGGGTAACATTTTGAGCCAACGCAATGGTGCGGGCGTCATGCTCCGCCGCTACCAAAACAGATTGGCTGTCCATCACTTGCTCGTACAGCTCATTCTGTGTGCTTTCCTTGGCCGCCTTGCGGTTTTCAATGTCCTTACCCATCAATTCCGCGGCTTTTTCATCGTACTTGCCTTGCAGTTCCTTCCAATCCTTCTCATATTCGGACAGGATCGCCGTAAACAGCGTCTCCCCTGCCTTCACATGATGGCCGGGACGCACGTATACCTTATCTACCACAATGGCACTCTTGGCCGCATCAGTCAGAATGTGATCGGTGGTTTCGGGAAAATACACTTGTGCATTCAGGTTGATCTTTTGCTCCAGCCTTCCACGGCTGGCCTGTACGATTTTCACTTTGGGCGTGGTAATGGTCATGACGGTTTTTGCAAAAAACATGCATAAGGCCACAGTTACCGCAAGAATGACAAGGCCTTTTAAAGCGATACTTTTCAATTTCATATCTGTTTGCTCCTCCCCCACTATTTCAACTCGCTAAGCGCCACGCCCAGCAGAATGTCTTCCTGAAAGTAAAAGTAAATGAACAAGGCTGGCAATATGTATAGTGCCGCACCGGCGAAAGCCACATCGGCGCCTTCGGTGCTCAGCGTATTGAACATCACCGATAGGGGCTGATCGCCAATCCGGTTGGACAGGTATACCAGCGGCTGCTCCACCATGTTCCAGCAGTCCGCAAAGGAAAGGGCTACAGCAGCACCAAGAATCGGCCGGCACACGGGTATGATGACATGGGCATAGCAGCGGAAAGTCCCCGCGCCGTCCATCATGCCTGCCTCCAGCAGCTCGCCAGGCAAGCTTACCATATACTGACGCAATAGAAATATGTAAAAGGGAGAGAACCACATAGGCAATATAACCGCCCAGGGCGTTTCCATCAGGCCCATAAACCTAAGCGTTATCACGCTTGGGGCCATGGTTACCTGAAAGGGCAGTACCATGAGCATCAGAATCCCGAAGAAAAGCGCATCCCGGCCTTTGAATTGAAAGCGGCTCAAAGCATAGGCCATCAGCGGGACAACAGCCGCCTGCCCCAGCAAGATGGCCGCTGTGTACTGGACCGAGTTAACAAACAGGTTTAAATATTGCGGATCTTCAATTAGTATTTTGTAATATTGACGGATGGAGGCCATGGCTGGTGAAAACAGCACATCCAGCCATTTTGTTTCATCATAGTTCCCCCGCAGCTTCAGATACGCTTCCATTTCGCCTTTAGGGAAGAAGGAATACAAGAACGTAAAAAAGATGGGAATCAAGATCAGCACCGCGATCACGCATAGCAGGAGTAAGGATAAGCCCCGGCCAATACGCAGGCGCTTACGCCGGTGCCGTGCCGGTCTGACTGCTTTAACTGCGGCGGCTGTTTCAGACTGCATTTTTCTTTTCCCTCCCCTACACTTGATTGGGTGAACGAACGGCTTTGGTGGCATACATCATACCGAACAACACGAATACGATAATTGCAAAACTATACGCTGCGGTCGTCACATCCTGATAATCCAGCTTGGCAAACTTGTTGTTCATAAAGTGCTGTAGGGTGTATACCGTTTCATCCGGATACGCACCGCCGATAAAGTACACTTCCTTGAATATTTTAAACGCATTCACCCAAGCCAGCATGAATACGAGAAAGGCCGTGGGAACAAGCAGCGGCAGTGTAATCTTTGTTTCCCGCTGAAAGGCGTTGGCACCCTCCAGACTGGCGTATTCATAATACGCTTCGGGTACCGTTTGCAGCGCTGCGGCGAATATGACCACAGAGAACCCTAGATTCTTCCATATGTATAAAAGAACCACCGGCACGCGAAGTGCCCCACCCTCCAGCCACAATACACGGCCAAAGCCAAGCGCACTTGAAATACGGTTCATGACACCGCCATAATCAAACATCAGCAGCCAGATAAGCAGCAGGGCCGCAGAAGGCATAAGATAGGGCAAAAGCAGTGCGTTTCTAAAAAAAGCCCCCCGCCTCCCTAGTGTTCTGAGCATGGTAGCCAGCAGAAAGGACATCACCCAAATCACAGGCGCGCACAAAAGAGAAAGCTCCATGGTGTTTTTCAGTCCCACCCGGAACATTTCATTCTGCCAAATCTCCTTGTAGTTCTGGAACCAGACAAACTTGTTCTGGAATGTACCATCTGTCAGGCTGAAATAGATGCCGCCGATAAAAGGCGCCAGATAAAAGGCTGTCAGGCCGATGAGACCCGGCAGCAAAAATAACCATACACTTTTTTTCCGCCGGAACAATTCTTGTTCCCCCTTCCCTAAGAAGCGCGCGCCTTGGGGCTCGCCCAAGGCGCAGCACCACGCCAACCTTATTTGCTTTCCAAGAGTATCATGCGGATCTTTTTATCCACTTCTGTTACAAACTGGTCCAAGGACATCTGCTTCTGGCGGTACCGTTCAATCAACGTACCGATCTCTGAACTGCCATCCTTCGTTCTGTAGTTCAGCAAATTAGGGGTAGCGGCATAGCACAGGGGCGTGATCTCACGGTATTTTGCAATAGCCTCCTTCGAAACGCTCCAGTAGTAGTCATCCTTTTTCGCAATCATGTCCTCGTACATTTCGATGGTGGATTCAATGTCCTTCTTGTCCTCCGGCTTGGCAGTCTCCAGTCTTTTCTTTTGCTTATCCAGTTCTTCCTGCCACTGCTCAACCATCTGCTCGAAGTTTTCGGTGGGAATGGGTTCATTGTCATCCGGGAACATCATGATGTGCTGGGCAGGTTCCATACGTTCCAGCGCGTTTTCCAAATACTTGAGCGCCATTTCCATGTTCTTCGTGTTAGGGTTGATGAAAAGGGCCTGCAGGTAGACCGGAATATGCTTGGGGCCACCTTCTTCCAGAGAGAGGATCAGCGGAGCGGAATAGGAAAGGCTCCGGCCGTTGCCATAGACACTGAGCCAATCGCCGTATTCCATGAACAGCACGTCGCTTTCTTCGATATAACCGCCACGCATTTTCATCATCGAAAGGGCTTCCATCGAGTCATCTGAAATCGTTTCGTTCAGCTTCTCGATATCCAAATCTTCCAGTGCCTGCATCATATTGCGGAACAAGGGTGTATTAAAGGATAGCTCTTGCCCCTGTGCCTGGCAATAGTACACATACTGGTTCAGCGCCATCTGGAACAGCGTCTCGCCATAATCCATGACGCCCTGCATCAATTGTACATCAGGATGCTGCTCTTGGCCTTCCTCCACCCACCAGGTGAAAAAGTCGATCAGCCCCATAAAGGAGGTAGGCATCTTATCCATCAAGCCTGTCGCCTCCCAAGCTTTGGGCGATATGCTCAGGCCATAGCCATACATGCTGACAGGAATAGCATAGAATTTTCCATCCCTCTGGACAGCTGATTGCAGGAAAGGATAGATTTTTGCAAGCTCACCCGTAAGCATCGGTGACGCTGACAGATCGGCGCAATAGCCTTTATTGACCAGTGACTCAAAATCCTGATAGCTGATGTCAAAATTATAGATATCAAAGGAGTTATCGCCGGAGGTCATGGCCTGTGCAAGCGCTTCTGAGCTATCAAAGTATATGTTCTGGTTAAAGGTGACGGGTGTTTGTGGATATTGTAAAGAAAAAGACATGGCAGCGGCGTCCAGATACCCGCCATAGATGGACAGGGAACTGGTCGGCATATACTGCGGATCGGTATTGCGCACAAACAAGCCGTTCCATGTGTTGATAGCGTACAGGTTTCCAGGCAGCATAACGGCGGGGCAATCGTCAGCATAATCAACTGGCATGTACGCCACTTGCTCCGCCGGACCAAGGCCTTTCATCGCCATCAGCTTGCTGTTGGTGGTATAAAAAAGCGTATCCGTTTCTGCCTGGTATGCAAGGCCGAAGACATTGACATCCCCAAACAACCCTTGAGCAGCAGTAGAACCATCTGCCGGATCATAGATGGCTAATTCCGGCTTTTCAGGTTCTGACCCACCCTGGTAGGCATTTTCCATGTCATAGATTCTAACCAGCATCTTGCCATCTTTATAGGGCGTGAAATCCTGCACTAAGGGGATATCCAGCACCCGCTTTGCGCCTGTCGCAAGGTCAAAGCACGCAGCCTCAGGCTTATAGTAATCCTCGTTATTGCGGAACATGGCATACAGTTTGCCATCTGAAATGCTAAGGCGATAGGCATCCCGTATACTGGTATAGCTATCGACGGTTTGCTCAAGGCCGGTCCAATCCAGTTGGATGGGCGTACCGAATACCACCTGATCGTTAGCAAAGGTCAAGGGAAACAACTTACCCGTCAGGCGATTCAAGCCATACAAGGTGTCCTGGGTGCTGACCAAACTGGCAATCAGCGTATCCGCTTTGTCGCCAATTTGTGACTTTGCCTCATCATAAGAAGCATAATAGCTGTTTTCTAGATTGCCAGCCATCTTTGTAGGCTTTTCCTGACCTACCTGCCAGGCGTAGATTTCTTTTCCCCATAGGGTATACACCGTATCACCCATTGCAGCAAAGCTGGGTGATGTATACAATTCAATACCCAGTTCCTTGCGCTGGTCCTCCGTGAACAAAGCGGCATCCCCCGGCGCGGCCATGGCTGCCGGAATAAGCGTCAGTAACATGCAAGCTAGTAGGAAAAGTGAGGCCACCTTTTTCATTTGATATAATCCTCCGTTTTCACAGGCATTTTCCGATCGACCGAGTTGGTTTGGAAACAGCTGCCATAGAAACAGACGCTGGTGGCGCAGTAATTGTTCCCGAAATAAACATTTTTTCTCAAAAAATTCTCTACGGCTCAATTTTGATGGAAGTAGTTCCGAAAATCGGCATGGTTGGCACTGCATACATGGAATACGATGCGCTTTGTGCCATAGCCATATTCGTGGAGCTTTTGCTATACACTGTGGCACTCACAGGCGATGCCACACGTATGCTTGTAATATCCTGCGTCGTTACGCCTGTCGTGTATAACGCAAACGAGGCGGGTTGTGCAAGGGTAAGCACATCCCCCTGCCACACATACACCACATTTTGAACAGGCTGGCTGAAAATAGCCGGTCCTGAAGCTGGCGCCCACACAGCTCTGCTTATGATGAAATCTTGTGCCATGGGTGACGCGGCAAGAGCCACTGAACATAGGCCATAAGCAAGCACCGCCATCAGAATAGTAGAGAATGCTGGCTTTTTGACCGTCATGATGGAACGGATACGCGTTTCCAGAGGACTTCGGCTGAAATGATTGACTAACAGGCCGCTAAAACGCTTGCTAGTCTCCAGCGACAGCAGCACATTGGCATAAGAAGCCCGCGCCTGAATCCCGCAAAGCATAAGCACCCTTTGGTCACAAGTAAGCTCAATGTCCCGCCGTATGGTGGCGGCCATCAGCCATACCAGTGGATTAAACCAGTGCAGGCAGACCACTAGCATGAGGATGAGTTTTTTGAGTACATCCCGCCTTTTGATGTGCACACATTCATGGGTGATAACATATTTCATCGCCTCGCCATCAAATATCATGCCGGCAGGCAGCACAATTTTGGGCCTGAACACCCCATAGGCGACAGGTGTGGATACACGGTCGGAGGTGTAGATGCGCACTGACTGCGAAAGCCTTTGTATGGCCAGCATGCTATTCATCTCCGGCGTCATCTTCACAGGCAGTGCCATATCCAGTACACGCTTTTGTCGTAGAATTGCAGCAAGGAACAGTAATGCACACACTGTCGTTCCCATCAGCAAGAAATACTCGGCTTTGAATATGGATGCCTGCACTGTGCTATGCCATTCGGTTTCCATAACCGTCTGGGGCGTTCCTTTGATCAACCCAAGCAGGCTCACAGGCGAAGGAATGGAAAAGGGCAGTATTAAGCGTACGAGTACCGTCCCCCACATGATTGCAGTAACCCAGTGCGGCAGCCTGCTTTTGAAAAGCAATTGGATCAAATGAACCAATGCGATCATTGCGCCGCCCATAAGGCTCATTTCCAAAAGGCTCACGCTCATTTATCCAACTCCTCAATCAGCCGTTTCAGCCGTTCAATTTCCCCTTTATCCAGCTTCCTGCCGCCTACCATAGCTGCAAACATCTGGGTGGCGGAGCCATCAAACATTCTGTTTTTCAGGTCCTCCGCCTCCCAGCGCTGTACCTCTTTGCGACCGATGAGGGCATGACATAGAAAGTTTGGTTCGCTGCGGCGAATGGCGCCTTTATCAATGCATTTCTTGATCACGGTATAGGTGGTATTGCGGTTCCAGCCCGTTTCCTCCGCCAACACCTTGGCGATTTGTCCCGCCGGCTGGTCCCCTGTCTGCCACAATACCTCCATTACCTTCAATTCCGATTCAAAGAGCTTGATTTCCATATATAACACGCCGCCTTCTTTGCGATTGTTTAGGACAAGGGGATACTATCACAATCGTCACCACGTGTCAAATCGTGCTATTTGCCTTCTCTGTATAGCATTTGCAGTTTCTGCTCCAGCTCCTTGATCAGTTGGGTAAGGCCAATCTGCCCGTTGCTGTAGCGGCCTATCAAAGCTGCCATGCTCTGATCCTGTGCGAGCAGCGCCAGCGGATTGATTGTATTTACGGACAAGTAGCCGACCCGCTGCCTATATGCTGCAATCTGCTCCGCGCTTAGCTGCCACTTGATGTTTTCGAGAAAACCGAGAACCTCTTCTGCCCTTTTCAGCGACTCCTCCAGCTCCTTCTTTTTATCCTCCGGCGCAGTTTCCATCTGTGCTTTAATATCGGCTATCTCTTTTTCCCGGTCAGCCTTCGCAATCTCATACTGTCCGCTGATCACCGGCTCGTTATATTCAGGCGACATAGCTGCCTTGCTGACCGCAGAGCGCTGCGAAGTAAAGTGCTCAAGATACGCCATGGCCAAGTCATGATTTGCGGAATACGGATTGACAATATAAACAGTCAGGGATGCGGGGATCACTGGATCAAGCCCGTCATCCAAAGCGATGGGCAGCGGTGAAAAATCCCCTGGCATGAACCCAAACTCATTGACTACAGCATTATAATACATATTGAAAAGCGCTGTCGGCGGTTGCGAACCTGCACCGGCAGATGCATAGGTAACGGTCACTGCGCCTTCCATCGCCTGCTGCACGTCCTTGACCTCCAATGCGGAAAAGTCTGCGGATTCCAAGGCAGCAAGCAGCATTTTCATAAGCTCAGTGTCAAACGTCATGTCCATCCCCAGCTTTTTATAATAAGCGCTGTACTGGTCCATGATCCAGCCGAAAAACGTATCCTTCGGGTTACCGTACATTTCACCCTCGAACAGCTTCAAAGCGGGATGGTCAACGCCATAATCAGCGTCCCAATTGGTGATGAATTCCATTAACTCGGCAAAGGTTTTGGGCAGATCCTCTTCCGTCATGCCCAGCTCTTCCATAGCCTTTTTGCTATAGCCCAGCATATTTCCGGTCAGGCTGACCGGAAATGCTCGCAGGTCACCATCCTGCATTAATTCCTTTTGCAGGAAAGGATACATTTTCGTCACCTGATCCTGCAATACATCGCTGCCCGATAGTGAAGCGGTATACCCTTTTTGCATAAGCGCTGGGAAATCCAAAGAATCGATGCGCAAGCTGTATAAATCGCTGCCGCCGCCCATCATATCCTGCATCAGCATTTCGGCGGTGTCTATGGGTGTATCCTTGAGCACCACGGGGATGTCCGGCCGCTTTACGGCAAATTCGCGGTAGCTTGATTCCATTGCGTTTTGTATACGCAGCGCCCTTGCCACATCATTTCCCTTTGCAATACTGCGGATGGAGACATGCTCACCGCAAAAAGCATACAGGCCCTCCGGCAGCATCTGAGCAGTACCCATCATAAATCCCTGGTAACCAACCGGCGCATATCCTGCCAGCCGGCAGGAGGCCATGTGATCCACAGCATAAATTTCTCCACCGCTGAAAAAGGCTGCCGTGTCTGTCACCTTGTCATAAGCAAGACCTTCGGCCGTGGACACCGGTGTTTCTATTCCCTTTGTAACCATCCCAGATTCCAAGTCGATGGTGTTCATCCATATTTTTCCTGTACGGGATTGAGCTTCCTGCTGTGAGGCATATTGCAAAATTAACGCTTTGCCATCCTTATACGGTACAAAAGCGGCAACCAACTGTGCGTCGTATTTGATGTAGCCTCCATCGGTGAGATTAAAGCGGATCAGTTCATTTGCAGAGGAATCCATACTGGATTTAATCAGATACAGGTAACCATCCGCAATGACGGGGCTTGAGATCATGCCCGGTATGATTACACCGCCCTGGTTTTGCGAAATACCATCCCATTTGAGGGTTTGGGTCTTGGTGGTAGTCACCTTGCCATCCGTCGCATCCAACAGATATAGGGAACCATCATCACTATCCAGTCCGTATAGCTTTCCGCCATCAGTCAGCAGATGATCAATGAAGTAGCCACCCATACGCATGACCGTACCGCCTGCACCACCAATGGCCATCATGGCATTGGTTTCCTGCCCCTGTTGCTCTGGCAGAATGCCTATCAACTCCGGTTTTTCATCACCTGCCTTCCAAGCATACAGACCGCTTTCTGCCAGTAGGTACAGTGTTCCTTCCATGGCAGCCATGGTGTAAAAGCTGCCCTGCCCATCGGGCGGGACTAACACTGCATCCCCTGGTGATGCCTGTGCTGAAACCGCCATGGCAGCACAAAGAATCAGCGTGATTAGGCTTACACAAATCCGTTTCATAGGTACCTCCTTCAAGTGACTATTGCAATAGTCTTTTCGCAACAATACTACTACGATAGTCAAAAGGCGTCAATGTCTTTACTATAGTGTTCACGAATTGTTCACCAACGAAAAAAGTATGCTGCCTGTGCAATTTCACAGTAAAACAAAGCCTGCCTGCCGCAGCAAATTTGCTGCGGCAGGCAGGCGGCCTAATTCATGTATGAGAGTAGACACCTGCTATTATTCTTTTGAATGCGAAAGCTGCTTGCTAAAATACAGCACCAAATCATCATCGTTGATACAGGCGGTATGTGGCGCAAGGGGTGCATCCTGATACCAGATACCTGATCCATCGGGTATATACCCACGCTTGACATACATTCGCTGTGCACTTCCGTATCCAGCATGCATACCCACGCCAATGGAAACAATATCACTATAAGTTGCCGCAGCTATTTCGGCAGCATCCATCAACCGGCTGCCGATGCCTTGCCGCTAATAGGCTATGAGCACATTGAAATCGCTGATTTCCGGTATGCCCTTATCAGCATACGGCCCTGTATGTGTATTTGGCAGCAGGGTCACATAGCCTGCAAATACACCGTTCACAACAGCCACAAACACTAGCCGCATTCCTTCCCGCTGATCCTGATAGTACGCCGCATACTGGGCGGCAGGCTTATGCCAGCCCTGGTTTTTGAAAGCTTCCTCCATCACTGAAAAGTCACTTTCCTCCAGACTCCTAATCAGAAGAGATGCATCCTGGTAGTAAGTCATACAGCCTCCGTTGTATTGCACCATTTTCCTTCAGTATAACAGAAAACCGCCGGACTGCAACAACGTGCATGCATCCGGCGGTTATTGTTATTCCTCCATCGCCGCCTTGCGGGAAAAGATGGCGTGGATTACCTTGGGATCAAACTTTGGCTGCCTCTGGTAGGTATACAAGCCGTTCTGCTCCTGCTCCACGTCGGTCAATTGGGTGTAGCACAAGCCACAGTGGTCGGGATTATCCAGTAGCGCATCGGTAAGGCCCTTGAGTCTGTCCAAAAACTCTTCCCTGGATTGGGGCCTCTGGCCGTAACCCCAGCCTTCCTTCTGGGTATCACTCCACCAAACGCCGCCATATTCGCTGACAAACACCGGCTGTCCCTTGTACTGCTGCCTCTTTGGAAAGTGATCATGAATGGGTGCAGTGCCGGGGCCGTATAAAGAGCGGAACACCTCGGGCGTTTGCTCATAATCATGAACGTCATGTATGTCCGTCTCCACATGGAAGTTTCCGCTGGTGTCGATCACCGGCCTTGTGGGGTCAAGCGCTTTGGTTACGCGGTAGATGCAGCGCAGTATTTCATCGTCCTGCTGGCAGCCATGCTGATCCCAGGTTTCGTTAAAGGGACACCAGCCAATGATGCTAGGCGCGCTATAATCGCGCTCTACAGACTGCAGCCACTCCTTCAAAAAGGGTGGCAAGGTGGCAATTCTGGAGTGATCCAGGCCCCAGTTTCCCATCTCGCCCCAGCACAGGTAGCCAATATGGTCAGCATGGTAAAGGAATCTTGCCTCAAAAACCTTTTCATGCAACCTGGCGCCGTTAAAGCCCATATTCATGCTCAAGTAAATATCATTCTTCAGCGCTTCGTCGCTGGGCGCGGTGTAGATACCATCGGGATAAAAGCCTTGATCCAGTACCAGGCGCATAAACACCGGGCGGCCATTGATAGTAAACTTCATGCCGTCAAAGGCCACATCCCGAAGGCCAAAGTAAGAGGTAAGCATGTCCAGCTCACTGCCATCCTTGACAAGACGCAGGTTCAAGTCATATAAGTTCGGCTCCCCCACATTCCAAAGGTGCAGCTCGCTGACAGATAGCTCTGTCCGCACTGTCTGACCATAGGCCTTCGCTTGGGCAGCACCGCAAGCCTTTCCTTCAAAGGACGCATCCGCCAGGAAGGACACATCCTTGGTGTCGCCGCTCAGCTTTGCCTCGATAAGCACTTTGCCGTTTTTTGCATCCGGTGTCAGCTTTACGCTTTGGATATAAGTTGGGTTCACCCATTCCACCCAAACCGTCTGCCAGATGCCGGTGGTGCGGGTATAGTCGCAGCCGTGGGAGTGATATTCGCTGGATTGCTTGCCTCTGGGCTGCATGCCAGTGCGGTTGTCATCCTCTGCGTATACGGTAATCAGATTATCGCCTTGATGCACATATTTTGTGATATCTATTGTAAAAGAAACATAGCCGCCGTCATGGGTACCGGCGGGTTCGCCGTTGACAAACACCTCTGTATGGTAATCTACCGCACCAAAGTGCAAAAGGGTGATAAGCCCAGCTTTTTCAGCAGGGATATGAAGGGTACGCTTGTACCATACAGCCGCCATGAAGTCTTTGAATTCCACGCCGGAAAGGCTGCTTTCCGGGCAAAAGGGAACGGTGATTTCACCGGAAAGGGATTCGCTTTTTGCAAGGCCTCTGGCCTTGCCGGAGCGGCCATGATCGATTTCAAACTGCCATTGTCCATTTAGGTTCTGCCAATCAGGCCGGAAAAACTGCG
This sequence comes from Bacillota bacterium, assembly GCA_023398575.1. Taxonomy (GTDB): domain Bacteria; phylum Bacillota; class Clostridia; order Christensenellales; family Aristaeellaceae; genus JAEWAH01. The sequence continues at coordinate 43,981 of JAEWSC010000095.1, read as the reverse complement.
GGCGGGGATGTTCACTGCGGGGTATGCTCATTTTCTTTTCTCCTTTTCACCTTGCAAATTAAAATAGTTTAGGCATTTCTGTAAGCCGCAGATTGGTGCAGCCATAGGGGTACAACTTCTTATAAACCTTCGGACCTTTTGCCTTTGAGCCTTCAGGTTTTTCGGCGCACATGCCATGCTCCATCGGCCAAGCAACGGAGGCCATCTCCAGTTCAACATACATCGGCGGCCGGTTACTCGAGAAGGGCAGGTCAAATCCGTCATCGAATACTGCCTTCACAGTATCCCCCGCAAAGCCATAGGCCCACTCTTCGTCGGGATACAGGTAATAGTCGCAGAAGGGATAGGTACGGGCTACACCATCCTTCTCGTATTCAATGACTTCCCTGCGCTGGGCAATGGGCAGAGCGAAAACCAGCGGACCGCGCTGATACGCGTACAGCCCGTTAGGCCGCTTGATCCATTCTACCTTGGGTGTCAGTTCGACCGTGATCTGTGTTTCCCCTTCCCACTCCCTGCTGAGTGTAAAAAAAGCGCCGGGCTCTGCCGCCTGACCATTTACCAAAGCCTTTTGCGCTGTTACAGGAATGCGAATGGCAAATGCAAAGGCTGCCTTCTTGCTTGCAGAAACGGTGTAGGTAAGTATATCACGGAAAGGGTACAGCGTGTCTAACTTAATATGCACATGCGCGCCGCACACCTGCGCCTTCACCTCTGAGGGAACAAGCACGGTGGAGGCTATCCCCTCTTCAGTTCTCATAAAAGCATGCAGTGCCAGCTTGGGGAAGCCCTGGCCGAAGTTAGCCGTGCAGCAGCCGAAGTTGGGCTCCAGCCCAAAGACGTGCGATTCCGGCCCATTGGTGCGGAAGGGCACGTGATCTTTTTCCAGCGGCGCGCACTGCACTTGATTGGTTTGCTGCACATACTGGTGGGCTGTCATGTCAGGCAGTACAGTAGCCGGCAAGCCATTGAACGCCAGCATTTCCAGCTCATCACCCCAGCGGGCCAGGCCGGAAATGGACAAGAGATGCTCGTAGGAATACATGGCTTCCACTACGCCGCAGCATTCGGTGCCTTGCAGGGGGCTTGTGCCGCTTAGGCACTCATCGCCTGAAAAGTAACCCAGTACATTGCCGTGGTACTCCCGCAGCTTTTTGAGCATATCTATAGCAAAAGCATCCGGGTCCTCCCCCGTCAAACGCGACATCAACGCCCGGCATTTTAGCACCATGGCGAGGTTTACCACATGGGTCAAAAATCCCCATTCATTCTTGGGCTCCTGGTCCTGCCAATGTTCAAAGAGCCTGTCCCACCCGGTCCCCTCGCTTTGCAGCTTAAAGGCAAGCTCACAAAGCCATGCTTCCCCAGTGCGTTCATACAACCAGAAGATCGGAATCAGGCATTCAAACCAGCGGGTGGCCGCCCAATTGAACAGCGTTTGCTTTTGGATATGGAAAAGAAGCTGCTTTAAACATTTTGCCACGGCAGGCTGTATCCGCTCATCCAAGGAACAGTCTGCATACAGCACAAGCACCTTGCAAATTAGAAAAGCAGCCCAAACATCGTACCGCGGCCGCTCCGCATCTTCGCAGGGGCAAATCCAGCCATCTTCCTGCTGTCCCTGCAAAATGGCGTCTATATAGCGCCTGGCCCGCGCAACCATGTCCCCATCCTCCAGCAAATACGCCAAAGGGATGAATCCATCCAGCCAATAGGGGACACGTTCCCACCCTTCCCGGCTGCCGCCGATCCAGCGGCTTTCCTTGACGTCAGGCCAGATTTTATCCAGCTGTCCTGCCAGACCGTCCGCCTGGAGACGGAGCTGTGTTTTCAGCCAGCCTTGAGGCTTTATGTCACCGGGTAAAAAGGGCACAAGCTTTAAAGGTTTAAGCATGCGTACATCTCCTTTAGCCACGCTTTTCCATCACACTTTGATAAGCATGCATAATAGCAACAATGCAATATCCGAGCGATCCTTGCCTAATAGCTGATATTGTATCACTCGCATCCTTTTTGAGACAGTGCAAAAGAAACCCTACGCATTGCAAAAAGGGCACAAATAAGGTATTGTAAATAAGGGGGGAATCAGGAATGACGATGGATACAATCTGCCTGCAAGGCCGGCCTATGCCTTATATGACCGAATGCAGTATGAAGCGCTTTAACATCAACGAATATCATTGCGCTAGGTACCTGACTCATTTTGTGCTGATTTTTATGATGCACAATCAGCTAACCTTTGAGGAGAATGGCACACCCGTTACCCTGCATGCCGGCGAGTGGTATTTGCAGCGAAAGGATATGCATCAATCCGCTTCATCTCCCAGCCCATCGGCAGAATATATGTTTATCCATTTTCAGGGTGCATTCAGCCCTTCCGCATATGATGGCCTTGTCTTGCCTATTCGTGGGAGATACGACATACAGACATATGATGTACCGCTAAAGGAGCTGTATCATTACGCCAACCGTTCCCCTATGAATCAATTCGAAGCACAGCAACGGTTTATCGGCCTGCTGGGACTGCTGCATCATACTGCTAGTAAGGAACTAACGTTGTCAGATAAGGTGCTGCAATATATCAACATTCATTTCACAGAGCACATTACCTCCCAATCCCTTTCTGAGACTTTCGCCTACTGTACAGAGTATATTGAGCGGCAGGTCAAGGATGCCATCGGCATGACACCCCACGCATATCTTGTGAAAAAGCGGCTGGAGCATGCAAAAAGGCAATTGGAGCGAAGCAGCGCCTCCATTGCGCAAATCAGTGAAGATTGCGGGTATACCGATGCATCGCTATTTTTCCGTGCGTTTAAAAAGGAATATGGCTTAAGCCCCTTCATGTGGCGTAAAAATACCCAGGCAATTAAAACGTCCCCAGCGCTTGCAGGGGACGATGACGTGTCGAAAAAGTGACAATGCCACTTTTTCGAGTTTTTCCCTCGCTGCACTGCACTGCGGCTTCGCCTTTGTGCGGTCGTTTGCTCGGATAAGGAAGGAATTTCTTAGAAGTTCCTTCGCAAATCGACGCACATGTCGCCGATTTGCGATCCAAACTGGGAGGGCTTCGGCCCTCCAATTCCTCCCAAGGTCTTTTTGATAACATAATATCCCCCGCGCGTGCAGGAGACAACGGGTCCATCACACGGCGTTGCTATGAAACCAGGCATCAGTTCGATACAAACTCCGCACCACGGTCCTGTTTAACAGTTACGCTGCCGGCTTTTAAAACAATATACTCCGATTCGCCGATGGTCATCTTCTCCACTGTACCGATAACCTCAATCCAGTCATTTTCTTTGGGCGGTTCTCCGTCATACAAAAACTCAAAGCCCGCGGAACCATCGGCGCCGCAGCAGCCGGGGCCATTACGCACAACATAGTGATATGTCTTGCCGCTTTGCGTATCTGCATAGAATTGATACATGCCCTCCAGGCGGATGGCTTTCCCCTGGTAATCGTCCGGGTTCAGATACACATCATTGCATTGGGCAATGAACAGCTTTTCAGTAATGTCTACCATCGGCAAATTCGCAAAATCGAACTTTTCCTCTCCCGCAGCCTCCGGCGCGGCCTGTACTTGGGCTGTATTTTGCGGCGCTGTGGCCGCAGTCGGCGCATTCGCCGCCTGGCCCTGGCAGCCTGCCAGCAGCATCAGCATTGCCAGGGCTATCAAGACTCCCCATTTTTTCATGACCTTCACTCCTATCTTTTCATTATTCTGGCCAGCAGTGCAAACAGGCAAAATGCCACCAAGTTGACGGCAACGACCCCGGCTCCGGCGGGGATGGAATACGCAAACGAAATCAGAATACCAACAAAGAAACACACCACGGAAAGAACCGCCGAGGTGATAACCACGGATTTGAAGCTTTTGCACACCCGCATGGAAGTCAGCGCCGGGAAGATAATCAAGCTGGAAATCAGCATGGCCCCCATCATGCGCATGCCCACCACCACCACCAAAGCTGTTAAAACGGCGATGAGGGTGTTGTAACGCCCGGCCTTGACGCCTGTTGCCCTGGCAAAGCCTTCATCGAAGGTGATCGCAAATATTTTATTGTATAGCAGCAGATACAAAACCAGCACAACCAAAGAGGTTGCAATGCTGATATACACATCACTCTTGCTCATAGCCAGGATGCTGCCAAACAGATAATTGCATACATCCGTATTCATACCGGTAGTCAGTGAGATCACAATCACGCCAATCGCCAACGCGCTGCTGGAAATTAGCGCAATGGCCGCGTCACCCTTGATGTGACTGTTTTCGCTGATTCTAAGCAACAAAAAAGCTGCCAGGGTGACGATGGGTATCGCTACCTCAAGTGGTGCTAAATTCAGCGCCATGGCAATGGCCAGCGCGCCAAAGCTAACATGGGAAAGTCCGTCACCGATCATGGAATAGCGCTTGAGAACCAAGGTTACGCCCAGCAGTGCGGCGCACAAGGAAACCAGAATACCAACGATCAAGGCCCGAACAATAAACGTATAGGAAAACAATTGCTGCAAAATCTCAAACAAGGTCATCCACCCCCAGCATACGGCGGCAGATGGCCGTTTTTTGATATTCAGCAGGCGTACCGAAAAACAGAGCTTTCGTCTGCATATGCAAGATTTTGCTAGCAAAGCGCACCGCGCTTTGGATATCATGGGATACCATCATCACTGTAACGCCGCGCTCTTTGTTGAGCCTTTCCATCAAAGCATAGAGTTCTGCCGTCACCATAGGGTCAAGTCCTGCCGCCGGTTCATCTAAAATCAGCAGCTTTTGGGTGGCGCACAGGGCGCGTGCTAAAAGCACGCGCCGCTGCTGCCCGCCGGACAAAGCACGATACGATTTTGCAGAAAACTCCTCCATGCCAAGCAGGCGAATACTTTCCGCCGCCCGTTCCCTGTCCGCTTTGGTGTAATAAGGTTTCAGCCCGCTTCGGTTTAGGCACCCGGATAGCACCACCTCATGAACGCTGGCCGGAAAATCCCGCTGCACCTGGGTTTGCTGGGGAACATAGCCTGCCTCCCGGCGCTGTATGCCTTGCCATGCAACCGATCCTGACTGCGGTTTGACAAGACCTAAAATACCCTTGATCAGCGTGCTTTTTCCCGATCCGTTTTCCCCAACAATGCAAAGATAATCGCCGGCATTCAATTCAAAACTGACATTGCTTACGGCCGCACGGCCTTCATATCCAATGGTCAGGTCACTTAGTTTCAATAAGCTCACGGCGATACCAACCCCTTTTTCAGCGCTTCCACATTCTGCTCCATCAGGGTTACATACGTTTCTCCTGCATCAAACGCATCGCGGCTGATGCCCTGGCAGGATTGAAGCGTCAAAACTTGTGCGCCTGTCTGCTCGCTGATAGAACGGGCGATATTGCCATTACTCAACTCAATCGTATAAATGTATGGAAGCCCTTGGGCCTTTACCGTATCGATGAGGTACGCCAAGGTTGCCGCGCTGGCCTCTGTTTCCGTGCTGCAGCCCGGGAATGCCGCCCGGTATTCCAGTTTGTACGCGTCAGCGAAATAGCGGAAGGGAAAACGGTCGCCGAACACCAGCATATGGTGGGCAGCCTGTGAAACTACCGCCTCAAATGCCTGGTCTACCGCCTGAATTTTCGTGGTATAAGCGTCGGCATTTTCTTTGTAGGTATCCTTATTCGCTTCGTCTGCCGCCATCATTGCATCAGCAATAGCGTTTACCATTTGAACGGCGTTTTTGGGGGAAGTCCAGATATGCTCATCATACTCAGCTTCTTCGTGCTCATGGTCATCGTCTGCATCTTCATCCTCATGATCCTGGCCATCTTCGGCCGCTTCGCCTTCATGATGATGCTCTTCTTCCTCCTGCATGCCTTCCACTGTCTCCTCGTTCACAAGGGTAACGGCATCCATCAGGCGAATGATTTGCTTGTTTGATATGTCCATGGAAGAAAGAATTTCATCGACCCAGACATCGCTCTCTCCGCCCACATAGAGAAACACGTCCGCGTTCTGGATTTTGATGATGTCGGCGGGTGACGGATCAAAAGAATGAATTTCCGCACCGGGCTTTAAAAGCATGGTTACTTCCGCTTTATCGCCCGCTATGGCCCTTGAAAAATCATACAATGGGAAAATGGTGGCAACAATATTCAACTTTTCATCAGCGGCAGCGGAAGCATGTACAGTTGCGCCAAACAGGGCTGTCATCAAAAACACAGCCGTAAGCAGGGATGTGATATATTTTTTCATAACAAAAAGAAACCTCCTCGATCTTTTTAGGCAGCGCAAAAAAGAGCAGGGGCTTCTCAATTATTCAAGCGTACGCAAAGAGCAACCGGGGTGCTTCCCCGGAGGAGTTTTGGATGATCAACGGCCGCGCGGCCAAAATGTGCAAGGATTGCCGCAAAAATACCCGCCATAGCCATTGCCACGGCTTGCAGCAGCCGTTTGAAAAAATCGTGTGTGGAGTGGATCATGGCGCACACCAGGCAGTCGTGCCCGGTGCAATCATGATGCAGATGCACGACTGCCAGAAAAACCGGAAAAAGGAGAGACATCAGTAACAGTGACATCAAAAGCAGCACAATGCACCGCTTGCAGCCTTCATGCTTTGCCATGGTTCTCCCTCCTCGTTACTAGTTTTGAGTGCATTCCTCACAGCGGCCGTACAATACGGTTTTGCAGCTGTCCAAAATAAAACGATGGTCACGGAGCATATGCTCCCGAAGCTCATCCATCTCACAGCAATTTAAATGGATCATCCTGCCGCAATCGCTGCAAACCAAATGGTAATGGCTCTTATGATTTTCGTCCTGTGTCAAGTACTGATAGCACGCAGAGGCACCTTCCACACCGACAAAGCGCATTACCTGGTTGTCTTTCACCAACCGCTCCAAATGGCGGTACACCGTTGTTTGCCCTACCGGCTCGCCCTGATCACGCAAACCAGCCACGATCATATCAACCGTCATGTGCCGGTGGGCGTTTTCCCTCAAACAGGCTAATATCAGCTCTTTCTGTCGGGTTTGATAGCCTTCGCCGCGGCTCAACTGATACCACTCCCAGATTTGAAATTGGGAACCATTTTCATATTAAACGCATCCATCGTTTCTGTCAAGCACAGAATCTAAATTTTACTTTTATGATGTTGGCATATGGAAAATTAATTCTTGACATATGCCCAAAACAGAATATAATGAAAAACAAATCGGGCATATGCCCAAAACAATCAAGGTGAGGACGCATATGCCAAGACCCAAAAAGTGCAGAACGGTGTGCTGTATGCCTTCCACGAACCGGTTTGGACCACTTGACCCTCCAGATGATAGCCTACCCATTATCTTTCTAGCACTGGATGAGTATGAAACGATCCGGCTCATCGATTTGGAAGGGCTCAACCAGGAGGCTTGTGCAGAGCAAATGGGTATTGCAAGGACCACTGTGCAGCGTATGTACAACGACGCACGAAAAAAGATGGCCATGTGCCTAGTCAACGGTCAGACGCTTTGCATACAGGGCGGTGATGTTAGATTATGCGGCGGCACAGGCCGCCGATGCTGCCATGCCGGATGCCAGAAAAGACTTGAAAGCCCAAAGGATGAATCCTGAGAATATGAAATGAAATGGGGAAATGAATCATGGATCACGCTGCATATGCCAAGGAGCTTTTTGAACAGGGGTACAATTGTGCACAGGCCGTTTTTACCGCCTTTGCGGACGAGACTGGTATGGATCAAGAAACGGCGCTGAAGTTAAGTTCCTCTTTCGGCGGGGGGATTGGCAGGCTAAGGGAGGTTTGCGGTGCTGTAAGCGGCATGGCTATGGCTGCTGGTATGCTGTACGGCAATACAGATCCCAAGGATAAAGATGCCAAAGCAGCCCATTACCAATTGGTGCAGGAGCTTGTCAATACTTTCAAGGCAGACAATGATTCCATCATCTGCCGTGATTTGATCGGCATTGATGCCGATGGAAGCCCCATCCCCAACGCAAGAACAAAAGAGTACTATGAATCCCGTCCATGCTCCGGCTTGGTGGAAAGCGCAGCCCGGATATTGGACGATTTCATTCGCGGTCGCAAGGAGGCAGTAGTATGATGCGCATTGCAGTTGCCAGCCAAGGGGGACAAATATCAGAGCATTTTGGTCACTGCGAAGCTTTTGCTCTATTTGATGTTGAAAATGGTACCATTGTGCGGGAACAGACTGTCGCAAGCCCCGAACATAAACCAGGCGCATTGCCTGCATTCCTAAAAGAAATGGCCGTCCATGCCGTTATTGCAGGCGGTATAGGCGCCGGTGCAATAGCCTTGCTTGAAGAAAGCCAAATCAATGTAGTAACCGGCGTTCGGGGAAGTATGAAGGTGGCTGTGGAAGAATATGTTGCCGGTAAGTTGGTAACAGACGGGCACACCTGCGCCGGTCATCAGCATGAAAAAGCCTGCCAGGGTGATTGCGGCCATGATCACGGGGCATGAAGCAAGGAGATTGGTACAGCTATGACGATTGCTTTGTATATCATTGCCGGTATCGCACTTGCATTTTCCCTTGTAAAAAGCAGGGAAAAGACTTGGATGGCTCTAAAAAAAGCCTGGAAGTCTTTTGAGAACATACTCCCCCAGGCTCTGCCCATTATGATGATTCTGGGAATCATGCTGACATTGCTGACCCCTGAACAAATATCATCGATACTGGGCAGCAAGTCCGGCTGGATTGGCGTCATCGTTGCCGCTCTAATTGGCTCCATTACACTGATACCAGGCTTTGTAGCTTTTCCGTTGGCGGCTGCGCTGCTAAAAAGCGGTGCAGGTTATATGCAGATCGGCGCATTTATCTCCACGTTGATGATGGTGGGCATTGTTACCCTGCCAGTAGAAATTAAGTATTTCAGCAAAAGGACCGCATTTGTGAGAAACACTGCCGCGTTGTGCTTTTCGCTGCTGGTTGCATTGGTGATGGGGGTAGTTATGTGAAGAAGCTTGCCAAGCGGTATGCCCTGTTTCTGTTGATGTCTCTCCTATTGCTTTTTATGCTTGTCTTCTTTCCCACAACCGGGAGCAAAGCACTTTTTCTAAGCTGGTCAAATCTATTGGAAATGCTATCCGTCGTACCACCCATCTTCATACTGCTGGGACTGATGGATGTTTGGATCAAGCGGGAAACGATGGTTAAGCACATGGGCGAAGACGCTGGAATCAAGGGGATTCTTCTGGCTTTCTTCATCGGCTCTCTGGCGGCCGGACCGCTGTATGCCGCTTTTCCTGTAGCCGGCGTGCTGATGAAAAAAGGAGCAAAGTTCACCTATGTTTTGATTATGCTAGGTGCCTGGTCAACCACAAAGCTGCCGCTTTTGCTGTTTGAAGCCTCCTCCATGGGGCCAAGGTTTACGTTGGTCCGGCTGGCCCTTGACCTAATCGGCATCGCAGGCATCGCTTATGTCACCAACAAAATGGTATCCAAGCAGGAACAACTGGGTATATATGAAAAGGCGGCCCGGCTTTAAGCCGGCTGCCCTTTTCTTTTTAAGCGGGAGTATTTACCCCTTCACTGATCCAGCCAACCCTTCCAGCGCTGGGTGCCCCTTGGCGTGTTCTCCCCCCTCCTGCGCTTGCACGCCCCAGGCAGTGACTTCTTCCGAAAATCTCCCTGGAAGTACGGCCCGAAGCTGAAGAAAGCATTACGCGTCGTGCGTTACATCTGCTGTCTGTTTTGCCTATGCTTTGTTCCGCCATTGTTGAACTGTTTTCCGTTTACACGGTAGTTGTACACATTCTTACAAACTAACGCAAAAGGGGATCGGCGCAAGCCATTCCCCTTTTGCGTATTGCTTTATTGCTTCTATTGACTTAAGGCTTTGCTGTTGATATTGGCGTTGGCACCGGCCCAGCCTCTGGCGTCGTTGTTGGCAGTACATCTGCATATAGCATATTCTGTGTCTTGATGCCGGCTACGCCATCCGCCGACAGGCCCATTGCCTTTTGATAGGCCTTCACCGCCTTCTGAGTACCGCCGTAGTAACCGCCGGTGACAGTACCGGTGTAATACCCCATCTCCTTCAGCTTCATCTGCAGCCAGTAAACGTCCTCGCCCTTGTCGCCGCGGTTCAAACTCCGGAAGGGCATGGGCGGTGTCTGGGTGTTGTCGTAGACAGGCGGCATCGTCGGCGTAGGGGTCACCTTGGGCAGCATGTTCTTGCGGTTAAGTGCCGCGGGTTTTAACGATTGTGTCAGCTCTGGGTCAGAGGGCAGCTTATTGGTAATCGTCACCAATGTGCCCTTGCCAGCGTTTTCATAAATCCACTTTGCATCGTCCACCAACAGTCGAATGCAGCCATGGGAGGCCCTGGTTCCCAGCTGGTTGTAGGAACCTACCGCCAAATCCATTTTGTTCTGCGTATTGTAGATTACAGAATGGAACCCGATTCCGTTGGCAATAGGTACCCAATACTGCACATAGACGCCGTACTTGGGGAACAGGGGGAATTTGGACCGGCCTGAGTTAAGCTTCCAGCTGCCTATGTCGCTGGGTGTCGCCCTGGTGCCGGTGGAGCAGATCATCTGCCGCACTACCTTCGTATACTGATTATTTTCATCCAGTCCATAAACAGTAATGACCTGATTGGTAACATCTACGGTGATGGCGTACGGTACCGGCGTGGGGGCAGGGGTGGGTCTTGGCGTCGCAGAGGAGTTCAGCACATCTGATATGTTGAAAAGCATGTTCCATGTCTTTTCCCCGGTTACGCCATCCGCCCCAAGGCTATTGTTCTTTTGAAATTCTATGATGGCGGCTTTGGTTTCACTGTCATAGCTGCCAGTGATATCGCCTATGTAATATCCCAGTTCAAACAACCGCTCCTGCAATTGCTTCACCTTTTCACCTGCAGAGCCTTTAGACAAGCGCTTCGTGAAGGCAATCGTTTCTGGTGAGGGTGTTGGTGTTGCCTGGACATTTGATGTCGGGCTATTCACCGGGCTTGGCATGGGTGCAGGCGTGGGCACAGCGGTAGGAGACGGTGTTACCATTGCTTTCCCACTTTTGTCAAGTGCAGATGCTGAGAAAAGCACCTCTTGTGTTTTTATATCCGCCTCGCCAGTTACCGGTAGGCTATTTTTCTTTTGAAAATCTGAAATAGCGTAAAAAGAGCCATCCAGGTAATTGCCACTAATCTTGCCATAATAGAAACCCAGCTCTATCAGCCTGGACTGCAGCGCTTTTACATCATCGCCCGAATCTCCCTTTTTCAGAAGCCGGTATACATTTTTACTGGCGGTCGGTGAGACAGAAGGGGTTGCACCCTCGCCTGTTTTACCTTCGCCCGACGACAAAACTTTCGCCGGCGCCTGCGCGGCAACAGTGCCGCTTTCAGCCAGCGCATAAACCATCCCCAACAATAGTATCCCAACCAGTATCCAAGCAACAGTTTTTCGCATGGAGCACCTCAGTTCTCTTCAATGCGGAAAGAGTTTTTCCTATAGAAACAAACGCATCTGGCATGAAGATAGTTCCCAAGCTTTCGTTTGTAATTGTTGCCAGCTTTGTAATCCGCATACCGCTGATTTTTAACCAATTCTACCAAATATAAGCGCAAAATGCAGCTTTTTGCATTTTTATTGCCTACGCCTTCTCCATCGGCCATTGCTGATATGCCAATCCTTTATGACATCTATACATGTGCGCCTGCTTTGCATAAACTGCAGGATATTTTACGGAAGTACATGTGTGAAGATTAGTCGACATTATTTGACAAGAAAGCTATTATTGCAGTACAATTTATATATGCAAACGGATTTATGTACGCTGTATGCATCGATTCCTTACGTTATGTATCTATAAAAACATTGTGCATTTTTCACTTCAAAATTTCACGTTAAAAGTTAAAGGGGGTTCTGGTCATGACTAGGCTTCGCTTGCCAGCCACAGTGATCGCCATTGTTTTTTTCTTAGCTTCATCCTTCCAGCCTCATCCAGGGTATTCATACGCTTTGGCGGAAGCCGCGCAGACAGTTCAGCAGATACAAGACAATGCAACAAGCGAGCCTGTAGCAAATCCTACGCCGGAACCTGTCGTAGAACCCACGCCGGAACCTTCGCCTGATCCTACGCCTGAGCCCACACCGGAGCCCACGTCAGACCCTACGCTAGGCCCAGATACCGCGTCAATAGAAACCACCGAAGAGTGGACCAATACAGAAATAATAACCCCTATTCCTACGATCCAGCCTTTGTCTACGCCAGTGCCTACACAAGAAACAGACACCAATGCCGATGGTATCTTGAATGGTAGATCCAACGGTTATGCCATCGTCCTTACCGATAAAGTCTCAGCGTTTGAGAAAGCGAGCAATGATAGCGGCGTTGTTGCGTATCTCGGCAAGGACACTATCGTATATATTTCCGACCGCATCTTTGTTGACGCAGATCAACCTGAATACGATTGGGTGCAGAGCCATTTCGACAGTGAAAAAGGCATTATCGACGGTTATATTCGACTGCGCAGTCTTCAGTTTTTGACAGAGGACGAAACGCAAGACTTTTTGCTTTCATTCAACGGCAAAACCGACTATTCCTCCTACAAAGATCATCCTCTGTCACTTGCCGATTGCGAATTTCCGAATGATATACAAGAACAAACGCCAACACCACAGACATCAGCGGAGCTGACAGTCATTTCTGAAGCAACGCCCTCTTTGCAAGCCATTATCAGCACAACTGCAACGCCTGAGCAAACGACTGAGGCAACACCGGAGCCATCTGCAAGCCCTACTGCTGCTTCCACCTTTATACCCATGCTGTCCATCAGGTTAGATGCCAAAGAGATTGCACTGGCTGCCGGCGGCAAAATCGAACTTCATGCGTCATTGGAAAACGCCTCTGCTGAAGATGCGTCTATTATCTGGGCCTCATCGAATGAGTCTGTGCTGCTGGTCGATGCCGCCGGCAGTATCACTGCTGTAAACCCTGGCAGTGCAATCATTACCGCTACAGCGGCTTCAGACAAGAATGCATACGATCAATGTACTGTCGTGGTTTATCCATCCATCGCCTCTATCAGCATAGCAGGTCAATCCCGTATGCAGGCAGGTAAAGCATATGTGTTGTCAGCTTTTGATAATGAAATACCCATTCCCGATGGTCTTATAACTTGGTCCAGTTCTGATGAGGCTATAGCTACTGTTGATGCGGCCGGAACTGTTACGGCAGTCACTCCGGGTGAGGTGACCATAACAGCCAACGCACTTTACCAGCCTGAATTGAAGTTGGATTTTTTTATCGAAGTAATCCGGGCGACCGTTATCACCATGACGGATACGAACCAGAATTTTTCAATGGCGGTCTCTCAAAACAACAGCGCCGCTGAGTTCCCAGCTTTGGTATCAGCCAGGAGCTACACTGACTTTCGGCTCATGCGACTCATATTAAAGACAGATGGTACATTGCCTGCGGTTGATGAAATGAATCCCGATGTCATTATTGGCAACACGGATAACCGCTTCGTGATTCAATTCACCACTATCCAAGAAACTGAGGCGGCCTTTAACAAATTAAGCAGCGCTGAATATGTCAAGTATATCACGCCGGATAGAATGATTACGATGGCTGATCATGTTACTGCACAGTCATCTTATACCTATAAATCCTGGGGTGCGTCCAAAATGTTTGCCGACACCGCCAATGAAAGCCTTGCTTCAATGGCAACCGGCTCTGTTTACGTTGCTGTTATTGATACAGGCGTTTCTGCTCATAGCTATTTATCAGGCAAACGGGTGTCAGGTTATGACTATGTCGATAATGATCTCGACCCCTCAGATGAAAACGGACATGGAACGCACGTCGCAGGTATCATTGTCGACCTGACACAAGCGCTGAATGTATACATCATGCCGTTCCGGGTTCTTGACGCAGTCGGCGACGGATATGATTCTGACGTGCTCAATGCCATTTATGTTGCAGCAGACAGCGGCTGCGATGTGATCAATCTGAGTCTGGGCGGTGGGTATTCACAAACCGCCTATACTGCTTATGCCAACGCTGTATCCTATGCCACCAACAGAGGCGCTGCCGTTGTCTGCGCATCTGGAAATGAAGGAGGCAATACTGCCAACTATATACCCGCCTGCCTGACCGTTTCAGGCTGTATTGTTGTTGCTTCTGTTGGCAGTTCCTTTAACCGCAGCTACTTCTCCAATTATGGTTCTTCTGTAGATGTCAGCGCGCCGGGCGAGAATATTACCAGTTGCAATAGCGCTGGCGGGTTTATCAGTATGAGCGGTACCTCCATAGCTGCCCCGCATATCTCCGCCGCCGTTGCAATGATTATGCTCAGCAAGCCCTCCTACAGTGCTTCACAGGTCGAATCCTACCTGAAAAGCATCTGCGTTGATCTTGGCACGCCTGGCAACGACTCCTCCTATGGTTATGGCATTCCCAACCTATCAATACTTTGCATAACATCTACCACTCCAACACCTGTTCCCACCCCGTCGCCTTCCCCCATTCCAACCGCAACGCCTGCTCCGACACCTATTCCAACACCTATTCCGACACCTATTCCAACACCTGTTCCGACACCCATTCCGACACCCTCGCCTTCTCCCATCCCTGCCGCAACACCCGTTCCTACGCCTTTGCCCCAAAGCATACAGCTCAATTTTGCCAGTCTTACGCTGGGGACAGGTCAGGGCAGCGACGTATTAACTGCCACTGTATTGCCGGCTGATTCTGATACAAGCGTAACATGGACCAGCATGAACGAGAGCGTCGCAGCGGTATCCAGCGCCGGCTATATCTATGGCAACGGTGTTGGCAGCACAGTGATCCGCGCCAGCACAATCAATGGTCTGTACAGTGACATAATCCTCAACGTTGTGAAAGCCCGCAAGGGTGTAATCAAAATTTCGCTAAGCAAAAGCAACGCAGCGATAAATGAAGGCAAATCGCTACAACTTTATACCAGATTCACACCAAGCTCCCCTGCCAATAAAACCATCGTCTGGTCATCCAGCAATCCTGCTGTAGCATCTGTAACCGCGAGGGGCCATGTGTATGGTGCGACACCCGGTACAACGGTCATTACTGCCATTGCTTCCAGCGGAGCCATGGCGCAATGCACTGTTACTGTCAAATCCCTGGCGGTAACGCAGGTCAGACTCAGCAAAACCCACTTGGAAGTGAATGAAGGAAAACGCACTGCTCTATACGCATCCGTCTTGCCAAAAAACGCCAGAAACAAAGCAATTACATGGTCCTCCAGTGATCCTTCCATTGCCTCGGTATCGTCAAAAGGCAGAATCACAACCTACAAGCCGGGTACTGTGCAAATCACCGCAACCGCCCATAATGGTGTCAGCAATTCCTGTACGCTTGTTGTGCGTTCGCTTGCGGTGACATCTATTCGCCTTAGCAAGACGGGAATTTCGCTGAAAGCCGGCAGAACTTACACATTAAGAGCGACGCTGCTACCCAAAAATGCAAGATATAAAGCGGTGACATGGACTACAAGCGACCCAAATGTAGCAACAGTGACAAGCAAAGGCAAGGTAAGGGCTGTAGGCACCGGAACGGCTGTCATTACAGCCATCTCGCACAATGGCATAACGGCATCCTGTACTGTCAGCGTTCCTTGATGAACCGTACATCGAAAAAAGACCCGCTTCACAAAGCAGGTCTTTTTTTCGGATTCACGATTCCGCTTACATATTCCTTATCCCCGGGCAGCCAGCATTTCCTTTACCTTCATCAAACGCGTGCGGGCTCCCCTTTCATTCTCTTCCAGCTTCATGGCAATGCTGCGGATGTTCTGTTCAAGGTTGGGGATCATTACGTATTCCAGTGCATTGACGCGCCGCCTGGTTTTTTCAATTTCGATGGCGAGCAAGTTGCATGTCTTTTCAATCTGCGCAAGCTGTATCATAACAGGCAGGGTTTTTGCCATGGTTGCAATCGCACCGTCCAACTGGGCAGAGGTGGATACAAGGCCGTATGGCAATATGGTCTCGCCTATACTCTGCTCGTTCATGGTGATACTGGGCACCTTGACAGACATGATGTTATCCACGCCAAGAATGACCTCTGCCTTGCGGGCCGGATAAAGTACCGCTTCTTCCAAGGCTTCCGGCTCCATCACAGCGCGCGCCAACGCAAATTCGCGCATGGCAAATGTAAGCTCTTCCTCCATTTGAATGCGCAGCCGGCGGTTGTCACGAACAAGCGCAATAAAGCGCCTGACCATTTCATCCCGCTTGTCCTTCAGCAGTTTATGCCCGCGCCTGGCGGTGACAAGACGCCGTTTGAGCCTTGTCAATTCCATGCGCGTAGGATTCACCTGCGTTTGCGGCATCAGCCTTCCTCCTTAAGTTCAGGCAGATAACGGTTAATCATATCATCACGGATACGCTTGAGCTCGTTGCGCGGCAGTATGGATAAAAGCTTCCAGCCCAGATTCAGTGTTTCTTCGATGCTGCGGTTCTTTTCATATCCCTGCGCGACATAATCACGTTCGAAAGCGTCGGCAAATGCCGCGTACTTCTTGTCTACGTCGGTCAAGGCCGCGTCACCAAGGATGACAGCCAGTTCCTTTGCATCCTTACCCCGCGAATAGGCCGCGAATAGCTGGTTCATGGTGGAAGCGTGGTCTTCACGCGTCTTATCCTTGCCAATACCCTTATCCTTCAAACGCGACAGCGACGGCAGCACATCAATCGGGGGCTGAACGCCCTTGCGGTACAGATCACGGCTTAGTATGATCTGACCTTCGGTGATGTAGCCGGTCAAGTCGGGAATTGGGTGGGTTTTGTCGTCTTCCGGCATGGTCAAAATCGGAATTTGGGTAATTGAACCCTGTTTACCGATCACGCGGCCGGCACGCTCGTACATAGACGCAAGGTCTGTATACAGGTAGCCAGGATAGCCGCGGCGGCCGGGTACTTCCTTACGGGCCGCGGAAACCTCACGCAGTGCGTCTGCGTAGTTGGTAATGTCCGTGAGTATGACCAGCACATGCATACCCTTTTCATAAGCGAGGTACTCCGCTGCGGTCAGCGCCATACGGGGCGTAGCGATACGCTCGATAGCCGGGTCGTTGGCCAGGTTCATAAACAGTACAGCACGTTCGATAGCGCCTGTCTTGCGGAAGTCGCTGATAAAGTAATCCGCCTCTTCAAAGGTGATACCCACAGCGGCAAATACTACAGCAAAGGGCGTATCTGTACCCAGCACGCGGGCCTGCCTCGCAATCTGTGTGGCCAACTGCGCATGGGGCAAACCAGAGCCAGAAAACACAGGCAGCTTTTGGCCGCGCACCAGTGTGTTCAAGCCATCAATGGCGGATATGCCTGTCTGTATGAATTCGGAAGGATAATCGCGGGCAGCCGGATTTAAGGGCTCACCGTTGATATCCATGCGCTTTTCGGCAATCAGCTCCGGTCCGCCATCCTTGGGCCGGCCCAGACCATCGAACACGCGGCCCAGAATATCCTCCGAAACGGCCAGTTCAATGCTGCGGCCAAGGAAACGGGCCTTGGCATCATGAATACGAAGGCCGTTGGAGCTTTCAAAAAGCTGCACCAAGGCCTTATCTCCATTTACCTCCAGCACGCGGCCGCTGCGGATTTCGCCGCTGGCCTGCTCAATTTCCACCAGCTCGTTGAAGGCAACACCCTCTACACCCTCCACCAGCATCAGCGGGCCAACGACCTCTTTAATTGTACGATATTCTCTGTACATCCCTTACCGTCCCCCTTCCTCAGAAAGCGCGGCCATCCGGGTGAGCAATTCACTTTCGATCTCATCAAACCGGTTCATTTCGCTCTCCGGGATATACTTCGCGCGGCCGATCTTTTCGCGGACAGAAAGGCCGATGATTTTAGATAACTCAACGCCGGCATCCAATGCTTGACGCCCCTGGGTCAGGAACATCAGAATCAGGTGCAGCATGCGGTACTGTTTGTTCATGGACGTATAGGTATCCACATCGTCAAACGCGTTTTGATGCAAATAATCCTCGCGGATAGAGCGAGCAGCCTCCAAGGTCAGCCTGTCCTTCCAAGAAAGCGCATCAATACCTACAAGGCGCACGATTTCATCCAATTCGGCTTCTTCCTGCAGAACGCGCATGGCCGCGCCGCGCAGCTCCAGCCAGTCAGGAGCAACGTTATCCGAGAACCATGAGCCAAGACGGTCAATGTACAACGAATAGGACAAAAGCCAGTCAATGGCCGGGAAGTGGCGCTTGTAAGCCAATTGTGCCGAAAGGCCCCAGAATACTTTGACAATACGAAGCGTAGCCTGAGATACAGGCTCTGAAATATCACCGCCTGGAGGTGATACAGCCCCGATTGCCGTAATGCTGCCGCAGCGGCCGTCGCGGCTTAAGCAGCGCACCAAACCGGCACGCTCGTAGAACTCTGCAATACGAGAACCCAAGTACGCAGGATATCCTTCCTCGCCCGGCATTTCCTCTAACCGGCCTGACATTTCGCGCAGTGCCTCTGCCCAGCGTGAGGTGGAGTCAGCCATAATGGCAACCTTATACCCCATATCACGGAAATACTCCGCAATGGTGATGCCTGTGTAGATAGAAGCTTCGCGTGCTGCCACCGGCATGTCGGAGGTATTGGCAATCAGCACAGTCCGCTTCATAAGTGATTCACCTGTGCGCGGGTCAAACAGCTCCGGAAACTCCATGAGTACGTCGGTCATTTCGTTGCCGCGCTCGCCGCAGCCAACATACACAATGATGTCGGCGTCAGCCCATTTGGCCAGCTGATGCTGCACCACTGTCTTGCCTGAGCCAAAGGGACCTGGCACTGCCGCCACGCCACCGCTGGCAACAGGGAAAAAGGTATCAATAACGCGCTGCCCCGTTACCATCGGCGCAGTGGGAGCGAGCTTTTCCTGATAGGGACGGCCTTTACGCACCGGCCAGCGCTGCATCATGGTCAGCGAAACCTCAGTGCCATCCTGCTTGCGTAAAACGCAAACAGGATCCGTCACCTTGGCTGCGCCGTTATGAATAGAAACCACTTCGCCGGATAGACCATAAGGGACCATCACACGATGCTCTACGACAGCAGTTTCCTGAACGATACCAAGGATATCCCCGGCAGATACAGTCTCGCCAACAAGAACCTTGGGCTCAAAGGCCCATACGCGATCACGATCCAGCGAGGGCACATCCGTGCCACGTGTAATACGCTCACCCGCTATTGCGCGTATCTTATCCAATGGCCGCTGTATACCATCAAAAATCGATTCGATGAGACCCGGTCCCAGTTCCACGGACAGCGGCATACCGGCAGATAGCACAGGCTCTCCCGGGCGAAGACCGGAAGTTTCCTCGTATACCTGAATAGAAGCAAGATCCCCGCGCAATTCGATGATCTCGCCTACAAGCCGCTTATTCGAAACGCGCACCACGTCATACATGCGCGCATCCGCCATGTTGCTGGCCACGATCAAAGGGCCTGCAACCTTGACGATCGTTCCCTCTGGCATAGTGCTTAGCCTTCTTTCTGAAATAAAATGTCAGCGCCCAGCGCTTTTTCTACGTTTTCCTTTAAGCGCTGCATGCCTATGCCAACAGAACCGCGGCTTCCCGGTATTGGAATGATGGCCGGATATGGTTCCGCTTGATAGCGCTCTATGGTTTCCGCAATCATGGCCGCCGCCTGCTCTGTAACAAATATCACGGCAGCACCAAGTTTCGCCAGTTTTTTCACAGCCGCGGCAGCCTCTTCCGCTGTGTCAGCTGGTATGACTTCCATGCCCATTGCCTTGAAAGCAAGAACAGCATCACGCTCACCTACCGCGCCCATTTTTGCTATATCAGGCATACATTTCACGCAGCCTTTCCCGTACGGCCTCTGGTGTAAAGCCATTGGCCTTGCCCGCCAGGATGAGACGTATCGCCGCTGCCTCACGCTCCCTGAGCAAGAGATAGGCGATCAAAGGTTCAATGGATTCCGGGTTTTTGCGGTCATTTGTATACAAGTTCAAAAGATAGTCGTCCATTGCCTTTTCTACAGCAGGCAGGGAACTTCCCTCCACTGCAGACCGCACTGCCGCAACAACTTTTACACCATAACGGGACAAAAGTGTAGGCAAGCGCTGAGGCTGCTCAAACGCATCTATCCATTCCTCTTCACCGATTGTACCGCCGGGTAGCAAGAACTGGCGAAAATACGCACTGCCCTTGCCCATACGCATCACGCGCAGCAGCATAATGGCACACTGAATGTCCGCCTTCGCAGCAAAATATGCCTTTACACACGGTTCTGCGATCTTAAGCATACTGTCAGCTATCCATTGAAACATTGCCTTGTCCAGGCTGACGTCAATATCCAGCGGATCCTCATGAACTGCTAAACGGCTTTCCAATGCTTCCATCGCATGCCGGATCGCTTGCGGCAAAAAGGCATATCGCCTTTCTTCTACCGCGTGTCGCAGCTGCTCGATAGGGTATAAGCCGCTGGACGAAAGGTGCTGCGCCATTTGTGAAAGGCAACGGGCCTTCAAAAGCATTTTCAGATTATGAATGTCGAATCGAATCAAAAAACAATCGGTTATGCGTGGATCTGGCGATACCTCGCGAACAAAAGCATACGCTTTGCGCACATGCACGGATGCAGCATGCTCATAATCTTCCGCCTGATCGCTAAAACCCATATCCTGCAGCGCACGAAGCGCATCCTGCAGTGAGCTGGCAGACAAAAGCCGTTCCCGGCCTGCCGCATCCAGCCTCTCCCGCAAAAGAACGCTTACCCGCCCAACGGCATATGCATTGCTTTGTTGTGGCAAACTGATTCCTCCTTCACACATGGCCTTTACGCCGGAAACAGAATGGAAGCGATTTCCCCTTCCATTTGATTTCGGGCTGCGCGAAGGAGCGAATCATAGCTGCAATTCGCTTCCATGCCGCTATGAAGCAGCACAAAACCACCCCGAAGCGGACGATACTCCTTTGAAACACTCAATGTGCCAGGCTTGCTGGCATTTATAAGCGCCTGATTTACACGCTCCATAAACGCATCGTCAAACAGACCCGCATCTTCTTTAGCAATGATCAAGGTTTCATTCCCCTGTGCACTGTTGACCAGAAGTTTTAGGTGAAACGCCTGTGCCTGTTCCTTAGGCATGGATAACATTTTTTTCAGCGCCAACTCAAACGCCTGATCGATTTGCGCACGCTTTAATTCCAGAAGCTGTTTGCGCGCCTCCAGGCCGGCCATACGCAGCATTCGGTCCCGCTGCTGCACCGCGTCTTTATGCGCTTGCTCCGTTGCGGATGCCAACCTTTGCTTTTGAGAATCCTCAAAAGCTGTCTGCATCACGCCCGCCTTTTTACGAGCGGCTTGAACAATTGATTCTGTATCAAGCCGCGCGTCTTCAGCGATTTTTTCCAGAATGGCGTCGATATTCATCATTACACCCTCAAATCAAGCGAACTGAACCAGCAGGAACGAAGCCAGCAGGGCAAGCACGGCATAGGTCTCAACAGTAACGGTCATCGTGATGCCCTTACCAGACTGTTCCGGACGGCGGGCCACCATATTGATCGCAGCAGCGGCCACCTGCCCCTGAAAAACCGCAGATCCAAGGCCGACGATCGCAATTGGCAGGCACCCGATCAAAATACGCATGCCAAGATCAATAGAGACAGGGGACATTCCGGTAGCGCTGATAAAACCAACCTTGAACAAAACGATCAAACCGATCAGGAAGCCATAGAGGCCTTGGGTGCCGGGCAGTAGTTGGATAACCAGCACTTTACCAAACAGGTCCGGATCTTCTGCCGTCACGCCCGCCGCGGCCTGACCCGCCCTACGGATGCCCATAGCCGATCCCAAACCACTCATAAACACCGCCAATACTACACCAACCAATGCCAATACTTGTCCCAGTTCCATAATACAGTCCTCCCAAATCAAAATATTGTATTCCCTTGATTATGTATCGCTCTGCGAAAGGTTTACATACCTGGTCTCGCCGCGCAACGGCTTAAACGGAATACCGCCATCTTCATAGAATTTATTAAAAAACTCAATGTACTGGAGTCTGCAGGCATGAACGTACGCACCCAACACATTGATAGCCATATTGAAAGAATGACCACCTATCAATACCAATATGCCAAAGAAGATACCGATTGGGCCAGCCCCCATGACCATACCGGCCAGCATGTTGATAACCATGCCGATGACGCCAGTAGCCAGACCCATACCGAAAAGACGGGAATAGCTTAGAATATCGCCCAGCCAACTAGAAACGCCGTAGAGCTTACCCAGGCCGCTCATAATTCGTTTAAAGAAGGTTGGCTTGTCCCTTCCGCCAAAGAACAGGATGGCCAGAAATCCAACCACTGCCATGATCTTACCCAGCATCGCAACAGGCGGCAGTATCATCAACCCAAGGCCGCATAACAGCGCCAGCCAGGAAAACTGATCAACCAAGGCTGCAACCAGCTTGCCGCGCTTGATGTTCATATACGCTCCAACGCCCATGGCAGTAAACAAATGAACTACGCCGAGCCCAAGACATAACGCCATCATTTCCAGTGGCTGCTCCATTGGGTTGAGAAAGACCGGCCAAGGGCTGGTGCCAAACCAGGTATTGAGCAAAAAGCCCCACAGCACCGTAAAGATGCCTCCGATTGCCAATACCCACATTAGCCGGCGACCGCCGCTCTTGGGCTTTACCAAATGAATAATCAATGGAATCAGTATTGCCAGCACAAGGCCGTAACCCGCGTCGGAAACCATCATACCGAAGAAACACGCAAAGAACGGCATCATGATGAAAGTAGGATCAAGACCTTTGGGATCGGGCAGCGAAAAGCCATCCACAACGCCTTCAAACTGTGTAGTAACCGGACCATTTCGCAAAAGCGTCGGAGGTTTTTCGTCATGATCAGGATCTTTTATCTCAATCGAACACGTAGGCGAAGCCTCTTTCAGCTTTTCCTTAAGCAGAGGCGCTTGATTATGCGGAACCCACCCTTCCATATAGAAGGCTTTTTCTGTATGCAGCAAGCGCTCAACGGCTTTCTCGCGCATACTCTTGGCCTGGTATATGTCATGCAGTATTTTTAGATCATTCAGGCTGACAGCTAACTCCTGCAATTCCTGGGCGATGCGGTCACGCAGCTCTTCATTTTCTTTGAGCTGCTGTGCAAGCAGACGCATATTTTCAGAAACGGTTCCCTGATTCGCCGGAAGAGACGCCTTTGCCGCATCGGCATTTTTCAGTGCCTGCGATACCTCCTGCGAAACGCTTTGGTGACTGACCAATAGCAGATAGGCCGTACTGCGGTCTGTGGAAATCAGTTGTGTCGTGGCCATGCCACCCAAATTGGCAATCTCGCCTTCAAAGCTCTGCAGTTGTTTTATCGGCATGGTAATCAGCGAAAAACTGGTTTTGTGTGATTTTGTGATTAACTCCAGCGGAACATCAAGGTTCTCCCATGGCAGAAGCTGCTCCCTTGTGGCAAGCAGGCGCGCTTCTTGGGTGTGGGTCTGCCCCTTGCGCCGCTCAATGTCTTCCGCCTGTTCAACGATTTTTTGCAGCTCCTGTTCTCGCTGAAGAACCCTGGCGATTTCCTCACCAGGAACGTTATCTTTGCCGGCAAAGCCTGCCAAAAAACCTTTTTTCACTACGGCAAACTTATTTAACTGGCCGATCGTCCACTGAAGGCCGCCTAGCTTCTTCTCAAGCTCTGGCGTTTGCTTGTTGGATGATCTTCGATAGTCATCCGCACCTTCCATTTCGATCTCCCGGATCTCGCTTACACCAAGACGCTGAATCGTTCGCAGAATACGATCCCGGTCATCTAATACGGCCAGAAGCGCGATTTTCTGCATTTCAACAATGGCCATCGTTAACAATCCTTTCAACGATCCGTTGAGCGGCTTGCTCAAGCTTTTTCTGAGCACTTTCACATAAAGAGGCGTTTTCCTTGTCGTTTTTAACGCCAAGCTGCTCAATTTCTTTCTCTGTCTTGACCCGAGCTTCCTCAAGTATGCTCTGAGTCATGCCGCGCAGCTCAACAGCACTCTGCCGCTGCTGCGCTGCCAACGCTTCTTCCATTCCGCTCAGGATCTCGCGCGCTTGATAAGATGCATCTTGCCGCATTTTTTCGGCCGCCTGCTCCGCCTGGCGAATTTGGGTTAGTAACTCAATTGTCAACATCAGCACCTGCTTTCACACATTCACATTTTCTATTGCCGGTTATTTTTCATCCACGGCGTCTAACTCATAACACAAAAAAAGCAGAGATCACCATTTTGATCTCTTATTCCCCAAGATCAACGCTAGATGCAGCCAATATAGCCGCTGTCCGTTTGGAAATCAGCTTGCTTGCATACTTACCCGAACATTATAAGCAATAATTTCAAGAAGGTCAACACATCCGTAGGGTTGTTTAAAGATTGTCGATGTCTTTGTAAACCCATGTGCGCATCAACAAAAGTGAGCTATCAAAGTCTGTTATAAGCATCAGACTTTGATGCTATTATTTACAAGGTCAATGCTAATTGTATCAGCCCGATTTGTCGCGTATAGATACTTATGGAATCAGCCAAAATAATGTAGGCTATGTTGCAAATGCAACAGACGCATACCCAAATGCATGGTTAAATAATGTGGGAATAAAAAGGAGGTATGGGTATGAAAGCTACCATCAACCGGGAAGGGTGCATTGGCTGCGAACTGTGTGCATCTACCTGCCCTGAGGTTTTTCGCATGGCAGACGACGGATTGGCGGAGGTGTATGTGGACAGCATTCCAAAAGACGCGGAAGATAGCGCCATTGAAGCACAGGAAGGCTGCCCGGTTTCTGTAATTGCAGTCGACTAATACAACAATAGCCAAGTAATTGCCGCCGGCTTTACTGATAACGCCTTGTGAAAGCTCTGCATCATCTTCAAAAAAGCCTGGGCAACGCCCGGAAGCCAATAACTCCAAATCATGCTCAGCAGTAAAACAATCAACGGGCGCCTGCGGATTACAGGAGCCCGTTGATCATAATAATTGGCATGATGATCATCAACCGCCTCTTGCCGACGGATGAATCAGATTTGATGATATACAGGCGGTATCTACAACGGCAGGATAAAGCATAGTCCACATGTTTTCCTCACAAACTACGCCATCCAGAAATTGGAGGGTTTGAAATGGTCATCCTGTTTCTTTTACTCCTTGCCGTGTTTTGTGTTGCAGAATCATATGCTGTTGTTCAGTTGTTCAAGAAGAATGAGAAAAAGCTTGTGGCACAGGCCGCGATTCCGCCTGTGTTGTATCTTTTCTTTTTGCTTATGCTTTATCTATGCAATATCAGCATTCCATACATTGTACTGATATTTTATTTGATAACGATATTCGCCCATACGTTTATTGGATTCTATCTAGATTTGTATAACCGTTCAAAAACATTTGACCGTTACCTTCATGGATTTGGTACCTTCTCTACCGCGCTTCTTTCCTATCTCACCCTATCCAAATTCACCAGTCCAGGGGGGTCTGCTTTCTTCCAGGCGATATTTGTGGCTTCGCTGGGAATTGCCTTGAGCATGGTCTACGAGGTGATAGAATTTCTTCATGACACAAAATCAAAGAAAAAGATGCAGCGCGGCCTTCGTGATACTGATTTTGATATGATTGCAAACATCATCGGCGGAATTGCTGCGGCCGTTTTTGCAGCGTTCTTCTTTATATAAGCATACCCAACATATAACACACACTGTCAAGGAGATTATGCTGGCCCCGCTCTATAAAAGTTAATTAAGCAGACCTATTTGCTCCGCTTTGTCATTTGTAAGTGCACTTTGCTCATTTTGCTGTGCCTTAACAAAAGAGAATTCGCCAGCATTGCCAGTATCGATTTGCGGAATTCCAATGTCCCGCAAATAAGAATAAACCCCTTGATAGAAAGCCGGATCACGAGTTGGGTCTGCCGGATCACCCTCAGGAACGAAGATCACAAACCCCTGGCGGGCGCGGGTCAAAAGCACCCGGTAAGCATTTTTTAAGTACTGAGCCCTGACGGGGTGATTGATATGCTCCCAACGGTTGCCGCGAAAATGGTAGTATTCAAAATCGTTGCCATCAAAACGAAGGTTGGCATCCCAACAGATGATACTGTAATCCAGTTCAAGCCCCTGAATATCAAACTCCGTAGCCGTTTCCTCCATGTAGTAGGAAGAACGCACATCATCATTGCCATTTAGAAACCAGGTTGGCGGATCAATCTTGCTTTGCACCCAAACGCCATAGGCTCTTAAGCGGTTGGAGCCGGAAGTGGCTGTAATCCCGTACCGCTGCGACCCCTTCGCCTTACTGCGTATCCAGACTTTGGCCAAATCAAGGTCCCGCGTGAGAACAATGGGATAAACATTCATGAACGATTCGTATAATGCCTGCGCTTCTGCTTTCTTTCCATCCAACAACACCTTGACAAACGCCGATACCTTTTCACTGCGGAAAGAGCGGAGGGATACCGATAAATGCAAATCCGGCTCAACGTGCAGGTTAGCTATTTGCCCAGCATTTGGCACGCCGCCTGCATACTCCGCATCTGTAATTTTATCCGACAGATAAACATCCCAGTTGGAAAAGCTTCTTTCAAGGGTTGCAAACCACTCAGATAAACCTGCTTCCCCGGTATTGATTTCCTGTCCGCCGCCAACCAAGCAAACAATAGCCGCCCAGTCGGTATGCCGATCCATAATGCTGATCAGAAATTCCGGCTCCGATTGGGGAAAATCAATAATCCCCTTCTTTTCCTTCATAAAGCGCGCAAGCTGTTCCTGGGTCCAAGCCCTCTGCGCTTCATCAAAAATAGCCACCTTTTCGTATGGCGCAGCGCTTGTTGCAATGGCATCATCCCGAAAGTGGTGAATGATTTGTATAAAGTCCTTCACCTGGCGAAGGGCCGCTGTCTTTGTTATACCGCTTTGCCGGCATTTATCCCTAGCCAGCGCCTCTTGCAGCACCGCGACCAGCGGAAAGTTGCCGGATAGAAAGACTGCGTGCTCGCTTTCATCAATCCGCTGCCGCTCCACAGACAAATTGAGCCCGGCAAGCGTTTTGCCCGCACCAGGCACGCCGGTGACGAAGCAGATGGATTTGCGGCGGTTTGCCTTGCTATGATCTATAATCCGATTAATTGCGTCCGCCGTCTGGCTCAGATTGATTGCGCCGGCGTCTCTTCTGGTGATATCCTCCACCCTGTGGCCACGATATAGCGCGCGAGCCGCTTCAATAATAGTCGGCGTCGGCATGTACGCAGAATCAATCCAGGATTGTACGGAAAATGGCGTTCGGCCATAGCTTTGGGCAATGGCCGCGATGGTTTTACCGAGATTGCTTTTATTGCACTTCAGCGGAGCCAGCATAGCTAAGTCCACCAGCTCTATCTGTGAAGGGACAGAGGGCGCCTGCGTAGCAATCAAAATTGGTACAAGCAGCTTACTGTGGCTTTCTTTGTGAAAGCAGCGCAAGTCCAGCGCATAATCCAGCACCTGCTCCATGGCCGCTTTGGTATAAGCGGTTTCGCCCACCTTGAATTCCAACAGAAATACAATGCCACAATAAAGCAAGATGGCGTCGATTCTGTCGCCGATGCGCGGAATGGTATACTCAAAGAGAATGTGGCCCTCCGGCATACCTGCCAGCTCACGCTTTAAGATTTCAATTTCTGCTATCCAGGTATTCTTTTGCAGGTCATCTGCCGCAAAAGCATCGTGGGCTGTTAACTCACCAAAGATGGTGTATGGTTCCTTCAACAAAAAATCATGAATGACATCGGCATAATAATAGCGTCTCATCCCTAACCTCTAATTCTTTTGTACGAACAGGAAATCTGACTGATCTGTTGTCTGCCTCCATTGTAGCCAAAGTGTGTACGCTTGTCAAAAGATGTATTTAAAATGAATCCTTTCTTGTGGACAAAATTGAATAATATCATTTACAATACAAGCAGCATGCATTCTTGCCAGATCACAAAGCGCCAATATCCAACAGTATGGAGGCTTAACAAAATGAAACAGGAACAACGTATTACGCAGTATTGGCAAGGCTTTTTACAAGAAACCAACCGCGGCGCTGATACAAAGTACTTTGAGTGCTTTCACTTTTGCCATACGGAGGCGTTGGCCAACAGCCTGCTTCAATTGGTGCTAGATGGAACAAAAAAGGCGACGTCCTCCAGTTTATTATCCTATCAAGCCCGCAACGAACCTCTTCCGCAGGTGGGCAGCCTGTCCATCGTCACGGATTTTGCTGGCAATCCCAGATGTGTCATTGAGACTAAAAGTGTCATGATATTGCCCTTCAAGGATATGACCTTTGATATCAGCAAGCGTGAAGGAGAAGATGATACACTGGAATCATGGCAGCAAGGGCACATCAAGTTCTTTACAATCGATGCAGCCGAAAATTATTATGAGTTCTCATGGGATATGCCCGTTGTTTTTGAAGACTTTGAAGTGGTATACAGATAAACAGATGTAATTTGAATGCCCCCTGCACATGCTGCAGAGGGCACCTTTTTTACTGATAGATAGAGGATAAATAAAACGAATAGAATGATTTAGCATTCCACCATAATTCGTATGATTTCCTTGTCCGTTTCCCGCATGCCACGGCTGGCCATACGGCCTACATTGGCGATAGTATTGTCCACACCCTTGGTGATAATTCCGTCTCCGCTTACGAATTCCCGGCCATTTTCGTACATGCTCATGCCAACAATGCCCGCATCCACCGCCGAGGCAATCTTGGCTGCGCAGGAGGATTTTGCGCCATCACATACCATACCGGATATAATGGCCAGCGCATTGACCACTGTATGGGCGACCGTTTCATAACCGCCACCCAAAAGATAGGCAATGCCGGCGCCGGCCGCGCTGCCTGCACTGACTGCCCCACAAAACGCGGACAGCCTGCCAATGCTCGTTTTCTGGTGGACTGTAATCAAATCCGCCAGGGCTACTGCCCGAATCAGTCTATCTCTTGAAACGCCGTATTCCTTTGCGTATGCGATTACTGGCAGTGATGCCGTCAAGCTTTGGTTTCCGCTGCCGGAGAGAATAATCACAGGCTTTTCGCAGCCGCCCATTCTTGCATCAGAGCCTGCTGCTGCCAGCGCCCGTGCCTTGACCTTGATATCCAATCCATACGTATTCAAAAGAATCTTGCCAATGCTGGCGCCCCATTTCCCATCCAGGCCTTCGTCGGCAATGGCACTGTTGTATTCCATTTGACGCTCGATCACATCGGCGATATCGTCTATATCCACATCATCCGCAAAAGCCACAATATCCTTTACGTTTAAAATGCTTCGGTCGGTCATATGCAGATTGTTTGATTCTGTACCGGCCCGAAACAAAGTGTGCCCATTCTTTTCAATGCAAACGATATTCGTATGATAGTTTTCAATCACGACTTTGGCATAGACATCGTCTGCGTATACGGTCACAGCAATATAAAACACCAAATCGCCCTCGTAGGGTAGAACGCGGCACGCATGAGTTTCAAGATATGCTTTAATCAAAGGCTTGTCCTCTTCCCGGCAAGCGGACAACACCTCCAGAATCCTTGAAGCCTCTCCCACTACAATGCCGGCAGACACCGCCGCGCCAATACCCTTTAAGCCGCCCGTATTGGGTACAATCACACTTTTCACGTTTTTGATAATATTGCCGCTGACTTCCGCTTGACTATGCGTCGGCATTACACCCAGCACTTCCCGCGCCTTTGCAGCTGCATAGGCTAAGGCGATAGGCTCTGTACAGCCGGTGGCCGGCACCAATTCTTCCTTAAGTATCGCTACATAGTCCCAGTATTTTGTGTCCTTTATAAGCATGGCATGCCGCTGCCTTTCATTCATATAAGTGCAGAAGATTGAAATCCTTAATCAACAATAAACAGCCTTGCGCCCGTCTTTGTGACAGACCTATGGGAGCTTGCGCCATCTGCCACCTGATAGCTCATACCTGGTGTCAAAACAAAGCGCTCGCCGCCTTCCAGCTCCGTTTCCAATTCCCCCTCCAGCACCAGCAGCACATGGCCCCGCTGGCACCAGTGATCGGCAACATATCCTGGCGTATATTCTACCATACGCACGCGGATGTTGCCGATTTCTATCGTCCGCCAGTATGCATCGCCGCTAAGCCCTGGATGCCTGGTAGGTTGAATTTTGCTCCAGTCGGTCAGGCCAAAGGGCACGTTTTCGATCTTCATCTAAGAAGCCCTCCTCATACCGCATTGAATATATCCATTCGCTGCCCGAAGCGTTTCCCCTTCTGACAGGCAATGTGATGATTGATGACACAAAGCATTTGCTTTATTGCCATCGCCAACCATTGTATCGTATAATGACTTTATTGTATACAGTACACACCGTCAGGAGGATGGCAAATGTACGAACTAATGCAGGTGGGAACGCAGACATATTATGTAAACTGTCCCGCACGAATGGGTATCTACGTATTTAGCGAGAATGAAGCATGCCTGATTGACAGCGGCAACGACAAAGAAACCGGCAAAAAGGTATTAAAGATACTGGAGGCCAATGGCTGGTCGTTGAAAATGATACTCAATACCCACTCCCACGCTGACCACATCGGCGGCAACAATCTGCTACAGCAGCGCACCGGTTGTTCAATCTTCGCTCCTGGCATCGAGCAGGCGTTTGCACGGTATCCCCTATTGGAATCCTCCATGCTTTATGGCGGATTTCCCATGCAGGAACTGCGAAACAAGTTCCTGCTTGCTCAGGAAAGCAATGTGCAGGAGCTAACGCCGGAACTATTGCCGCAAGGGCTTACGATGCTGCGGCTTGACGGCCACAGCATGGCCATGGCTGCCATTAATACCAGCGACGATGTCTGGTTTCTGGCAGACAGCCTAAGCAGCGAAGCCATTTTGCAAAAGTATCATATTGCGTATCTATATGACATTCATGGATATTTGCAATCTCTTGAAACAGTAAAAACACTGGATGGCAGGCTGTTCATACCCGCCCACGCAGAGCCTTGTGCGGATATATCCGCACTGGCGGATGTCAACATACAAAAAGCCCATGAAATCATGGCGCTTATCTGTAAAATCTGTGTTGGGCCTGCCAATTTTGAGAGCATCTTAAAGAGCGTGTTTGATCATTATGATCTTCACCTGGACTTTAATCAATATGTTCTGGTGGGCAGCACTTTACGCTCGTATATATCCTACTTACATGACACGGGAGAACTGCATGCGGACTTTGCCGGCAATATGCTTACCTGGAAAACAACCCAAGCATAGAAAATTATTAGTCAAGCGGCTTTAAAAAAGTAGATATGATATACCCATGCCAGCTGCCCACCTCTACAGAAGACCAGCCGTTACTGTCAGAAATCAAAGTAACTACTGTGCCTGGTTCTAAATAGGTATTGTAGCGGAAACGGTTGTACCGCAGTGCCACCTAATCTTCATTATCAATCACGGCGTGCTGCATAGGTAACATGACGGTTTCCCAAGCGATACCATAAAATTTACAGATGGACGAATACCGTCAGCGCGAGCAGCAGCAATATGGCCAACAATCCAAAATTGATAAGGGAAAACTGTTTGAGATATTGCCCTGGCTTTGCCCCCTCCGCCTTTGCATATAGCTTAAAGGAAATGAGGCTGGCCATGGAGGCAATCAGTGTACCCAACCCACCTATGTTTGTGCCAGTGACAAGCGCCTTTCCGTTTTGTGTAAACTCCGAAAGCATTAACGCGGCCGGCACATTGCTGACAAACTGACTTGCCACAGCAGAGACAAGCACCTCCTGGCCATGGAGCAGCCCACCCAACAGATGTTTAACCGCTTCCATCCGCCCTAGATTCCCCACAAACACAAAGAAAAAGCAAAAGGTGATCAGCAAATGATAATCCACCTTCTTTAGCGCCTGCCTGTCCATGAACATAAGGACAATCACAACCCCAGCCACTGCCAGCGGATAAGGCACAAAGCGTAGCACTGCCGCCACACACAAAAGAAACAGAGCCGCCAAAATCATCAGGGACCAACCGGCGCGAAGAGTACCCTTTTGCGATCCGGTCCGCACTGCGACTGGCCTGTTTGGCAAAAGAAGGCACAGCAAAAGCACCATAACGAGAGATACGCCACCTGCTGGCAGCACCGCAGAAAAAAAGTCAGCACCGCTCATTTCATAGGCAGAATACAGATACAGGTTCTGCGGATTGCCAAAGGGCGTAAGCATGCTGCCCAGATTGGCTGCGATTGTCTGCAAAACAACAGTAGTCATCATTGCCTTATCTTCACCGCGCATCAAGATCAATGTCAGTGGTACAAAGGCAATCAGTGCCACATCGTTGGTTATGAGCATGGAGCTTATGTAACATAGCAGCGTGAGCATAAAGCCCAAACTTCGCATGCTGGTTGCACGGCGAACAAAAAAACCTGCGGCAGTATCCAAAACACCTTTTCGGGCAAGGGCGCAGACCACCGCCATCAAAGCAAAGAGCAATGCAAGGGTGCGTATGTCTATATAAGATAGATATTCAGCAGAGGGCGGAATGATAAAAGCCGTCACTGCTGCCAGCGCCCCCGAAATAAACAAAACAGGATCCTTTTCCAATGCATGTCTGAGTCTTAATACCATGCGTATACCTCAATACGTTTATCCAAAATGAGCCTGAACGCCGCCTATTCTAGCACAGCGGCAAGGCGCACGCAATGACGTTCTTAAAATCATTCGCCATTTCTGGTGTGTGTTTGATTCCCATCCTAGGCATTGTTGAGAAATTATTAAAGAACCCGAACAATCGAAGTTGCTTTCCGAAAAACGGTTGACGTTTTACAGGTATGACAGTATAATAACTTGTCATGGAACGCCGCAAAGTGGCGCGGATAGGGTCGTAAAAGAAAAGATCAGGAGGGTTCTGTCGTGTTCAAGCTCAAGGCAAACGGCACCAAGGCATCCACGGAAATCCTGGCCGGGCTGACAACATTCTGTGCAATGGCGTACATCATCGCTGTCAACCCCGCAATTCTTTCAACCTCCGGCATGGATAAAGGCGCTGTATTCCTGGCCACCATCATTGCCTCTGTCGTCGGTACTTTGGTCATGGGCCTTGTGGCCAACGTTCCCTATGCTCAGGCGCCCGGTATGGGTTTGAATGCCTTTTTCACCTACACGGTCGTATTGACTCTGGGCTTTACCTGGCAGCAGGCATTGTCCATGGTGTTCATCTGCGGACTGATCAATATTCTGATTACCGTTACCAAGGTGCGCAAACACATTATCAAGGCCATCCCCGCCAGCCTGCAAAGCGCTATCGGTGGTGGCATTGGCATCTTCATCGCCTATATTGGCTTGCTGAATGTCAAACTCATCGATTTCTCTGCCGGCGTGCCTGCCCTGGTCAATTTCAATCAGCCGGTGCTCTGGGTGTTTTTGATCGGTTTGGCTATCATGATTGTGCTTTTGCTGCTGAAGGTGAAAGGCGCAGTTTTGATCGGTATCGTCGCCGCTGCCCTAATCGGTATTCCTTTGAAAGTTACTTCCATGGCCGAATCTTTTAGTCTGTCTGAAGCCGTGGCCGCCCTGCCCACCACTTTTGGCGCGATCTTCACCGCCGAAGGTCTGGGCTCCTTGTTCACGGATGTTTCCAAATTGCCCATTGTGCTGATCACCATCTTCTCCTTCAGCCTCACCGACACCTTTGACACCATCGGCACCTTCATCGGCACAGGCCGCCGCAGCGGCATTTTCAGCCAAGAGGATGAAGCCGCTCTGGAAAATGGCAAGGGATTTTCCTCCAAAATGGATAAGGCGTTGTTCGCCGATGCCATCGCCACCTCCGTCGGCGCCCTGGTTGGCACCTCCAACACTACCACTTATGTGGAAAGTGCCGCCGGCATCAGTGCGGGCGGCCGCACCGGCCTGACCAGCGTTGTGGTGGCAGCCTGCTTTGCCGCAAGCGCTTTCCTGGCCAGCATCGTCAGCGCTATTCCCAGCGCAGCTACCGCTCCGGCTTTGGTGGTTGTGGGTATTATGATGATGTCTTCCTTCAAGGAAATCGATTGGACCGAGTTTGCTGACGCCGTTCCCACCTTCTTTGCCGGCGTGTTCATGGCCCTTTGCTACAGCATTTCCTATGGTATTGCCGCCGGCTTTATCTTCTATTGCCTGAGCAAGGCCTTTACCGGCAAGGCCAAGGACGTCCACCCCATCGTATGGGTCTCTTCCGCGCTGTTCATCTTGAACTTCGTACTCCACGCTGTATTATAAAAGCTAAGATAAAGACCCCTCGCCGGCATATAGCGGCGAGGGGTCTTTTGCATATGAAGGACAACGATATCAAGCCGGTACTTCTTCCCCCATTAGCAAGGCAGTAAGCTGGTCCAGGCTTTTGCGGCCAAAGTAGGTTTTTTCATCGTTGACCACCAGGCAAGGCACACTCATGATGTTATACTTTTCCCGGAGCGTGGGATAATAAGTCACATCAAAGACCTCCGCTTCCACCAAAGGATTTTCAATCGCAATACGCTGTGCTGCCATTACCAGATCAGGACACATAACGCAGCTTAAAGTAACCAATACTTTGAGGTTTGTCTTTTCAGGAAGCTTTCGTGCCTTATCCAGTGCCGCGCCTAAATCCTCCCCCGAACCGCCGGCAGCGAGAATTGCAGCCAAAAAGCTTGACAGTTCATGCCCTCCAGGTATGCCATGGAATTGTGCCCGAAGATATTTCCCATTACCATCCAATATTCGAATGGCAGGATACCATTGCCCAGAAGCATTATCCGGTTCCCTGTTTAGGCGGATGGAAACTTTTTCATGGGCGGCGCTGATCTCCGTCAAAAAGGCTTCCACCTTGCGGCTTTGAGAGCTGTCGTCCAACAGCCCTTCCAATACCACCTTGCGATGCAACGGCGAAAGCGTTTGCCGTATCTTTTCCATCACCGCATCCGGTATCATGGTCATGCCATTGGCGGAAGCAGGCTTTGCTGTCTCAGGTTCTTTTGCGGCTTCTGTCTTTGGTTGCTCAGCAGCGTTCCTTGCAGGTTTTTGCTCTTGTTTATATACGCTCCCCTTTGGAAATCCTTTTAATTGAAGCTCAGAGATGTACTTTTCCAAGCTCGTCGCGGCAACCGCCCCATCGGATACGGCGGTCACTACCTGACGAAGGGATTTCACACATAAGTCCCCTGCAGCATATACGCCATCCTTGTCTGTTTTTTGACGGCTGTCTGTAATGACATAGCCGTCTTCTGTCAAAGCCACCTTGCCTCGAAGAAGGGAAGTGGCCGGAATGTAACCCGCAAAAACGAATACCCCGAAGGTATCGCCGGTGGCAGCGTTGTATTCCCAAGTTTCACGGGTACGGTTGTCTTTAAATACGGCTTTGCGCAGGGCCGTATCGCCTTCCACCCGTATGATTTCTGTATGATAGGAAATTTGAATTTTCGGATGCTCTTTGGCCGGCCTTGCGATAGCCTCCACGCAGGAGAAGTCTCCCTTGCGCATAATGATGTGCACCTTCTTGGCGAATCGGGTAAGAAACACTGCCTCCTCCGCCGCCGCGTATCCACCGCCAATGACAAAAACATCCTTGCCGGTGAAAAATTCACCGTCGCAGGTGGCGCAATAGGCAACGCCCCGGCCTTGAAATTCCGTCTCGCCAATAAAGCCGATCTTTCGGGGGTTGGCGCCCATGGCAGCAATAACGCCAAGCGCGGTAAACTCTCCCTGCGTGGTCACTACCTTCTTGATTGTCTGATCCAATTGAAGGTCGGTTACCTCGGCCATCATAAACACGGTGCCGAACCCTTCTGCCTGACGGTGCATAATCTGCGTGAGTTCTTCACCGCTGGCGGTTAATACGCCAGGGTAATTCACCACTTCCGATGTTATGGCAACCTGCCCACCGGGCCGGCCCTTTTCGATGATCAAAACGCTATACTGCGCCCTTGATAAATAAATAGCAGCCGACAAACCTGCCGGTCCCGCTCCAACAATGATCACATCATAATGCTTATCCATGCCTGCCTCCGAAGTCTACTAAAATGTTTTCCTATTCGATTATATACCCATGCAGCCCAAAAAATAAACGTTTTACTCTACCAAATACGTCTGAATAAACACATTGCCTGTTTTGTTTTCAAGCTCCACCACCAATGCCTGATCCGTATCCTCCACCGTGAATACCGCCGTAATCCAAGCGAGGGTATCCGTAAGCCCAAAGACCTGTTCTTCCTTTCCGCAGCGCATCAAAAGCTGCGCCTGCCCCTCTCCCGCCCTGGCTTGGAGCTGAAGAGTAACGCTTCCCTTGGCGCGTACCGCCCCATCAAAGAGCATGAAGCGGCTTCCCGCGCTGACCCAGCCTTCATTCAGACCAGAGAGCCCGCTATGAACCCACGGTTGTCCAGGGGTAAGTGTTACAACGCAATACCCGCCAGTGGTTGTAGAAACAGTAGAAGCTCGCACCATGTCTGTTAATATAACATCATTAAGGATGTCATTGGTCAGAATCAGTTTGTTCGGCGCCTCAATCTTATTCACAGCATTTTCGTGCCAGTAGGCTTTGGGAACAAAGCTGGTTATTGTCCCGTCCGCATTCGTATTTCGCAGCAAATCATCCACTTCCACCACTGGCAAAGTGCAACGAGAGGCTATGTCCAATGCCGCAGCCTCAGGCCAAAAGAAAGCCCCATCCCGTACAACACCAAGGCTTGCGGGTACGCCTGCCAGAGATACGGCCTCTATTGCGTCCTCAGGAAATGTGGAATCATTATGATGTCGGTAAAGCGTAAAGGACAATGCACCGCTGAGCAAAAAGGCGAACGATAGAAATATGCCTAGAATGCGGCGCTCCTTCGCGCCATATCTGTGGCGTATAAGCCGATATCCCATTGTAAGCATAAATACCATCGCCAGCATGGGCCATAACAATTTCCCATCAAAACCCTTCACCTGTGTTGACACAGCTGTTAAAAGCAGGGCATCTACAGGATAACTGCTCCCACTCAAGAGTGCATTTCCATCCCAACGAATGAAGCATACCAGCGAGAAAGATAGGAGCAAGGCAAGCCTTGTGTTCATCCCCCTGCCTTCCATCACCGGTGAAAACAAAAACGCCATCATCACCGGCAAGAACGCCGAAAAATATCGAACGTGAATACGAGCGGCATAAGGATCACCACTACCCAGTTCGTCGTAGTAAATGACGTACACTGTGCCTGTAATAATAAGCGCAATGGAAAGCAACACTGTCTTTAGTAAATGTCTATCTTGTTGCTCAAACGCATTCAAATGGGCAAGCGGCAGATACAACGGAAAAAAGCCAAAAGCCAGGGATAAAAATGCTCCATACAGCCATAATCCGTTAAAAGTCTGCAGCAAATGCTCCCAGGTGAATGGATGGGTTTGATTGCCATACAATGTTGCCTGTGTAGAGGAAAGATGCAGGCCATAACGAAGAATCAGTGTGTATAAACCCAAACATCCCAGCATGGAGAGTATACCTGTCAATGACTGGTATACTCTCGCTGTATCCCGGTTACGCAATGCATGCCAAAGCAGAAGCAGAAAAAAACTAATGGGCAACGCAGCAAAGCCCGGTTTCAAGGCATACAGCATAAATCCGAAAAAACCGCAAAGGATAGATGAACCTAATTGGGTAGAGGCTTCATATGACTTATAAAACACATAACACGCGAAAATGATGAGAGGAAAAGCCAGGCCTTCCGCCATCACATGCTCTATGATCAGAAAATCCGGCATAAGCAATGTCAGCAGCGCAACCAGCAAACCTTTTTCATGGCTTTTCGTAATAGACGTTGTCATGTAATAAGCCGGAAAGACAGCCAAATGCATCAATAGCGCATTGTAAACCTGCGCCGCACGGAAAATGCTAATGCCCGATGGCAGCAGGTGCAGCGGCGATAGTATGAGCGGATACAAAATGTACTCATACCGAATCGGCTGCCCCCTGAACAACACTTCTCCCTGCAAGATAGATCGTGATAAGTGCAGGTACAGCGCGGAATCCGGCATGATCACCGGTGTTTTGGTAGAGACAAAAGCCATGGTGATACGCAGAAGGCAGAAAAAAAGGTAGATGGCAAATAACGTTTTCCATGCAGGAATAGCAAGAATCCTACTCATGACAGTGGAGAGGCATGCTACCATATGTTTCTGCTTTTTATATGCATTGGAAGAAATATCTGTTGTAGTCATATGTTATTTTCTCCTTGAAAGGGAGTTCAACTCACAATATGTATGCAGCGGGCGTGTGCAAATGGTTCTATGCACACGCCCGCATGACGAAAAACTATATGTATGGAAATATCAAACTGGCTGACCGCGCATGAAGATTCTGCTGCAATACCATAAACCAATACAATAACGGTTTTACGCGATCTGCTCCGGTGAGACTTACGGACCGGTAGGACCGGTAGGACCGGTAGGACCGGTAGGACCAGTAGGACCAGTAGGGCCTATAGGACCGGCAGGACCAGCAGGACCTGTGTAACCGGTTGCGCCCTGAATCCCTTGTACTCCCTGCGGGCCTTGGGCACCTGTGTAACCGGTTTCGCCTTGAATCCCTTGTACTCCCTGCGGGCCTTGGGCGCCTGTGAAACCGGTTGCGCCCATTGCTCCTGTTGCTCCTGTTGCTCCTGTTGCACCGGTAGCCCCTGCAATTCCATGAGGGCCAGCAGCACCTGTTGCGCCAACTGGACCGGCAGGACCAACTGGACCGATGGGGCCGACTGCGCCTGTTGTCCCTTGAACGCCTTGAATACCCTGAGGACCAGCGGCCCCGGTAGAACCCGTTGCGCCTGTTGCCCCCATTGGACCGGCAGGCCCGATGGCGCCAGTCGCGCCTGTATTACCATTGCGTCCTGCAGGACCAGTAACACCAGTCGGACCAGTAGGCCCGGTAGCACCTATTTCACCTTTTAACGATGCAAGCCAATCATTCAGTGAGCCAGAAAAGCCTTGCTCCACAGCCAGCTCATAGGCCGATTTCCCCTGAACTGCTGTAGGTGTAAAGACTACATAATAGATTTTCGTACCAGAGCTTTCGCTTTCATCAGCGCGAACCTCCATCATGACACCAAGACCGTCATCCAAAGCTGCCTGGGCCACATTCTTCATGTGCGCAGCCAGTTCAGGGTCCATATCAGCCCTGGACAAAGCTTGAAATCCATTTTTGCTGCCGGCTTCAGAAAGGGCGTAAATACCACCCCACAGCAGGAAAACAACCAAAGCCAACGCAATGAGAGCCATGATTCTCTTTTTCATGCAATTTCCTTTCGCTTACCTTCTTTTGTAACGGGTAAAGCAGATAATAGGCAATGATATTGTGCGAACTCTGTCGAAATTAATGATATACTATAATTTGTATGTTGTAAAGAAATTTTGATAGAAAAATCACTATGCAAACAATTTCAACAAAAAAAGCCTGGCAACAGCACTTCGCTTTGCCAGGCTATAATACTTTTTCCTTTTACCGATATGAGCTTTCCAGAATGGTCAGCACATCCGCCTCGGTAATATCACAGGGATCAACCTCAAACAATCCGCCCATGATCTTACGGGCATACCCCGCCAGATGCGGAAGGTCGCCACGATCTATACCATATGCCGAAAGCTTCAGATCATCCACACCGCAAGCCTTTTGCAGTTGGCAGAGCGCGTCTACAAAATCTAACGGCCTTTGGGTATCCTTATGACCTAAAGCCTTGGCCATATCTACCATCCGTTCATCGCAGGCACCGGAATTGGCAAGGTGAGTATAATAGGCCCGGCTGATGATAATCAGACCGGCACCATGAGGCAGTTCAGGCTTTTGGCCGCTTAATGCATGTTCAATAGAGTGCTCGGAAATGCAGCCAGAAGTTGACTCCACAAACCCCGAAAGCGTGTTGGCCAGCGCCACATCCGCACGAGCCTGCTCATTGGCTCCATCCTTTACTGCAATGGCAAGGCTTTTGCCAATGAGGCTGATAGCCTTTAAGGCATACAAGTCGCTCATTTCATTGGCGGTTCGGTTTACGTAACCTTCCGTACTGTGAAACAGCGCATCAAAGCCCTGATACGCGGTAAGGGCAACAGGCACCGACATCATCAATTCCGGGTCCACCACTGACAGATACGGGAAGGTCTTGTCGTACCCAAACCCAATCTTTTCATCGCCGTTGGTGATGACCGTCCACGGGTCAGCCTCAGTGCCTGTTCCGGCAGTAGTGGTAATGGCCACCATGGGCAAGGGATCGAATTGCACCGGCAATCCCCTGCCTGTGCCCCCAGATATATAATCCCAATAGTCGCCGGGGTTAGTTGCCATCACGGCAATGGACTTGGCCGAATCCATGCTGCTGCCGCCGCCAAGGCCAATCACAAAATCACAGCCTGTCTCCTTTGCCAGGGCTGCCCCTTCCATCACATGCTGCTTGATGGGGTTGGGCAGTATCTTGTCAAACAATACGTGACCAACACCGGCCCTATCCAATTGTTCTTCCAGCCTTGGCAAAATTCCCAGCCGCTTCATGGAGTTGCCCGCCGAAATGACAATGAGCGCTTTCTTACCCGGCAGGCGGGCTTTATGAAGCTCGTTCAGTTTGCCCTTACCAAAAAGGATGCGGGCTGGCATGTAGTAGTCGAACGCCATAGAAACTCCTCCTTAAAATCTTGTGTTATCCGGATCATTCGCCAGACCGCAGACACCCGGTTCCAGGTGATCAATAGCTGCCATATCATCCGCCGACAGCTCAAAATCAAATAGCTGCGCGTTCTCTTTGATTCTGTGTGGTGTAACTGATTTGGGCAGAGGCAGGAAGCCCTTTTGCAGGCTCCAGCGCAGTGCCACCTGGGCAGCAGATTTCCCATGCCTTTGCGCAATTTCATTGAGCGCAGGTACATCTGTAATCCTGCCCAAGCCCAGCGGGCTATAGGCCTCCAACAAAATACCATGCTGCTGGCACAGTTCCACCGTCTCCTTGTGCACATCACCGGGGCATAAGCGGATTTGGTTCACCATGGGGGTAATCTTTGCCGTTTCCAGCAGTGCATTTATATGATGGGGCCGAAAGTTGCTGACACCAATGGAACGGATGCGCCCCGCAGTATACAGCTCTTCAAACGCCTTCCAGGAGCCGGCATTGGCCTCTTTCCAGCTATTGCGGAAATGAATGGGATTAGGCCAGTGGATCAAATACAGATCTAGATAGTCAAACCCCAGTTCCTTCATGGTCAAATCAAAGGCCCGCATGGTGTTATCATAACCATGATCGGGGTTGAAAAGCTTGCTGGTGACAAAAACTTCTTCCCTTTTCAAGGCGCTTTCCCTGACCGCTTGGCCGACGCTTGCTTCGTTGCCATAAGCGGATGCTGTATCGATATGGCGGTATCCTGCTTCCAGCGCCGCCTTGACGGACGCAACCGCCACATCGCCGTCCGGTGTCTGCCAAGTACCAAAACCTACGCACGGAATCTGAATGCCATTGGCAAGCCGGTATGTATCTTGTACTGATTTCATATGCTTTCTCTCCTTTTATCCCTTGCCAAACGGCAAGGAGCTTGCTATACTGCCATTGTAAACCTTAGTGTTAGCTCTAAGTCAATTGATTATTGCAAGTTTCTTCAAAAGGAGTATACCAAATGGAATATTCCATGAAACAGGTATCCCAACTGACAGGACTTACCGCCCACACGCTGCGCTATTATGAAAAGGAAGGCCTTTTGCCCGACGTACACAGGACCTGCACCGGTATCCGGCGCTTTTCAAAAGAGGACCTGGATGGTTTGGGATTGATCTGCTGCTTAAAAAGCACCGGTATGTCCATCAAACAGATTCGGGAGTTTGTGGCGCTTAGCGAGAAAGGCGATTGTACCCTCAAGCAACGCTGCGATATGCTCATCGCACACAAAAGTGATGTAGAGGAGCAAATGCGCCAAATGCAAAAACATATTGACAAGGTCACCCACAAGATCGCGTATTTCACCGACAAGTACGAAAAGATACAGCAAGGCAAATAAGCGCGGGCCAATTGTTACATATGCCCAATTGTTTTGTGAATATGCCTGCTGGTATACTTAAGCTACCCGAACCAATGTGCAAGGAGGCGTTTATGCTAACATTCCGCCGCACGGCCGCCCTTTTTCTGGCCGCCATGCTGACCGCAACCTGCCTGCCCGCTATGGCGGAAGGCAGCCTCTCGTTTTCAAACCTTCCCTCCCTGATCCGCCCTGGCAAGCTA
The DNA here is from genome assembly GCA_023398575.1 of Bacillota bacterium. GTDB lineage: Bacteria > Bacillota > Clostridia > Christensenellales > Aristaeellaceae > JAEWAH01. The sequence goes on along the minus strand of JAEWSC010000095.1, from coordinate 1,738 downwards.
ACACTGATTAGCTTCAACGCCCCCGCTGACATGGAGTTGGATATTGTCTTGGTGGAAGGCGACGCATCTGAGGTTTTGTTTGACAATTATCCAGCCAAAGCCGGCGAGAACAGCTTTTCCTGGGACGGCTCTGTACAAGAAGGGTTGGTTGCCGAAGGTACCTATCAGCTGTGGCTGAACGGCGGCCAAACAAACGCCAGTGCCGATATTACCATTGGTCTGGAAAGCCCCACCCTGTCAGATGTAGTCCCCAGTGATCCCCACATGGTGCCCGGCGTACACTTTAGCATGCGGATGATTGCCAATATGCAGGGCAATCTCACGATCCGTCTGCAGGAACCAGATACCCTTTTGTATGAAGGTGTAATACCGGTCGGACCGTCAGAGATTCCGTGGGATGGCACGGCTGGGGGCCAGGTACTGGCACCGGGTGAATATACGCTGATTCTACAACTGACAGATGAAACGGGCTTCACCTCAACAGCGCAGTATGTTTCAATTATGATGGAAGCCCCCGGTACTGCCCTTGTTCAGCAGTCTCAAGTCAGCTTCCAAGCGGATGACAGACCTGTATCCCCTGCCGATTTCAGCCAGACGCCCTCCAATGGAGAACTGAATTACTGGACGCTGCCAATGGATATTACCGACGAGGCCGCCATCTGGGAAGCGATGATGCAGCCCGTAACCGTGCTGGACGGCAACGAGAAATCCGCCTACAAACTGCGTGCAAAGCCCGAAGACGATGCTGAAGCGGTTGGCGAGGTAACGTATTCATCCCAGGGCGTACGAATCATTGAAAAGCTGGATAACGGCTGGAGCTTGGTCGAATCCTATTCCAGCTCCTTCCATGACAGCAAAGTAAAAGTATTCGGCGAAATGGTGCAGGGGTATGTGAAAACAAACCTGCTGAAAACAAAGAACCCTTCCCAAAAGTACGGTTTGATCATCGATAAGCTAACCCAACGCATGTATATCTTCAAGGATGGAAAGCTTTTTTCAGAGCTTCTCATTTCCACCGGTCTTGTCAGTGACCCCGATAAGCTGTACACAGAAACCCAAGCCGGCGATTATCTGTTAGTCAGCAAGGTCGGCAAATTCATGTCCGACAACCTGCACTGTGAAATGGCCATCCGCTTCAACAGCGGCAACCTGATCCATCAGGTACCTTATACCCTGCGGGCAGATGGCAGCAAGTATTTTGACAAAACAGAGCCCAAGCTTGGCAGCAAGGCCAGCCATGGCTGTGTACGCGTACAGCGCCGAAAAAATCCCCAGGGTGTCAATATGTCGTGGCTATGGAACAACCTGGATATGAATACCCGGGTCTTTATTTGGGAGGATTACAAGGGTCGCCAAATAACCATTCCCAGTGACGATACGCCGCTGTACTATAACCCAGAAGGCGGTTCCTATTACCACAGCGACGCCAACTGCTCGGATGTGAAAGCAAAGTTCCTGCCGCTGTCGGGCTTTACCTATGGCCAGCTGGAAGAAGACACCTTCGCTTCTCTCACCCGCTGCCCTGCCTGCGCGCCGCCCATGCGCAAGAGCGAGCTGGAAGCCATCAACGCAAAGTACGTAAGTGAGTAACATGAAAGCGCCGGGCGTCCATTTGAACTGCACCCCTAAAGTTAGACAGTATGGTATACTGAAAGAACTTTGGGGGTGTATTCATGCCAAAAGGGATGCCGAACGCGAGGTATACGGCAGAGTTCAAGCAGCATGTAATGGAGATAAT
>JAEWSC010000070.1 GCA_023398575.1 Bacillota bacterium | reverse complement strand
TGTATGCTGCACAAATAGTCATGTCTAGGAACATTTCCAAAAACATCAGCAATGGGCTTTCCATATAAAGCGATACCGGCATGCCGGATCACGGTAAAGTGGGCGGCCAGATCAGCGTCGGTGCCGTTCATGGCTTTGCAATACTCTGATAAACTGCTCTGGATTTTACCTAAATGGGCATTGGAATAATGGAGCAGAAACGGCGTGGGGTATGAAAAGAACCGGCAATCCGCAAACAAAACAACGCTCATTTCAAATCCCTTGGGCGGGGCAGCCCGCTGCAATGCGCAAAGGGTCAAAATCAGCGATTCTTTTTGCTGCTGGGTAATGTCTTCATAGACAACCACCAGAAAATCGATATCGCTGACAGCGGGGTGGAAGCAGCCAAAGGCAAGGGAGCCGTGCACATAGATTCCACAAAGGTTTTCACCTAGAATCTGCTGATACGCTTGGCTTATATCTGTCAATACCTTTGGCAGTTCCATAGAGTATCCTCCGCTCCGTTTTTCCTTATTCCTGGACCTTTACTGGCACCCACAATTCAGATGTAGGTTCATGATCGGGCGGGTAGTGACATTCCACAATAGGCGCATCATCAAGCTCATAACCGGAGCTTGGCAGCCATTCAGTATATATTCTTTTCCAGGCATCAGTCACACACGGGAAAACGGCCCAGGTTGTTTTAGGAAGAATCAATTCCGCCATCCCTTGCGGAGTTTCATCGTCATACCGTACACCGATAAAGTAATGGAAGGTTTCATCACCAATCTGGGGCTTATCACCGATGATACCCAGCAGGCTTTCCAGCTTGCATTTGGGCTTTTCCCAAGACATGTCGATGAGCTTGGGAATAAAGCCGCCTTCCATTTCCCGCTGCCAGATGCCGGGGACGATGGAAAAGGCCTCTTTTGTGTTTACCTCAAAGGCGCGGCCGACGATACGAAGGGAAGTCAGTTCCTCCAGGCGGTAGTTCATGGGTACGTCTCCTTTTAGCGTCAAGTGAAAGGAGAGCTTGGGATAGCTTACAAATCGCACGCCATTTTCCCTGGCCTTGTTAGGCAGCACTTGATGCTGCCTGAAAAAAGCCCTTGCAAAAGCATCTGCCGATTCATAGCCGTATTTGACCGCTACATCAATTACACGTTCGCTGCCCAAAGACAAATCCTGTGCGGCACGGCTTAGCCTTCGGCGGCGAATGTATTCTGACAGGGTGACGTCTGCTAAAGCGGCAAACATGCGGGGAAAGTGATAGGCGGAGGTCATGGCGGCCTTGGCAACCTCCGCCAAATCCAGTTCCTCCGTTAAGTGTGCCTCAATATAATCAAGGGCGCTGTTCATGCGTGCAATCCAATCCATCTTCATTCTCCTTTCCTAAGGACGAGAATATCAAATATTTGCGCAAAGACTCCGACTTTTGCTGTGCAGTGTTAGTACCGCAGCCATCCGCCCATCTGCCACCAGGGGAGCATAAGGTCTTTGAACCAGTTCATGGCGTCCGCCCAGCCCCTGCTCATGGCAATGCCGGTGGCAAAGGGATATAAGCCAATAAAGGCCAGCAGCACGGCGGCCATGTATACAACCTGAACGATGAATCCTGATTTTGCTCTGTGGATGCAAAGCTGTTCCAGGGCATAGACAATGCACAGCATAACAAACACAAGGCAGGCAAAATAGTGATAGATAAAGGTAGCCCTTGTAATAAAGACCCAGGGTGTAAATTGCGCGGCCGCGGATAAAAGGAGCATGGCCGGCCGGTGATCGGTGATTTTGCTCCCTTTTAGGTGCGGAATCAACCAGCGGATGAATACATACACAAAGGCAATGACACCGGCCCACCAAATGACTGGGTTGCCCATGCCCATAATCGTGGAGACCATGCCTTCTTTTACATCCGAACCACTGTAATACCACATAGGCCGCAGGATCAGCGGCCATTCAAACCAGGGTGACTGATACGGATGCGTGGCGGTCAGGTGCGCATGGTAGCTGAACATCGACTTTTGTGTGTCGATAAACCGCTGAAAGGTTAGCCCGCCTTCATGGGCAAATTGGGGGATATAGCTGAAATAGTAAATCATAAAGGGAACGATCAAAAAGAACAGAACGCAGGCGGCCAGTGTACCTGAAAGATACATCTTGTACCTACTAACCTGTTTTTGCTTTTCGTTGCCAAGCACCTGCATTGCCTTGTAGTCCAGATACAGGCGAACCATGTTCCAGAAAAACAGCATTGCAAGCCCTAAGCCCGCGTACATGCCGATCCATTTGGTGGCGCAGGCAAAGCCCATAAAAAGCCCCGAAAGACCAAGTGGATACAAGGTGCGCCAACCATCCCTAAAAAAGCTCATTTGCAGGTAGCGGAACATGAAAAGGTAAGAAACCAGTATGAACAGCACCGAAAAGCTGTCGATGGTGGCAAGGCGCGTTTGGGCAAGATGCAACAGATCAAAGGTCATCAAAAACGCGGCCAGCGCGGCAAACCGTATTTTTTTGAAAAGCAGCTTTCCCATAAAGTACATAGCAGGAATCATAAACACCCCTGCCAATGCGCCGGCGAAGCGCCAACCAAAGGGCGTCATGCCAAATGCCTTTACTGACAACATCATCAGCACCTTGCCAAGGGGCGGATGGGTCCATTCATAGGTAGCCATGCCATGGGCATGCTCATAGGCAGTGCGTCCATGGTAGATTTCATCAAAGTACATGCTGTTATAGTAGCTTGGCACAAGGGGCAAGGTATCAGCTTCATCTGCAAGATAATTGTAGTCGCTTATGGAATCAACCGATCCCCCTGTCCTTCCCACAGCGGCAACCTGTAAGGCCTGCCCATTCTCATTTTGAAACGCGATCTCCATCAGTGTCATGCCGGCACTGTCCGCCTGCAAACGCACATACCGTGCACGTGTGGAAAGGGGAGAGTTGGCGGGTGTGATGAGGCCACCACCATCCTTGGAAAGTGCGCCTTTTATATATTTCCATTGAAAACAGTCGCCGATTAAGAGAGATACTTCATAAGGCTCTGTCCATGCTTGTCCATCCTCGGAGCAGGAGACGGTGAAGGTATGATTCTGCTGGTTGATGCCGCTGTAATACAGTATCTGAAAATCTTGAGCTGTGCCCAAGTCAAAGGTAATGCTTTCCGTTTCTCCCGTGGTTGTATACACGGTCTGCGGCGCTTTTGTTGCGCCAAGGCTAAAAAAGGCGAGAGCGGCGGCCAGGGCAGTCAGACTCAGCAAGAGCAGCCAATCTGATTTTGTGAAATGGAATGGAGGTGTCTTCCCAACAAGTGCTTGGCTTCGACCTTCGATAAAGGCGGTCTTGCGAGCCTTCTTGGGTAGTTTATGCCATAGCTGCCATTTACGAAAGAGAAAGCAAACGACAAGCGCGGCCACAATGAGGGGAAGTATAACAGGTGAGTTCTCCTCTGCTTGCGATGTGTCCTCCGTGTCAGCTTGCCCAAGGCCGGAAAGATCGTCTTGCAGCAGTATCGGAATGATACCATCTGGTACATCATCAACTGGCGTTAACGATACATCGTCAAAGAAAGCGCTTCCGGTGGTATCATTGCTGTAAAAACCAAGCCTTGCGGCAACGGTAATTTCACTTTGGTTTTCCCGGGTGATGATATAGCTTTGCAGCCGCACCCATTCGCCTGCGGTATCATATACGGCGGGGAAGGTTCCATACGTGCCTAGTACGGAAAAGCCCGCGCCGCCCTTTGCATCATCCAGCCCTGCTGCTTTGACAAGCCCGCTCAGCAGATAAGTGGTATTGGGTGAAACCTGAACAGTCTGTGCAAACCGGGCGTCATTGGAGGCTGTATTTTCAATGGACGCACAAATGCCACTGGATCCCTCGCCGCTAATGGACAAAGTGGAGACGCCGGGATCATATAACCACATGTCTTCAAACCAGCCGGCGGGCCAGCCTTCTTCAAGCGCATCAAAGCTGCCGTTAATCAGCAGATTCTCCGCCAGCGCGGCAGGCGATACCAGCAAAATGCAGGCAGCTAACAGGATAGCGAAAAACTTCAGGCGCATGAAAGCCTCCAACAAAAGTAGTATAAGGCGCATGGGTGATTGATTGTTTCGTGAGCTGGCTGCCTTTTTCCTTTTTGCATTTGCGCTGGATGACAGGTGATAGCGGCTGTGGTATGATATTTTCAATTGTGTTACGTTATTGACCCGTGAATATCTGTCGTCTTATTCACGGGCGGCATGTACATATCTCCTTTATAATTGCGATCGAGGAGGTGAGGAAATGGACTTTGTAGAACGCATGAACCACGCGATGGACTATATCGAAGAATGCTTGGGGGATGAAATGTGCCCTGAAGAAATTGCCAGAATCATGGCATGCCCATTTTCCCAATTTCTGCGCTCATTTATACAGATAACGGGCATTCCGGTATCGGAGTATATCAGGCGGAGGCGGCTTACCTGCGCCGCGTATGATCTGCAGAATACGGAGGAGAAGGTAATCGACATCGCTTTGAAGTACGGCTACGGCTCGCCGGATGCGTTTACCGCTGCATTTAAAAAAATGCATGGAGTGAATCCGGCCGGCGCCCGTGATAAAGGCGCGAAGCTTGCGTTTTACTGCCGCCTTTCCTTCGAACTGACGATGAAGGGGGTCAATAAATTGGATTACAAGGCAGTGGAAAAAGAAGCGTTCAAGGTGATCGGCAAGAGGCGCACAACACCCTACGGCGGGGGCACCTGGGCAATTGTAAAAAGCGACGGCAGCGGTGAAGCAATCACCAAGCTCAGCGGGCATTTTTACGATCTGGGCCTGTGCTTTGGCTTTATGAAGGATGGCAGCAACGACTATATGTGTGCTGTGCAGTGGAATGGCGAGAACGTGGAGGGCTTTGAAAGTTATACCTATCCTACAGCGACTTGGCTTGTGTTTGAAGCCGCAGGTTCTATTACCGGCCAGGCACTGTACCACACCTGGCAGCGAATCAACCAGGAGTTTCTGCCTCAGAGCAAGTATCAAAAATCCGGCCTGCCCACCATAGAAAAGTATACCCTGTGGGATGAGGCGGCGGATGTGTGCAAGGTGGAAATCAGCATCCCCGTGGTTGCAAAGTAAGCATTAGTGTAATGAACGCGAACATTCTGTATAGGCAACAGCAAATCCCGGCGTTATGAGCGCCGGGATTTGCATTGTTCAGGAGATGTCTTGATGATATCTACTCTTTTGCAATGAATACATGCTGAAACTTGCCGCTTTGCGGGTGAGGATGGGGTACATCCTCAGAAAGATAGACTGTCGTGTTCACAACCCCGCTCTTTGCAAGATAGGCAAGAAGCTCTTGCTTGGCCTTTTCATATGTCGCCTGTTTTTCTGCGTTTTTTGTGGTAATCAGCCGAAGTTCAAGCCTGTTGGCTTCATGCATAACCAATTGGAACCGGCTGATTTCATGCACCTCCTTCAGTAGCGCATACAGCGCCAGGGGCGGAACGCGGATATCACCTTTTTCCGTTTGAAAGGTCAATATATCATCTGTGCGGCCTTCAATTTCCAGCCATGGTGAGTTTTTACCGCAGGCGCAGGGCGTATGGTGCAGACTGATGCGGTCGGTAATCTCATAGCGGATAAACGGCTGGGTGTAGTTGGACAAGTTGGTCAGCAAAATTTTATCTGAGAGAACGCCGTCGGGTACCGGCTGGTTGTTCTTATCCACGGCTTCTATAATGAGCCAGTCTGTATTGATGTGAAAATGCCCTTCCCTGCACTCGCAGGCAATTGTTCCGCCTTCCGTGCAGGCATAACTGGTTTGTACGTGACAGTGAAACACTTCTTTCAATGCACTGCGCAGCCTGTCGCTTAAATATTCGCCTCCGGTCATGATGAGCATGGGGTGAACATCCAGCCGTCCTGCCCTTTGCTCTTCCATTAATAGCTCCAGCGCGGTGGGGTAGCCGCCCAGCATGGCCGGCTGAAAGTCGTTCAACTCCCTCACGATATCCGGCAAAGGATTTAACACACTGGTCACCATCATCTGTTTTTTCTTCCAGGGCATTTGCAAAAGCCTTGCCCGAACAGAGCTGTTGCCCAGGTAAAAGCCGCCTGTAGCGAATACGCCTGCGCTTTTTCCGCCTTGGAAGATCAATTTCTGAATGATTTCCGGCCTGGAAATGGAGCGGATGGTGTTGACACCAGACATGACGCCATTAGTTTGCTTGTCATACAAAACGACGGAAGGGTTGCCTGTCGAACCGGAGGTTGTAAATACAAGATACTTGCCTCTGAACTTGCGGCCGATATTATCTTTGTTTTGCATAAAGGCATAGATATCGGCAAGGCGGACAGCAGGGTCGGTTATCCAACGGTCAAAGCTTTGCATCAGCACCGTTTTATTGACGGGCGGCAGATTTGAAAGGCTAGTGGGGTCAGCTACATCTTTATACAGTTCACGGTAAAAAGAACTGTTTGCAACGGCGTAGGCAATCAGCGCCTGAAGACGCTCTGTCTGAATTCCTTTTTGCTTTTCGGGCGACAGCTTTTGAAATTTGCTGACAAGCGCCATGGCGCGGAGCATGCCTATTTGTTTCATATTGATACCTCTTTCAATATGCCATAAAGCATCAGATCAAGCCCCTGCTTTAGTTCCATCTTCAAGTGCTCTTCCTGTTGAAAAAGTGCCTCCGGTTTTCCTTGATAGTTTCTTAGCATATCTTCCTGGATGGCTGTGGCGTACAGGAGCATGTGCTTGTAGACAACCTCAAAGTCTGCCGATGGCTTGAGCGGTAATTTCTGCAGAGCGGATTTCAATGTTTCGCGAAAGCGCAATTCGTTTTCTCCCATGGCAGAGCGCAAGAGCTGGTTTTTTTCTTTTTGTACCTCGGTGCATTCTTCCCTGGCAGCCTGGGCTAGAAATGCGGTTTCCAGGGGATGCTCCCTGATAAATCGCATTTTTCTCGACAGTGAATCGAAAATCAGGTCATAAAACGCATCGCCCTCAGGCATTTGTTCATTGGCGTGTTGATAGACCGACAGGCAATGGCCGACAAGATAAAGATAGTACTCCTTCTTGCTGCCGAAGTAGCCGTACAAGCTGCCTTTTGAGATATTGCACGTTCTTGTGATCATATCCGTATTGGCTTCCTGATAGTTGTGCCGTGAAAATTCATTGAGTCCTTCCGAGACGATCAAGCTGCGCTTTTCTTCCTTTAAGCGCAGGAAAGTATCCATTGGCAAGTGAAGCCCTTCTTTCATATGACTTACGAGTCAATTTTAACAGAACATGACTTCATAGTCAATAAGTAGATAAAAAATTATCAAATATCAAAGGGTAAGTCTGCTATAGCCATTTCAACCTTGTAGGCTTTGCCTATTCTATGTATAATCAGTCATCTAGGCAAAGAAAGGCAGGTCTTTCAATGGTAGTGCACATCGTATACGCCCATCCCAGCGACGACTCGTTCACCAGGCAGGCGAGGGATAGCTTTGTCAAGGGCCTGAAGGCAGCTGGGCATACTATCATACTGTCTGATTTGTATGCCATGGGCTTTCGAACGGATATGAGCGAGGAAGAATACCTGCGGGAGGCCAATTACAGAAATGATTTGCCTGTATCTGCTGATGTTTTCCAAGAGCAGGAAAAGATCAACCGAAGCGACGCTATTGTATTCATTTATCCAGTGTTTTGGACGGAGGCACCGGCGAAGCTAGTAGGCTGGTTTGACAGGGTCTGGACCTATGGTTTTGCCTATGGAAAGCGTACTATGAGGCAATTAAAAAAAGGCCTTGTGATGATCATCACTGGCCATACCATGGAAACCCTGCAGGCATATGGACATCTGGATAGCATGAAAACGGTGATGCTGGGTGACAGGTTATTTGACCGGGTCGACCATAAAGAGATGATCATCTTGGACGGTATGTCAAGGCAAGAAGGGCAGCCCAGGGCGCAAAACGCGGATAGGCATTTAGAAACGGCATATCAGGCAGGGCTTACGTTCTAACAGCAGATTATGCATTCAACACGGTAGCCCCACGCTTGCTTCGTTTGTTGTGATACATCAACAGGTCTACCCGGCGGATGATGGCATCCATACTGCAGTCTGCCTTTTCGTAAAACAGGTCAGCGCCAAAGCTTAAAGAAAGGTTGTACTCTTTGCCGGATTGTTGGTTGTAAAGCTGTAAAGCTTCCTCGATGCGTGAAAGCACTAATGTAAGCTCCTCCATGGTGGCAACATTTACATGGATGGCGAACTCATCACCGCCCATGCGCGCTATGGCGTCGCCTTTACGCAAGACGCTTTTCAAGGCAAGAACGGCACCCCGCAGTGCATTATCACCTTCCGAATGGCCGTATTGATCATTGATGGGCTTTAAATTGTCCACATCAGCATAAATGATGCCAAAGGCTTTTCCGTTGTTGCTTTGCAGATTTTGGGTGATGTAATGCTCAAAGGAACTGCGTGTCCAGGCACCAGTAAGGCTGTCGGTTTGAACCATTCTTTCTTGCAGGTACAGGTACATGATGATCAAAGCCAGCGCGCTGCAGGGCCACATGAGCAGCACTCCGTAGGCGAACCCCTGAATAATGCCCCCGATCACGGGCAGAAGGCAGAAAAGGGCCAGGAACAAAAATTCTTGGCGCAGCAGCGCCTTTCTTCTTGTGATCAGCAGAATGAGACCCCAAATCATGTAAGTCAGGGCAATGACTGAGGTGAACCAGAAAAACGGGCCGCGATGGTAAACTCCGGAGCTGTCGATGAAAAAGACCAGACGATAGGCGGAGGAGAACACGACCATCAGAGTGTTGGCCGCTACGGGAATTAGATAATAGATATTTTCCTTCATCTCACGAACATTTCGGCCAAGGGTGAGCGTATTGGCTAGAAGGTACCAGTAGTAAGCCAGCAAAGGGGGAAAAGCAAACAAACACACATGCAAAAAAGTAGAAAACGCACGCAGCCAAGGAGAAGGATTTCCGTTCACGATACAGGTGAAAGCCTCAAAGGCAGTCAGCATGATTATCAGCAGGCAGCCTTTGAAAAAGAGCTTATTGAAGGCATCTTCATGATCGAGCCGGATGTATGCAAGATATGTGACTACACCCAGCAAAACCATAGAGACGAGGTTAATATCTATGCGCAAATAGATACTCACAATAAAATCCGCCTTCCAGAGGTACAAGGCTTCGTAGCCTATATATACCCATCACCGTATATATCACTGCAGGTTAGAGAATTTCAACTGCAGGCTGCGGTAAGAATTTGAAAATTGGTGAAGGAGGCCTTGAGATCAAAAATGCCTGGTGAATATTTCATCCTTTTCCAAAAGGCTTTCAATGGTATCAAAGTCCAGCCGGTGCAAAAGCTCCATGACATAAGGATTCTCGGCAGGTGTAACATAGCGGGCGGCATCGCCATAGGCATTTACTGCCTGCCTTCCTTCTTCCGGTGGGGTCACAGCCCGGGGGCCGCCTACACAGCCGCCGCGGCAGCCCATGCCCTCATAAAAGTTTCCGCCGCCGTTGCCTGACAGGATATCGTTCATCATGGCCTTGCAGGCTGGTACGCCATCTGCCTGGCGCGTGCGCACGGTAATGGAACGGTTTGGATTGAGCCGTGACACCGTTTCCCGTACAGCCTCGCTCACGCCGCCTGTACGGGCGTAAATCCGCCCGGCCTTGGAGGAATGGTCTTTATCGCTCTCCTCCATTTGCGCAGGTTTAATGCCAAGCAGATCAAATATGTTTTGCGCTTCTTGAAAGGTGAGCACGTAATCCACTGCGCCTGCCAAGTCCTTCTCCCTTGCTTCCGCCTTCTTGGCCAGGCAGGGGCCGATAAATACCGTCATCGCGTCGGGATGCATGATCTTTACTGCCCGGGCACAGGCGACCATGGGGGAAACTGAGCCAGGCACGTGGGGGATCAAATCGTTGTACACCTTGCGTATCATACCGATCCACATGGGGCAGCAGCAACTGGTGAGTTGATAGTCTGTTTCGGTTTGTATATTCTTGTCAAACTCCAGTGCTTCTTTGAGCGTGAGAATATCTGCAAACAGTGCGACCTCCAGCATGCCGTCAAAGCCCACAGATTTCAGCGCGGTTCTCAGCTTTCCGGGGGTGACGTCCTTGCTGAATTGACCCAGAAAGGCGGGAGCAATCAGGGCATAAACGAGCCCTTTGGAGGCACGCACAGCCTGCAAAACCGGTAGTATATCTGTGCTTGCCTGAAGCTTTTCCTCGGCGCAGCCGTCGATGCAGTCGGCACAACCCAGGCATAAGTCAGGATCAATGGAGATGCCACCGCCCTTGGCTGGGCGTATTGCGCCGAAAGGGCAGCGGCGGACGCATTCTGCCTGCCTGTCCCCTGTGCAGTTACATGTGCCGGTTTTCAGTACCAGCGGATGCTTTTTCGGGTTCAGCAAGCAATCCAGCTGATGAGGATCAAATTCTCCATTCTGAGGCAGATGATCCAAATCATTATCCAAGGCCAGGGTAACCGCTTGTTTGTATAACTCACGAAATGTCTTCATATGATATTTACTCCGAAACATTTATGGATGGATATTCCAGTTTGCTTCAATATTATAACACAAATAAATGTCATATGATGCATTTTTCTATGCAAAAAGCCGGGTGCGTTTATCGAAGAATTCTCCCACTTTTCACCATTCAATAAATAATGTTTCAATGAGCAAACTGTTCATGAAAAGTACACTTCTGAGCATGAGACATAATGAGCATTTGCGGCTGTGAGCTCATTCGCATTGGGGAACCAAGAGCATGCCCCTTGCACAGCCAGTTTGGTTTTGGTATGATGTCTGCGGCATATCTGCATAAAAGAACCGAGGGGTTGGGTTATGAAAAAGCAAAATTCCCTGACAGGTCATTTGATGATCCTCTCCGCCGCTATTTTATGGAGTACGGCGGGCATTTTAATTAAGCTGCTGCCATGGGGAAGCTTCTCCATATCCTGCATGCGTGGGCTGATAAGTGCCGTATTTCTTATTATTTTGCGCAACGTTCAGCGTATCAGCGGGAAGGGATATGTGCCATTTCGAATGACAAAACACAATATCGCTTCCGGTGTGGCGATGTTTCTGACATCGCTTTTATTTCTTGCAGCGAATAAGCTGACAACGGCGGCCAACGCTATTGTTTTGCAGTATATCGCTCCGATTTTGATCCTTATATATACGGCCGTATCGGAGAAAAGATGGCCGACACCAATGGAGTTTATTCTTACAGCTATTGTGTTTGCAGGTTGCGTGCTAGCGTTTTCTGACCAATTGACCAGTGACGGTATGTTGGGCAACATAATTGCCTTGTTGTCAGGCTTTGCTTTTGCGGCGTTGGTGCTAATCAATCGCCTGGAAAAGACACGGCCGGAGGATGGGCAGATTATCGGCTGCAGTCTATCCTTTGTTTTGTGTTTCCCTTTCTTGCTGGCGGATCAGAACTTTGCATTGGCGCCTGAATCCATAGGTGTAATGATCTTGCTGGGCATCTTTCAATACAGCTTTGCCAACCTTTTGTTTGCCAGGGGCATCAAGAAAACTGAACCAACCGCAGCCTCCATTATCTTGATGATGGAGCCGATTATGAGCCCGGTATGGGTCTTTTTGGTGCTGGGGGAGGCACCTGGCGTACGCGCGCTGATTGGTTTTTTGATGGTGATTACCGCCGTTACGCTCCAATCGCTGCTTCCTTTCTTGCGGCGGCGGCCGAAGCTGGGTGATATTCAGACCACAGTGACTCCATAGCAAAAAAGCACGTAAAAGCGCCTGGACCTAAAGCCCGGCGCTTTACTTTTTAGAATGCAGCCAGCCACGGTGTCAGCCGGAGGCTGACATCGCTGGTATTGATCATATCGCCAATTGTGAAACCAGCGATGTTTTGAACCCTGAAGTTAATGGGGGGAGCGTCTTCCGTCGTTCCAAGGCCGGCGGTTATGGCGCCGAGCTTAGAACCGTTGACCTGATTGTAAACAGCCAGATAGTACGTTGTGCCTGCGATTAGCATTTGTGGTGCCGTCAATGGCAACACGAACAAACCGGGTGAAATGGAATTGACAATGGCAGTTGCCGCGATAACATTTGCTTGGCTTATGCTGACAGGGTGCAGTATCGCCATTTGAAAACTGCCTGCCGCTGCTCCATCTTGTGTGATATAAGCCGCCAGATTGGATACGGCATTGTTGATAGGTCCATCAAAGACCAATGCACCTACGGCTTGGTTGTTTCCGCCTCCTTGGTTGTATGCCAGTTCAGTATTAACATTACCAATATCACTCGTTTCAACATATGCGGTTGCATTTCCAGATGGCCCGGTATCTCCACTGGGACCAGTATCGCCAGTAGGCCCGGCGGGTCCGGTATCTCCAACAGGACCAGTGTCGCCTGTGGGGCCTGTATCTCCAGTGGGACCAGTGTCGCCAGTGGGACCAATATCGCCAGTAGGGCCTGTGTCGCCAGCGGGACCGGTGTTGCCTATGGGGCCTGTATCTCCAATGGGACCAATATCGCCAGTAGGGCCTGTATCGCCAGCAGGACCGGTGTCGCCAGTAGGGCCTGTATCGCCAGTAGGACCGGTGTCGCCAGCGGGGCCAGTATCTCCAGCGGGGCCAGTGTCGCCAGTAGGACCGGTGTCTCCAGCGGGACCAGTGTTGCCAGTGGGGCCAATGGCGCCAGTAGGACCGGTGTCGCCGATAGGCCCGGTGCTTCCGGCAGGGCCAATGGGACCAATATCGCCGGCGGGTCCGGTAGGGCCAGTTGGACCGGTAGCACCTGAGGTGTCATCTTCCATCAGCATCAATACAGCAGTAACGGGGACAATCGTCGAGTAATAAATAGTGCTCGTGCTGGCATTGACAAGTGAAAGTGTGACAGGGGCAGAATTGGTTTCAATAATCCCGATACCTGATACTTCGTCGGTTTTGATAGGGGAATTCCCCAACAGGTAATCTCCTTGCGAAGAAGACAATGCAAATACTATTCCATTCTGACTCAGGGAGGATTGCACAGCAACCCACCAATTGATAACATATCTTCCCGGTTCTAGAAGGGTAATGATGCCGGTCATTGGACTATACGCAATATTTCCTGAGGAATAGTTTGTGGATTCAAAAACAACATTTCCAGAGACGGTGATTGACTCTGCTGATGTGCGCTGAATTTGCAGCGCAATATTGCTCATATACATCTCTCCGTTTGCAACAGGCTTACCTTTTGACTTAGATTGGCCTGAGCATATTTGGATATAGGATAAGCTGTGCATCGTTTTAACCTGGAATAATGCACCAATGAATGCCAACTGACATACCATGGAGCCATTTCATTATATGCTCACTGAATCTATGTGTTTTTCTCAATGATGAAGCATTGAACTATTTGTGAAGAGCGTGAAGCTGGATTCATAATAATAAAAAACCTCCTCGAACATATGGTTCAAGGAGGGATGATTGCAATAATTTGTTATGGGCGCAATGGGTTTTGCACTGCCTGATCACTGTAGAGCTTTTCCAGGGTGGTAGATCCGGCGATCCCATCAACGGTCAGGCCATTATATTGCTGAAAGGTTTTTAAACCCTCAAATGTCGCATCGTCAAAAATGCCCGTGGGGGCGTCCATCAAATATCCTAAATCCATAAGCGTGGCCTGCAGTGTGATAACACTGTCGCCCTCACTGCCTTTTTGCAGTGTTTCGTATACGCCGCTGGATGCGCTTGCAGGTTTTGCTTGAATGGAGAACAGGAGATTCAGGGTGGCATTACCTGCCACCCCGTCAACCACCAAACCGTTAATCATTTGAAATTCCTTCACTGAGTTAACGGTGCTGTCACCATATAAACCATTGATGGAATCTTGGAAATAACCCAGTTCGTACAGTGCATATTGCATGTCCCGCACATCGGTGCTCTCGTCAAACTGCTTTAAAGAACCTGGAACTTTGTTCGCGCTGGAACTGTCACCATACAGTCGTTGCTGCGTGGTAGGACCAGCGATACCGTCAACGGTCAGACTGTTCATGGACTGAAAGGACTGGACCGCCGTAACGGTTCCGGAGCCATACTGACCATCTACAACCCCATTATAATAGCCCAAGTCCTTTAATCTTTGCTGCAGGCGTTTTACATCATCGTTCTTGTCGCCTTCACGCAAAGTTGTGTATTTCGAATTGCTGGGCGGAGGCGTGGCTGTGGGGGTTCCGCCTGTGCTGGGGTTACTGGGAGTGCCGCTGGAGGTGGGAGCGTCGCTGGCATAAAGCTTGTTCAACGTGGCTGTGCCGGCAATGCCGTCTGCGTTAATGCCGGCATTTTTCTGGAAAGCCGTGACCGCGTTCTTTGTGCCTGTGCCAAAATCACCATCGATGGTTCCACTTAGATAGCCCAAATCCTTCAGGCGTTTTTGCAAGGCGCGCACTTCACTGCCGTTCATACCCTCCTTTAGGGAGGTGCCTATGGAAGAGGCAACGCCGCTGGCCTTGGGTGCGTTGGATGCAAACAGTTTTGTCTGTGTATTGGGGCCGGCAATACCGTCATCCCATTCGCCTGACTTTTTCTGGAAGGCAATTACCGCATATTCTGTAGCACCACCGTAAGAGCTATCAGCTGAACCGGAAAGGTAACCCAAAGCGATCAGGCGGCTTTGCACCTGCTTGACATCACTGCCGGACATGCCAACTTTTAAATATCTAGCCTTGGACAAGTTTGGGGTGGCTGTCGCTCTGGGGGTGCTTGTAGGACGATTATTATTGTTATTGCTGCCACTATTGTTGTTTGGCGCGGTGGTTGCATAGTCAGCAGGTTTTGGAACGGCGTAGTAGCTGTAGAGTTTATCCTGGGTTTGTTCGCCTGCAACGCCGTCAGCTTTCAGGCCATTTACATCCTGAAACGCCTTTACCGCATTGGTGGTGCCTGAGCCGTACTCTCCGTCCACGCTGCCCTTATAATATCCCAATTCCTTCAGCTTTGTCTGCAACTGCCAGACGGCATCGCCGGTGGACCCGCTTTTGAGCACTTTGTCATTTTGAGCAAGCGGTGTAGCCGTCGGCTTACGGGTGCTGCTTGGGGGATTTGTAGCGTTTGTGGGCACATTTGTGGGGCTTGTGTTCTGAACCGGCGGCTGCGTTTGGGTCGGCGGATCGGTGAAAAAAGTGTCCTCCCAGTTGGTAGGCTGGGGCAGGCCGCCCGCAGAAGTGGGTTCAGGCGTGGGGGAGGGGGTAGGCGTTGGCGTGGTTCCCATGGTTGCAAAAGGCATGCTGTCGCTACCTACATCCAGCGTATCTGATCCGTCTGTGATATCGCTAGGGGACATGTAGCAGCTGGATACCAATAGCGCTGTAACCAAAAGCAGCGCTACCAATGCCGCTTTGCGTTTGTTTCCGTGTGTCATGGCAGACTTCCCTCCTTGCTCGGGGCAGTGATATTCCGCCCCTCGCTCCCTTTACAACATTGTATAGAGTAACAAAAGTATTGGCAAGCACTTTTTGAGGGGAAAGCTGTCGGAAAAATGCTTTTCCTCTATTGCTTGTCCAGTTGTTCATTTATACGACGTTTATGCATGGTTCTTTGTTCCCGCTTTTCATTATTTCGAAAAATCATTTATGACCGTTTTGCGTATTCGGCAAACGTGAGGATTGAAACCTGAATTCGAGGGAAACATGTCCGCGGATAGACATTCTGTGCAAAGCCTATTGCATGAAATGTTTACCTGCGTTATGCTTACAGTGGATCAGCTTTTCTGCCACCATATGCGGCCAATAGCCGTAAAGGAGGTTATATCATGTATTTTCCGTTTTACTTTTCCATCTATGACTGGATGTATATCCTGCCTGGCTTGCTGCTAGGCTTATGGGCACAGTATAAGGTAAAAAGCGCGTATGAAAAGTATTCCAGGGTGGGTTCCTACGCCGGCCGGCCAGCCAGTGAGGTGGCCAGAAACATTCTAGTAGAAAACAACAATGGCGGTGTTCGCGTGGAGAGGACGGAGGGCACACTCTCCGACCATTATGATCCTAGAACAGATGTTTTGCGCTTATCGGAAGGTGTTTACCAATCCAACAGTCTGGCCGCGCTGGGTATCGCTGCTCATGAAGCCGGTCATGCCATGCAGCAGATGGATGAGTATGGCCCCATGAAGCTGCGCAATGCCGTTGTGCCAGTGGTGTCCCTTTCCAGCCAACTATATTTTCCGCTGTTCATCGCCGGTCTTATCTTCAGTTGGAAACCGCTGATGTTTGTTGGCATCGTCGTGTTCGCGCTGTCGGTACTCTTTTCCCTAATTACATTGCCTGTGGAATTCAACGCGTCCCGCCGGGCCATGACCATGCTGGAAACGGGCGGCTATGTAACCCGTGAGGAAGCACCCAAGGTCAAAGCTGTTCTGGATGCTGCCGCGCTGACCTATGTGGCCGCCGCTGTCACCGCTGTGCTGCAGCTGCTGCGTTTGCTGGCGATGGCCAGGAGAAGGGACTAAGCATTTAGCGGTGAGTTTGTGAAAAGCCAGAAAGTGATTTTCGCAAGAATATCAATGATATCCGTCCCACGTACCCTTTTCCGCACCGTAGTGCTTGGCACTTTCGGTGTGGAATTTTTTTGGCCCGCGAGATTGTGCCATGGTGGCGTCAATGATTTGCCACTTGCCATCCATGTATACTTCGTTCCAGGCATGTTGATTGCCGGTCCGCAGATTCTTGCCATAGATATGTTTTGCCGGAACACCTACTGCCCGAAGGCCCACGGCCATGAACGCGGCATAGTCACAGCAAATTCCCCGCTCGCCGCGGATGAATGCGTCGCCATCTGGTATCTCGCTAAACTGTATGCCTCTGGCCAGCGTTCTGTCATAGGCGGCGTGGTCCATCAACCAATCCCACAAAAGCATTACCTTTTCCAAGTCACTGCCTGCGTTTTTGCATAACTCTTGTGCGAGTTTCACGGTGGCGGCATTCGCATCCATATTTGTGTGCAGCGAAGAAAGAAGGGATAATTGCGTATCATCCGGCACCTTATCTATATAAAAGGATGTTTCAAACAGCACACGAATCGGCCAATCATATAACCCAGCTTCATATACGGACAGGGTATACTTGCCGGCACCAAGGGTCAAGAGCAGCGGCTGCCACTGTTCATCGTTTGGCAATAGCAGCTTGTGATGTTTTTCGCCGTTTGAAATCTCCGCCAGCAAGGGAACATTCCCCGAGGCCGCAAGGAAGACATATCCTAAATTCGCGGTGCCGGTATACGCACGAAGATGAGGCCTGTCTTGTAACCCCGCCTTTACTGTCAGCTTGGTCTGAACAAAACCGTCTGCAAATGGCAGCGGTATCTTTTGCCAAGTTTCTTCTGGAGTATAATTAACCACCCTCAGGGCAAAGCGCTTCCATGAATAGAGACGCTTGGAGCTGCTTTTTTTCTGGGCTCTGATGGATATGGCATCATCGCTCTTATGTAGGAGATATACGTCGGATGCATCGCCCAAGGCCTGCCAGGGCGCATCCTCTGGCGGCTTTGTCATTGTTTCAAAGGGCATAGAGGCAGCATATGCAAAAGGCAGATGCATGAGTAAAAGAAGCAGAATAATCATTGAAGATAGTTGTTTTTTCGTCATTTGCATTTCCCTCCTGTTATCCTGCATTATAGCATGTTTTTTTGTTGTTTTCTTCACAATGAATAGAGAGATTTGCAAGTTGCATTTCCTGAAATATTATGCAGGAAAACTTGCAAAAACGCTTTCCTTTTTGCCAATTTTGCGGTACAATTTGCTTGCAGACAAAGGCGTTTGCAGGAACTGATTGGACCGTGCAGGAGGAGGAAATACCCATGGTGCTCTTTGTATTTCTGGTTTTGATGTTCATACTTTTGCTGGTTGATGACCATCACCGTCAGATGGCTTTGGAAAGCAGCTGGGCAGAGTATAATGATATTGAATATCGCCGCTGTTATCCTACGAGCAATTGACATCTACTGATGGGCAGGCATGTTGCAACTATAAAAATCAAAGCACCCACTCTTCAATAGCGAAGAGTGGGTGCTTTTCAATTGAAGCATCTCTAGCTTCTCAAAAAGCACAGGGCACAATTTCATACGCAAATTTCGGGAGTTATATGGCGTAGCACCACGCCAATACCATCAGGAGCAGATGGGCCGGGTCTAAGTGAGGCATTTACCTTTTGATACTACGTTCTCGCGGAATGTATGGTATACTATCAAGCAGATGCTCCGCCATGGAGTTTTATGCTGTGCTTGAGAGTAAGGGGATAAACATGATGCATCCGGAGAAGTATATCAATCCGCGCGGCAGTCTGTTTGCGCGATATTTCACCTCCTTTATCTGTATTATACTGATCCCCATTATGGCATTTAGCAGCCTATTGTATTTTTTTGTTTCACGGCGCATGGATCTGGAACTGGATGCCAGGCTGGAAAGCACAGCCCAGGCCCTTGCCACGCAAATGGATACGATGCTGATACAATTGGAAGGTGAAGTAACGCGCTTTGCCCTTGAGCTGGAGATGAATGATCTGGTGACGCTATTGCTCACCACAGAGCAAAAAATGCAAAAGCTGGCGGAACTTCGCAAGCGCCTGGAAAGCAGCGCCAGCACAAACCCCGCCATTGACATTATAGGCGTATACTTTGGTGCCGATAAGAGGGTAATGACCCAAAGGGGATATTATCCGGAAGGTACTGAACTGGATTGGGAGCCCATCAGGATGCTCCTTACCAGCGATCAAATCAACGGCATTCATGTCCTGACAAGGGAAGACAGAACGGTGCAGATTGTTATCGGAAAGAGCATACCCATACAGCAAAGAAGAGGGCGCAACTTTGTAGTCTGTACATTGCGGGGGGATTTGCTGAACCAGTATGCCCGTTATGGGTGGGAAGAAGCAGGTAGTTTTGTACTGGATGACAATGGCACTGTGCTTGCATCTTCTTATCAGGGGGAGCTTCAGCCTGGTGAATGGCTAATTGGAGAGGAAAAAACGCGGGATGCCAGAATCATGTACAAGCAAGTATCCTCAAAAGTCATGCCATGGCAGTATGTAATAAGCATTTCACGCAAGTCAGCCGACCAGGATGCAAACCGCTTTCTTTGGATGATTCTTTTGATTGTTGTGGCGCTCAGCGGTCTAGGTATCGGCTTTTCATATCTATTAGCCAACGTCTTCTACCGGCCTATTTCCCAACTGGCGCATGCTGCCCGTATGGAGCTTGTAAAAATAAAAGGGAGAGAAGTAGTTCCATCTCCAAATGATATCGTATTCATCAACCAGGCGGTTTCCGCTATCTCCGCATATGGCATGGCGTTGGAACAATGCGTGGACAGCGGACGCAGCCGCGTGCTGGCCAGTGTTTTCCAGCATTTGCTGCAGGGCAATCCCATGGCTCGAGAAGAAGTGCATGAAATACTGGAAAATTACATGTTCGATACCGGGGAACGGGAGTTTACTGTTTTTGTTGCCGAATTGAAGTCGGGGGATATCAGCCCCAAATGGGATGGTTGGATTGCCCGATACCAACTGGAATCCTGTATTCGAAGCGCGCTTGTAACCAAGGACGGCTATGAGGTATTGGCGGTGGAAATGGAGAAATACAGGCTTTGCGGTATTCTAAGCCGGCCGCTGTGTGAAGCACCGCCTACACAAGATTTTTTTCAACAGATACTGGCTCAGCTAAGCCAGCATTGGCCATATGCGCGGCTTGCCATAGGTGGTACGGTAGGTGACCTGATGGATATTTCCGGCCCCTATGCAAAGGCGCTGCAGGCTATTGCCTGTGCCCCTGCGCGGCAGGACGTGGGCATAGTTGATGCAGCAGGGCAGACGCAGCAGGAAAAGGGTATGCCGGGCCTTAAGTATTGGTGGCTGGAAAGCATAGCAAACAATATTTTGATTGAGGATATGCATACAGTAGAGGAGATGGTGCATGACTGGTTCGACCAGATGATAATGACAGACAATGCCACGCTGTCCGCTTTATGGGAAGCTGCTTTGCAGATGACGGCCTACCTTTCTGTTGTATTGAAGGAGCGTATGCCGGAAGTTATTAACTGGCCTGCATCTATTACCATGGAGAGTGCTGCCCATTTATTGCATCCTAAGGAAGTCTGCTTGTCCGTGCAGCATTTTTGCAAGGAGGCTATCACCTGCATCCAGGCGGAAACGCAGCAGCATGGAGGGGGAAAAGTCCTACAGGCGGTTCAATATGTGGATGCCCATTATATGCAGGATATCTCCCTGACCCAAGTATCAGATCTAATGGAGATTACGCCACAATACTTGAGCAGTACATTCAAAACCCAGGTGGGAAAGAATTTTACGGAGTACATCAACCAAAGGCGTTTGGAAGAGGCTTCACGGCTGCTGAAAGAAACCAATCTTGCTGTTCAGCAGATATCCGAGCGGGTGGGATATAACAGCGTACAATATTTTGCCCGCAAATTTAAGGAATCCTTTGGTATTACCCCTACCCAGTACAGGGACAGTCCCTTAGGAGACAGACAATAATTTGACTTTGCGCTCCTCCCGGAAGACAAGGGTCATCCGGGAGGAGCGCTTTGTATTTTCAGGCTTTTTTCCAACCAAATCATAAATGATTATCATTACCTGAAAAAAATACAACAGCAGGGATGAAGCCTGTTTCGCGATTATGAAGAATTTTCAATGTTCGCGTTGACCTTTGTGTGCTATGCTAAAGACAACAAAAAAGTGCTTTGTGTAAATGGCGTTTATGGTCTGCATGATGATCATGCCGATTGGCTTATAGAAAAAACTGCCTCTTGTTCTTCTGCATTATTGCAATGCAGCAAGGGGTTAAATGGTTTTTGAATGGATAGGCTTGCTGTCGGAAAAAAGGCTTTCCGATGATATATACAGCAGGAGGAAAGGCGGTTGGTTATTTAGGCATGCATACGCCGATGTATTCAAAGACTAAATTCCGTAGCTTGAGGCGGAACGTGAGATCTCCTCTCTTCAGGCAGTGCCGGAAGAAGTGGCAGCTATTGCTATTGCTATTGCCGGGTTTGCTTTATTACATTATATTCAGATATGTACCTATGTATGGAATCACTGTCGCCTTTAAGGATTTTAAGCCGTTGTTGGGAATTGCAGGCAGCCCCTTTATCGGGTTTGCTCATTTTGAGCGGTTGCTGAACTCGCCGGATTTCTGGCAGGTGTTTCGCAACACGCTGATCATCAGCATATACAAGATCGTTCTTTTTTTTCCGGTGCCGATTCTGCTTTCGATCATGCTCAACGAGATCCGCCATACCGGCGGGAAACGGCTGGCCCAGACGGCACTGTACCTGCCTCACTTTTTATCCTGGGTTATCTTCACGGGTGTGGTCAATTCCCTGCTCTCCTCTGGCGGGCTTATCAACTATATCATAGAGCTCTTTGGCGGGCAAAGCCGTGTGTTTCTTGCAGAATCCAAATACTTTCGCGGCATTATTGTTTTAACCTCCATTTGGAAGGAAGCTGGATGGAATACGGTAATTTATCTTGCCGCCATAGCCGGCATCAATCCAGAACTATATGAAGCGGCTCTGATGGATGGGGCGGGGCTTTTTCACCGGATTTGGCATGTGACGATACCTTGCATCATGAGTACCATCATCATCACCTTTATCATGCGCCTGGGTAGTGTCATGGACGCAGGTTTTGAACAGGTACTGCTGATGTACAACGTGTCTGTGTACGACGTGGGCGATATTCTGGGCACCTTCGTTTATCGTATGGGGATTACCAAGGGGCAGATCGGCTTTTCTACTGCTGCGGATCTATTCAAGGGCGTCATCAACCTGGCGCTCGTGTGGGGCTCCAACTGGATTATCCGCAGAATCGGAGAGGAGGGGCTGTGGTGATTAAAACCAAAGGCGAACGGGTGACCCTCACGGTCAACGCCATTTTGATCGCACTTCTGTGCATTATCATGATTTATCCCTTTTGGTACCAAATCAGCCTGTCCATCAGCGACGCCATCCAGGCCAGGCAAGGGGGAGCATTTCTTATGCCCAGGGGATTTTCTCTGGCGGCTTATAAAACAGTGCTAACCTCCAATGCCATGGGATACGGCTTTGGAAACACTCTTTTCATTACTGTGATAGGAACCGTGCTGAGCCTGATGGTCACCAGTGCCACTGCCTATCCTCTGTCTCGCAAGGATCTGCCCATGCGCAAGCTGTTTACCATGATGGTGGTCTTTACCTTCGTATTCAGCGGCGGTATGATCCCTACCTTTCTGGTGGTGCGGGAACTGGGGCTGATCAATTCCTACTGGTCACAAATACTGCCGGTGCTAGTAGCCTCCTATAACGTGCTGATCATGCGCAATTTCTTTGCCAATATTCCGGCAGAAATTGAGGAATCAGCCCATATTGACGGAGCCGGAGATATTCGCATTTTCTTTTCTCTTATCTTGCCTTTATCCGGACCGGTACTGGCCACCGTTGGGCTGTGGCTGGCTGTCGGTTACTGGAACAACTACTTTAATGCCCTTTTGTACCTCAACCGCCGGGAGATGCGCGTGCTGCAGCAGATATTGATGGAGATCATCAATTCCTCCCGGGCGGATGATGTGCTGAATGTGGAGAATGCCGCAGGCATTACCCCTGAAACGGTAAAGGCGGCCAGTATTATGGTCATCAGCATACCCATTTTGTGCATGTATCCGTTCCTCCAAAGATTCTTTGTAAAAGGGGTGATGGTGGGTTCTGTAAAGGGGTAAGGAGGAAGGGGTAATTGCCTGATCGTATGCTTATATGAATACGCAAGGAGGGTGTCCCATGAGAAAGCTACTTGGACTTTTGCTTGTATTGGTGATGGCACTGTCCCAAACGGCTGCATTGGCGCAGGCGGAAACACAGGTTTTCAATGTACTGTCAAATACAATGGTTGCCGGATTTCCTGAGAAAACCGACGGCAACTTGGCATTGACAACGATTAAGGAAAAGACGGGTGTGCAGTTTGAGGTGGAGGGTTACAGCTCTACAGACGATTACAACACCAAAATTCAGCTGTATATTGCCTCCAATGAACTGCCCGATATGTGGTATGGTACGGTCGCGCAGGTATTGGAATGGAAGAATCAGGGCGTTATCATGCCCCTGACAGAGCTACTTGAAAAATACGGTCAGGACATGAAACCCTATATCTATCCCTCTTCTCTGGATGCCTTCACCTATGACGGTGAGCTTTGGGGCTTGCCCTCCATGTATTATTTCAAGGAGCCCGGCAATGAAGCAAACTCTGCCGGTCCCATTATCCGTACAGACTGGTTGAAGAACCTGGGGCTTGAAATGCCGGAGACGCTCAGCGAGCTGCATGACGTGCTGGCCGCCTTCACCAACAATGACCCGGATGGCAACGGCAAGAAGGATACCTATGGTTTGGGCACCGTTTCTGATATTTTAGGTGTGGCCTCCAATGGTATGAACCTGGTCTATAACGCTTATGGCATTACCCCCTCTCACTGGTACCTGCGGGATGGTAAGCTGGTAAAGGGCTTTATGACCCAGGAATTCAAGGATGCAGTTTCTGTGCTGCGCGATTGGTACAAAGAGGGCATTATTGATCCCGAATTCCCTGTTATGAGCGGCACCAACCTGGAAGAAAAGTTGGTCAATGGTACGGTAGGCACAGCCTTTAGCCATGCTTGGGTGCAGGACAGTGCCGATCCCAGGGAGCAGGCTTTGCGGGCTGTTTATCCCGAGGCTGACCTTGTAACCTTTGCTCCGGTGGAAGGTCCTAGTGGTCAGCGCGGCAATCCTCCTTCCTTTGGCTCCTGGCGGACCATCGTCTTTTCCGCCAACTGCAAAAATCCTGAGCTGTTGATGCAGACCCTCAACTGGTTTGCCAAGGATGTGGAGAATTGGCTGCTCAGTGAAAATGGTATCCGTGGCGTGCATTGGGACTGGAACAGCGACGGAATATTCGAGCGCATCAAGCCCTATGATGATGCCAACACCCGGTACGCCGAAGGCTTTGCCAATCCCAGCCGTATTCAGACCATGACTGACCGGCGCTACAATACCCCTGACGTGATTTCTTCCATTGCAACTTCCAACCTGTATATGCTGGAAAACAAGTTCTGGGGCACTGTGCCTGCCATGGCCGAGAATCCTGATCTGGATACAGACATATCGGCCACCACGCTGAAAGTGATCCAAGGCGAACTGCCACTGGAAGAGCTGGATGCTATGCAGGCCAGGTATTTAACGCGGGGCGGCCAAAAGATTCAGGACGAAGTAAACGCCTTGTGGCAAACAATGCAGTAATATTTTTCTCTGCTTAATTATTTCTCTGGTTAATAGCATGCAAGTGGCGGCTTGCCGCGGCAGGCCGCCACTTGTTCATGCGCACCCGACGGCCAAAGGAGGAGCAAGTATGCAAAAGACATCAGTGGATATTGTAGTGCTGGGAGGCGGAATAGCCGGGTTTTATGCTGCCCTGGAAGCCGCCCGGCAAGGACATCGTGTGGCTCTCGTTGAACGGCGCGGCTTTGTTGGCCATGAGCTCACGGCTACAGGGCATAGCTGGATTTTGAACGGAAGCACATCCCATGAGGTCTTTGAGGCCGTTGGCGCCAGAAAAAAGCTGATGCTGCGCGAGCTAGTGGACGCAGGTGTGCAGGTGCTGCTGCTCAGCACCCCGGTGGGGATTGCTCTTGATGGTCAGCGGGCATGCGGCGTGTTGATTGGCAATAAGTTTGGCTTGCAGTGGCTTGCGGCCAAGCAGATTGTGGATACGACTAGTATGGCGGCAGGATATGCGCAGTTGGGGAAAGTAAAGCCCCGTCCTGCGCGGGAGATGCAGGTCAGCTATTCTTTTGTCATGGACAATCTCAGAACCCAATACGAAACATGGCTCTCCGTGCCAAGCTCCTTTGGTCTGCAGGAGAACAAAATCCTCATTCATTCAAGCCTTCTGCCTAATACCATATCAGCAGAAATGCGGTATACGGTGCATGGTCCTATCTCGGCCATTGACAGAGGTCGCTTGGAGCAGGAAGCACGTATAAAAGCTCTGCATGTTTTTGAATGGCTGCGTGACAGCATGCCCAGATATGCCGGTGCCCATCTCCAGGATTTGGCTTCGGAGCTGCTCTTTGAGGATGTGGCGGAGGTGGATGAAGTCAGCGGTATGATGCGTTTCCCGTTCAGATGGAACACTGGGGTATCTACTTCCAACTTATTAACCTGCCAGAGGGAAGCGGGCAGGTTGTTATCGGCAATGGAGTTGCAGGAGATAGAGAATGAGGAACCTCTTATCTTCATGCTGCATGGAAAGCCGCTGAGCACTTTTGAAACTGAAACCGCGCCAGGGCTGCCGTCCTGTCTTCAAAAGGTGCACCTGCATGCGGACAAGGGACAGATACCAGTTCATACTGCACAGGCGGTTGTTGCGGGGGCTGGCTCAGCGGGTGTTTTTGCCGCTTTGGCTTTGTTGGATAAAGGAATGGAAACGGTGGTGCTTAATCCAAATCATGATACTGGCGGAAACCGAACATTAGGCAGGGTTTCCGGCAACTATTTTGGCTTCGTGGAGGGTATGGCCGCCAAAGTGAACGATGAGACAGCCGCGTTGTCTGCTGATATCGGCGGAGCCGGCAAAGCAAATGACCGCATTGCGCGAATTCTATTGTATCACAAAAAGCTGCGCCATCCCGGGTGCAACTTCTTCTCGGGCCATACTGTGTGCGGCGTACGGAAGGATGGTACAAGGGTCACTGCTCTGTGGACAGCCGGCGATGACGGGTTGTACGAGGTGCAAGGCCGCGTGTTTGTAGATACCACCTCTGATGGTGATGCTGCAGTGTTCGCCGGTGCGAAGTATGCGGTAGGGTGCCCGCTGGATGGCTCTGTAATGACCAATGGACAGTGGGGAGACACTGCCTGGAAGATGGAGCGATGGACGGATGCCCCCTATCATACGGACTTTGATGTTATTCACCCCGATCGGTATGATGAACTTCTTCGTGTCATTCTGATTGCCCACGGAAGAAATAGCGACCTTGACTTCTCGCCCTTTCCCAATTTGCGGGAAACACGGAGAATTGAAGGGGAGTACACGCTTACCTTAACAGATGTGCTGCTAAAAAAGCCGTTTGATGACCTAATCTCCATGGCTTGCACGCCGTATGACACGCATGGCATTGCTTCCTCTGTACTGCTTCGGATGGGCATGCTGGAGTTTAATGAAAATCCCATTGCGGTACGCCTCCCCTACAGGTGCTTTATACCCAAGGGCATTGATGGCCTGCTGGTTGGCGGCAAAGCTGTCAGCGCAACAAGAGATGCTTCCAGCCTGTTTCGAATGAATGCAGATGTGGAAAATGCAGGCTATGCCCTGGGGCTGCTTGCGGCCCAAAGCATTCAGCTTGGTGCTGATGTGCGGGGTATTCCGCTGCAGCCCGTACAGGAGGAGTTAATAAGGCTTGGAAACCTTCCGGATGGCTCCTTTTCGGCCGGAATAAATTATGATACTGCGCTCAATGAATTAATATGCGGTGAACCCATGGGGCTTTTGCATACCATTTTGCAGCCTCGAGATCAGGTGCTGCCACGACTGCGGGAGCAATACCGGTTGCTGCCAGAAGGGGAAACCAAAGAGAATCACGCTATGGCACTGGCATTTTGGGGAGAACCTGAAGGTGTGGATGCCATGATGCGGGCGTTGGAGCGGGCGACGGATATAACAGATGCAGACATCTTGCTATCGAATGAGGAATTTGGCCGTAAGTATATCCGGTGGGATGGCGAACTGGGGTCTTACTTCCGCATCAACCGAATGATCACGCTGCTTGGTGTGGCAGGAGATAAACGCGCCGTGCCTTTGATATTGCCTTATGTGCGAAAAGCGGAGGCGGGGGGGCCGGTGGTATATGGCGAAGATACCTACCATCACACCCGCTTGGATAAATGGTGTGTACCTTATTTTGATCGGTTGCTTTGTCTGGTTTTTGCCATGGAACGCCTGGCGGATAGCGATGCGGTTGCGCCATTGTCTGAGCTTTTGCGCAAACCTTATATATCAGGGTATATCCAGGAGGAAAATGACGACACTGAGAGCATAAGCAGCTCAGCTTGGCTGGAACTGGGGATTGCCAGGGCTCTGGCCCGCTGCGGCGGAGAAGAAGGCTACCTGCGGTTGAAGGAATTTACTCGGGATGTGCGGGCAGTATTCAGAGAGCACGCAATACAGATACTAAGAGAACTGGCAGGCGGCTATGCTGATGGTGGTGATGATCTCTTACCGTTTTTGAACAAGGCGCACCCTGAAACACGCATGGTTATAGATTAGTGAGTGCTTTTGAAATGATACTTCAAGGGGACATCGTTGGCATCGGTCCATTAAATTGCGATGTATTATGTGATGCATGAAGCACTTGATATATTGGCAGAAACAAGAGTCGAAAAAAGTAAAATTCGATGTTGACAAGTGATATTTACTGTGTTAAACTAACGTTCCTGCCTCAAACGGGCACGGAACACCAACGAACTAGCCGGCCGATCAACAAGGCGATGCCAGTTGGCGAGATGGTGAAAAAGAGAAGCAGATATGTTCTGTTTCAAAGGGCATGGAAGATAAGTGCGCAGTCTGATTTGGCCATAACAGTGTAATATCTATTATATCATTAATAGGTTAAAACAAGAAAATGGCAGAAAAAATTATGCAAATAGATGTTGACAAAATGCATACACTGTGCTAGACTAAAATTCCTGTCCCAAACAGGCGCCGGACCTTGAAAACGATACAGAGTCGAGAGACTTAAAAATGGAAGCGAAAAACGACAGTTGATTCTAAGAATGAGTTTTCACTTTGTCGAGGGAAACCGAGATAAGGAGAGAAGATAGGAT
>JAEWSC010000064.1 GCA_023398575.1 Bacillota bacterium | reverse complement strand
GTCAATCAAATGGTTTTGTTCATAAAGTCATCAATATATCTACCGATATGTACATGGAGATTGAGTACAAATATGTCTGCTCATTCAAAAAGTGCTGGGCAAATAAATCGACATCATGTACAATAGTGATCATTCAAATAAGGAGGCACACATGATAAAAAACATAATATTTGATATGGGTAACGTACTAAGAAGTTTTTCACCTATGCTTTGCATCGCACCATATGCAAAGGATGAAAGTGATGCATGTCTTATTAGAGACGAAATGTTTAGCAAAGAAGAGTGGCGTTCACTGGATAGCGGCGATCTTACCTATGAAGACGCCGTTGCCCGCGTTAAGCTTCGGCTGCCGAAAAGGCTGCATGGTGTTCTGGATGAGATTATTGCTCATTGGCATGAGTACATGCCACAAGATGCAAGGATGCTGGAACTGGTTAAAGTCCTAAAGGCAAACGGATATAGAATGTATCTGTTATCCAACGCCAGTATTCGGTTTGCTGTATATAAGGATACCTTTGAAGCACTGAGATATTTTGACGGAACGATCGTATCTGCGTTTCACCATGTACTCAAGCCCGACGAAAAAATTTATCGCATCCTGTTTGATACCTTCCATCTTGATCCATGCGAATGTTTTTTTATTGATGACAATGCAGATAACGTGGAAGGAGGCCGGCGTCTTCATATGGCCGGCCATGTTTTCACTGGTGATATGCAGGCGCTGCTTGATGATTTATCCGCCAACGGCATTCAGGTGTAATCATGCGAATCTTGCCCGCTTCTCATTTTTTCTTTCAAAGCGCTAACAAAAGGCTGATGTCGTGTATACACCATTCAGCTACACTTACCTTGCATCAAGGAATGAATAGCAAGGAGAGAAAATTATGAAGAAGATCGTTGCCCTGGTCGTATGCCTTACAATGGCGCTGACCCTGACTGTATCCGCAATGGCCGCGGAATTTGACAAGGCTGAGGAAATTACCGTTATATCCCGCGAAGCCAGCTCTGGTACCCGTGGGGCCTTTGATGAGCTGATGAAGATTGTTGTCAAAACAGATGCCGGAACCGAAGACCACCTCTTCCCCGAAGCCGTTATGGTCAGCTCTACCGATGAAGTGACCGCCAAAGTGGAAGTCGATGCCTTCGCAATCGGTTACACCTCTCTGGGCTCTGTCACCGACAAGGTTAAGGCCCTTACTGTGGATGGTGTCGAAGCCACCGCTGAAAATGTAAAAGCCGGCACCTACAAGATTTCCCGCCCCTTTGTTCTTGCCCTGCCCAAGACTAGCGAAAACGCCTTGGCCAAAGACTTCCTCGTTTATGTAAATTCCAAGCAGGGCCAGGAAATCGTTGTTGCCGGTGGCTACATTGAGTCTGTAGAGAATGCTCCCGAATATACCGCAGCCGCCCTCTCCGGCAAGCTAACCTTCTCCGGCTCCACCTCTGTGGAAAAGGTGATGGAAAAGCTGAAGGAAGCCTATATAGCCCTCAACCCCAACGTTGCCATTGAGATCACCTACAACGGATCGTCCGCCGGTATCAAAGATGTCACCGAAGGTAAAGTGGATGTGGGCATGTCCAGCCGCGAACTCAAGGCGGAAGAAGCCGAAGTGCTTGCCCCCACTGTGTTCGCCCATGACGGTATTGCTGTAGTCGTAAACGTTGCAAACCCCTTGGCCGGCCTCACGGGCGAACAAATCACAGCGATCTTCACCGGTGAACTCCGCACCTGGGAGACCGTTGATGCCGCAGTCGCAGCGAAGTAAAAAGCAAGTATATATCCAAAGAGAGGGCGGGAGACCGTCCTCTTTTTTTGCGCACACAATCAAGCATTTATTCTTCATCGGTTTCGGGCTGTTAAGTGGGTTTGGTAAAAACGAATTTTTAAGGATATGAGTATGTCAGGTCAGATGTATTCAAACATGCTTACGCTAACCTAGTATAAAATTTGTAAGGACACAATAAACAAACCCGCATAGCAGTCTGCTGTCAATAAGCATCCAAATGACTTAACCTACAGATAGCGTGATTTAATAATTCCAAGCAGCAACGAATGAGAAAAGGTAATTTGTATCCCCGGCATTTACATGATAAAAGGAACCTATGCTTTTCACGCACAGGTTCCGATGGTTATTGTTATTTAACTAGGTTACGTTTATTATCAGCTACTTTTTGCCTTTGGCGGATACCTTGTTCTCCGTTCCTTTCAATAACCGATCGATATTGGCTCGATGCCGGTATATGCATAGTCCAGCCACGATAACAGCCCAAAGGCAGATGAACCAGTTGTTCAGGTTTGATACGATCACAATACCTGCGAACAATGTCAGCATAACCATGCTGCCCAAAGATACATATTTCGTGACTGCCAACACCAGAAAGAAAGAAGCCACAGCGATCAAGCCAGGAACGGGATAGAGATACAGCATGACAGCGACAGAGCTTGCGACGCCCTTTCCGCCTTTGAACTGATAATAGACCGGCCAGTTATGACCAATAATACCGGCCAGCCCGGCCACCATTCCGCCTTCATGAACTGCAAGCAGGCTGCCGATAATACAAGCCACGAGAACCTTTAAAAAGTCGCCAATAAAAGTAATGGCTGCAGGCTTTTTGCCAAGCACACGAAGCACGTTGGTGGCTCCTGTGCTTTTGCTGCCTTCCTTGCGCAAATCAACATTGGTATTTGTACCGGCTACGATCAAACCGGTGGAGATGGAACCCAACAGATATCCGGCTACGGCGGATGCCGCATAAGTCAGTACCTGATTCATGATTAACTCTCCTTTTGCTTTTCGCGCAGTATGAAGCGCAGGGGCGTGCCTTCAAACCCAAAAGATTTTCGCAAATGGTTTTCCAGATAGCGTTGGTATGCAAAATGCATCAGTTTCTCATCGTTGACAAACAGTACAAAGGTTGGCGGACAGGCAGACTGTTGGGTGGAATAGTAAATCTTCAAGCGTCGGCCGCCGGTCGACGGCGGCTGTAAAGATGCTTGGGCATCCGCCAGCATATCGTTTAGCAGTCCGGTAGGAACACGCTTGGTGCATTGCGCCCATACCTTGTCCACGCATTCCAAAACCGTATGTACCCGTTGGCCGGTCATGGCAGACAAAAACAAGACAGGTGCGTAATCCATAAATTTCAGTGCTTCCAGTACTTCCTTACGGTAGGCTTCCAGTGTTCCGGTATCCTTTTCCACGGCGTCCCACTTGTTGACAACGATAATGGCGCCTTTGCCTTCCTCATGGACCATGCCGGCAATTTTGGTATCTTGTTCTGTCACACCATCCTGGGCGTCAATTACAATCAAGGCGACATCACAACGGCGGATAGCGGCAATGCTGCGCAAAACACTATAGCGCTCCAGCGTATCCTCTTCAATGGCTCGCTTGCGCCGCATACCGGCAGTGTCGATAATGTTATATTCTGTACCATCTTTACCGGTAAATCGCGTGTCGATGGCATCGCGGGTCGTGCCTGGAATATTGGATACCATGGTGCGCTCCTGGTTGAGGAGCTTGTTTACCAGCGAGCTCTTACCCACATTGGGCCGACCTACCACAGCCAACTGCAGCACATGGCTGGTATCATCCAGTTCATCTTCATCAGGCGGAGGCAACTGTTTGACAACCTGTTCCAGCAAATCACCAAGGCCCAGCATATTAACGCTGGATATGCCAATAGGATCACCAAGACCAAGATTGTAATACTCATACAATACATCGTTCATGCCGGCAAAGTCCAGCTTGTTCACAACAAGCAAAAGAGGCTTTCTGGTTTTACGCAGTAATTTTGCCACTTCTTCATCATCCGGGGTAAGGCCGACCCTGGCATCCACAAAAAAGCAGATTACATCTGCCGTGTCCATGGCGATTTGTGCCTGATGCCGCATTTGGGACAAAAGAACATCATCGCTATAGGGATCAATACCACCTGTATCGATCATGGTAAACTTCCGGCCCATCCAATGCACATCAGCATAAATACGGTCTCGCGTAACGCCGGGCATATCTTCCACAATGGAGATACGCTTTCCGGAAATCTTGTTAAAAAAGGTGGACTTGCCCACGTTGGGACGGCCCACAATGGCAACCAGGGGTTTAGGCATCGTTTTGATCCTCCGAATCGAATATGCCATACAAGGCATGATAAAAGGCTATCCCACTGTTTGGGATCACATGTAAGGGGGATGGCAAAGATTGTGCTGCTTGTGCAAAAGACATATCATCCAAAAAGAGGTCACCCTCGGCCCTGAGCATGTTTGCACAAATAAGTATGTGATCTGTTTTTACATTTTGCAATTGCTTGACCAAATCCTGACCGGTAATCAGCCCAGTTACTGTTATGGTGCGGCCAAAAAAGTCATTAAGGATAGGCCGTATGGAAACTTCTATTTCCGGCGGCGCAAACCTTTGGGCAAGTTCCTGGAGAAAAGGTGCTACTGATGTTCCGCAGGCGATAGTGATATGACGAATTCCTTCACGGGGGACCAGTCCGTCTTCTACCGCCTGTTCTACATCGCTGATAAATAGCCTAAGCAACCCGACACCATTTTCAATTTGCGGAAAATCTTCGTAGTACGACTCTTCCGGCAAGGGAAGACCGCTCAAACAATACAGCTCGTCCGCCGGGAAAACAAAGCGTGTGCCATACTTTTCAAGATTCTGCTGCTGCAATGGCAGTATGCTTTGTATCAACGCAGCGGCAGCTTCGCGGTCAAAGGGCATCAATTTTTCCAGCCCATCCCGGTGGGAGGTAAGGCCAACCGGCACCAATGCCGCAGACCTGGCGGCCGGGTAAAAGGACAACAAGTCGCCTAAAGTCTTTTCCAGCACAGGGCCATCGTTCAAACCCGGGCACAATACGATCTGACAATGAAACTGGATTCCCGCTTTAGTAAATCGATCAAGATGTTCCATAATCCTGTCGGAACTGGGGTTTTTCATCATCTGCCGGCGCACCTGTCCATCGGTTGCGTGCACTGAAATGAAAAGCGGGCTGGCGTGCCGGCGAATGATCCTGTCGATTTCGCTTTCCGAAAGATTCGTAAGCGTGATATAGTTGCCCATCATCAAGGACAAGCGCCAGTCGTCGTCCTTAACGTACAACGTATTGCGTAGGCTGGGGGGCATTTGGTCGATAAAGCAAAACACGCAATGATTGCGGCAACTTCTTGGCTTGCTTATCAGTGTTTCTTCCAATTGAATGCCCAGTGGTTCATACTCATCCTTACAGATAGTGACAACAGCTTCCTCACCGCTTTGCTTCTCGATGTCGAGAATCACAAGGCTATTGGTAGAAAGCGCCTGGTAGTCAATCTGATCTATGACTTCTTCACCGTTGATGCGGCAGAGTTTATCACCTGGATGGATACCGCTTCGGTAGGCGGCGCTGCCGCGCTGTACGGTTACAATGGTATGCGGCAAGCCATAATCCTCCTTTGTTTGGCTTAAGGCATATAAATACAAATTACATTATCGGCCATTAATAGGGAATTGTCAAGCAAATGGGCAGTTGACAAACTGCATTTCCAGTGGAGTATTTACACATAACATTCACATTACCTTCATTTTCCCACAACATCCAGCCTCTATACTGCAAACGATGAAAAATCTTCCGTTTGCAAGGAGGTTCCCCATGAAGAAATCATTGAAGACCATCGCGAAAATACTCATCCCGTGCATTCTTATCGGTGGGCTTGGGTATGGCGGCTACCGCATTTATCAAAGCAGGCAGACCACTGCAGCATCGGTAACCAGTGAAGTATCCTATGTGAAAGTGCAAATAGGCACAGGCAATCTGGAAAAAACGGTTACAGGTACAGGCACCTTAAGCATTTCTAAAACGCAGGATGTCAAACTCAATTATCCGGTGGTCGTTACCAATGTGCATGTATCCGCAGGTGAAAAGGTAACTGCAGGAACACCGCTGGCAGACGTGGACACGGACGCGCTAAAAACGGCGATCACCAACTTAGAAAACGAACTGTCAACAAACAGCGATTCTCTTGTACAGCTTGCGAAGTCGTATCAGGATGAAAGCAAGTTGACCATAACTGTTGCAGGCCGTGTGAAAGCCATTTATGGTGCGGAAGGACAGCTGGCCCAAGACGTAATGGATGAGTACGGCGCGCTGGTGCTTTTGTCTATGGACGGGAAAATGAACATCTCCATTCCGGCGGGCGATTTGATGCTTGGACAGGAAGTGGATGTGTATGATGGCATAACAAGATATGACGGCATAGTGGAAGTGCTTGAAAACGGTATGGCCACCATTACCTTCAGTGATGAAAAAACGCTGGAAGGTGCCAGCATTCAGGTTGTAAGCAACAGTATTATCATCGGCTCCGGATCGGCGCAGATCAATCTGCCCTATAGGTATACATCTTCTGCTAAAGGCTTGATAACGAATGTTTATCAAAGCATTAACTCAAAGACCGGCCGGGGAAGCTCCCTTTTCTATCTTTCTTATGTTCCTGTTTCCCAGGAATACGATACGCTTCAAAAGCAACATGATGAGATACTGAAGAAGCTGAAGGAAGCAAAGGCCATCCTTGCATCCGGAAGCATCACTTCTCCCATAGACGGAATTGTATCAGCCGTTGTATCGGCATCAGATGTGGAAGTGGGAGCGGGAAGCGCACTGGCTACGCTCTACGCCGGGGATGCCAAGCAAATGATTGTTAGTGTCGATGAGTTAGACATTATCAACGTACAGGTAGGTCAGGAAGTTACCATCGAAATGGATGCCATTGCGGAAAAAACATACAACGCCACTGTGGCTTACATATCACAGATCGGCACCAGTTCCAGCGGAGTTACTACATACAACGTTACACTGAACGTGGAAGGCGATGATCAGTTAAAAATCGGCATGAATGGAACGGCAACGATCCATGTTGGTGATGCTGAGGGGGTTGTGCTTGTTCCGATCACAGCTTTGAATACATCCAAAAACGGACAATATGTATGGCTGTATAGTGAATCCCTTGATGCAGATTCACAAGAGCCTGGCATCAGGACGTATGTCACCACAGGCCTTTCCAACGATACATACGCGGAAGTGAAGACTGGCTTAAACGCGGGGGATTATGTTATGGTGACCCGGTCTTCCGATTCCAGCCAAAACAGCAATCAAATGTTTGGCGGCATGGAAATGATGCAAATGCCAGGCGGTGGTGAAGGCTTTACGCCCCCCAGTGGTGTGCAGGATGGAGGTACCCGTTCTTTCCCGGGTGGCGGCAACCCAAATAACGGAAACCGTAGCTTTCCCAGCGGTGGTGGGCAGGGCGGCGGGCAAGGTGGTAATTAACCAGAGGGGGTGAATATGTATGATTCAGATGGAACACATCGTGAAAAAATATCATATGGGCGGTGAGGAGATTTACGCCTTGGCTGATGTATCTCTGACGATTGAAAAAGGTGAGTATGTAGCGATCATTGGCCCCTCCGGCAGCGGAAAATCCACACTGATGAATATCATCGGCTGCCTGGACGCGGCGGATTCAGGCACTTATTCGCTCAACGGAAAGCCAATAGAGAAGTATAATCAGCGCCAATTGGCGAGGCTGCGCAATACGCACATTGGCTTTATCTTTCAAGGCTTTAATCTGCTTAGCCGCCTTACAGCTTTGGAAAATGTTGAACTACCCTTGGTTTACCAGAACCTGCGTGCTGCCGAACGAAAAGAACGAGCAGTCAAAGCATTGGAACAAGTAGGATTGAAGGAGCGGATGAAGCATCGGCCCAGTCAATTGTCAGGCGGGCAGCAGCAGCGTGCTGCTATCGCCAGAGCTTTGGCGGGTGCCCCTTCGCTGATCTTGGCAGATGAACCCACTGGTAATCTCGATAAAAAAACTGGCCAGGAAATATTGGAGCTTTTCCGGCAGCTGCATGGGGAAGGAAACACCATTGTGGTGATTACCCATGACCCCAATGTTGCCGCGCAGGCACAGCGCGTGATACATATCGAGGATGGCCGCATATGGGAGGAGGGAACCGTGAATGATTTACCAGTCGCTTAAAATGGCACTGAAGGCTATTAGCGGCAACAAGATGCGCTCCTTCCTAACAATTCTGGGTGTTATCATTGGCGTTGTAGCTATTGTGGTTCTTGTTGCTATTGCCCAAGGTGCAAACGCCTCTGTGGTCAGCCGCATTGAGAGCATGGGTACTAATCTGATCAGTGTGAATATAAGAGCCCGTTGGCAAAACCCCATTACCCTTCAAGACCTGAGAAACCTATCCGGTACGGATGGCATTGAGCATGTTGCGCCTATTGCCAATGTATCGGGTACGGTCAAGGCCGGCGTTACCACCTATGACGATGGTTCCATACAGGGCACGACACCGGGGTACGACCAGATTCGCAACTACACGGTACAGTTTGGCCGGTTTTTAAAGGATCCGGATATTGATAACCGAAGCTTTGTAGCAGTCATCGGTACGGAAGCGGCTACAGAAATGTTTGGTACGGTGAGGGTCGTGGGGGAAACCTTTACCCTAAATGGCTATACCTTTACCGTTGTCGGAGTACTGGAAGAAATGGGTTCCACCATTGCCGGTTCCGGCGATAATCTGATTCTGATTCCCTTTACATTGGCGGAAAGAATGTTCTCGCAGCGGGGTATCTCCAGCTTCTATGTATCCGCTGCATCTGCCCAAGAGGTCTCTTCTGCCCAGGAAGCAGTGACGGCTTATCTGAAAAAAGTGTTTACCACATCGTCCCAATACAGCG
The DNA here is from genome assembly GCA_023398575.1 of Bacillota bacterium. Classification (GTDB taxonomy): domain Bacteria; phylum Bacillota; class Clostridia; order Christensenellales; family Aristaeellaceae; genus JAEWAH01. Next base: position 186,384 of record JAEWSC010000064.1, on the reverse strand, counting down.
TCTATAACCAGACGGAGATGCTGTCCACTTTGAGCGAGACCACAGCAACACTTACGCTGATGCTGGGCGGTATTGCAGCCATATCGCTGCTGGTTGGTGGTATCGGCATCATGAACATCATGCTGGTATCCGTGTCAGAACGGACTCGTGAGATTGGTATCCGTAAAGCCATCGGTGCAGCCAGAGGCAACATATTGATGCAATTCCTAATCGAAGCTTTGGTCGTAAGCTTGATGGGCGGTCTGCTGGGACTTGGTATAGCGACAGCGGCCTGTTATTTCTTAGGACCGGTACTCAGCATGACGCTGACCATTTCACCCATGGTTTCAGCGATTGCTATCGGATTTTCCGTTTTCATCGGCGTGGTCTTCGGGTTGTACCCCGCAAATAAGGCATCAAAGTTAAGGCCTATTGATGCATTACGGTACGAAGGATGAGTTTTTCATAAACCATGAATAATGGAACATGGCACCGCGCATGCTGATTTGGACAGGAACGGAGGGATCGGCATGCGCGGCGTTCGTACGGATTTGGCCATGGAAAGTGCCGGAACATTTCGCGGCGATAAAAGCGGCATCCGCATTGAGAACTGGGAGGAAGGGGACATCTCCCGCACCACCGTTACCATTGAAACAGAGGAAGCAGCCTGCCGCCTGGGAAAACAACAGGGCATGTTTGTAACCATCTGCAGTGATAGGTTGCCCAAATGCGGCGCGGATTTGCGAAAACGGGTGGCGCAGCTTTTATGCGAGGCGCTGAATGAAATGCTACCGGAAAACGGTGAGATTCTGGTCATCGGCCTTGGAAACCGCAAGGTGACGGCGGATGCGCTAGGTGCCCGCGTGGTGGAATCCACGCTGGTGACACGCCATCTTCGCCAGACGCTGCCAGAGGATTTGAAAGGCAGGCTGCGCAGTGTGTGTGCAGTGACGCCTGGTGTATTAGGCATTACCGGAATGGAAACGGCTGAGATGGTACGTGGCATCGTCGAGCATGTTAAGCCGGCTGCCGTTATCGCCATTGATGCGCTGGCGGCCATGGAAACAACGCGCATTTGCACTACGGTACAGATAACTGATACCGGCATCAGCCCAGGCAGTGGCGTAGGCAATCACCGGCTTGGGTTAACTGCGCAAACGCTTGGCGTACCGGTGATCGCTATCGGCGTACCCATGGTGGTATATGCCGCCACCATTGCCAAGGATGCACTTTCGATCCTTTTGCATGACATGCAGATGCCTTCTTCTGACCACATGGATGCTGTGGATGCGCTGACTGATAAAATTTATGCCCACTCACTTGGGGAAATGGTGGTCACGCCCAGGGAAGTAGACGAACTGGTGGGGAATTTGGCCGAGGTGTTGGCGTTGGGAATCAATATGGCACTGCAGCCCAAATTATCAGGGGACGAGATTCCGATTTTGATGCATTAAGGGGCTTGTCTGTGCATATGCATGAGTATCCTACAACAGATGAGGTGATCATGCATGCGCATACATGTCATAACACGCATTCAGGCAATTTGTCTGGTGCTTTCCCTGTTTTTGGGCGTCTTTGCCTTGGGGCTTGGCGCTGGTTGGATGTTGTTTGATGCTAAAAGCCAGCAGGGAGAAGCGGCTGAGGTCTTTGCACCTGTTGACCAGACGCCGCATGAAGAAGGAGTGTTCACCCCACTGCCTACAGGGTCTCAAGTACAAGCAGTAACATCACCTAAACTTACAAATCTGTTTTCTTTTACCACGCCATCACCGGCTTCCTCTCTTCCGGTTATTACGCCTGCAATGACGCAAAAAAGCGTAATGCCTGAATTTTCTGCTACGCCTACGTTGGAACCAGGCGGATTCCGAATTGAGGTTATCAAAGGGTCAAATAAGAGCGGAACGGCCGGCGGGAAACGGGTTTTGATATATCATTCTCATACATATGAGGCTTATGAGCCGACCCAAGAAAACAGTTATGAACCTACCCAACAATGGCGTACCAAGGACAACCGTTACAATGTCGTTAAGGTGGGCGATGAACTGGCGAGGCTTTTGACAGCGGCAGGGCTTACGGTAGTCCATGACTCAACGGCCTATGAGCCCCCTGTCTTGTCCTCCTCCTATACGCGTTCTTTAAAGATGCTGGAAGAATCAACCTCCAAAGGAGAAGCTTATGATCTGTATATTGACCTGCATCGCGACGCCTATTCATCTGGTATGGCTGGAAACAATACGGTGCAGGTAGGAGACCAGCAGATCGCCAGATTGATGATGCTAATTGGAAAGGGCACCGGACTTACCGGCGCAGGTTTTGACAAGCGGCCTGATTGGGAAAAGAATTTGGCTATCGCCCAAAGCATTACCGACTCGCTTAACGCACAGGTGCAGAACATCTGCCGTCCTGTCAATTTGACCAGCAACAGATACAACCAGCATATTGCGCCGTGCTGCATTTTGGTAGAAGTGGGGAACAACATGAATACCCTGGAAGAGGCGTTAGCCAGCGTTCCGTATTTATCAGACGCCATTGTTGCTGTATTGTCTAAATAGCTGATAGTGCTTGTAACCCTGCGAAAATAGGGCTATAATGTCGGGGACGAAGCAGTGGAGGTTTCAAACCATGGTTTTGTCCCAAAATCCGATTGGTGTATTTGACAGCGGCGTGGGCGGCATCAGCGTACTTCGCACCGCCCGCGTGCTTTTGCCTGGGGAAGACTTTATTTATTATGGTGATACAGGCCACGCTCCTTACGGTACAAAGCCGCCAGATGAAGTAAAGGGCTATGTTTTGCGGGTGGCAGAGCACCTAATGAAGCAAGGTGCTAAGGCCATACTCATTGCGTGTAATACAGCCACTAGTGTCGCTGCTCAAACGTTGCGCGCTTCTATTGATATACCGGTCATTGGTATGGAGCCGGCGCTAAAGCCGGCTGCATTATTGCGTCACGGCGGAAAAATTCTGGTGATGGCTACGCCGGTAACACTGCGACTGCCCAAATTCCAAAGATTGATGGAGCAGTACGGCGAAGGCGCTTACCCGGTGCCGTGTCCAGGCTTGATGGAGTTTGTGGAGCGCGGGGACTGGGAGGGTGACGAGCTTCGTATACACTTAAAAGGGTTGCTTGCTCCTTTTAACGATGAGTCTGTTGACGCGGTTGTCCTCGGGTGTACCCATTACATATTTCTTAGGCAGTTGATACAAAGTATGTTCCCGCCCAAAACAGCCGTTCTGGACGGCAATATCGGTACGGTGCGACAACTAAAGCATCGTTTGGAAGAGCAAAATCTTTTGCGCATGCGAGAAAACGGCGGCACTGTGGTACTTCAAACCTCCGGCGACCCGAACGAGATGATTCCCAGAATGAACATATTGCTGAATCTGCCGTTTGACCGTTTTGATGCGCCAACAGCAGGACAAGCATAAGAATTCCAAAGCGTATCTTTCTATACGAAAGGATAAAGATATGGAACAGATGCTGTTTGCGTCGGCAGAGGATTTTCGGCAATGGCTGATCTTGAATTGCCGTACAAACAAAGGGATATGGATTTTGTTTGGAAAAGCAGGTGGCCCGAAAACCGTCGGACCGAATGAAGCGTTGGAAGAAGCGCTATGTTTTGGGTGGATCGACAGCCAAATAAAAAGTTTGGATGAAGTATCATATTTGAAATACTTTTCTCCAAGGCGCAAAGGCAGCGAATGGTCAGAAAAGAACAAGACCATGATTGATTTGTTGGAAAAGCAAGGGCGAATGACAGAGCATGGATGGGAAAAGGTGGAGGAAGCCAAGCGAGATGGAAAATACAAGCCAAAGGACAGACCACCGATCACCCCTGAAATGATTGACGCTTTGACCAATGCACTCATTGGGCTGGAGCCTGCTTATACTCATTTTCTGGCTATGTCTCCCTCTGTTAAGCGCACGTATTCAGCGCTATTTCATGAGGGAAAAACCGAAGAGACTAGACAGAAAACGTTTGTAAAAATCGTGGATAGGTTGAGCAAAAACCTCAAACCAATGTAAAGGGTATCATGCCTTTTTCATCGATAATGGGCGGTACTGTAAAAATCATGTCTTTTCTTTTCTGGGATTATATGATAAACTAATACTTGAGTGTTCAAAAGGACGGGATGATATGTGTGCGTTACGCATATCTCCTGTTGCGTTCCAATTTCATAGACGCCTTTAAGTAGCGTCATACCCTCGGAAGAAAATTGCAAAATATAGGGGGAAAGCACATGGCAGATTATCAAACAACTGACATCCGGAACATGGCCCTCTTGGGTCATGGCAGCGAGGGCAAAACCACCTTGACGGAGGCTATGCTTTTCGCTGCCGGCATTGTGGACAGGCAAGGGCGTGTGGAGGATGGCGCCGCCACCACAGATTTTGAACCGGAAGAGGTAAAGCGCAAAATCTCCATCAGCGCCGCTGTAGCCCCTATTGACTGGGATGGGAAAAACCTCAACGTGATTGATGTGCCTGGTTATTTCGATTTTATTGGCGAAATGATGGGACCGCTGCGCGTTGTGGAAACAGCTGTCATCGTGGTCGGCGGCGTGAACGGCATGGCCGTTGGTACGGAAAAGGCGTGGGATTATGCCAACAAAAACAATGTTGGCCGTATGTTTGTGGTCAACCAAATGGATAGAGAAAACGCCAATTTCACAAAGATTTATGAACAGCTTCGCGGAAAATATGGCTCCAGTGTTGTGCCTGTTTTATTGCCTATAGGAGAAGGCCTTAGCCTAAAAGGCGTTGTAAATGTACTGGAAAACAAAGCGTATGAAGGTGCCGGAAAGACTTTAAAAGAAGTTCCCGTGCCTGCGAATATGAGTGCACAAATCAAAGCTGCGTTGGAAGAGCTTACAGAGGCAGCTGCTTCCGCGGATGATGAATTGATGATGAAGTATCTGGAAGAGGGCGAACTGTCCTACGAGGAGCTCATGACGGGCTTTAAGGCCGGCATGAAGAGCGGCAGCATTGTTCCCGTATGCGCATGCTCGGCAGTCACTGGCGTCGGTGTTGTTGCGATGATGAATGTGATGGCAAAATACCTGCCCTCTCCCGAAGGTGTTGTAATAAAGGGTATCAATACCAAAACCGATGCCGTGGAAAGCCGCGTCTGCAAGGATGGTGAACCTTTCTCTGCGCTGATCTATAAGACCATTGCCGACCCATTTGTCGGAAAGCTGTCCTTGTTCCGGGTTTGCTCCGGTACACTGACTGCCAGTACCGTTTTGTACAACGTCAATGCGGAAAAGACTGAGAAATCTGCCGGGATTTATGCCATGCGTGGAAAAAAACAGTTGAGCAAAACTATTCTGCATGCCGGCGATTTGGGTGCTTTAGCCAAACTTCAGTTCACCGCTACAGGCGATACGCTTTGTGATCAAAATAAACCCATCCGCTTTGCGCCCTTGACGTTCCCAGTTCCCTGCATCAGTAAGGCTGTTTATGCCGCCAAGCAAGGGGAGGAAGACAAAGTATTCGGTGGTTTGGCCAGACTTCAGGAGGAAGATCCCACCATCAATATTGAAAAGAACGTTGAAACAACAGAAACACTTCTTTCCGGCCAGGGCGAACTGCACTTGGATGTAATCCGCAGCAAATTGGCCAGCAAATTTGGCGCCAATGCTGTTTTGCAAGATCCCAAAATTCCTTATCGTGAGACCATCCGTAAAACTGTTAAAGCACAGGGACGTCACAAAAAGCAGAGCGGCGGCCACGGCCAGTTCGGTGATGTGTGGATCGAGTTCTCTCCCATTGGTGATGGTCTTACTGATTTCGAGTTTGTGGACGCTGTTGTTGGCGGCGTGGTGCCGCGCAACTTTATACCGGCTGTGGAAAAGGGTCTGCGTGAAAACCTGCCCCGTGGTGTTCTGGCCGGATATCCCATGGTTGGTTTGCGGGCCAAACTGTATGACGGTTCTTATCATGCGGTAGACTCCTCTGAAATGGCATTTAAAACGGCTGCACGCTTGGCATACAAGAAGGGATGTATGGAAGCCAGCCCCGTACTTCTTGAGCCTATCATGCATGTTGAAGTGCTTGTACCCGACGAGTACATGGGCGATATTATGGGCGATATGAATAAGCGCCGTGGCCGCATCGCTGGCATGCATCAGGTAGATGGGTTGCAGCAGGTGGTTGCGGAAGCGCCTTTGGCCGAAATGTTCAAATACGCTACCGATCTTCGTTCCATGACTCAGGCTCGCGGCTCTTTTATCATGAAGTTTGAACGGTACGAGGAAGTACCCGCCATTGTAGCCCAGAAGATTATCGAGTCCACTAAGCGCGAAGACGAGGAAGAAGAATAAGAATAAGCGTTTAAGCCGGCCAAACATTTGCTTGGCCGGCTTTTTCTTATGTGAAAGGATAACATGGAAGGAGAAATCATGAGTGTCTACTTTATGGCAAATATACGGATATGTGATGAACAGCAGTACAATCAATATCTAGAATTGGTGGATTCAGTTTTTTCAGGATATAACGGCACTTACCTAGCAGTGGATAACAACCCTTGCATTCTGGAAGGAAAGTGGGATTATACAAAAGTTGTTTTAATACACTTTCCATCCGAGTCGGATTTTCGCAATTGGTACGAGTCTGAAGAGTATCGAAAAATTTTAGCGTTTAGACTTTCGGGAGCACAATGTGATACGCTACTGGTGCATGGGAACAAAAATGAGGCCTAAAAAAAGATATATTCTCAGCTCAAAACGGATATACCTTGCATAGTCTTTCAGCCATATGATAGAATAAAAATGGAAAGTCTGCCCGGAGGTACGTATGATTACTACCATTTGCCTGAACCCAGCATTTGATAAAACGGTAAAGGTCGAAGAACTGCGCCTAGGTGAGGTGAACCGCATTCTTCATGTTCGGGAGGACCTGGGCGGTAAAGGAATTAATGTTGCGGCAGTAGCGCACCGTTTGGGGCTTGAGGCGCAATGCTTGGGCTGTATGGGAGAAACCGGCGCAGACAGGCTTCGAGAAAAAATGGCCAATGAAGGTATTTCTTTTGAATTTTTGACTGTTCCTGGCAGTATCAGAACCAATTTGAAAATAGTATCCGCCATAGAACAGGCTGTTACGGAATTCAACGAGCCGGGTTGTCCCATGACAGAAGAACAGCTTGCACATTTTATGAAGTTAATATTAGAAAAGAATCTGGGCAGCTATGTTGTGCTAACAGGTAGTCTACCGCCGGGGTGCCCTGAGAATACATATCAGAAAATTATACTGGAGCTTGGGAATACACCTTGCATTTTGGATGCTGAGGGCAATAACCTGCTGCATGGGCTTTCAGCAAAGCCTTACCTCATTAAGCCCAATTTGAGTGAGTTGGAATCTACGATCGGAACATCCTTGCGTACGCTGCGCGCCATTCGCGATGCTGCCTATGTGCTTTTGAAGAAAGGCGCGCAGTCTGTTATTGTTTCCATGGGTAAGATGGGGGCTATGTTTACGGATGGGAAACGCACGCTGTATTCACCAGCATTAAGCGTAAAGGCGCTGTCTACCGTCGGGGCGGGCGATGCCATGGTGGGCGGTATTCTTCATGGCTTGGAACAAGGCGAATCGCTGGAGGATGCTTTCCGCTGCGGCATGGCAGCTGGTGCTGCCAGTGTGATGACAGAGGGAACGCAGCCCATTTGTTATGAAGACTACCAGTTACTTTTAAACAAGGTAGTAGTACAGGAAGTGTAACTGACGTATGTCCTTTCTAAAATTCTTTACAAAAAAGCCAGATCCGTTCTCCGATGGCGTTATCAGCCTGGTGGCTTCCGACCTTGCACAAGAGGATGTGGAACTGGGTATCAAGCAAACCTTTTTATTCCGTATCGTTCCCTGCGGTACCAAAAAGGATGCCGGCCGGATTAGTCTTCGATGCGGTGAAAGCGCCGGGCTTTACTACTTTGGTCATATTGGATATCATGTTAATGAAAAATTTCGTGGTCATGGATATGCGCTTAGAGCATGCAGGCTGCTTATTCCCTTGTGCCGGGTGCTAAAGATTTATTCCATGGTAATCACGACGGATGTCGATAATATTGCCAGTCGGCGCACCTGTGATAAACTGGGATGCGAACTGGAAAGTATTGTGCCTGTACCGCAGGAATACCGGCGCCAGTATCAGTTAAGCGCCTATAAGTGCCGCTATGTTTTTAGGATTCCGCGTGCATAAATCATTGCGCATGTTTCTTATTCGTTCGCATACAGTATGCCTGAACAGGCATTTTTGCCCTCAGGCTTTTCTTTTTTGTTGAAATAGGGTAGAATAATCCCGGTGACGTTGGTAAACCATGGGCAAAGGGAGGCGTTCGGTGCATATTCAAATAAACGGCGCATCTGTTTATTATGAGCAGCACGGCACAACCGGCGATCCTGTGCTGCTTTTGCATGGCTGGGGCTGCGACACCACCTTTTTTGCGCCAATCACAAAAATCTTGGCAGAGACTATGCGCGTGACCGTGATCGACTTTCCGGGGCACGGAAAAAGCAGCCTGCCGCCTGAGCCATGGGGAGTTCCAGATTACGGTGAGATGACACGGGAGCTGATGGACGCGCTGCACATACACCCCTGCTATATCATAGGGCATTCCTTTGGTGGGCGAGTATCCCTGTATCTGGGTAGTCACTGGCCAAGGTATATCAAGCGTATGATCATCACAGGAGGAGCCGGGCTGAAAAAGCCACAGACTGACGAGCAAAAAAAACGCGCACAGCAATACCAAACGCTGAAAAAAGGCGCGGCTATTATGAAAAGTCTTAGGATATTCGGCAATCTCCCCGATCGGATGGCCGATATGCTGCGCAAGCGCTATGGTTCAAAAGACTATAATGCGTTGGATGAGCAAATGCGCAAGACCTTTGTCAAAATCGTGTCCCAGGATCTGCAGCCTCTTTTACCTATTGTCAGTGTGCCCACCCTTTTGGTATGGGGTGATCAAGACACAGAAACGCCGCTGTGGATGGGGCAGACGATGTCTAAGGAAATTCCCGATGCCGGCTTGGCAATTCTGGAGAATGGCACGCACTTTGCGTATCTAGAGCAGTGGCAGCGCTTTGTGCGTATCGTTCTTCATTTTTTCTCGGAGGAGTGACTGGATGATCTTTAACATCATCAAATTATTACTTGCGCTTTCGCCTATGGCTGGATGCATGTTCGCATCCCGTGGGCTGATACATTACTTTCAATTGGAAAGCTATCAATTCCCTGGTTACTTTCATACCCTTCGCCGAAACTGGAAGCGCTCCTTTCTACCAGGCGTTGGCGTTGCTGTATTGATTTTTGCGCTTTTGGCCATGCATGACCGGCTAGCACAATCAGCTAACTCGACAGTAGAGCTATTTATCGCTTGTGGCGTTCTGTTTTTATCAGCAGTCGGAGGTTTATGGGTCGGCAAGCTCTTTCAAGACAAAGCAGCAAAGAAGCCGCTTGTTTTTACCCCACGCGTCAAACGCCTGTATCTCGTTTTCACAATTGTCCTGATTGTGCTTGCGCTGATCATTTGGCGCTATTTGTCATTGGCTGTACTGCTTGCTGCTGTGCCGCTGTTTTTGCCATACATGCTGGCATTGGCGGGTCTTATCGCCTGGCCGGTTGAGAAAATTATCAGTGAGATGTATTTTCGTGATGCACAGCGGAAACTCAACAATATGCCGGGGTTGATTCGCATCGGCATCACAGGCAGCTATGGCAAGACATCTGTTAAGTTCTTTTTGGGAACCATGCTGGCAGAAAAATATAACGTGCTCGTCACGCCATCCAGCTTCAATACCCCGATGGGTGTTACTAAGGTAATACGTGAAAAGCTTTCGCCCGGCCATCAGGTGTTTGTGGCGGAAATGGGTGCCCGCCATCGTGGCGATATCAAAGAAATGTGCCGTTTGGTGCATCCGAAGCTGGGCGTTTTGGTGTCAGTTGGGCCGCAGCATCTGGATACGTTCAAAACGTTGGATACTGTGATTAAGACAAAGTATGAACTGATCGAAGCATTGCCAAAGGATGGTCATGGTTTTTTTGCAGACGACGGAGATATCTGCCTGAAGCTATTCGAAAAGACGGAAAAGCCCAAATCATTAGTAAGCCTTCACCGGGAAGATTGTGACGTGTGGGCTTCCAGCATCACATCTACTCCTGAAGGAAGCACGTTTTCGCTTCACACAAAAGGCGGAGAGAGCATTGAATGCACAGCAAAGCTGCTTGGCAAGCATAATATTCAAAACATTTTGCTTGCGGCATCTGTTTGTTTGCATCTTGGCTTATCTCTTTCACAGATTGCCCGTGGTATTGCAAAGATCATGCCAGTGGAGCACAGGCTGCAATTGATACAAAGTGGTGGTCTGACCATTATAGACGATGCTTTCAATAGTAATCCCAAGGGTGCTGTAGCCGCACTGGAAGTATTGAAAGAGTTCGCAGGCCGGCGTATCATTATTACCCCAGGAATGGTGGAATTGGGCAGCAAGGAAGAAGAATTCAACCGGCAGTTTGGAAAAACCATGGCTTCATGCGTGGACATTGCTATTTTGGTAGGCAAAAAGCATACGCTGCCCATACAGGCCGGGTTAAAGGAAGCTGGCTTTGTGGAAAACGCTATCCACCCTGTGGGTAGCTTGGCGGAAGCGACCAAGCTATTGCATTCCCTGGCCAAGGTTGGCGATGTGGTGTTGTTTGAAAACGATCTTCCGGACAACTACAGTGAGGTGTGAAGGGAGGCGGATGTATGGGAAAAATTCAACTAGGCGTGATGTACGGAAGCCGCAGCTGCGAGCATGAGGTATCCATCATCAGCGCTTTACAATTGATGCAGGCGGTTGATACTGCGAAATACGATGTGATCCCAATTTACATAAGCATGCAGGGAATATGGTATACCGGTGAAGCGCTGCGGGATATGAAGACTTACACCCCATTCCAGGAGGAGCATAAAGGGCTTGTCAAGGTTTCGCTGGATATGACACCGGGTTCTGGCGCACTCCTCACCCTGGAGCAGGGAAAGGGGTTGTTGGGTGGGGTAAAGCAGCGTGTAGTGGCCAGAATTGAATGCGTAGTACCCGTTTTTCATGGCATGCACGGGGAAGATGGTACCTTACAAGGACTATTGGAAATGGCCAACCTGCCATACGCATCTCCTAATGTTGTTGGCTCCGCGGTTGGCATGGATAAGATCATTATGAAAAGGCACTTTACAGGTGCAGGCTTTCCTGTTCTGCCCGGCATATGGTTTTCCAGACAGGAATGGCGGGATGGACGCGATGCAGTGCTGGACCAAATTGAAGAAAAAATTGGCTATCCCGTATATACGAAGCCAGCCAATCTTGGTTCTTCCATTGGCGTGAGCCGGGCGGAAAACCGCGAACAGTTGATAGAAGCACTGGAACTTGCCTTTGTGTACGACAGGCGCGTGCTATTGGAAGAAGGGCTTACTAACCCCATTGAGCTGAATTGCTCTGTTGTCGGCTTTGATACACATATTGAGGCTTCAGTATTGGAAATGCCTGTCACCTCCGGCGCACTGCTTTCCTTTGCCAACAAGTACTTGCAGGGAGGGAACAGCAGTAAAGGCATGGCCTCTTTATCACGTGTGGTGCCAGCGCCTATTGAAGATAGCTTGAAGAATAGGATACAGAATTTGTCTAAAGACATTTTTCGCGAGTTGGACTTGAAAGGCGTCGTACGCATCGATTACATGTTTGATGTGAAAACAGAAAGGCTTTATGTCACGGAAATTAATACAATACCAGGTTCCATGGCCTATTACCTGTGGGAAAAGAGTGGCGTTTCCTATTCAAAGCTCATCGATGCAATGGTGGAAAGTGCAATGAACGCTTATCAGGAAAAGAACGACAACAACTATGCCTACACTTCCGACATATTGAAAAATATTCAATTGGGCGGAAAAGCAGGCGCCGGCAAGGGTGGAAAGCTTCCCTCCTTCAGCGGCAGAAAGTGAGACATATATGCGGCGCACTGAACGGAACATGTATTCCTCACAGGTAACCTATCAGACCTATGGGCGGCAGGAGCCGCCCTATGAAGAGGACGAGCAGTCCGCTTACAATGAGGATCCTGGCTATCCCTACGAAGAGGAACAACCCTACGAAGAAGAACCGGTATATGAAGAGGCCAGGCAAGAGCCTGAGCTAGTATCCACCAGCCAAGCAATCAACCTTACATGCACACTGGCTGCGCTAAGCGGATTCTTTGCCTTTTTTCTATATATGGCTGACCGGCGCAGTGAAGCAGTGCGGCGTATATCTGTGCAGTCTGTTGCACTCACTGGGATATTTCTGAGTCTGTCCATTGTAACTTGGATTCTTGGTACGTTGTTTGGCATTATCCCGATCCTGGGCATCATTTTTGCCATCATCTTTTGGTTGCTGTTTGCAGTTCTGCTGTTGGCAGCAGTGTACCTAAAGGTTCAAATGATGCTCCATGCCTACAGAGGGCTGTCTTACCAACTGCCGGTCATTGGCGACTATGTCCGCAAGTTTGAATAAGCGGCTGCATCTGCCGGCTGGACGATAACTGGCCGGCTTTTTTGCGTGTTTGCCCATGCTGGGAAAATATGCTATACTAAATACGAGATAAGCCAAAATGGAACACAAGGAGTACTATGGTACATCTTTCGCAAATAAAGGCACCATCGGATATTAAACTATGCAGTTACGAAGAGCTGCAAGCGCTATCTGAGGAAATACGCAAGGAAATTGTGCTGACTGTAGCCAGAAATGGCGGGCATCTGGCCTCAAACCTTGGCGTTGTAGAATTAACGCTGGCTGTGCACAGAATGTTTAACGCGCCGGAGGATAAAATCCTTTTTGACGTCGGTCACCAGTGTTATGTACATAAGCTTCTGACGGGGCGATATAACACATTTTCTACCCTTCGTCAGTTTGGTGGTCTTAGCGGTTTTCCCAAAAGGGATGAAAGTGCCTACGACTGCTTTGAAACCGGCCATGCTTCGACGGCAATATCGGCTGCATTGGGGTATGCAAGAGCAAGGGATATGCAAGGCCAAAAGCATCATGTGTTGGCCATCGTAGGTGACGGTGCGCTTACTGGCGGCCTGTGCTATGAGGCAATGAACGATGCCGGTAACAGCAAAACAAGACTCATCGTTTTGCTAAATGACAACGAGATGTCTATTGCCAGGAATGTTGGTGCACTTGCAACGCATTTAACAAATCTTCGCGCCAGTCGCGGCTGGAACAAGGCAAAGCGGGTTGTGGAGAAAGGTTTAAAGCGCTTGCCGGTTGCAGGACCTAAAATCCATCGTTTTCTAACCATATTAAAGAATTCTCTCAAGGGATTAGTGGTGGACGAAGGCTTCTTTGCGGCGTTAGGTTTCCATTACCTTGGCCCTATTGACGGGCACAATCTACAGAGCCTGGAATATACGATTGCCAGGGCAAAAGAGTTTGATGAGCCCGTGTTAATTCATTGCATTACCCGCAAGGGTCATGGCTATCATCAGGCAGAGCAAAAACCGGAAGCTTTTCATGGTACGCCACCGTTTTTCTTGGATAGCGGAGATGTGCGCAAGCAGCCTTCCCGTCCCTCCAATGGTGAGATAGCAGCCCAGGAATTGATCAAATTTGCTTCGCAAGAGGAAAAGACCATTGCCATTACCGCTGCCATGCCAGGCGGAACGGGATTGCATTTGTTTGCTGGCGCGTTTCCCAGCAGAATGCTAGATGTAGGCATTGCTGAGCAGCATGCAGTAACGTTAGCGGCAGGACTGGCATCTGGCGGAATGCGGCCCTATTTTGCGGTATATGCCACCTTTTTGCAGCGAGGATATGACCAGGTATTGCACGATGTTTGCCTGCAAAACCTTCCTGTCTGTTTTCTTTTGGACCGTGCCGGCCTGGCGGGGGATGATGGTGCTACCCATCACGGCATTTATGACATCGCGTATTTACGCCATATGCCAAACATGACTATCCTTGCACCCAGGGATGAGCAGGAACTGCGCAGCATGATGGGATGGACGCAATCATCTACCGGTCCTTGTGCTATACGCTATCCACGCAAATCTGTACTGATGGCGGATTATCCTGTAAACAGCTTTGTTCCAGGCCGGTGGGAGGTTTTAAGAGAAGGCGAAGATTGTGCTTTGCTGGCTGTTGGCACAATGGTGCCTGCGGCGTTGGAAACGGCAAAACAGCTTTCAAGCTCGGGTATCAACGCGAAAGTGGTAAACGCATCCTCCATCAAGCCGCTAGATGAGACCATGCTGAAAGTCTTGAAGCACATTCCACTGATTACAATGGAAGAGCACGCGTTGACTTGTGGATTTGGCAGCGCCGTGGCAGAATTCTGTATTGAATCACAGATAAAGCCGCCAGTTTTCATGTTTGGTCTTCCTGATAAGATCATACATCAGGGGAGTCGCGAGGATCTGTTGGCATCTGTTGGCCTTGTGCCTATGCAGATATCTGCAAAGATAAAGTCAATGTTGTCTGGATTGGGCAGGGTAGCACAATGAGTACAAAAGAACGTGCAGATGTTGCATTGGTAAAGCGTGGTCTGGCCGAAAGCCGGGAAAAGGCACAGGCGCAAATTATGGCCGGGCTTGTGTTTTCGGGACTAAAGAAAATTACAAAGCCTTCCGACTCGATAACAGAAGAGGAGAAACTATCAGTCCGTGGCAGTGCTCAACCCTTTGTTAGCCGCGGAGGTTTGAAACTAGAAAAGGCCTTGGATTTTTTTCAAGCCGACGTAAATGGCGCAGTGGCCATGGATATTGGGGCGGCTACCGGCGGCTTTACCGATGTACTATTAAAACGCGGCGCAGAGCATGTATATGCCATCGACGTTGGATATGGGCAGTTGGATTGGGACCTTAGAAATCATCCGAATGTTACGGTTATGGAGCGTACCAATGCACGCTATCTGACTCCAGAGCATTTTGAAAAGAAGCCCTTCATCACAGTAATGGATGTATCCTTTATCTCCATCCGCCTGATCTTGCCTGTTGCGGCGAAAATCATGGGGGAACAGGGCCGATTTTATACACTCATAAAACCACAGTTTGAAGCCGGGCGGGAACGCGTCGGAAAAAAAGGTGTGGTGCGTGATCCTCTGGTCCATCAGGCTGTGTTGGAAGAAATTGTGGACTTTTGTCCAAGCTTTGGGTTTCAAGTGAATGGACTTACCTTTTCACCCATCACTGGACCGGAAGGGAATATCGAATTTTTGGCATTTATCGAGAAAAGTTCAAATCAAACTGAATCTATCAGCAGTGATCTTATCAAAATGATGGTTGAAGAAGCGCATAGTATGTTAAAAAAATGAATTTCTGCATTGCATGATTATGCATATTATGTTATACTGAGCTATCCAAGAACAGGGGATATGCATGCGATTGAAGAAAGTACTTTTGGCAATGCATCCATCCAAACCGCTTGACTCTGGCGTTGTAGAGCGGACAGTCGGCGTTTTTCAAAGCGCTGGCATAGCAGTGTGCGTGGAAGCTTTCATGAATACAGTCCTGCATATACAGCTTCCTTTTATTGATCCTTTGACCGATATGCAGGATTGTGATGCTGTGGTGTCGCTAGGTGGAGATGGTACACTGCTGCGGGCGATGCAATATGCAGTAAAGGCTAATATACCGATCCTTGGCGTTAATATGGGCAGAGTAGGATTTCTGACAGAGATTGAACCTTCTCAATTAGAGGTATCTGTACAAAAACTGTTCGAAGGTGAGTTCTTTATTGAAGAACGCATGCTGTTGTCAGTTCATGTCAATCAAGGACCAAGTGTGCTTTGTTTAAATGACGCGGTGGTAAATCGCGGTTCCAGGTTGATATCGATCAATGCCTTTATATCTGATGATTTGATTGGCCGATATGTAGCGGATGGTGTAATTGTTGCAAGCCCTACCGGCTCCACCGGATATTCGCTGTCAGCGGGTGGTCCTGTTATCAGCCCTGACGTTAAGTGCATGGTGGTATCGCCGATCTGTCCCCATACGCTCCACCATAGACCGGTCGTCGTATCAGCTGGAGAAACCGTAAGGCTAGAGTTGGATAGCGAAGACATCTCCGGCATTTATCTTTCCATCGACGGGCAAACTACGGTGCCACTATGCGGCGGTGATACAGTATATGTTACTTGTGCAAAACAGACCGGCCGGTTGATACGGCTGAACAAACCACATTTTTTCACTCTTGTCAGGAAAAAGCTCACCGAGTGGAGCCGATAGAAAGCTCATAATGCCAAGGAGGATGCACCATGAAAACAGTGCGACAGGTAGCCATTTTGGATATCATCGGGAAAAAGGACATTGAAACCCAGGAGGAGTTGGCGGAAGAACTAAAAAAGCAGGGCATTGTGGTAACGCAAGCGACTGTTTCCCGTGATATTAAGGAGCTCCGGCTCTTAAAGGTGCTGTCCACCAATGGCGCATACAAATATGCCACAGCCGACAAGGCAGAGCATGGGCTTTCCGACAGGTTCATCCGCATGTTCGCTGAATCTGTTCTGAGCATGGCACATTCGGGTAATATGATCGTCATCAAAACATTATCTGGCAGCGCCAATGTAGCCGCCGAAGCAGTAGACAATCTGCATTGGCAGGAGATTCTGGGTACACTGGCTGGAGATAATACCATTTTTGTTGTCATACGGAATTATGACGAAGTGGAGACTGTTTTAAAGCGTATGCAGGAAATGATGCGGTAAAAAACGAAATCTATGCGCGGATATACTTTATCCGCGCATTTTTTATGCCCTGGAGGAGAGCTGTATGCTTCTTTCATTGACCATACGGAATGTAGCCCTGATTGAGGATTTGACCTTAACGCTGCATGATGGTTTTCATGTGCTAACTGGTGAAACAGGAGCCGGAAAATCAATTATCGTGGACGCTGTCAACTTGGTATTAGGCGGCCGCGCCGATCGGGAGCTTATTCGAACTGGCTGTGATAAAGCTTATGTGGAAGCACTTTTTGATGTAACTGACAACCCACGTGTGAATGATCTTCTTGCACGCCAGGAGATGGAGGCAGAAGGCGGTACCCTTTCCATTTCCCGGGAAATATCTGTCTCAGGCAGAAATGTATGCCGTGTGATGGGAATTGTCTTACCACTTAACATGCTGCGGGAAATTACCGCAACGTTGGTGGATGTCCATGGGCAGCATGAGCATCAATTTCTGATGGATGATCAGAAGCATCTCATGTTTTTGGATAGCTTTGGCGATGAACAGCACAGAAGATGCATGGACTCTGCTGATGCGGCACTTAATGCCTACCGTGCGGCAGAGCGGGAGTTCAACCGGTTAATGCGTGAAAACAGTCAACGCGAACAACGGATGGACATGCTGCGGTTTCAGCTGCAGGAGTTAAAAAGCGCAAAACTGAAGGCTGGGGAAGAAGAATCGTTGCGGCGTGATCTTGAGCGCCTGCGTCACAGCGTCAAGATATCCGCATCGCTTACACGTGCCTATGGAAGTGTTTATGCCGGCGCAAACAAGCAACTAAGCGCTACGGCCCTTGTTAAGGAGGCCGTTACCACGCTGGATAGCATCAGTGCTTTGGACCCTGAATACGAGGCGCTGCGCGACAAACTGAAGGACTTATATTATGAAATAGAAGATTGCGGCTTGCAGCTTCGTGCTTTGTCAGAGAGTTCTGAATTTGATCCGGTAAAAAATGAGCAGATGGAAGCGCGTTTGGACATGATTCGCCGTCTTGAGCGCAAGTATGGTCCAACCGTAGAAGATATGCTTGTCTATTTAGAAAAAATTACTATTGAATACAATGCTTTTGCTCATTTGGACGAGTCACTTGATGAACTTCGAGATAAGCAAAAAAAGCTCCTGCAGGCTTATGTTAAGGAGGCAGGGATTTTAACTGCCTCCCGGCATTCCCTCGCCTTATGGTTCGAAACGGAAATGGTCGGACAACTTTCACAATTGGGTATGGGAAAGACGCAGTTTGCCGTACAATTTCAATCGAGCACTTCCTCCGGTAATATACCGGAGGACCAAGTACGTTTTCTGATCTCCCCCAATCCTGGTGAACCATTGAAGCCACTATCAAAAATAGCTTCTGGCGGTGAATTGTCCAGGTTAATGCTTGCCATCAAGTCCATTGCTGCGCGGCGTGGGCTCGTTTCCACCATGATTTTTGATGAGATTGATACGGGCATCAGCGGCAGAATTGCGCAGGTGGTTGCAGAAAAGATGGCTGCAATCTCCGCCTATCGTCAAGTGTTATGTGTTACGCATTTACCACAGATAGCTGCAATGGCGGATTATCATATTTTAGTAGAAAAAGGCGTTACGGATGACAGAACATATACGAAGATAACGCAGATGGATGAACAAATGCGCGAACGGGAGCTTGCGCGTATGGTTGGCGGATCAGGCGCAGACAACGATTCGGGTCTATTGCATGCACGGAACATGCTCAAAACTGCGATGGAAATCAAAGCCGAAATGACAGAAAATAAACTAATGTAGCACATTAATTTGTGTATTGAAGTGTGCTATAATATAAGATGTGAGTAAAATTCGACCAGAAATGATCGTAGAAAAACAAGAAAACGGCTTTTTTTTTGCTGGTGAAGGGAGGACTCTCGTCCGTGAAAGGTGCTCATCTATTCCCCGGCGGTATCCATCCTAGTGAGGGCGTCAACGGAAAAGCGGTTACTGGCGCTCAAGCTATTAAGGTGCTGCCACCGCCTTCCCGCGTTATTATTCCATTGCAGCAGCATATTGGTGTACCATGTCGTTGTGTTGTGAAGCCAGGTGATAATGTAAAAATTGGTCAAATTATTGGTGAAGCAGCAGGCTTTGTATCAGCCCCAGTCCATGCATCGGTATCAGGCAAGGTTGTTGGTGTTGCCCCTTGTATGATGGCCAATGGGCTTAATGCACAAGCAGTGATCATTGATAATGATTTTCAGGATAGTTGGATACCATTGACACCGGTGGAGAATCCGGAAAAATTGTCTTCTGGTGAACTGGCGGAAATCGTCCGCAATGCAGGTATTGTTGGTTTGGGCGGCGCTACCTTTCCGACAGCTGTCAAGCTCTCACCTCCTCCTGCAAAAAAACTGGATACCCTGGTCGTCAACGGTGCAGAATGCGAGCCATACCTTGCGTCTGACCACAGGCTCATGTTGGAACATACAGATGTGGTTATTGACGGCATTATGCTTGTCAAAAAGGCTTTAGGTCTTTCTAAAGTAATCATCGGCATCGAAAAGAACAAAATGGATGCTATTGAAGCCGTGCAGAAAAAAGTGCGTGGCATGCAGGATGTTGCTGTAAAGGTGCTGCCTCTCCGCTATCCACAAGGCGGTGAGAAGCAACTGA
Source organism: Bacillota bacterium (assembly GCA_023398575.1). GTDB lineage: Bacteria > Bacillota > Clostridia > Christensenellales > Aristaeellaceae > JAEWAH01. The sequence continues at coordinate 167,058 of JAEWSC010000064.1, read as the reverse complement.
TATACGCGCTTACACGAAGGGTAGTCTCATTTGGCGGCCTGCCCATGGACGTTGGCGTTATCTGTATGAACGTTGGCACATTGGCCGCCGTATCTCGTGCTGTGCGGGAAGGCCGGCCTGTCGTAGACCGTGTATCCACGGTTGGCGGACTGGTACAGGCACCCGGTAATTTTATCGTACGCATCGGCACACCAGTGGAAGCACTGATTGATGCAGCAGGCGGCTTTACCAAGGGTATCAAGAAATTTTTATATGGCGGTCCAATGATGGGTCAGGCCATCAGCAGAAAGGATATACCCATTACAAAAAGCTGCTCTGGCATACTGGCCTTGGGACAGGAAGCCATTGAACCTGATGAAGGAAATTGCATCCGGTGTGGCCGATGTGCAAAAGCATGCCCAATGCTGCTGCAGCCGTACCTCTTAAATCAGTATTCCAGGATGAACAGGCATGACGATGCTGAAAAAGCAAGTGTGATGAATTGCATTGAGTGCGGCTGCTGTACTTATGTATGCCCCGCTAAGATACGGCTTGTACAGAGCTTCCGTATGAGCAAAAAGTTGATTGGCGAAAAGCGTATGCGGGCCGCGAAGAAAGGGGAATGATGACCATGCTAAAAAATCTGACCGTTTCTTCTTCGCCGCACATCAGAGACAATACAAACACCCGTCGTTTGATGGGCGATGTAATCATAGCAATGATCCCGGCTGTTATTGCTTCTATTTGGTTCTTTGGCTTACGGTCGCTGATTCTGATGGCGGTTTCCGTTGTAAGTGCAGTTGCTGCAGAAGCGTATTATCAGAAAAAATCAAAGCAGTCTGTTACTGTATCAGACTTGAGCGCTGTCGTTACCGGCCTATTACTAGCGTTCAATCTGCCGGCAGGTGCCCCATGGTGGATTGCTGCTATAGGATCGATACTTGCCATCGTGCTGGTAAAGCAATTATTTGGCGGCCTTGGGCAAAACTTCATGAATCCGGCCTTGGCGGCCAGGGCGATACTGTTCATCTCCTGGATGGCGCTGATGTCCAGCTACCCAACTCCTACACCAGGTAATTTCCTGACTGGTCTTGTTCCGGATGCGATTGACACAATATCCAAAGCAACACCATTGATGACTGCAAGAAAGGCTGCAGAAGGCACATATTCTCTTGTGTCCTCCACCGGAATATCGCTATGGCAGATGTTTTCTGGCCAGGTCCCCGGTGTATTGGGTGAAACAAGCAAGCTAGCTCTATTACTTGGCTTTGCCTATATGCTCTTCAGGCGCGTTATTGATTGGCGTATACCTGTAACGTTTATAGGCTCAGTGTTCCTGTGCTATCTGATCAAAGAAGGCTCACAGATCAGTGTTTACTCACAGGTGTTAAGCGGCGATACTACCGCAGCATGGGGGCTTGCATTCAGCAACACAATGTTCCAATTACTGTCCGGCAGCGTTTTCCTTGGCGCAATCTTCATGGCAACCGACTATTCTACTTCGCCCATGACCAATGTTGGCAAGATCATTATGGGTCTTGGCTGCGGCATTTTGCTATTCGTAATCCGTTCTTATTCTTCCTATCCTGAAGGATGCTCCTTCGCCATCTTGTTTATGAATGTGGCAACGCCTTTAATTGATCGGCTGACAATGCCAAAATCCTTTGGGGAGGTGAAGCAGCATGCCTGAGAGCAATTTGACACGGCTGAAAAACGTTTTCACCAACGGCATTGTGAAAGAGAATCCAACCTTTCGTTTGGTGCTCGGTATGTGCCCCACGTTGGCTGTAACCACCATGGCGGCCAATGGTATCAGCATGGGACTTGCAACGACGGCAGTGCTTGTGTTTTCAAACCTCATCATTTCCTTGTTGCGTAAGATTATCCCGGGAAATGTACGTATTCCCGCGTTCATCGTGGTAATCGCATCCTTTACGACAATCGTTCAGTTGTTAATCAAGGCATACCTACCTGCTCTTGATAAAACACTGGGCATCTATATCCCGTTGATCGTTGTGAACTGCATTATTTTTGCCAGAGCAGAAGCCTTTGCGTTCACCAATCTGCCAATGGCTTCCATTATGGACGGACTGGGTATGGGTGCTGGTTTTACACTAGCTATTACCATACTTGCTTCCATTCGTGAGGTTATTGGCAAGGGCACATTCTTTGGCATGCAGATTCTGCCTGTGGATGTACCACCGATGACTATTGTTAGTCAGGCGCCAGGCGGGTTTATTATGCTAGGTATTGTTCTGGCGCTGGTAAACCTTATTGTCAAGGTCTTTGAAAAGAAGCAAGCTGCCAAAGCTAGGCTAGAAAGGGAGGCGGCATAATGGAGTACTTACTGTTACTGATTGGCTCCATATTGGTTAACAACTTTATTATGTCTCAATTTCTTGGTATTTGCCCCTTTCTGGGCGTTTCTAAAAAGCTGGAAACAGCCCTTGGAATGGGCATGGCCGTTACATTCGTAATGGCGCTTGCATCGTTGATTTGCTACTTGATATATACCTTTCTTCTTGTCCCGCTGAACTTGCAATATTTGTATACCATCGCGTTCATTCTGGTTATTGGCGTGCTGGTACAGGTAGTAGAGATGGCTCTGAAAAAATTCAGCTTCTCGCTCTACCAGGCATTGGGCGTTTATCTGCCTTTGATTACAACCAACTGTGCTGTGCTTGGCGTCACCGTTTTGAATATGACAAAGGGTTACAATCTTCTGCAGTCTGTGGTAAATGGTACTGGATCTGCACTTGGCTTCACATTGGCCATCGTCTTATTTTCTGCCATTCGGGAGCGTCTTGCTATATCTAAAATGCCCAAGTGGATGGATGGATTTCCAGGTGCGCTTATCACTGCCGGATTGATGGCGATTTCATTCCTTGGCTTTAGTGGCCTAATTAAGTAATAGAAAAGGGTGATCTCATGAATGGCATTTTGATCGCCACGCTTACGCTTGGCGGCTTGGGATTGCTGTTTGGTATCGTTTTGACCATCACCTCAAAGGTTTTTGCGGTGCCTGGTAATCCCTTGCGTGATTCACTTAGAGAAGCGCTGCCTGGTGCTAACTGCGGCGGTTGTGGTTACCCGGGGTGCGATGGTCTAGCGGAGGCTCTGGCATCAGGCACTGCACCCATCAACGCATGTCCTGTCGGCGGAGCTGATCTGGCAAAGAGAGTTGCTGCCATATTAGGCATCGAAAACAATGTTGACAGTGACAAGCGTACCGTTGCGCAAGTCATTTGCCAGGGTGGTTTGGATAGGTGTAAAACAAAGTTTAATTATTCAGGTATACAGGATTGTGTTGCTGCTACGTTGGTTTCTGGCGGTGACAAAGCATGTCAATATGCTTGCCTTGGGCTTGGTACCTGTGTCCGTGCTTGCAAATTTGATGCTATCCACATTGATGAAAAGCGCATGATCGCCGTCATTGATACCGAAAAATGCACCAGCTGCGGCGCGTGTGTCACGTCTTGCCCCAAGCATGTTATCGCTTTGCAGCCCGAAAAGCTTCCTGTCCGGCTTTTGTGCCGTGCTGCCGAAAAGGGTAAATTGGTAGCAGACAATTGCAAGGCTGGCTGTATCGGTTGCGAAATTTGCTTCAATGAATGCAAATTTGATGCCATATCAATGAAAAATCATCTTCCGCAGATTGATAATGAAAAGTGTGTAGGATGTATGATGTGTGCGGAAAGCTGTCCAACCTCTGCTATATGGGGTGACTTTGACAATCGGAAGATTGCTGAAATTGACAAGAGCGAGTGCATCGGCTGTACAATTTGTAAGAAGACTTGCAAGTTTGAAGCGATCAGTGGTGAACGCAAGCAACCACATGAAATTACGGAAGCATGTACTGGCTGCGGCGAGTGTGTTGCGAAATGCCCCAAAAAGTGTATCACACTGCATGTGCGTGACCATGTACGCGATGAGTATGCCAAGGTAGGCACTACTCCCAATGTGCATTCAGTGCCATCCTCATCCAGCGTAAACTAAGAAGTTCATACATTATTTACAAGCAGCAAAACCCCAATGACGGCAACGCTTTTTCTGTCATTGGGGTTTTGTGTTGCAGCGGATATCGCTGCCTTTTTGGTTGGAAGCCTGTACGAATCAGGCGCCAATGTGCTATAATAACTAGAACGCCGCAAACGATTGAGGAGGAGCAAGCTTGCATTTACAATCCACCATGACGCCAATTATTCTTGCGTCTGGCTCGCCCCGCCGCAAAGAATTGCTTGGGCTCATGGGTGTACCGTTTGAGGTCGTCAGCTTGGATACGAATGAAAGCTGTGATGGAACTCCCCACGAGCGCGTATGTCTGCTGGCTAAGCGTAAAGCGGAGGATGTTGAGAATCTTTATCCCAACCGCATGATCTTGGCAGCCGATACATTGGTGGCGCGAGATGGTCAGGTATTGGGCAAGCCATCGTCGTTTGAGGAAGCGGTAAAAATGCTGCTTTCGCTCAGTAATGGCTGGCATGAAGTCTACACAGGTGTCTGTATAAAGGACAGTATAACTGGAAGAATAAACATTGCATATGATAGAACGCAGGTCCGCTTTTCCACGTTGGACGAGCAGACCGCGTCGGCTTATGTAAAAACCGGCGAGCCCATGGATAAGGCCGGTGCTTATGCTATACAAGGGCGGGGCGGTATGTTTGTGGAAGAGATTCGCGGCAGTGCCTCCAACGTAATTGGCCTGCCAATGGCTTTGGTGAGGAAAATGCTGCAGGAATTTGGTATCAGCGTATTTTAAGAATGGATGTGTAGACATGGCCATTGTAGCGCCGGACATTGGCATAGATTTGGGGACTTCCAACACTTTGGTGTATGTTCGCGGGAAAGGAATTGTTGTCAGCGAGCCAACCATTGTCGTGGTAGAAAGTGATAATAAGCGTATTGTCAAAGCCATAGGGGAAGAGGCCCGGATCATGAAAGGCCGTACCACAGGTGGCATTATGGATATTCACCCCCTTCGTGAAGGTGTCATATCAGATTTCGATATGACGAAACTAATGATTCAATACTTCATCCGTGAGGCTGTTGGCGTTTCTCACTTAATCAAGCCCAGAGTTCTGATTACGGTACCATGCAGCATATCGCCGATAGAGCGCCATGCCGTGACTGAAGCAACTAAGGTAGCCGGTGCCAGGCAAGTACATATTATTGAAAAGCCTTTTGCAGCCGCAATAGGATCCGGCCTGCCCGTATACGAACCTGTGGGCAGCATGGTTGTGGATATTGGCGGGGGCACGACGGATGTGGCTGTTATATCGCTAGGTGGTATTGTCATTTCCCATTCCATACGCGTCGGCGGTGTAAAAATGGATGAAGCAATTATCAACTTCATCAAACGCGAATTCAATATGCTTATCGGTGACCGCACTGCTGAGGAAGTAAAAATGGATCTTGGTGCCGCGCTTCCAATTGAAGAAGCAAGGCGAGCCCTGGTGCGCGGACGCGATTTGATCACTAGCCTGCCTCAAACTACCGAAATCACCTCCGCACAGGTGTATGAAGCGTTGAGTGAACCTTGTCTGGCGATATTATCTGCTATCAAATGGGTATTGGAACGTACGCCGCCAGAGCTTGCATCTGATGTAATGCGAAGTGGTATCCATTTAACTGGCGGCGGATCAATGCTCTTTGGCATGGATCAGTTTATTGCTTCTGAGCTTGGTATACCTGTGTTACTTGCCAAAGAACCAATGGATTGCGCTGCGATGGGGATCGGCTATCTGGCAGAAAATGTGGAGATTCTGCACAGGATAGGGAAGAGTGGATTCCTGCGTCAATGATAAGGAGAGGCTATCTGTAACCATGAAATTTCGGAAAAGAAAAGTTGCAGACAATCCCATACAAATCGAACCTGAAAAGAAGGAGCATCCAAGGCTCAGAAAAATATCTGCTTGGGTGGTTAGTGTTTTTTTGCTCGTGATTATCGGTATCATGGTCTTTGCCAGCATTTTTCCCACCAATAACCTTCTGAAAGTGCCTGGAGAAATAGTTGCAAACTCTGTTACGCCAGTTCAGAATATATTTTCTGGCATAACCAATGCGGTAGCCGGCTATCTGCGTACGCTAAAGTACCGCAGCAACCTGGAATCTGAACTTAACCGTGTGACGGCTGAAAATGCGCAATTATCGTATGATGCTATGCTTGTAATTGAATTGCAGTCTCGGCTTCAAAAATTTGAGGATATATTTGATGAAGTATCTGCTATTGATGCTATGAACCCAATCTCTTGCACGGTCGTCGGCCGCAATGATGGCAATTATTTTTCGGTATTTACCATTAATAGGGGATCCAGAGACGGCATTGAGGATTTTATGGCTGTTACCACGTCAGGCGCGCTGGTTGGATTTACTTACAATGTGACAGCAAATAGTTCTTTGGTCCGTTCGATTATTGACAGCCAGGCCAGCATTCCGGGGCTGATCGAAAGCTCCCGGGATCAAGGGATGATTAGTGGAACACTAGGCAAAAACGGTGAGCCGATGTGCCGAATGTACTACCTTCAGGACATTCTTCCTAGGCCTGATGACTTGGTCGTAACCTCCGGGGTAGTTTCTGCGAGTGCTGTCAATCTATCCATCCCTAAGGGAATACCCATCGGTCATGTACGGGAGAGCACCCGCGGGATGGATGCTAACAAGCAGTATATTGTGGTAGAACCGATTGTTGATTTTCAGAATGTGGAGAACGTGACCGTATTACGCTATAAACCGGGTGCGTCAGCGATGGAAACGCGTGAGTAAGCAGTGCCATTAGCGAATAATATGTCCCGTTGGATACCGTAAGACTGTTGTGGGTTATAGAGATAGTCGACAAAATGATTCAATTCAGCTATCTCGCCGAAAAAGTGGTGATACTGCACAGGATAGGAAAGAGCAGCTTCCTGCGCCAATGATAAGGAGTGGCTATCTGTAACCATGAAATTCAGGAAAAGAAAAGTTGCAGACAAACCCATACAAATAGAACCAGAAAAGAAGGAGCACCCAAGGCTCAGAAAAATTACTGTCTGGGTGGTCAGTGTTTTTTTGCTTCTGATTATTGGCATCATGGTATTTGCAAGCATTTTTCCCACCAATAACCTTTTCCAGACACCTGGCGAAGTAGTGTCCAACTCAGCTACATCTGTACAGAATGTTTTTTCAGGCATAACCAATGTGGTGGTCGGTTATCTGCGTACGCTAAAGTATCGCAGTAACCTGGAATATGAGTTTAATCGTGTATCGGCTGAAAATGTGCAATTATCGTATGACTCCATGCTGGTGTATGAGTTGCAAACTAAACTTCAGAAATACGAAGACATTTATGATGAGATATCTGCCAATGCTGCCATGAGCCCTATCCCTTGCACAGTCATTGGCCGCGAAGACAATAACTATTTTTCAGTATTTACCATAGATAAGGGGTCAAACGACGGGATCGAGGATTATATGGCTGTTACCATGTCTGGTGCGCTGGTTGGATTTACTTATAGTGTGACGGCAAACAGTTCCTTGGTTCGTTCTATTATTGACAGCTCGGCCAGCATTCCCGGGCTGATCGAAAGCTCACGCGATCAGGGAACGATTAGAGGGACGCTAGGTGTTAACGGTGAGCCGATGTGCCGCATGTACTACCTTCAGGACAGCCTTCCAAGGCCTGATGACTTGGTTGTTACCTCTGGAGTAGGTTCTGCCGGAGCAGCCAATCTAGCCTTCCCCAAAGGCATACCCATTGGGCATGTACGGGAAAGCACACGTGGGATGGATGCTAATAAGCCGTATATTGTGGTAGAGCCAATTGTCGACTTTCAGCATATAGAGTATGTGATTGTATTACGCTATAGGCCGGATGCCGCAGCTATTGAAACACGTGGGAACACCAGTGTTGTCAGAGAGTTTATTCCTCTGGATACACCTAGACCGCTTCCGGTCTTAGAGATAGGTGACAAGATCATTCAATTTGGTACGCCCTCGCCTACCCCTGATCCAAATGCAACACCTACACCCGTTCCTACAGCTACGCCTACCCCCAGACCCGTTCTTACCTTGCCACCCCCTAGCAATAGCCTGGAATACCAGGTGCCGGGCAGCTTGAATCAACCCACGACGGTGCCGCCGTCAACACTTCCGCCCACACCGTCGCCTACGCCGACATTCTCCCTGGACCAGTTTACTGTTGAGGAGGATTGATGTATGCGCAGGGTATTTCGTGCTGTCCTTTTGTCGCTTATTGGATACCTATGCCAAGTTTGTATCATGCCCTATTTTGCGGTGGGCAGCATTACTCCTAATCTCATGTTTTCTTTGATAGCGATAGCAACAGTAGCGTATGGACGCTTTTATTCCTTTGGTATTGCCTGTGTATTGGGCATCATATCTGAAGTTATGACCGCCGGTGTTTCCAATTTCAATTTAATAGGCTATCCGGCTATTGGACAGCTGGGAAGTCTGATTTTTGCCGATAAGTCGGAAAGAAAGCTTGAGCAGGAACGCAGCCAGGGAAAACCGGGAATGAATATCAATCCATACCTTCGTACCATCATGTGTGCATTCTTTAATATCATCTGGTTCGAAGCGGTTCATATGCTGTTTATTTATCTTAATGGTGTGAGCTTGGGATGGATTCATATTGGCCGCGCTCTAGGTTCTATTGTTTACACCGTTCTATTGTGCGCTTTGATTATGGTACCTGTTCGCTATCTTTTGGGCATGTACACTAAAAGAGCAAAGGCGCAGGCAACAGGCTGAGGGGAGGGATTTACTTGACCAATCGCTCATCTAGAGACGGAACCTTTTTTCAGATCAATGGGAGATATGTTTTTTTTATACTTTTCGTGTTTGTTATTTTCGCGTTTCTCACGCGCGGTTTGTTGGGTTTACAGGTCTTTGGCGCGGATACGTATGTAACGCAGGCGGAGAATAAACGTACAACCACCGTCACTTTGCGCGGTAGCCGCGGTATGATCACTGATGCAAATTCAATCATTTGGGCGCAAGATGAGGAAATCTATAACGTTACCTTCTACCGGGACGGTTCGCAAAGTAAAAAGGAAGATTACCAAGCCTTTACGCAGTCCATTATTCAGACGATTGACATTATCGAAAGAAATGGCGGAAGCATTTCAGTAGCACCTGTCTTTGAGCTTGATCCACAGACTGGTGAATGGCGTTTTGCCTTTGGAAGCGGGGTATCGGCTGCTGTTCTTGCAGAGCGGGAAAGGCAATGGAGAAGCAACCATTACCTGCCGGCAGCATCCTATCCAACCGCGGCAGATTGCCTTAACGGAACTGCGACTCGAGCTGGCTTACTCTCAAGATATCAAATTCCTGTAGGTACGGATGGGGCATTAATTCAAAAGATCATTGCTGTTTATTCGGAAATGCAAATGAACCTTTTTAACTCTCAGCCGATTGTCATTGCAAAAGAGGTCGCTTATGAAACTGTAATGGAAGTAGAAACGCGATCCATATTGCTACCTGGTATGGAAATTGCCGTTGGCACAAAGCGTGTATATCCTAGGTCTAACCTTGCGGCTCAGATCATCGGCTACACCGGGGCTATTTACTCTAAGGAAAAATATGAAGAACTGAAGGCTAAGGGCTATTCATATAATGACTTTATCGGACGCGACGGCATTGAGTCATCCATGGAAGATTGGCTGACGCAGAACTCCAACCTCCGCCAGGGCTATAAGGAACTGGAACGTGACCGGTATGGTAAAGTGACCCGTACCATCAGCACTGTGGAGCCGGAGGATGGGAACAACGTTAAACTAACCCTGATTACTAGTTTCCAGCAACAGGCTGAACGTGCTATTGCCGCAAATGTCAACGCTACGCGTGACCGTCAAGAAAAAGAAATGGTAAAACCGGGCTGGAAGGAAAACAACAAAGAGCAATTAGCTGAAAGAAACTGGCAAAAATATCCTATCCAATTGGCAGAGCATGGCGTGCTAATGGTTGTGAATATGGAAGGCCGTATACTTGCTATGGCAAATTATCCAACCTATGACCTGAACGCACTGGTTGCTGCAGGTGATGAAGCCAGGCAGATACAAACAGACTCTCGAAATCTGCTAATGAACTATGCCATCCATACTCGAGGTGCTCCAGGCTCCATTTTTAAAATGGCGACAGGGCTTGCCGCGCTGATGGAAGGAAGCACGTTTAAAGAATCTTTTGATACTACAATAAAAATCAGCGACGAGGGGTATTATGATAAGTACGAAAAAGATCCCTCAAAAGCGCCTAAATGCTGGATCGCGCCGAATCAACGGTATAAGCACTCAGACCAGACGATCGTAGAAGGAATAAAGAATTCCTGCAACTACTTTTTCTTTGAATTAGGCAGCCGGTTGTTTGATGCAAGTGGTCAACAAAGTGACCTGCTGTACAAATATTCCTCTTGGCTTGGTTTGACATCAAAAACGGGGGTAGACTTGCCTGGCGAACTTCGCAGCGTAGTAGGCAATCAAAATTCACTTTACGATCCTGAACGGCCTATGGGTGAAGCGAGCCAGGATACATCTAAACCGATTATTGTTTTCAATTCACTAAAAAAGCACTTTCGCAACTTTGGAGCAAGCCGCAAAATTATTTATGACGAAGAGCGCTTAAATCGCTGCGTCAAGCGTCTGATGGATATGGCCGTCATGACGACGCAAGGACCAGACGGTCAAACCTGGATCGCGAATATGCGAAGCATACTGATGGAAGAATTGAACATGACCCAGGAGATGGTATATTTGCGAGCTGTAATTGGTGATGCATACAGCGCGCTGAATGAAATTAAATGGGGCGGCAGTTACGCAATTCAGACATCTATTGGGCAAGGTATCACCGTATTGACACCGGCTGCAGTAGCACGCTATGTTGCGGCTATCGCCAATGGCGGTAACGTGTACAATCTAATGCTTGTTGATTCGGTTATTTCTCCGGATGGAGAGGTTATCAGTCAGCGAACGCCCACCTTGGTCAATTCCATCGATGGCGCAGAACAATATCTGCCTTACATACGGCAAGGCATGAAGGGCGTGGTCGACGATGGAGGTACAGCATCTGGTAAATTCAGGGGATTCCCATATCTAGAACAAATGGCCGCGAAAACCGGTACAGCCGAAAATTCCAGAATTGACGTCGAAAACAACTCCTGGTTTGTAACCTTTGTTCCCTATGACAAGCCTGAGATTGCGATTGTCTCCTTCATACCAAATGGTTATTCCGGTGCAGATGCTGCCACATCCGCCAGGGATTTTATAAAATGGTATATGGACCAAAAAACAATGCGAACGGATGAATCCACCTTGCCCGGTGGCAATCAGCTTACACCATAATCCGAAGGGGATGCGTATGAGCCAGGCATGGATGATCGCTTCAGGAAAAGGCGGAGTGGGGAAGTCAACGATTGCTTCGGCGCTGGCTGTTGGATTAGCCATGCGCAAGCAGCATGTAGTTATTGTGGATGCGGATATTGGCTTACGTAGCCTGGATGTTATGCTGGGGCTTCAAAACCACATTGCGTTTGATCTGGTGGACGTGGTGCATGGTGATTGCAAGCTAAAGCAGGCGCTTGTCAGCCATTGGCGGTATCCAACTTTATCCCTACTGCCCGCCGCTCAGATGAGTGATTCGTCCGGAGTAACCGCACAGGATATGCAGCGTTTGATGATACGGCTAAAGAAAGACTTTGCATATGTGATTGTCGATTGCCCTGCAGGTATTGGCAGAGGCTTTCAAAACGTATTAGGCGCTGCGGATGATACCATCTTGGTCACGACGCCAGATGACGTGGCTATGCGCGATGTGGAACGAGTGTGCGGCCTTGTAACAGAGTATGGACTGCCAAGGCCAATGCTGATTATCAATCAGGTGGTATCCTCAATGGTGCAGGCGGGTGAAATGTATTCGCCCGTAACCATCGCCCAAACGTTGGATATGCAGTTGCTTGGCATTTTGCCAAGGTCGGAGCAAGTGTACCAGAAACTTTTACGCCATGAAACGGCAATTGAAGGAAAAGGGGATGTACAATCATCCCTGCAAAGGATCGTGAGAAGGCTGGTGGGGGAAACGGTTCCCTTCCCGGTCGTCGAAAAGGACTCCCGCACGGCAATAAAACGCCTGTTCAGCAGGGAGAAAAAAGGATGTGAATGGGCATGAGCATGATGATCACTGAAAACAGGCGGGCAAAGGCTCACCTGGATTTGTCTCTGATCATATTAACGTATATCCTGGCAATTTTCGGCGTACTCGCCGTAACGATTGCCACATATCAGGTCAGCTCTGCACCTGAGATGACACTGCTAAATCATATTGTCAATTCAGAAAACGGTTCAAAGCAGGCAATTTTCTTGTTGATATCGCCAATCATTTTAGGTGTTATTATAGCCTTCCGCTATGAGAATCTTCGCCTTCTTTCCCGTCTGTTTTATTACATCAGCGTATTCTTGCTGTTTCTCGTGCTTGTTACCTCGCAGGTGAGCGGTGTGAAAGCGTGGATGAACATCATTTGGGGCTACACCATTCAGCCCTCCGAGTTTGCAAAGCTCGGCATGATAATGGTGATGGCCCGAATCTTATCCAGGGAAAATGAGCCCATGTCTACCTGGAAAGATTTTGTTCGTACCATGTCCATACTTGCCTTTCCTGCACTATTTATTCTATTACAGGGCGAGTGGGGGTCACTGATGGTGATGATCTTCATATTCGCTGTAATGCTCTATTTCGGCGGTGTTAAGCTAAAAATACTCATCGGCATGGCCGCTGCTGGCGCACTGTTTGTTTTGGCTATGTATGGCGTTGCCGTTGCCAGCGGCAGTGATAGTTATCGCCTTCAGCGTATCCTATCGTTTTTTAATCCTGAAATGTATTCCTCCAATGACGCCTATCAGATGACACAATCAAAAATTGCAATCGGTTCTGGTGGCATTAGCGGAATTGGTATGTTTGTCAATGGTTCTATGAGCCAATTGGATTATGTGCCGGCTGATTGGACAGATTTTATCTTTTCTACCATCGGGGAGGCCTTTGGTTTTATTGGCTGCGGTGTGATATTGCTGATTTATCTGCTGATTATATTGCGCATGGTATATCTGGCTAGATTCACCCAAGATAAATTCGGGCAGATGATTATTATCGGTGTTATGGCTATGTTTTTGTTCCACGTTTTTCAGAATATTGCCATGACGCTTGGCCTTATGCCCATCGCTGGCATACCGCTGCCAATGCTCAGCTATGGTGGTTCAAACATGGTCACCAACATGGCGGGTGTAGGCCTTGTTTTGAACGTTGTTAAGAATCGAAGCTTATCAGCTGCGGTAAATACACCGCAACTGCGGGTTAACAGATACAGCCGATACTAAGGCTCAATACCGTTTTGAAAAAATGCCCCTATTGCCTGATGCAAAATGGCCCACTGCCGCTAGCGCGAAGTGGGCTTTTGCAATACCCAAATCAATAAGGCGGTAGCTATTTTCCTCAGCGACAGATGCTGAAACCGCACCTGCCTTGTAATGAAATTTTACTGACTGTGCATTGGCATAGGAAGGCGCAAGGGATGCAGCTTTGATGCCATCAAAGAACCAAGTAGGAGGATTACTATCCGCTTGGTAGAGGTTGTCCAAAGGTTTACTTTTTCTATTGGCCAAAGTGTAGGCAACCCTCTCATGGGGTGTCTTTTCCTTAGGAGAAGTGCCAACTGTGATAATACATATGGGGGATTCATCGGCATTTATCGCAATTGGAAAGTCACGCTTACTATAGTTTCCACCAACCCAGCATGTGGAAAGACCAAGCTTTGTCGCTTCCAGAACTACCAATTCGCCGAAGATCCCACTCTTTTCTCTTAAGTGAGGGTCTGCCGTTTTTCCCTTTAGAAGAATGATGGATTTAACTCCTGTAAAAAGACCGTAGCTTCTTTTGAGTTCATAAAATACACTTCCGCCTTCTGCTAACAGCTTTAATGAGAGACCCGACTGACGATTATATGCATGAATTGATTCCTCCAAGGTACGAAGCTTGCTATGAGGTATTGGATCAAGTAAATAACTTCGTCGTGACACTCGCGCCGCCATTGCTTCTGACTGATTCATAGCTACACCTCTTTCTTGATTTGTTTGGAGTATTATATACCAAGATTTCGGGCGCATGAAGCAGCCATGTCAATTTGCGATAAATAAAAAACCGGAGCGCTTACTCCGGTTTATCATAATAATATCTTACTCTACAGGCGTCTGAACAAGGAAACAACTTTACCCAATACTGTTACTTCTTGGACAAGAATCGGTTGCATAGTTGGGTTTTCAGGCTGTAGACGAAACACTCCGTTTTCTTTAAAGAAGCGCTTTACTGTTGCTTCATCATCAATCATGGCAACAACAATATCGCCGTTACGTGCATCCGGTTGCTGGCGGACAACTACATAGTCACCATCCAGAATGCCGGCAGTAATCATACTCTCTCCCTTTACAAGAAGAACAAAAAATGTGCCTTCACCAACCATGCTTTCAGGAAGAGCAATATTCTCTTCAATATTCTCTTCTGCTAAAATGGGTAAGCCGGCAGTTACCCTGCCCACCAGTGGTACTGGAATGGCAGAAACACGCGGAAACAGATCTTCGCCCAGAACCTCCATGGCACGTGGCTTCATAGAGTCTCTATGCAGCAGGCCTTTTTTCTCAAGCCTTGTCAAGTGACCATGTACGGTGGAAGTGGATTTTAAGCCTACCGCATCGCCAATTTCGCGTACAGATGGGGGATATCCCTTGGTTTGCACCTCGGACTTAATGAACTCCAATATCTTCTGCTGATTATCGCCCCGGGGTTTTTTCATGGCGACACCGCCTTACATTATGTTAATTAATTGTAAGTATAGCATAAGAGCATTTTGAATGCAATAAAAATCAAACATTTGTTCGCTAATTGGGTGCATTACAATCAGTTTGAATCGGTTTTTTCATCCGCTATGACAAGGTTCTCCTTTTTTTCGGGCAGTCGAACAAACTGAGCCGCTTCTTTGCGCCTTAGTTCTGTCATGGCTGCATAATGCTTCCTGGTAGTATTCACATCTGCATGACCTAATACATCCGCCACTAGATATATATCACCAGTTTCGTGATACAGATTAGTTCCAAAGGTACTGCGCAGCTTATGCGGGCTGATTCGTTTTTTGAGCGGAGCGGCCAGCAGCGCATATTTTTTGACCAAATTTTGCACTGCTCGCTGCGTAATCCGCCGCTTTTGCAAAGAGAGAAACAGCGCATCCTCGTGGCCTGGAAGGGGAGTGACGGTATTCCTTTCACATAGATACATCTGAAGTGCATCTGCAACTTCCTGCGGGAAATAAAGCATCACTTGATTACCGCCTTTTCGTGTTACCAGAAAAGCGTTTTGAGAAAAGTCGATGTCGTCAAGATTAATACCTACGCATTCACTGACGCGGATACCGGTGCCCAGAAACAAACACAGCATCGCATAATCACGGGATCTTGTAAGCGCTTGGTATTTTTGCTGCCTGTCCGACAATCTTTCGCCGCTTTGCACAATGGATAGCATTCTATCGATTTCTTTATCCTCCAAGCGCAAAATCGGTTTGGCATGCAGTTTAGGCAGGGGAATCAGCGTTGTTACATTGGAAGTTATGCGGCTGCTAGAAAACAGATATGCAAAGAAAGAACGAAGGGTAGATAGCTTTCGCATAATTCCAAGTTCATGGTTATAAATTGGCTTTGATATCCATTTTTCGTCATTTTCTGATTCAGAGTTCTTGTAATACATTGTTAAATATTCTACATATTGTTCCAATTCTCGCTGTTTGATACGATCAATGTCACTATCCTGCAAACTGTGCAGGTCTGATTGAACATATTCAGGCAGTTCTGTCGTCAAAAACGTAAAGAAGATGCGTAGGTCATACGCATAAGCAAGCCTTGTCAGCGTACTGGTGGTTGTGCTGATGGCGCGCAAAAAATCACCGCAGGCACGAGGTAATTCCTTGGCAACCTGACGGATCATCTCCATGCGCTTTTCGTCCGTACGCTTTTGGTAATTTGATTGCATGACATAACTCCTTGACAGAGAGACATTTTGAAATTATGTTAAGGGGAATTTATTTTGCTGGCAGAAAATCGCTCACATTGGCGATAATATCTTATGCTAATCGACGATTCCAAACATGGAACCTTCAAGTATAAATTCGTTGTCGGCCGGAATACAAGACGAACCATGTATAAGGAAGCATATACATATGTGTTACGCTGATATCGTCATTTTACCATAAAACTATTCGTAAAAGTATCCTTTCGCGAATAGTTTTAATTGACCGAAGAACGAAGCCGCACTATCCCCCGGTATCATTTGGCTTCCTTATTATCAGTAACAGCAGGCATGGAAACCGGCACAGTCTCCGCCACCTGTCCATTCATACGCATGTACTCCTGTATCTGGCCTCTGGCCATCTCGTCACAGCGGTTGTTTTCAGGATGATCGGAATGGCCTTTTACTTTATGAAATGTTACCTGATGCTTTTTGGTTTGATGTAATAAAAGCCGCCAGAGATCCTGATTCTCCACCGGCTGTCCTCCAGCCGTCTTCCAGCCATTAGCTTGCCAGCGGTCAATCCATTTTTCCTCAAAAGCATTGACAAGATAAGCTGAGTCGGAGTACAACTGCACCTTGCAGGATACTTTAAGTGTTCCCAAGCCGCTGATGGCAGCAAACAATTCCATACGGTTGTTGGTAGTGCCTGGCATAAAACCGGAAACCTCTTTGCGGTGTTCACCAAAGCATAATATGGCGGCCCAGCCGCCGGGACCAGGGTTACCGGAACAAGCGCCATCAGTAAAAATCTGCACCTGCTTTTGTGGTGCGGTGTCATTTTGCATGAAATGATAACTCTCCTTTTGTCATTTGGAAGCCATTTTCTTTAGCTTCTCTGCACAGGCGTCCATAGCGGCCATCACAATGCCTCGGAAGCCGTTTTTCTCCAGTTCATAAATTGCCTCAATGGTGCTGCCGGCCGGCGAACAAACAGCATCTTTTAGTGCTCCTGGATGCGCCTTGGTCTCAAGTACCATTTTTCCGGCTCCGATCATTGTCTGTGCCGCCAGTTCGTACGCCGCATCCCTAGGCAGCCCCAAGCGCACAGCGCCATCCCCTAGCGCCTCAATAAAGGTATAAACATAGGCAACACCGCTGCCGCTGATGGCCACTACTGCATCAAATAGCCTTTCTGGCAAAATCCGTACGGTGCCAAGGGCTGAAAACATTTCTTTGGTCCAGGAATGTACTTCTTCTGGAAAAGTTGTTTCTTCACACAAGATGGTGGAACCTTCCCCCACCAATACAGGTGTGTTTACCGATACCCTTAAAAGCGGGGGCATATAAGGTGCGAAAGCTTCCTTTAATGCAGCAAATGTCCAGCCTGCAGCAATGGATATGACTGGCTTGTCCTCAATATATGGTTTGATTTCATCAATGACCTGCTTGAGAAATATCGGCTTTACCGCAAGCACGATAATGTCGCAAGCCTTAACAAGATGAACATTGCTATCCGCTGCCAAAACACCATAATTTTTCGCCAGCTCAACCCGTTTTGCGGGATCGCGACGAGAAATCATGATGTTTGCACCCTGTGTAAAGCCTTTTTCCAATAAACCCTGAAGGATGGCGCCAGCCATGTTTCCGGCACCTAGGAACCCAATCTTCATCAGCAGTTCCCCTTTCCACGAACTTGATTATACCATAGGGTTACAGCATTATCCATTCCTTTTTTCCACACAAAAGCCAAATTTCATATTGACAGTATGTCTTGTGCAAGGTATAATATAATTCGTTCGGCACTTAGGGGCATGGTGTAATGGTAACACGTGGGTCTCCAAAACCTTTGTTGAGGGTTCGAGTCCTTCTGCCCCTGCCAAAAGACGCATTTTCCTATGCGTCTTTATTTTTTTGCTGCCAACAAGGACGCAAGCGTTTCCTGCGGCGTATCGAGTAAAGCGTTGACAAGTACCCCATCATCCAATTCCCCTATGCTGCTGAGCCCATCCTCGTCCAAAACAATAACCCTGTGATACTTTCCGGGCGACATTCTGCGATATATATCCCGTACGGTAACTTTTCCTGATGCGCCAAACCACTCCACCTGAAGTGTCTTCTCCCGATCGAGCCTTGTCTTTTTCGAAATGACACCATGTATGCATTGAATGGATGACATGGATCTGCTGATATGTGCGGCATACATGAGGTAACATCCGGCGATAACCAGCGAGAGGTTTGCCGCACCATGTATGGCCCCCCAAACTGCCAACGCGTTCATGGCAAGGCCGAGGCAAATACCCGCAGCCGCCAATATACGCATGGCCTTTTGCCAACCGATAAGCGGGGTTAACACAGCCTGCAGCATGCGGCCGCCGTCCAAAGGCAGCACAGGCAAAAGATTGAAGCATAAAAGCAAAAGGTTCCAGCGCAAAAACCCCTCAATCTGATATAGGGAGATCCACTGCAACTGTAATAGCCCAGCGCATACAAGGCAGCATAGCCAGCTCATTAAAGGGCCTGCCGCCGACACCAGAAATTGCTGCATAGGCGTTGCCTGGCTGATGTCCTCCATATGCGCTACACCGCCAAAGGGAGTAATCTCCACCTCAGGCACAGCCAACCGGAATGCCTTTGCAGTAAATATGTGCGCCAGTTCGTGAAATAATAGTGCCAGCAGCGCAGCGAGCACTGCACTCCCTTGCCCCATGCCGATACAAACAATAGCCCCGATAAGGGCAAGCGGATGGATGCGGACCCTGGTGTTGTTGATTTCCAGCGCTTTCACGGCTCAGCCACCACTTCCTTCATTAAAGGAACAGGGTCTACAGACCGCCCGCTTCTGCGCACTTCGAAGTATACAGGCTGCTTATCGGCGGTTTCACCAATGACATCGCCCTCGTATACTTGATCGCCTTCTTCCACATAACACTGTGACAAGTTTCCATAGATTGTCTCTAATCCGTCATCGTGACGCACACGCATAATGCGTTCTTCACCATCGCCATGGGCGATGTTCATCACTTCCCCATCCGCTGCGGCATGCACATCGTTGGAAACGCCAAGAAGACCCACATACGGTTCCTCTTCGCTGAAGGTATGTACCACATCTCCATGGACTGGCGCCGTGACCTGAATAGCTTCATCATTACTCCAGAAAACCAATGCAGATTCAGGTAGCAGATTACTGACGAAGGATAGCTTCCCCAGTGTTTCATCCAGGTTCATGTTCACGCTATCCTTGACGGCGGTAAACACATCCTTCGCTTCTGGAACTGCGGCATTTCTCACCGCAACCACAAACAATAGCAACGCCGCTGCCACGGCCACGTTGCGCGTTAGGCTTTCGACGAAGCTTTTCTTTTTGGGCGTAATCCATTCCAATGTTTTTTCTGGTTCTGTTTGCTGAGGGGTTACCAATACAGGCCCATTCGCTTGTGATGATCTTTTCACCACATGCATGGGCTTTACCTGAGCCTTGGGTAAAGGCTGATTTGGCATAATATCCACTCCCTTCTGCCAATTATATGACAGAAGCTTGTGGATTCATGAAGGATACATCTTATTTCAGACAGCCACTTTTTTGCATATGGGTAAGCGCCTTATGCAGCGCAATTCTGCCATGACTAAAGGTCAGCCCTCCCTGAAGATAGGCAATAAACGGCTCCCTCATGGGCGCATCAGCGCTGAGCTCAATGGATGCGCCTGAGACAAACGTACCAGCAGCCATAATCACCTGGTTTTGATAGCCAGGCATATCCCAGGGTTCCGGAACTGCCATGCTATCTACCGGTGAGGCGGCCTGGATGCCCTGACAAAAGGCAATCAAACGGTCTGGCGATTGCATTTGGATGGCCTGAATAATATCAGAGCGCTCTGCAAAGGCGGAAGGGGTGGTATTCATGCCCAGAAGTTCAAAGCTGCGGGCAGCAAGAATGGCTGTTTTCAATGCCTGCATCACAATATGTGGTGCCATAAATAGGCCTTGATAAAAGGGTTGGTAACTGCCAGCGTAAGAGCCTACCTCCTGCCCGACGCCTGGCGCAGTCAGCCGGGAGGCAATGCGGCGGATGCACTTTTCGTTGCCGGCGATATATCCACCGGTAGGTGCCAATCCACCGCCAGGATTTTTAATTAGACTGCCGACAACAACATCCGCTCCATGATGGCTTGGCTCTGTTTTCCTGACAAACTCACCATAGCAATTATCCACCATCAAAATCACGCCGGGATATTCGCTATGGAGCATATTAGCCAAAGGGTATATATCCTCCGGCGTAAGCGAATTCCGCCAGGCATAGCCCCGGCTACGCTGCACCATAACCACCTTTGTATTGGGACGCATCGCCTGTTTGATCGCTTCAAGATCAAGCCCGCCGTCACCGCCCAACTCCACATGACTGTAGGAAACATTCATTTCCTTCAACGAGCCTGGCTCATCACCTGCAATACCTATGACGCCATCCAACGTGTCATATGGCTTCCCGGAAGCAGACAGCAAGTGATCGCCAGGTAAAAGCAGGCCGAACAGGCACAATGAAAGCGCATGTGTTCCCGATGCGATATGTGGGCGTACAATGGCAGCTTCAGTGCCAAAGACATCCGCAAAAATTGCTTCCAAGGTGTCGCGGCCGATATCACCATACCCATATCCTGTTGTCGGTGCAAAATGGCGCGCCGCCACCTGATGCTTTTGCATAGCATCCAGAACACGCGTTGTATTGTATAGTTCTACTTCTTCCAATGCTGAAAATACGCTTTGGCAGTCTACTTGAGCCTGCTGAATCAGTTGATCGAAATTGATGGGCATGTCGATTTTCCTCATGACTCTCTCAAGTATTTAGACCATTTTGTATCTGACGAAGCGCTTTATCTGTCAAGCCTTCTGATAGTGCATCCAGCCAATGAATCCCTTCCGTACGTCGAAACCAGGTCATCTGCCGCTTGGCATAATGGCGCGTACCTAGCTTTATCGCATCAATTGCATGATGTAGAGGCTGCTTTCCTTGCAAGACAGGTACTATTTCCTTGTACCCAAGTCCTTGCATTGATTGAGCTTCAGGCGGAACGCCCAAACCAATTAGTTTCTCTACTTCATCATAAAGACCAAGCCGCATCATCTCATCCACTCTTTGATCAATACGCCGATAGAGAATCTCTCGCTCTATCATCATACCAAGAATGCATAGAGTGTAGGGACAATCCGCTTGTTCTTCCTTTTGCTGATCGGAAAATGGATGGCCTGTGATTTCGTACACTTCCAACGCCCGTATGATGCGGCGAAGGTCGTTTCTGTGCAGCCGGTTGGCAGTAATGGGATCAGCCTTCATCAACATGTCAACCAGCGTATCTACCCCGTTTTCCTCTTGGGATAGGGCTGTAAGCCGCTGACGTATTTCAAGATCACCTTGTGTCCCACCCAACTCCATGCTAGTGGTTACGGCTTTTAAGTACAACCCCGTTCCGCCAGTCAGCACGGGAATTTTGCCCCTATCCTGTATCTCTTGTATGCAAATTTTCGCCTGCGCTGCGTAATCCGCAACGGAAAATGCATTTTTTGGATCAACCACGTCCAGCATATGATGGGCTATGCCGGCCTGTTCCTCAAGGGTGGGTTTTGCAGTGCCGATATCCATGTATTTGTAAACCTGCATGGAATCCATAGCCACCACTTCGCCGTTTAGCTTGTGGCATAGCGCTATGGAAAGACTGGTCTTCCCGCTGGCAGTAGGGCCGGCAATTGCAATCAAGGGCGGCTTATGCGACACGGCGGTACTTCCTTCCGGCTATTGAATGCGTTTGAAGCGTTTGTCCAATTCCTGATGGCTTATGGAAACAACCAAAGGCCGGCCATGTGGGCAGGTCGGAGTAACGCTGGACTCTGTGGCACGGTGCACAAGGTCTTCAATTTCTACCCTGGGAAGGCGCTCGCCTCCCTTAACGGCCCGCTTACACGCCAATTGCAGGATGGCTGTACGGCGTTTTTCAAGATTGGTCAGACCGCGCATTGAATCAAGCTGGTCCAATAATTCTATGAAAAAGCTTTTCGCTTGTGGCTGACCCAGTATGAGTGGTACTGCCCGTATCTGTATGGCGTGATCGCCAAAGCTATCCACTTCAAAGCCTGTCTGAAGCAGCGCTTCTCGGTTTTCCTCAAGGGTTGCCAATTCTTTATGGGTCAGTGTCACCACCTGCGGTACGAGAAGCGGCTGTGCCGCCGTATGCTGGTCATACGCATTCATCATCTGATCGAACAAAAGCCGCTCATGGGCCGCGTGCTGGTCGATCAGCAGCAATTGTTCCCCATATTCTATGAGTATATACGTCTTAAATACAACATCCATGATGCGTATATCAGGGCGTGTATCCTTTTCTGGTAGGGCGGAGATTGGTTCGACTGCATTGATAACAGGCTTATCCGCAACAGCCGCAGCAGGCTCTCGCACAATCACTTCCTCGGCAGCAGGTATATTAACTGTTTCCGGTCTGATAGGAGGCCTTATAAATGCAGGCATATAGGTTTCCCGCAAGGCTGCGTTTTGGTTTCCACCCGGAATAGGAATAACGATTGGCTTGTGTGAAATAACCTGAGCGGTATCAGGTATGGAAGTTGATTCGGCAATATTTGAGTTGTGATTTACAGAATCGATTTCCAAAGGTATATGCCTTGTATTAGGATTTGGTAAGGCTTCCGGCTTGTCATCCGGCTTACCATCACCAAATGGCTTACTTTTGACTGTAACGCTGTTGGTAAACACCGGTCCACCCTCGGTAGAAGGTGCTAATTCCATTTCCGGAATATTCGATAGCGCCTCATCCCGCTGCAAAACATTCTGAATCAAGTCTCTGACCGCTTCAAAAACATCTGTTTCATGCTGAAAGCGTACCTCCAGCTTATTTGGATGTACGTTTACATCAACAGCTTCAAAGGCCATCTTTATGTGTAGTACACAGGTTGGAAAATGGCCGATGGTCACCCGTTCCTTGCACCCTTGCTCCAAAGCCTGGGCCAAAAGAGCACTTTTTAGATACCGCCCATTGATGAAAAAGGATTGGTGGCTGCGGTTTCCCCGGGCACTGTCGCCAATACCAACATACCCTTCCAGCCACAGGCCCCTTGATCCACCTGAAATAAACCGCATGGATTTGAGCATTTCCTTGCCATAAATGCTGAATACGGCTGATTCCAGCTTACCATCGCCAGGGCTATGGTAAATCACTTTTCCTTGATTGATTAAGCGATAGGAGATGCCGGGGTTGGATAGAATCAAACGCATCACAAGATCAGATACGAGAGCCGCTTCTGTCGCAGGCTTTTTAAGGAACTTCAAGCGGACAGGCGTATTGTAGAATAAATCCTTCACAACAAAGGTTGTTCCTTCGGGACAGGCCGCTTCCCGAATTTCCTTGATCATTCCGCCTTCGTTTACAACAGTGATCCCGGTATCCTCACCTCTCACCCTTGTGGTACAAGTTACGCGGCTCACCGCGGCAATGGAAGCCAGTGCCTCCCCGCGAAAGCCTAATGTCTCTATATGATACAAATCTTCTGAAGAGTTGATTTTGCTGGTGGCATGGCGCTCAAAAGCCATACGGATTTGCGGCTGAGGGATGCCCGTACCGTTGTCGGTAACACGGATATAGGATATTCCCCCATCCTTTAGTTCTATGGTAATAGCGCTGGCGCCTGCATCCATGCTGTTTTCCGCCATTTCCTTAATGGCGGCAGCGGGACGCTCCACCACTTCGCCGGCCGCAATTTTTCCGATTACTTCCGGCGACAGCTTTTCAATGGGACGCATGGAAACCTCCTCCTTAGAGCTTTCGGGCTTTTTCCCGCAGGCGGAACAGGTGGTTAATGGCATCCATGGGCGTTAATGCCATTACATCAATATTTTTCAACTCTTCCACTAGTTCTGTTTGAGCAAAGTTGAAAAGGCCAACCTGCTGGCTGCCCGTCTTTTTGCCATCTTCTAAAATGTTCTGACCGATGGTGTTTTGATTAATATCAGAAACCTCCAGGCGAGCCTGTATTTCGTGCGCGCGCATCAAAACCGGCTGAGGAACGCCGGCCAGCCGGGCCACATGCACGCCGAAGCTTTTGTCTGCGCCGCCTCTTACAATCTTGCGCAGGAAGATAACGTCTTCCCCGTGCTCTTTCACCGAAATGCAATAGTTTTGAACCCCTTCCAGTCGCCCCTCCAACTCGGAAAGCTCATGATAGTGAGTTGCAAACAGCGTTTTTGCGCCGGCGTTGCGTTTATCACACAAGTATTCCACTACCGCCCAGGCAATGGAGAGCCCGTCAAAGGTGCTTGTCCCGCGGCCTATTTCATCCAGGATCACCAGTGACTTGGGTGTTGCGTTGCGCAGGATATAGGCCATCTCAGACATTTCCACCATGAAGGTGGATTGGCCGCTGGCCAAATCGTCGGATGCGCCAACGCGGGTAAAGATACGGTCTACAATCGGGATTTCAGCTTCCCTGGCCGGCACAAAGCTGCCGATATGGGCCATTAGCACGATCAGCGCCACCTGCCGCATGTATGTGCTTTTGCCGGCCATGTTGGGGCCGGTAATGATCAGCATACGCTGGCTGTCATTATCCATCTGCGTATCATTGGGTACAAAAGCACCGTCCCGAAGTGTCTGCTCTACAACAGGATGCCGGCCATCCTGAATGTTCAGCGTTCCATCTTCCGTGAGATTGGGCCGGACATAGTGGTTGTGGCTTGCCACCTTGGCCAGGGAAACCAGGGCATCCAACGTCTTTAGGCCCAGTGCCGTCTTTTGCATAGGCTCAATCAGCGTGGCGATATGCTCGCGTATGGATACAAACAGCTCCATTTCCAACCTGACAGATTGCTCTTGTGCGCCTACTATTTTCTGTTCGATTTCGCGCAGCTCAGGTGTGATATACCGCTCACAGTTGGCCAGCGTTTGCTTGCGCATATAGCGCAGCGGCACAAGCTCATAATAAGACTTGGTGACCTCAATATAATAACCGAATATGCGATTGTACTGAATGCGCAGGTTCTTGATGCCGGTTTCCTGGCGTTCCTTTGCCTCCAGGTCCAATATCCACTGTTTTCCGCTGGTAGCAGCCTCTCTTAAGCTGTCCAGACGCTGGCTGTAGCCCTCCTTGATAATGCCGCCCTCGGTAATCGCAAGCGGTGCATCTGGGTGGATGGCCCTCTCAATCAAGTCAGTCAGTTCTTCCATAGGGTCAAGCATCGCTTTCACCCCGTTAAGCAGCGGACTGTCCAGGGAAGCCATCAGTTCCTTGATGGATGGAACCTTTTTTAAAGAACCCATCAGTGCAAGGCAATCTCTGGCGCTGATGTTCTTATAGGAAACACGGCTGAGTAGCCTTTCAATATCGTACACTCCACGCAGTTCATCTGACAGTGACATGCAAAGCACATGCTGGCTGATGATGGCAGATACGGCATCCAGGCGAAGGTTGATTTTTTCCTTGTCCACCAGCGGCTGTTCAATCCAGCTGCGCAGAAGACGCCCGCCCATGGCGGTAGATGTCTGATCCAGCAGCCATAAAAGCGTACCTTTTTTCGTGCGGCCACGAAAGCTCTCCGTCAATTCCAGATTGCGCCTTGCGCTTTTATCCAGCAGCATGATCTGGCTGCTGGGATAGATGCGCAGGCCTGAGATGTGCTCCAAGGCGTTTTTCTGTGTCTCATTCAGGTACAGCATCAACGCTCCGGCAGCCAGCGCACCAGCCTTGTAGTCATCAGCTAGACCCAATGGAGAGAGATCATTTAAATGAAAGTGGCTGCATAGCGCACTGGTTGATTGGGCGGGCAGAAACGCGGCATGGCTGTACTCTGTACAAGAGATATCCACCCCAATATATTTGCGCAATGTATTTAGGTCGTTGGTAATAATTTCATTGGGGCGGATGCGCAAAACCTCATCCGACAGAGTATCAAGATAAGGCTGCAATTGATGCACAAAAAATTCGCCGGTAGATACATCTACAAATGAAAGGCCGGCAGTAATGCCGGTTAGGTATACGCACAACAAAAAATGGTTTTCTCGCTCATCCAGCACAGAAGAATCCATAATGGTGCCGGGTGTGACAATTCGCACAACTTCCCGTTCTACCAGGCCCTTGCTCAACGCGGGGTCAGAAACCTGTTCGCATATGGCAACCTTGTAACCCTTTTCTATCAGCTTCGTAATATACACATTGGCACTATGAAAAGGAACGCCGCACATAGGCGCCCGTTCCTCTAGGCCGCAATCTTTTCCCGTAAGTGTCAATTCCAGCTCACGAGATGCCGTGTGGGCATCGTCAAAAAACATTTCATAAAAATCGCCTAGACGGAAAAAGAGAATGCAGTCTTTATACTGTTCCTTAATGTTCAGATACTGCTGCATCATGGGGGTAACGCTGGCCATACCGCCCCTCCTGCGTATGTTACATACTTTTGTGATTAAAAGCGCTTAGTGCTGACAGCCGCTGCAGCTATCACAGGAGCCGGAACACCCGCTCTGCGGCTGTTCTGATTCACCTGTTACCACAAAGCGAATCAATGCGTTTACTTTATTCATCATATTGGTAAATTCTGCCCGGGCCGATTGCATTTTTTCAATCATCGGATAGGCATTCATGATTTTTTGGGCTGTTTCCATAGCATCACCAGCCAGTGCTAAAGCGCCCTGATCCAAATTGTTTTCAGAAAGCATTTGCTCAACGACCTGCCGCTTTTCGATAAAGTCCGCGATAAGCCGAGTGGCTTCCTCGTCTTTCGTAACAGACTGCTCCGCTAAGCGCATGGTGATAAACTCATTGCTGTCCAATATAGATGATGCAAGCTTTTCGGCCTGCTCTAGTACGTTTTTCATAGTTCGACTCCTTTATATTCTTTCGCCCCGCAGCGTGCTTACGCCGGAGGAAGTAATGGTTACCGGAATGATTTTTCCGATGTCGCCTTCCGTACCGGGAAAACTGATGGTAATATTCCGCATGCCTTTACCCGATACCTGCTTTTGATCCCGCTTGGAGAGGCTTTCCACCAGGACATGGTCCATCTGACCAATTAGGCCATGATGGATTTTCGCTGTTTTGGCGTCTTGCGTGGCAATCAACCTTTGCAGTCTTTCAGTGGCCACTTGATCATCTATGCGGCCTTCCATATTAGCGGCCCGTGTACCCTCACGCGGGGAATAGATGAAGGTAAAGGCGCCGTCATACCCGACTTCGTTGACAAGAGACAGGGTGTCCAAAAACTGCGCTTCTGTCTCACCTGGAAAACCAACGATAAGGTCTGTTGTAATGCCAATGCCTGGCACGTTATTGCGCAGTGCTTCCACCCGGCGCAAGTACTGTTCTCTGGTATACCGCCTATTCATGGCTCTTAAAATTTCATCATTGCCTGACTGCACCGGCAGATGAAAGTGCGGCATGATATGCCGGCCGGCGGCCATCACATCAATCAGGTCATCGGACAGATCCTTGGGATGAGAAGTCATGAAGCGGATGCGTGGAATGCCGATGCTGTCCAGCTCTTTTAAGAGCTTTGGAAAACTCATCACGGCATCTAGACCGCCGCCGTAGGAATTAACGTTTTGTCCCAAAAGCATGATTTCCTGCACGCCGCTATCATAGAGCTTGCGTGCTTCCTCCAATATGCTTTGCGGCGATCTGGAACGCTCCCGCCCGCGCACATAGGGCACAATGCAAAAAGAGCAGAAATTATTGCAGCCATACATGATTGTAATATATGCCTGGTATGGATTCGGACGCAGAATCGGTACATCCTCCGCAATCAGGTTTTCCTGATTGCAAACCTCGATCACCGGTTTTGAACTATCTAACTCTTTGTAGAAAATTTCGGGAAAGCGATGCAGGTTATGCGTTCCAAAGGCGATATCGACAAACTTATATTGCTGCAGAATCTTTTCTGCCATGCCCTGCTGCTGAATCATGCAGCCGCAAACACCAATCAAAAGATCGGGGTTTTTCTTGCGTAATTCTTTTAACCAGACCACATTTCCCAATGCCCTGCGTTCCGCGTTATCGCGCACGCAACAGGTATTGTATATCACAAAGCCGGCCTCTTCTTTGGTGGGTGCTTCGGGAATGCCCATACTTTTGAGCATGCCCGCCAGCTTTTCGCTGTCATGCATATTCATCTGGCAGCCGTAGGTGATAATGTGGTACGATTTGGGCCGACCCGCATGCATGCGGACCAGGTCGATAAAACGTGCCTGCTGTGCCATTTCTTCCGGCGTTACGATGACCGGTGCTCTTTCACCCATGATTGGACGTATCTCCTTCCGGGGAATATGGAGTATATATTCTGCCGCTGCCCATGCACTTGGGGCAAGTGTCTGTTAAGCTTTCACGAAGCGGTTGTCTTGTTTTTTTGCGGGTGCATTCCATCAGACCCAGGGAGGTAAAGCCATGCACCACTGTCTTGATTCGGTCTTTTTTTAGCTCACTTTGCAGACTTTCCAACACTGTCTGCCGGTGGAGTTCACTTTTCATATCGATAAAGTCGATCAAAATGATGCCTCCAAGGCCGCGTAAGCGGGTCTGCCGGACAATCTCCCGCAAGGCCTCTTTGTTCAGATTGAATATCGTCTCTTCCAGCAGTTTGCTGCCGGTAAACTTACCTGTATTTACATCAATAACGGTCATTGCTTCGCAAATATCAATGATCAGATATCCGCCGCTTTTCAGCCACACTTTGCGGCTCAATGCTTTTTCGACCTGAGCCTTGATGCCATAGACAGTCAACAGATCGGTATCGGGCACATAGGATACTTCAATGCCCTCTGCTGAAATAAAGCTTAGATTGGTAACGATCCTGGAAATTTCTCCTGCGGGATAGTCACGAAGCAATTCTGCAAAAGGGTCCGGGCTTTGAAACAGAAGCTGAGGAGCATTTTTGATAGGATACAGTAGTTTCACCGATAGCCATGCCTCATTGAGCGAAGCGATCTCCTGACTGATATCTTCCAGATTTGCATGCAGCGCCGCCGAACGCATCACCAGGCCGGTGCCATCCGGTTTCAATTGATTGCCAATCTGTAATAGAGCTTCCCGCTCTATATTATTTTGTACCCGCTGAGACACACCAACAAACGAATCCAGTGGCAAAAAAACGGCATAGGTGCCAGGAAAGGTAATATCTTGCGTAAGGTATGCCCCTTTCTCCCCCACTGGTTCCTTTTTCACCTGAACCAGGACTTCCTGTCCGGTCTGAAGGGATGGCTTTGCGGAATTCCCTTTTACAAATCCAGGTGCTTCTTTTAGTGGCAGAAAGCCGTTCTTTTCAAGGCCAATGTTTACAAAAGCAGCATCCATACCCGGGACGATTCGCTCCACACGGCCTTTTATGATTGCACCTGCCAGTGAGGTTGACCTTCCTGCCTCATAAACATGATACTCACAGACATCGCCGTCTTCCAATAAGGCGGCATGGCAAATATTCTTTTCTTGATACAGTATGATTTCGCGCATATGTTCCTCTTACATATCTTCCAATGCGGTCATTCTTCCATCCTTCATGATGCCATACATGCCTGTTCGGGTTAAAGTATAGTAAGGGGATGGGATGCCTGCCATCTCGCTTAAGGAGGTCATAAGTAAATCAGGCTTGCAGGTGGCTTCTTCGCGCACGGCAAGTGTAGCGGAAAACAAATGGCCTTCCGCCACTTTTTCAGAGGATAATTGATAGATCATTGGCCGAATATCACAGGGCTTCTCCCCACTTTTTGTTTTGCGCATAGCGGGAATGTTGGTTCTTTCAAGAAATGCCGGTAAAATGCCTGATAAAGCCTCTCCGGCTGCATCCGCGACAAGTATTTTATAGGAGGCGGCATACAAGCGGGACATAGGCGCGGGATACGCATCAGCAACCGATCTTGCCTTTACGGCCTTGAGTGCAGGCGGGAAAGCTTCGTTGATTTTTGAGAGAAAAATATCCTCTGTCACATTCTGCGTTAGCGATACATCCATGATTTCCTTCATGCCTGCCGCTCCGACAGAAAGAGGTGCTGCAAAATTAACGATCATGTGTGGATTGAACCCCTGACTATAGCTAACCGGCAGACCTGTCCTGCGCAAAATGCGCTGCATGGCCCGCATTAAATCCAAATGGCCGATGTGGCGCAGCGCTGGGCCCTTTTCAAACACCACCAACATTCTCATAGGCTGCATACCCCCTCGAAACGGGTAAGGCCGCAACCATGGCAGCCATGTCGGCAATCGGATGTAGTTTGAGCCTGGATGGATTTTTCATTTTCTCTCCAGAGAAACTCTTTTGTAACGCCGGCGTCAATAAAATCCCAGGGCAGCAGCTCGTCACGACTGCGCTGGCGATTGGCATAGAACGCAGGATCAATGCCGCAGTTTTCAAAAGCCTTTACCCATAAATCATAATGGAAATGCTCTGTCCACCCATCCAGAAGGCAGCCCAAGCGCCAGGCCTCATATAACACATCAGATAACCGACGGTCGCCCCTAGCGAAGCAAGCTTCCAGCAGACTGACCTCCGGATCATGCCAGTTGAAGGTGACGCCGCGGATAGACAGGGCCTTGCGCAAATATGCCTGCTTTTCATTGAAGGTTGCAAGCGTATCTTGGCCGGCCCATTGGAAAGGCGTAAACGGCTTTGGTACAAAGCAGGATGCACTGCAGGTGACATTCAGGCCTTTTGCCCGCTTTTCTCGCGGCACGGCAAAATATGCACTTATCACACTTTGAGCCAATTCACCAATCCCGCTTAAATCCTCATTGGTTTCAGTGGGCAAGCCCATCATAAAATACAGCTTAACAGAACTCCAACCACCCTCAAACGCTTCTGACACGGTGCGCACAAGGTCCTCTTTTGTTACACCTTTGTTAATCACATCTCGCAGCCGCTGGGTGCCAGCCTCTGGCGCAAAGGTCAGGCTGGATTTGCGTACCTTTTGCGTTTCTGCCAATGACTCTTTTACAACACTGTCAATACGCAGAGAAGGAAGTGAGATGGATACTTTTCTGTCCTGGAATTTTTGCATCAATTCCCTGGCCAGTTCCGGCAAGCAAGAGTAGTCGCCGCTGGATAGGCTGGACAGGGAAATCTCTTCATAACCGGTGCTGTTTTCTAGCTGTTCTGCCAGCGTTAGCAGCTTTTCAAGGCTGCGCTCGCGAACGGGCCGATATAGCATGCCTGCCTGGCAAAACCGGCAGCCGCGGGTGCAACCACGCATAATTTCCAGCATGATCCTGTCATGAACAATTTCAGTATAAGGAACAGGGATGCTTTCAGGATAAAACGCCTTATCCAAATCCAACACGACACGCTTTTGCACCTTTTCAGGGGCTTCTGTACAGTTAGGAACAAAGGAAGCAAGTGTGCCATTCTCATTCCAGGCTACATCATACAGCGCAGGAACATATACACCTTTGATTCCTGCCAGCCGTTTCAAAAGATCCTGCCGTGGTGCTTTGCTTTCCTTCCAAAGACGTACGGTCTCCACTACCTCCAAGGTTGCTTCCTCGCCATCGCCCAAGACAAAGGCATCGATAAAGGCGTGCAACGGCTCAGGATTAAAAGCGCAGGGACCACCGGCGATAACCAACGGATCGCCATCTTTTCGATCCCTTGTAAAAACAGGGATACGCCCTAGAGATAGCATCTCCAGTATGTTGGTATAACTCATTTCATATTGCAGTGTGAAGCCGACAATATCAAATAGGTTAAGTGCCTTCCTTGTTTCCAGGGAAAATAAAGGTACATTGCTCCCCTTCATTAGGGAAAGCATATCTACCCATGGCATGCATACGCGCTCACAAAGAGCATGGGGTTGGCTATTAATGAGTGAATACAATATCTTCATGCCCAGGTGAGACATGGCAACCTCATATGTGTCTGGAAAACAAAACGCGAATGTCACATCCGCATCATTCCACGATTTTACAATGGTGTTCATTTCGCCACCGGTATAACGGGAAGGTTTTTGCACTTTATCTAAAAGCGCTTCAATCTGCTTAAGCAAAAGGGTTCCTCCTTGGAAATAATCCAGCTTTAACAATAACATGAAGCGGCTGTATGGTCAACTGGTAATGCCAAAAAGACATAAAAAGCCCTCCGTTTCGCGGAGGGCAGAGTCGTCTCAATTATTGCTCTTCCATATCCCGGTTGACTGGCTTCTTCCAGCCGATAGTAATACCAATTCGAATATCGGCGGCCCGCCAGGTTACGTTCTGAAAACCAACTGACTCCAAAGTGGCCATCATTTCATGCTTACCATACATGAAAGAAGAGTCTACGTTGTCCCAACCGTTAGAAAAGCGGTTGATGAGTTGGCGCAAAGGGGTAGGATACCAAGTGGTAGCCAACACAAACTGCCCGCCCGGTTTTAAAACCCTGAGAGCTTCCTTGAGAACCTTTCCAGGATCCTCCATGGATTGAAAGGAAAGGCTGCACATCACCACATCAAAGGAGTTTTCACGCCAGGGAATATCCTCTGGTTGTGCAAACAGAATATCCGCATTGGGTAGCATTGTGCGTAGGTATCGGTATTGCTCCATGGATGAGGCGATACCGCATAGATTGCACTCTATCTGTTGACTGATAATATTCAATAGCGCGCCGTTGCCGCACGCCATATCCAGTACTTTATCCCCTGCATCAATGGCTGACCATTGAGACAGCGCATGCATGGCGGGAGTCATTTTACCCTTCGCTGCCGCTGCCGGCTTTGGCAGCATGGCATGATTTTCCGCTTTTGAGAGCATTCGTGTGCCTCCTTGCAGGTGTAAGCCCATATTTCATACACCTGTCGCTATTATAGCACACTTTAGAAAGATATGCACGTATTTTGTAATAAAAATTTAATTTTTACAATTCGATTTTACCATACCATTTTCCAGCTTTATGGACAAGAATTAAATGACTGGCGACAGCCATAATTACCAACACAATGCCTAGCATCCATGCCAAAACTGTCAAAGATATCCCAGCCTGACTCAAAAGCCAAATGCCTGCCCCCAATGCGCCAGAGGCAATCAAACCTAGTACCATGGTGACTAATGCCATGGGATTTTGCTTGATGGCTTCTGTTTCGTTACGCCAGTTCAGCCTGGGATGACTTGCATCCAATGCCAACCCCAGCGCATTGCATCCATAACCAAATAACAGGCCTAATAATAGCGCCGCAATAATATACATCGCTTGTGTCGGCACTAGAATGATCATCGCCAGGGCTGTAGTCAGGCAGGTTAATAAATTGATGGAAAAACCAAATAGCTGTTTTGCAATAAGTTGTGTTCCATAGGGTACTGGTATCATTCTGGAGAAGGATAGGTGCTTTCCTTCTCTGGAGACTGCAGTGGCTCCCGCCATATTCACGGTACTTACAAAAGCCATGCCAGCCGCCGCAAATAAAGTAATCTTGATACCGCCTGCCGCACGCATAAGTTCCCCCAGCATGGCAGACAACTCACTGCTGCTTTCTTTGCTGACAAACAGGGCAACCATCATGATAGGCATTAAAATGATACCGACCAGGCCGTTCAATGCATATGCGGGCACACGTAATACTTCTTTCCATTCTCGAATAAACATTGCGGCAACCGGTGAGCGGCTACGGCCATAATCGCGGGAGGAAAGCTTGCGGTGCTTGGTGTTTTGGAAGGTCTCACTTTGAAGGATTGCTAACTGCAGATAGCGCTTTCCTATAGCGATGGGGATAATGATAAATAAGATAGAAAACAACATGAACAAAAGTAACGACAAAACGCCTATAGCACCTTGCTCCGCCATGCCTGTCGTTATCCACAATACCGGCGGAAATCCGCCAGCCAGGCCTTCCAGCAAAGCACGGTTGTTGGTCAATATATTCATGAAATAATCTGCGCCGGCATTTTCGGGGATACGGGTGTACAGCTGCATTTGAAACGGAATGATTAGTGCCATTAAAATGAAGCCGCCGATAACTGCGAAACGGTCACGATGCCTGAAGATGCTGGATATGCGAATCAGTAAAAAGGATAAAAGCGTTGCGGTGGCCAGCGGCAGGCAAGGGATAAAAGGTATTGCAGCGACTGCCTTTATAAAAAACAGTAAGCCTTGTCCAGTGCGTACGCCGTACAATATGCTCACCGGCAGAAAAACCAACGCGGTTAACGCTATCTCACCTAGCAGTACAACCGCAAGCCTGACGGCCATGACAGTTCTGGAAGAAACGGGCAAACCGGCAAGAAAAGAGCTGTCGCGGCTGAAGAACAGTGTGCTGATTACATGAAAAAACCCAACTATAAGCGTCATGGCCATCATCAGCATGACTACTGTGGACAGCAAAAGCTCCGGCATATGCATCTGCTCAAAAGCCCAGAGAATACCGCCTGCCATAAAAACAATTGTACCTATCACAGAAAAAAGCAATATAAGGACCAACACCCCAGTGAGAAGTGGTTTCCACTCTTTAAAGGAGGCAGGATTTTTGGGCAGCCAATGGCTGGGCTTCAAGGCTGAAAGTTTCAAATAGATCTGCAGCTTAAGCAGCGTTAGGAAAGTGCTCATTCCCTTTCCTCCTCCGCCTTTTCTTGCGTCATCTGCAGGAAAACCTCTTCCAAAGATCTGCCGTGCTCTCCGGAACGAAGGGAATCAAGTGTTCCAACGGCCTGCAGTTTTCCTTTGCTGATAATCCCAATGCGGTCGCACAACTTCTCTGCCACATCCAACACATGGGTCGAAAAGAAAACTGTATTGCCGGCAGCACAGTGAGCATGCATTTCTTCTTTTAGTAAATGCACAGCGACAGGATCAAGCCCTGTCAGCGGTTCATCCAGCAGCCAAAGCGGTGGTTGGTGAATCAGCGCTCCAATGATGGTGAGTTTTTGCTTCATGCCTCTGGAGTAGCTGCGTATTTGCTGGCTGGAGGCACCTTCAAGCTGGAACATGGGCAGGTATTTTTCCATGTGCCGTTTGCGCGATGCGCTGTCTACCTGATAAATATCCGCCAAAAAGTGAAGATATTCAAGTCCGGTCAGCCGTTCGTACATTTCTTGGTTGTCGGGTACAAAGCCAATCTGGCGCTTTGCCTCCAATGGACTCATTGCCATATCGTATCCAGCGATATGTATACTTCCGGAATCCGCAGAGAGAATACCGTTTAAAAGGCGGATCGTTGTCGTTTTACCGGCGCCGTTCGGGCCGATAAAGCCAAAAATCTCGCCCTTTTTTACGTGCAATGATAAATTGTCCAGCGCCTTTACACTACTCTTAGCATACTGTTTTGTGACCTGGTCAAATTGAAACATAGTCAGTACCTCCCCTTCTCCGGCTATATTGTAACGCTTTTCCATGAAAAGGCAAGTGCAATGGTCTTAACTTGTCGTTTCGTATGTTTCACTTGTCAGTTTTTTAACAGACCAAAGTGCATGCTCGGCAACGATTGGTGATGGATGCCTGCAAAGCAACATAAGTTGCGGAAGATAAACCTGATTACCGCTGTTTCCGGCAATCAGACAAGCCTGTGCCAATACTCGGTTGGGCAGCGACATGTTCCTGCCGATGTCCGCTTTCAAAGCTGATAGCACTGCTTGATCCTTATTGATCATTAGTCCGATTGCGTATAAGGCGCGAGAAGATTCATCATCAATAAGCTTGTTGTTATGGGGACATACTTGCTGACATACATCACAGCCTAACAGCGAATTTCCCATTTTGCTGCGCATTTCTTCGGGAACACGCTTCCCTTCCATCATATAGTTTCGAAGGCACTTGGCTCTGTCAAAACCATTGGAAGATAGTGCGCCTGTTGGGCAGGCACCTATACACTTTTCACAGGAACCGCACATATCCTGATTTTCGATCCTAAATACGTCCTTATTTACGGCATAGCTTTTTACAAGACCGATCGTTTGTACATGAAAACGGGAGCCAAACTGCTTGTGGTAATGTAGTGTGTTCTTTCCTTGCGTAAAGTCTTTCAGTTGTGAGAGCAAGGGCTTTAAACGAACCTCATTACATAGTAATGCACTTTCACCCATACTGTTCAGCGAATTGGTCATTTCCTTCGCCTTTTGATAAGCAGTATGAGCAGCATAATAATAGGTACTAATCTTTGCATGACCTAAAGGTGCATCCCCCCAGGAATGATAAGGGTATATCATCACAAGCAGTGTCGTAACCCCTTGTGGACGGTCGGTCGCAAGCACGGCATCAAGCACATAGGCGGTCGCAAAGCCATGTGCTTTTGCTAGTTGAGTAAAGTTTATCTCCATTGATATCATCCTCCAACCCCTCGCGCCATCAATATACCATGCAATCATTTCTATTGGCAACAAATCCATGGGATATGACTAAAAATGGCTTGACACCGCATGCTGCAGATATCAAGCCAATAGGTTATTGTTCACTTCAAGCGTAGCATGTCAACTGCTAAGCGTATCAATTTATCAACTACTTTGTTCCAAACAATCGATCGCCGGCATCGCCAAGGCCGGGCACGATGTATCCATGATCGTTCAGTTTCTCATCCAGACCGGCAACAAATATGTCCACATCGGGATGATCCTTATTGATTCTGGCGATTCCTTCCGGCGCTGCAATCAAGGATACCAGACGAACATTATTGCAGCCGCGCTTTTTGATAAAGCTGATGGCAGCACTGGCACTGCCGCCAGTAGCCAGCATGGGATCCAGCAAAAGCAATTCACGGTTCTCTGAATCGGCAGGAAGTTTGCAATAGTACTCCACCGGCTGAAGCGTCTCCGGATCGCGGTATAGGCCAATATGGCCAACCTTCGCTGCAGGCACAAGCTTTGTCACACCATCCACCATGCCAAGGCCGGCCCGCAAAATAGGCACAATACCCAGCTTCTTGCCGCTGAGTATACGCGTCCTAGTCCAGCAGATGGGCGTCTCTACATCCACTTCCTCTGTAGGCAGGTCTCTTGTCACTTCATATACCATCAGCATGGAGATTTCTTCAAGGAGTTCACGGAATTCTTTTGCGCCAGTGTTCTTGTCGCGCATGAGGCTGAGCTTGTGCTGAATCAGCGGATGATCGAAAACATGGACTTTACTCAAGGGAGATTCCTCCTTCTCATAATAAACACGCAGCCCGTTCGAGCAGCGTGTTCAAAGTAAAAATTCAAATTGCACGTATGTAGGCTGTAACAATGCGGAATATGGGAAGATAAAAAGCGAATGAGAAACCCTGCCTCTCAAAGCAGGCATCTGTCTCATCCCTTTTCGGCCAGCCGACATTCCCGGCATAGCAAAGCGCCGCAACTGTTTCATATCATCACGCTCAATTCCCGAATATTATAGCGTACTATCCCCTATATGACAACCATTTTCGTAAATTTGTCGTGCAAATCTGTCTGATTTTTCATCTATTAGTGCAGAAGACTCCAGAAAAATGGCTGCTTTGTGAATGCTTGACAGTAGCAAAGGGCAATACTATAATAATGAAAACCATGGGAATGAGGTGTTTATTGCCTTGCTGCAGCCTAACCGGTTGGTGTTTGGTATCGTACCCTGGTACAGTCTGATCATAGTGACCGGTATCGCACTGGGCATTTTTCTGTGCAGCCGCGAAGAAAAGAGGCTTGGTTTACCCAAGGATACTGCCGTCGATTGTGCGCTTTGGGCGATCCCTCTTGGAATTGTGGGTGCCAGATTGTATTATGTTGCTTTTACCTGGGATCAATTCTCCGAGAACCTAGTACGCATATTGTATGTCTGGGAGGGCGGCGTCGCCATTTACGGCGCTTTGATTGGCGGCTTTCTGGGTGTTTGGCTGAATGCCCGGCGAAAAAAGATCAGCTTGTTGACTCTGCTGGATATGTTTGCGCCATCAGTTATATTGGCTCAAGCGCTTGGCCGGTGGGGTAACTTTTTTAACATGGAAGCGTATGGTGAATTGGTGTCTGACCCCAAGTGGCAGTTCTTTCCGTTTGCTGTGTTTATCCCAGGTGTCCAAGGTGGAGCATGGCACCTGGCCACCTTTTTTTATGAATCGACTTGGGATTTTCTATCCTTCCTGCTGTTGATGGCAATGCGGCGGCGAATGACAAAACGAGGGGATGTTTTCTTCTGGTATCTATTGCTGTATGGTGCTGGGCGTGCAGTTGTGGAAGGCTTACGGCTGGATAGCCTGATGTGGCTGAACGGAACCATACGGGTTTCTCAGTGGCTTAGCCTAATATCCATGGCCGTTGTGTTTATGCTGTTTTCCATCAGAAGGCTTAAAAAGGAAGGCGGATCGCTATCCTTTGCAGCATCGCTTCTGTTACTGATCCATTCATTCTTTCTATTGTTTGTAAGCCGGAATCATGTTCAGATTGCATACGTTTGGCCATATATGAACATCATTATCATCATGTTATATACGATTTTCCTGTGCCGTCCCTGCTTTGGCAAGAGGAAGAATGTATTGATTTCTTGCATTCCTTTTTGGGTTATCTCCGCCGCACTTGCAATTTTTCTGCTATACTGGAAAGGCATTCAAAATATGTTGTCTGCACAGACGGCGCTTATCACGCTTATATCTCTTACTATTCCAACTGGTGCGCTGGTATTGTATCCAATGTCTTCGACGAAAGATTAATGTTTTTACACAGGAGGACCATTTATGCGCAATCTTACCATGATGACAGACCTTTATCAATTGACAATGATGTATGGTTACTGGAAACACGGCATGCAGAAAAACAAAGCCGTGTTTGATTTGTATTACCGCAAGCAGGGGGATGTGACCGCCCATGCTATCGCTGCCGGTCTGGAGCAGGCAATTGACTATATTCAAAACCTTTCTTTCGATGAAGATGATTTAAGCTATCTTCGATCTCTAAATCTATTCGAAGAGGCCTTTTTACAGGAACTCTTAGGCCTTCGATTTACTGGTGATCTGCATGCTCTTCCAGAGGGAACCGTTGTTTTCCCCAATGAACCAATCATACGGGTATATGCACCAATTATGGAAGCCCAGTTCATAGAAACAGCGCTGTTAAATATCGTCAACCATCAAACATTGATTGCCACCAAAGCTGCCCGGGTTTGCCAGGCGGCTCAGGGCGGCAGCGTGCTAGAATTTGGCTTGCGCCGTGCCCAAGGGCCGGATGCAGGCATATATGGTGCCCGCGCAGCGATCATTGGCGGATGCAGCGCAACCAGCAACGTGCTAACCGGCCAGCTGTTCGGGATACCTGTAAAGGGTACGCATGCCCACAGTTGGGTCATGTCCTTCGACAGTGAACTGGAGGCTTTTAGAGCCTATGCCGAAACCTTCCCGGATAGCTGCATGCTGCTGGTAGATACCTACGACACATTGCGCAGCGGCGTGCCCAATGCAATTACTGTATTCAAGGAGTTAAGGGAAAAGGGATTTGAACCTGTTGGTATCCGCCTGGACAGCGGCGATATGACATATTTGAGCCGAAGTGCCAGAAAAATGCTGGATGACGCTGGCTTCCCGAATACAAAGATATTTGCCAGCGGCGATTTGGATGAAGACGTAATCTGGAACTTAAAAGCCCAGGGTGCACAAATTGATGTTTGGGGCGTTGGCACAAGATTGATTACCAGCCAGGACAATCCTGCTCTGGGCGGGGTATATAAGCTGGCGGCGGAAGAAATCGATGGTGTACTCTATCCAAGGATCAAGATTTCAGAAAACCCCCAGAAGATCACTAACCCCGGCTTAAAGGTATTATATCGTGTTTACGACCGGCAGACAGAAAAGGCGCTGGCGGACTTGATTGCATTGGAAGAAGAGCAGTACGATACCTCAAAACCTCTTCGTTTGTTTGACCCGGAGAATACGTGGAAATCTATGATTGTGGCTGATTATATACTGCGCCCTATGCTTATCCCTATCATTGTATCCGGTGAACTGGTGTATCAATCTCCTTCCCTCATGGAAATCAAAGCTTATGCCGCTAAAGAGCTGGATACACTTTGGGGCGAATACAAACGCTTGCAAGCACCCCATCGTTACAAGGTGGATTTGAGCCAGCCGTTGTATGACCTGAAACAGAGGTTGTTGGCAGAAGGAAACCATCCGGTCTGATACGAAGGAGGCGGAGACGTATGCCGGTTGGCCCGCTCAAAAATAGGTTATACCGGCTTGCGCTACCCATCTTTGGCCTTAATGCAAAGAATAGCGAAGCAGTCAGTGCATCAATGGATGCGCATAGCTTACATCAGCTAACGGGAATTTTTCGCAGCCATCATGTGATTGGCGGTTGTTTGCAATTGATCACAAAAGGCAAGCTTGGTCCGCTTGTAACCTATGGCTATTCCAGACTGCCAAATGCCTTGGTCAAGCCTGATACCGTTTTCAGAGTAGCTTCCATTACAAAGATGGTGACAGCAGTTGGCGCAATGACCCTTTGCCAAAGGGGATTGATTGATTTCGATGCGCCATTGGAGCGGTTTTTTCCCTATCCTGTCCGCAATCCACTCTTTCCTGATAGCCCCATCCTTGTAAGGCACCTGCTTCACCACACGTCCAGTATCTGGGATGGGCCTGGTTATACCAAAGCATTGCAATCCTCCATACCTCTTAGATCTATGCTGGATGATCCTATGAACTATTTGCCGGTATCGCCAGGCGGCTCCTTTCGTTACAGCAATTTGGCTGCCGGCATCATTGGCAGTCTCCTGGAGATTGTTACCGGTCAAAGTTTGGAAACCTATATGCAAAGATCGGTTTTTACACCTGTTCAAATGAATGCCAGCTACACATTAAAGTATTTCATGAGCATATCTGACATTGCCTGCATCTACCGTGTGCTTACAAAACTGCGCAGCAATAGGCCGCTATTTGATCCTGCACAAAAGCTGGAATCCGCGGACGCATTTGAGCATTCAGCACCGGAATATCATTATCTTAGCGCAGCCGGGAATCTGTTTACAGATGCCGCCTCCATGGGAAAGCTGGTATGCATGCTGATTAACAAGGGTGAGAATCTTCTTTCAAGCGCAAGCATGCAAATAATGCAAACGCCTGTCGCAGAATATGGGAAGCATGCCCCTTATGCCAGGCATTGCACGGGCCTGGTAGCTGTTGATGATCCAAGTCTTGGAACAGGGTTGCTTTATGGACATCAAGGGTTTGCCTATGGTGCAGTTGGAGGTGTTTTCTTTCAGCCATCCACTGGGGACGGATTTGTGTTTTTGAATAATGGGGCAAGTGAGGCACGAAGTGGCCACCTGGCCTGTGTCAACCGTTCGCTGATTCAGTGGGCGCTTGGCAAAGCGGGATATTTGGCAAAATGAAAGAAGTGAACAAAAAACGAGCAGTCATCCGTTTGGACAACTGCTCGTTTTTCACTTGATCTCTATTTCGAATATTTAGGCCTTGCAGCATAGTGCGTATGCAGCAACTCATGTGCCTTATGGCTGTTGGGCTTTTCCAGGTATTCCTCATACAGCTTTTGCACGCCTTTGTTCAGATGGCTCTTGCGTAAAGGCTTATCGGTGTCCTCACCATACAGCGCAGCAGCGCGCAGCTTGCTGGGATTGACTTCCAAACGTTTCTGGGCGGAAACAATGGGTTGTCCCCCACCGGTAACGCAGCCGCCAGGGCAGCCCATAACCTCGATAAAGTGGTAGGATTTTTCTCCGTTGCGTACGCTCTCCAAGACCTTTGAAGCGTTGGTGGTACCGTGAGCTACGGCGACCTTCAGCGCAATGTCACCTACTTGGATAGTGGCTTCCTTTACGCCGTCCAGGCCACGAACCTGCTCAAACTCCATCTTGGGCAGTTCTTTGCCGGTAACCACTTCATAGGCGGTGCGCAGCGCTGCTTCCATCACGCCGCCGGTTGCACCAAAGATGACGCCGGCGCCAGTGCTTTCGCCCAGCAGATCATCAAAATCTTCGTCCGGAAGCTTCACAAAGTCGATACCGGCTTCCTTGATCATCTTCGCCAGTTCGCGGGTGGTGATAACTGCATCCACATCAGGATATCCTGCGCCAGAGAGCTCAGGCCTGTCAGCCTCAAATTTCTTGGCAGTGCAGGGCATGACAGAAACGACCGCGATGTCACCAGCGTCGATGCCGGCTTTTTCGGCGTAATACGTCTTGATCATGGCACCCAGCATTTCATGAGGTGACTTGCAGGAAGATAGATTGGGAATGAAATCTGGATAGTAATGCTCGCAGTACTTGATCCACCCTGGTGAGCAGGAAGTTATCATGGGCAGTACGCCGCCGTTGTTCAAACGGCCCAGCAGTTCAGTCGCTTCTTCCATGATGGTCAAATCGGCGGCGAAGTCGGTATCAAATACCTTATCAAAACCCAGCCGACGAAGGGCAGCAGCCATTTTTCCCGTCACGCGGGTACCAATTTCCATGCCAAACTCTTCGCCAAGAGCAGCACGAACGGCAGGCGCGGTCTGCACAACCACATGCTTTTTGGGGTTGCTAATCATCTGCCAGACAAGGTCCGTCTCATCCTTTTCACGCAGGGCGCCAACAGGGCACGCAGAGATGCACTGACCACAGTTGATGCATGCCATGTCATTGAGCTTCTTTTCCCACGGAGATTCAATGGCCGTGTAGAAGCCGCGGTTTACCGCGCCGATGACGCCTACGCTCTGGAATTTGGTGCAGGCAGCTACACAGCGGCGGCACAGAATGCACTTGTTGTTGTCCCGCACAATAGAAGGCGAAACATCGTCAACATTGTAGTTGTTTTTCTTGCCCTCAAAGCGGCCGCCATCCTCCACGCCCATATCCAGGCAGAGCTTCTGCAGTTCGCAATTTTGGCTGCGGCTGCAGGAAAGGCACTTTTTGTCATGGGTGCTCAAGATGAGCTCAAGGTTTACCTTGCGAGCTTCACGTACGGCGGGTGTATTGGTCTTGACCACCATATTGGGAGCCACGGGCATCACGCAGGCAGCCTGCAATGCGCGGGCACCGGTATCCACGACGCAGATTCTGCACGCGGCGATCTCATTGAGGTCCTTTAAATAGCAGAGCGTAGGAATGTTTATATGCGCCTGCTTTGCAGCTTCCAGCACGGTCGTACCGGCGGGGACTTCTACCTTAACGCCGTCTATGGTCAGCGAAACCAGTTGTTCCATTTTGATTTCCTCCTCGCCTTAAGACTTCACGATGGCGCCAAAGCGGCATTTTTCCATGCAAGCGCCGCACTTTAAGCACTTATTGGTATCAATGGTATGCATCTTGCGAACTTCACCAGATATAGCATCTGCTGGGCAAACCTTAGCACACAGAGTGCAGCCACGGCACTTGTCTGTAATGGCGAAATTCAGCAGTGCCTGACAATGGTGGGCCGGGCAGCGTTTTTCCTTAATGTGCGCTTCATACTCAGAGCGGAAATACTTCAGTGTGGAAAGGATAGGATTTGGAGCAGACTGGCCCAGACCGCAA
Source organism: Bacillota bacterium (assembly GCA_023398575.1). Classification (GTDB taxonomy): domain Bacteria; phylum Bacillota; class Clostridia; order Christensenellales; family Aristaeellaceae; genus JAEWAH01. The sequence continues at coordinate 123,682 of JAEWSC010000064.1, read as the reverse complement.
AGCGCTGTGGCCTTAATGTTCTTGGCAAGCGTCTCAAGCTTGTCAATGTCCTCCATCTCGCCCTTACCTTCTACAATGCGCTCCAGAATTTCCAGCATGCGTTTGGTACCAATACGGCAGGGTGTGCACTTGCCGCAGCTCTCATCCACGGTAAAATCCAGGAAGTAGCGGGCAATGTCAACCATACAGTCGTCTTCATCCAACACGATCATTCCGCCGGAACCCATCATGGAGCCAATGGAAACCAGCGTATCATACTCAATGGAGATGTCCAGATGCTCAGTTGGGATGCAACCGCCGGAAGGACCGCCTGTCTGCACAGCTTTATATGCTCTTCCACCGGGGATGCCACCGCCGATATCATAAATGATCTCGCGAAGCGGTGTACCCATGGGAACTTCCACAAGGCCTGTGTTATTGATCTTTCCGCCCAGCGCAAATACCTTGGTGCCCTTGGATTTTTCAGTGCCAATGCCTGCAAACCACTCTGCACCCTTCAAAATGATCTGGGGGATGTTGGCATAGGTTTCCACATTATTGATATTGGTAGGCTTGCCAAAGATGCCTTTCACTGCGGGGAACGGCGGACGGGACCTGGGTTCGCCTCGCTTGCCCTCAACAGAAGCCATCAAAGCTGTTTCCTCACCGCATACGAAAGCACCTGCGCCAAGGCGGACATGAAGGTCAAAGGAAAAGTCCGTATCAAAAACATTTTTGCCAAGCAGGCCGTATTCCCTGGCCTGTTCAATGGCGATAGCCAAGCGCTTTACGGCAATAGGATACTCAGCGCGGACATAAATATAGCCTTCCGACGCGCCGACAGCATAACCGGCGATGGCCATGGCTTCGATCACGCTGTGAGGGTCGCCTTCCAGCACAGAACGGTCCATGAACGCGCCAGGATCCCCTTCGTCAGCATTGCATGCAACATATTTCTGGTCAGCCTGGCTTTGATAGGCAAACTTCCACTTCATGCCCGTGGAGAAGCCGGCGCCGCCGCGGCCGCGAAGACCGCTCTTCAATACCTCGTCGATGACCTGTTCCCTGGTCATTTCGGTGAGTGCTTTGGCAAGGGCTTTGTAACCGTCAAAAGCGATATATTCATCAATGTTCTCAGGGTCGATCACGCCGCAATTACGCAGTGCAATACGCATTTGGCTCTTGTAAAAGCCAATCTCGTCCAGAGACTTTGTTGCGCTGCTTTCCTGGGTGCCATGATCCACATAGACAAGATGCTGAACTTTGCGGCCTTTGAGCAGATGCTCCGAGACGATTTCATCTACATCGTCTACTTTCACTCTACTATAAAAAGTGCCTTCAGGGTAAACGATGACAACAGGGCCGGCTTCGCACAGGCCGAAGCAGCCGGTACGCACCATTTTGACTTCCTTCTCAAGGCCGTGTTCCTTTAGCTTTTCTTCAAAGCGCTTGAGCAATTCGCCAGAACCGGACGAATGACAGCCGGTTCCGCCGCAGACAAGCACATGAGCGCGATACAGATCCATATCTCTTCCTCCTCAAGCCGCTGATCAGGCGTTTTCCGCTGCGCCGATGGTGTACTCCGCTACGGGACGGCCATTGACAATATGCTCCGCGACAATGCGTCCAACCATCTCCGGCTTTACATTTACATAGGTAACCTTTTCCTGACCAGGGACAATGATATCTACCATAGGCTCTAGCCGACACATACCGATACAGCCGGTTTGGGATACGGTAACGCTGCTTAAATTACGGCGTTTGAGCTCCTCCACAAAAGACAGCATAACCGGCCTTGCGCCGGCGGCGATACCGCAGGTCGCCATGCCTACGACCACGCGTACGGCATCCTTCTCTTCCTTGCGCAGCAGAACCTTGTCCAGTGTCTGCTGCCGGATGGCTTCCAGTTCAGCGATGGATTTCATAATCCGTCCCTCCAAAGACTTGTTGGATTTCCTCTTGCAATGACGTCTGCATCCAAATAACAATCTCCGGCTCGCTCAGCTTAATCTCCTGCAAGGCTTGCCGCAACACCCGGGTATCCAAGGATGCTTCTTTCCCGTTAGCTTCAAGCAAAAAGTCAAAATCCGGCGAGTCAGGATTGGCGGCAACAAGCGCCGCCATGGTTCCAGCAATATCCCCCAGTGGAATACAGTCGATATGACCTGTTTGGAAAACGGCTGTAACCGTCGTTCCTACGCCGGGGGTACTTTTAATCTGTACGTCGCCGCCAGTGCGCCTTGCATTGTCAGTAAGCAGCGGGAGCCCTAGACCAATTTTCCGCTCAGTCCGTGTGGTAGTGAAAGGGTTTTGCACCAAGGCTAAAAGCTCTGGCTCCATGCCCAGGCCATCATCCTTCACCACCAGGGTTAATACGCCGCAGTCTGCATGTTCCATGCGAATTGTAATCAGCTTCGCTTGCGCCCGTATGCTGTTTTGCACAATATCCATAAGGTGCAGCGACAGATCGCGCATGGTTATGCCTTATACTTGGCCAAAATACCCGGTATTTCATCGGGGGTCAGCCTTCCGTATACTTCGTCGTTGATCATCATGACAGGTGCCAAACCGCAAGCGCCAAGGCATCTGGTGGCCTGCAGCGTAAACTTGCCATCGTTTGTCGTTCTGCCAACGCGCACGTTTAGTTCACTCGACACTTTGTCTAGTACTTTTTGGGAACCCTTTACATAGCAGGCCGTACCCAAGCACACGCCAACGACATATTCGCCCCTGGGCTGCAATGAAAACTGGGAATAGAATGTGGCAACGCCATATACTTCGCTGAGTGTGGTGCCAAGACCATCAGCGATGATCTCCTGCACATCCATGGGGACACAGCCAAATATTTCCTGGGCTTCCTGCAAAACCGGCATCAAGGCGCCTTTTTCAGACCGGTGGGCCGCGATCACCTGATCCAGTTTTGCATACTTCTCAGTCAGTTCGGGCATGTGGGGTGCGACCTCCTTTATTTTTGCACAAGCCAGCGTGGCGACATCGCACCACGCTTGTTGATATTTTAACACATATCATGCAAAATTGCACGCCCTATTTCATGAAAAAACAGCAAAATTATATAAATTGCTGTATGCTTTTAAAAGTTCATTGAAAATAAACAAACTGTCTTCCCCTGAATTGGATACTATTTTAGTTAGCCTTGTATAACTTATATCAGCCTCATTTGCCCATAGCCAATCGCATTCAGTATTCCTTGTATGGTGAAATCGCTAACCTCCAAACTGTATACCGATTCAGATATATCTCCAAGATAGTGCGCGTCGGATGAATGCAGTATGATGTGATCCTTCAATATTTTCTGTGAAACCGGCAAATGACTTGACACTTCCAGTGCGGGAAAGTATACATCGTCCGGTAAAAAGCCCAGATTAATGAGCATACCATTGTTTCCGCGGTTAATATGCGCTGGCACAGCCAAACCTTCCAGTGATGAAACCGCACGCACAGCTTGGCTTAGCGAAAGATCTGTAGCGGATACCAGTAGTTTTGTTTCCTCATCAACTACAGCATCCTCCGTATCCACTACAAGCTGTTCGCCAAATATTCGAGGATTGTTATCAACATCCGGCAAGTGCGCGTATAAAAAGTCCCCCATCGCACGCGCTTTCTCCACAGTGGGAAAATACGCCAGCAGGTGGACCTCTTCACGTGTTGTAATCTCTATGCCCGGCAGCAAGAGCAGATCATGTGCTTTTGCCGCCTTTTCCATGATGAAAAGATTGCGGGCAGAATTATGGTCCGTAACAGCAATCGCATGAAGTCCCTTGATTTTTGCCATGGCGCATATGTTCATAGGCGTCATGTCCGCATCTGCACAAGGCGATAGGCAGGAATGTATATGCAAATCGAAATATATGACCATATTTTTATCTGTTGGATGCAGGGATGCCCGCTATGGCCATTTCTCCGCATAGCTGGTAAGCGGTTTTGCTGCTTCTCAGCACCGGAATACCTTCGCTCTGTGCTTTTTTGAGCGAACTCTCTTCCATTTGGATGTCCTCAGGCAAAATGATGCATGAAAACTCCATCAAAACTGCTACGGCAATCACATTCAAATGCGTTTGAACAGTTATCCAAGCCATACCGGAAGCGCCATGTGCCATAACCCAGCTCAAAAGGTCGCAAGAATAACCGCATGTTACTTCCCTATCCTCATACGTTCCAATTGTAGCACATTCGGCCCCTAAAATCTCTTTTAACTGGTCAACGGTCAAGATAACTGCCCCCTTCAGCGTGATTTGCTTTCGTATACTTTTCCATAAACCTGCGACAGGTGCTCAATCCGCTTTTATGTATGATCTTGCGCAAGGTTTACCATCTGCTGAGCCATCACCTTCAGCTGTTCCTTGAGCTTATGCACACAATCCATTTCTCTGGCATAACCTCTCACAATATCCTCGGCCAGTGCCCTGCAGGTAGGTGCTCCGCAGGAGCCACAGTCATAGCCTGGCAGATCCTTTTCAATTTGCTCCATACGCTCCATCTTACGCATGGCCTCCATGATATCATCATCTAGCTGCATGACGCTATTGGGCAAAATAGCCTTTCTGCCGTACAACGGAAATTTATCCAGGATTGAGACATCGACCTTTTCATCCGGGTGAACAATATCCATCATATCTGCCAGCTTGCGCACCGCATTCTTAGCCACATAATTGTTTTCAAATGTCAGCGGACCGCCGACACATCCGCCGGTACAGGCAGCGCCTTCAAAAAATGTGAGATCGCTGAGTTTGTTGTTTTCAATTTCCTCAAGCACACGCATTACGTTTTCAATTCCGTCCACAGCAAGGCTGTTTTCTGGGCATACGGCGTGCGCCTCGCCACCGCTGGTAGCCCAGTTCACACCATAGGAAGTGGCCGTCGTGCTCTCTGGTGCATCTCCCCGGTCCCTGGTATGACTGGACAGTAGCCCGTATATTTCCATGATGGAGATGGCACCATCCACCGCGGATGTTTCATGACCAATAGGATTGCGTATAGCCGTCACCTTGGCGGCGCAGGGAGTGATAAAAAAACAGCCAACGTCCTCCGGTTTTACATCATGCGCTTTACAGAATTCCTTTCGCGCAATAATAGCAGCCAGTTCCATAGGCTGGCGAATATCTACGATATGCGGTATCAAGTCGGGAAACCGTACCTGAATAAGCCGTGTAATAGCCGGACAAGCGGACGAGATTAGAGGTTTTGGAAGGTTTTGCTTACGCAGCTTTTCACGTATCGCACGGGTCACAATATCGGCCGCCCTGGCTACCTCATACACATCATCAAAGCCCATTCTTCGAAGACCCGTCAATACGCGTCCAATGGATTGGAGGCCCTTGAATTGGCCATACAGTGACGGTGCAGGAAGGGCGATTTTATACTTGAAACTGCTGATGAAGGATAGCGGGTCTGTCTGTGCCACTTTGGCATGATAAGAGCATACACGTATGCATTCACCGCAGTCTATGCAGCGTTCGTCCATGATATATGCACGCCCGTCTCTGATGCGTATCGCCTCAGTGGGGCACCGCTTTAAGCAATTGGTGCAGCCTTTACATCTTGACTTCTCCAGGCGAACGGAGTGAAATCGCTTTGTTTCCATAAGTGACCTCCAGTGCATGCGTATGGGATATTACATTGCTTCATCCAGCTCAAACACCATACGGATGCTTGTCCCAGCTCCCGGCTGGCTTTCAATTTGAAAATCGCTTGCGTTGCGCTTCATGTTCGAAAGTCCCATACCTGCGCCAAAACCCAGGCTGCGGGCTTGTTCGTTGGCCGTTGAATAACCTTCTCGCATGGCTTGCTCAATGTCTGGTATGCCTGGTCCATCGTCTCTGGAGGAGAGGTATGCCCTAGGCGGTTGAACCTCCAGAATCAACCTTCCTCCAAGGCTGTGTATCACCAGATTCATTTCCGCTTCGTATGACGCTATGGCCATTCTGCGAAGTACTGAACTACTTATCCCCAACTGCTTCAGCTTTCGCTTAATTGTAGCGGATGCCTCACCTGCCCGCTGATAATCGCCGGCATCTACCAAGAATTCTTCACGGATCAACATCGGTTCGTTCTCCTGCGCGCAATAATCAGTGTTCTTCAACACCGGGCAAGCCATGATTATATAGTATGCCGCATGCGGTGTAGGATGTTTTTGTGGTTGAAAGGATAACAAGGTTCAACTCTTCAGCTTTTTTCAGCATTTCTACATCCGGTACTTTGCCGCGGGCAAAAATGATGCAGTTGATATCCACCATCTCAGCGGTGCGGATCACATGTAGGTTGGTAAGTCCGGTGATCAACGCCGTATTCTCCTTCACAAATGCAAGCACATCACTCATCAGATCGGAACCGCAACCGGTATATACCTGCCTGTCCAAATCATGCGCTCCCAAAAGCACCTTGGCGTTTAGAAGCGCAGTAATCTCCCTTACTGTCATGATATCGTCCTTTCGCATTGGTATATTGGGTTTACTACTGGCTGAAGGTGGATAAGAAGTTTCTGGTGGTGTTTAAAAGCGCCAGGGTTTGATACTTCATCTGTGCTGCCATGGCTACCGTTCCACTTTGAGACGCTTCCGCCACCGCTTTGGTAGCTTTTATGACTTCCTCCAACTGACGGACCAAATTATCCACCACGGTGGATTTCACAGACGTAAATCGTATGGTTAGCACATTGGCTAGCGTTTCCGCCTGAGACGCTATCTCCGCCAGCTTTGTTAGTTCTTGCTCTACACTTAGATCCTGCCTGTCCATAGAGACAGAGCTTTGGCAGAACTTTTCCAGTGTGGTGTTTAGATATTGCATGCCAGCTTCCAGTGCATCTAACTGGCCAGCCATGCCCTCTACATTTAGGATAATCTCCGGCAGGCTAATTTCATAAACATAGGACTCAATTTTGTGCTGTGTCTGAAGCTGCTGCCGAACAGTCTGCGCATCCTCCTTGCTTGGATACAAGGCAGCCAGCACCCTAAAACGGCTATCCTTGAGTACATACCCAGCCGCCCCGCGGGATATATAGCTATCTGCCAGAGCTTTTGCAGATGCCTCACTATCAAAGGCACCAAGCTGAATGGCGAACCAGCTTTTTTGCGGGAGAGTGACTTGACGCGTGGTCATGGTCTCGTCAAAAGCTCTACCAATTACAGTGGGTGTTGGTGTAACCTTAACCTCTACCTTCAGACTGCCACTGTTGTCCCGAAGCAGACCCGACAAAATCAATAGGCACGAAACAAAGAGCAGAACTCCTGTCAGAATCCGCTTTCCACCGCCCGGCACCCTGTATGTCCGTTTCTCAACTTTTGCAGTATGCATGCACATTCCTCCTTGTCCCAATCGCTACACCCTATGAGAGGCGGGAGAAAAATATGCAAAAACCTTGAAACGGCTGGGCAAGCTGTGCTACGATGAATAAAATGCAACCTTGAAAGGAGTTTCTTCTTGCAATATCACATTGACACCATCCCCGTATGGGATGCGATAAAGCTAAATGGCGAATGTCCCCTTTGCGCCCTTCGGCGAAAAAACGAGCTGATGGATGTGGATCGTTTTCTTGGCGCATCTGTCATGGAGCCGGATACTCGTATCCTTGTCAATCAAAAAGGCTTTTGCGGACACCATTTGTCCATCCTCTTTGATCAAAAAAACAGGCTGGGCCTGGCGCTCATGCTGCATACACACATGAAGGAAGCCAGTAAAACGATTCAAAATGCGCTATCAAAGGCGAACGAAGTTGGTAAGCAATCAGGCAATACTCTTTTCAAAAGATTGCTCAAAGGCTCTGCTGCGCCAGAAACACCCTTGCAGGAGGCCGCTGGATCCCTGAATCAGACTGCTTCCACCTGTGTGCTTTGCGATAGCATAAATGAGAATATGAAACGTTATCTGTATACCACGCTATACCTGTGGGAGCGGGATAAGGATTTTCGCAAGGCTTTTTCCGAATCAAAAGGCGTCTGTATTCCCCACGCCGCTCAGCTTTTGTCTATGGCAGAGGATAACCTTCCTCAAAAAGAGCTTGACGCCTTTATAAAGACATTATCTGCATTAGTGAATGATAGCCTGGACAGAATCACTAAAGAATTGGAGTGGTTTACGCTAAAGTTCGATTACCGCAATCAGGACAAGCCCTGGGGCACTTCAAAAGATGCTATAGAAAGGGCCAGCAACAAATTGCGCGGCTTCTGCACTGGCGATGAGCCTTGGCCAGATAAATAGATTAAATCATTCCTCATGCATGCGGTGCATATTGCTCCAACTGTACGCCGGCTTCGGAGAAGATTTCCAAAGAGAACGGGTCAGGATAGCCCTCCTGGTAGATAACCCTTCGTATGCCGGCATTTATTATCATCTTGGCGCAGACAGAGCAGGGCTGGTGAGTGCAGTACAGCGTCGCCCCATCTATGGATATACCAAGCTTAGCAGCTTGAATGATAGCATTCTGCTCGGCATGTATGGCATAACATAGCTCGGCCCTGGTGCCTGAGGGGATATTCATGCGGCGGCGCATGCATTCTCCGCGTTCCTTGCAAGTCTTCAATCCCGCAGGCGCACCATTATAGCCTGTAGTCATGATCCTTTTGTCCTTGACAATTACTGCACCAATGCTGCGGCCTTCTACAAAGCAGCTTGTCCACCCTGCAATGACATGGGCCATTTGCATAAAACGGTGATCCCATTTATCCAAAAAGCCACCGCCTCCTCAATGTAGCGCCTGCACAGGCGTTTTTTTGTTATTATACGGTGTTTGTCTTCACCTGTCAAACACCATACACCAATATTGTTACATATATTGTAAGAAACTGTTGTCGGATGATCCTCCTGTGCTTTCCCTCTCCTTCTTGGCATATGCTCTCCGGGGAGGGATGTGGATGGCAAAGCAAACCATAAAAGAACAGGCCGTGCTGCTGACAGTGGCCAATACGCTTGTCAGAGCCATGGGATTTTTGATGCGCGTTATATTTTCCCGGCTGCTTGGCTCTGAAATCATGGGGATTATGGAACTTGGCAGTTCAGTACATATGCTGGCCATCGCTCCGGCTACGGCTGGCTTTCCTCTTGCGGTGAGCCGGCTAACTGCGAAGGCGGCAGCGGATAAAAAAGAAGATGCCTTGTTCGCCGGGAAAAGGCTTGTGAGGCTACTTTCAGTTGTGTGGATCCCGATTTATCTTTTGCTAACCCCTATCATTGCACGGCTGCTTGGCGATGATAGAACCTTCCCCTCCCTTTTGATGTCTGCCCCATGCATACTCGTGCTTGGCTATTCTGCTGTGTATAACGGTTACTGCTATGGCATGAATAATGCCTGGCCCCCTGCTATCAGTGAGCTTACGGAGCAGACACTGCGTTTCCTGATCGCTGTTCTTTTGATCTTGGCGCTGCCAAATCTTTCTCCAGCTTGGTCTGCCGCAGTCCCTGCATTTGCCACCGCTGTCTCTGAGGCGGCGGGGGTGATACTTGTGCTACTCATGCTGCGTCTCCCAAAGCCCTTGGTAAAACCAACAATTCAAATTCAAAAGCAGGTAGTTCGCCTGGCGCTTCCGCCAACCGCCACACGACTTGTGAGCACAGCCCTTCGATCCCTCAATGCCATGCTGATTCCCTTTCGGCTCAAAAACTCGGGTTTGAGCATGATAGAAGCCACATCCCGCTTTGGCATGCTCACGGGTATGGTAATGCCGGTTGTCATGCTGCCATCCGTTTTTACAGGCTCGCTGGCCATGCTGGCGACACCCGCCTTGGCAGCAAGGGAGCATAATCCAAAGGCCCTGAAAGCAATCATCATACAATTATTGGCTGCTGCCTTTGCTGTCGGGGTTGTATGCGGAATTATTATGTATGCTGCCGCGCCATGGATTGCTATCAGTATGTATCGTCTGCCTGAGCTTGTGCCCTTAATCCGTTATTTGTGCCCCTCAGTGCTGCTGATGAGCCTGCAGCAAGTGCTCTCAGGCATGATCGCGGGCCTTGGCAGGCAAAAGCAAGCTTTGTATGGCGTGATCTTTGGCGCAGTTATTACGCTTGTGGTCAGCTGGTTCTTGACTGGTATGCCACATATGCGGTTGTATGGCGCCGCCTTGTCCATGATGGGTGGCCAGGTGATAGGGCTTGTGTGGAGTATGGCACTGTTGATCTGGATACTAGTAAAAAAAACGCCCCCAAACAAGGAGCGCGAAATCGAACAGCCAACTAGAATTCTTTCAGGTTCTTGATTTCTTCATTGAACTGGTTTCCGCACCGCATAAGCTCACCCAACACCCGATCGATGCCAGTGGCTGTTTGAAACCAGTTTTCCTTTGTTATGATGATATCACCATGTACATAAGGTACAGGATGAATGAAAAACTCCGTCTGAGGAAACGCAAGTTGGTAACACATAAAGGCACGTCTTGCGTGGAAGCACTTACAAACCAGAATCGCCCTTTTGATTACAAGGTTCTTTTCATCCGCAAGTCGTTTGGAGAGAAATGCGTTTTCCTTTGTGTACCCCGATTCATTTTCATGATGAATAGCATCTGGTGGTACGCCGTTTTTCTCGAGTACATCGGCTAAGAACTCGCAATCCGTTCGGTATGGCAGCGAATATAATTCTTTTCTTGACTTAACACCATTAAATGCGCCTGTTTTTATGCTTACACCACCAGATGGCATAACATACGGCGCCAATCCTTTTTGATACAACGCCGCCGCATATTCACCCAGTTCAGGATGGGAACCGCCAGGGATAAAGATTATATCGGCTGGCTGTGGCTCGTTTTGCAAAAAAATGAAATCAGAAATATCGGTCAACATATTCATGTTTGCTTTCTCCTTCGTATTCAGGGCTCATTGATTTGCTGTTTATGATAGATTCTATCCAGCTCCTTTGTGGGTTTCCCGTCATCATCATAAATAATAAGTGGCGGCAAGCAATGGAGCATGGGTCTTGCCGACTTTACACCCTCGACCAAAACAAGATGCGGTGCTTTGTCCAAGCTGGAGTGAACCAAGCGCAATTTTTTAGGCTCCAGCTTGTTTTGACGCAGTGTATCCATCAATTCTAGCATTCTTGGCGCGGGAAATATTACTGCCAACCGTCCATTGTTTTTCAAGACAACCTTGGCTGCATAAGCGACATCAAAAAGCGTGCAACCGCCTTCGTGCCGGGCCAAATTCAATTCTTCACTGGAATTCTTAATGGTTCCGCCTGTTTTGCCATACGGCGGGTTGCATACAACAAGGTCCATCGAACCTGGTACAAGCACTTTGTTGGCATTTCGTAAATCCTGATGATGGATAAAAACACGATGATCAAGCCCATTCATAGCAATACTTCTTGATGCCATGTCTGCCATGTCCGGCTGGATTTCAAAACCGTGAATAACTGCATTCTCTTCGCGGCCCGCCAATAGCAGGGGCAGGATGCCCGTGCCCGTACCGAAATCTGCTACCGTATCCCATTTGCGGATGGAGCAGAAATCGGCCAGCAGCACGGCATCCATGCCAAAGCGGAATGCGCTTGGGTTCTGAATAATTTGAAGTCCTTTGAACTGAAGATCGTCTATACGTTCATTAGGCTTGAGCCATTGTGATTCCCCCATGCTCATGCCTCCGGTGGATATGGAAGAATCAGATATTTGGTCATGCAATACCCTTCCTTGTCCTGATAGCGTACTTTGCACCAGGTCTCTCCCTGCATAAGCACAGTTACCGTTTCATCTTTTGGCATTTCAAGCAAAATGGTGGCAGTCTCGCTGCATTCTGTGCGAAGATTTAGAGTGGCGTTCTCTGGATTGATGGTGGCAGTTACTTCTCCTTCAACAGTCATAAGGGTGGGATCGAGCACCGGTTCGGATTCGTTAACTGTAGGATTTTCCTGCTGCGGCGCATCCGTTTGCGGGGGCGTATAAACAGTCTCCAATGCTGTACTAAGCTCTGCCGGCTTTGTAAAGGTCAAGTATTGTGTCATGGCATATCCGCTGATGCTGTTGTACACAACCTGTGACCAGGTAGCCCCCTTGGAATACACGGTAAGCTGCGCCAGCCTTTCAGCGGTGGCCACCTTTGCAGCCGTACTTTCAGGCTTGGAACGAATATACAGGGAGCCGCTGGCGGTCAACACCCAGGCGATCTGAGGATCACCACCGGCCGTGGGCGGATTGCCCGCAAAAGCCAAGTATCCTGAAAGAACATAGCCAGTTTTTCCGGCATATGTCACCTTGCACCAGGTGGCATCTTTTTCAAGCAGTCCTACAACGCTGTACTGCGGGATCGTTATGATCACCGTGCTGCTGTTTGAAGCGCTTTGACGCATATTCAATGATCCGCTTTGTGTGTTCACCCAAGCGGTACTGCCGGTAGCTGGCGTTGGGCTGGGAGTCACCGTAGGCGTTGGTGTGATCGTGCCAGTTCCAGTAGGCGTTGGACTGGGCGAAGGCGTTGGACTGGGCGAAGGCGTGGGAGTCGCAGCTGTGAAACCAAGATAGCTTGTCATCACATAGCCGGTTTTCCCGCCATAAGATATCTGGCTCCAAGTCGTGCCTTTCGAAATAAGGGTCACCTGCGCATATTGAGGTATACGCAAAAGCACAGTAGCACTGGACGTAGGCTCTTTGCGCAGATTCAGCGAACCGGACTGTGTGTTGACATAAGCAGTAGACACGGCAGGAGTTGCTGGCGGTGTCGGTGTAGGCGTTACTGTACCGCTGGCGGTTGGTGTAGGCGTAGGGGTTGGTGTTGTGGACCGGAAGCCTAGATAACTGGTCATTACATAGCCGGTCTTGCCGCCATAGGATATCTGACTCCAAGGATCACCCTTGGAAATCATGGTGACAGGCGCATACTGGGGAATTCTTGTTAGTATAGTAGCGCCGGATTTGGGCGCATTACGTAGATTTAAAGAACCCGATTGCGTATTAACAAATACCTCTGTATAGGCCGTAGGCACGGGTGTAGGCGGTGGTGTTACAGTAGGTGATGGACTTGGCGACGGCCCGTCAGAGACCTCAGGCGAGGGAGAAATCGACGGTGAAGGAGTTGGCGTCGCATTGGAAAGAAAGGTCAAGAATTTTGTCATTACATAGCCGGTTTTTCCAGCGTATGTGACATTTGTCCATTCACTGCCCTTTTGATTGACAACCACAATTGCGTTCTGGGGGATGGTAGTAACGATGGTTCCATTTGATGCAGCTGTTTTGCGCAGGTTTAGCGAACCGGAGGCAGTCGTGACCCTAGCCTGCTGATCCAGCGGAATAGGCGTAGGTGTTGGTGCGGGCGTGGGGCTTGGCGGCAGTGTTTGATTAGGGGTCAGGAATGTCAGGTAGGTGGTCATCACAAAACCATCATAACCGGCATACTTTACACGAGTCCACTCCCCACCCTTGCTGACAACTGTTACATATGCATATTGAGGAATGGTGCAAAGAACGGTGCTGCCTGTCTTGCCTTGAGTACGCATGTTCAATGAGCCGGATTTTGTCGTTACCTGAGCATATGTTTCCGTTTCGTCTTCAGGTTCTTCCTCACCGGTATTAAAGAGCAGGTATTGGGTCATCACATAGCCTGATACACCTTCATACCTTACCGCACACCATGTATCTCCTTTTTGAGTGACGATTACGCTTTCTCCCTTGGGTATCTCCAACAGGATTTCAGCATTTTGGTCGGCAGCTTTCCTAAGGTTTAGTGTACTGGAGGTAGGGTTGGCAATGGCTTCAACTTCGCCTTCGCCAAGGTCCGGTTTATCATCCGGCGTCTCTCCCGCTTCGCCCGTCATTGTAAGATACGAGCTAACCATATAGCCCGTGGTGCCTTGATACTGTACCTTACTCCATGCCCCGTCATTGCGCAGCACGGTTACTGTGGTGCCATGGGCCAAACGGTTTAGTACAGTACCTGTGGTGGAAGCAGTCGAACGAAGATTGACTGTGCCTGTTTCACCCGGAATGGTTACCGTTGCTCCGTTGATAGCCGGATCCGTTGTTGTTACGGGATAGGAGGAAGAGAACTTCAAAAAGTCTGTCGATGCATAAGCAACGATTGCGCCGTACTGGATATGGGCCCATTGGCTGGTTTTGCTAAACACAGACAGCACAGCGCCTGCAGGAGCAGTACCCACAATAGTCGCCCCTGCCTGGCCTTGTGACCGTAAGTTCAGATACTGCGCTGCAGTTACGGTTGCGTATTCTGTGATTTGCGTAGGTGTTTTGTCGGTAGCCGCTGGGGCTGTGCCGGAGATATTCAATGCGCTTGTCTGCACATAGCCGCTGATGCTGCCGTATTGTATGAACGCCCAGCCATTGTTTACAGCCCATACCTGAACAGGCACGCCATGGGGAACTGTGCCCAATATTGCAGCTGTGGCGTTTGGTTGATTACGTATACCCAGCATATAGCTGGGGCTGACAAGCTGCACCACAGCCGATGCCGGTGCGCCAGTATCCCCTATTTCCGCCGGTGTCTCCACTGTTGTTTCTTCCTGAGAATCCTGGCCTGCGACGATCGGACTCAAAATCGTATTGGTAAAGTTGTGCTGCATCCGTTTGCAGCCTTCAAAGTAGAAACCAACAATCTGGTCATAGGTGTAGCCCATACGACCCATCTGCATAGCGCCCCGTTGGCTTAATCCTACGCCGTGACCATAACGGCGGGCGCTTAGCACGAAATTACTGCCTGACTTGGTAACAGTCCACAACTCGTTTTGAGAGGAGCTAATGCTCATGCCGAGCATGCCCTCCAAATCGCCAAAGATGTCACATGTTACAACAACAGGTACTTCTACCACTGAACCTGCACTGTTTTTTGTGCGTACTGTTAAATCAAAATCCAGCTTGGTATACAACCGGCTGGGGTCAGAATACTTGGGCGTATGGGGCGTAATTTTGCTAATCTTCAGAACTGAAACAACAGAGGAACTACCATTGTATCCCATGGCTTGAACCGCAGCGGCCGCTTTTGTGTTGAGCAATGATTTGAGCGACGCGTTCTGGCTTCCACTCAAACCGTCACCGTAAACGGTGGCGTTCTTCACCACGGAGTCAGGGTTAGCAAGATCAAAGGGATCATCCTTAACGGATAGATAGCTGTATCCGGAACCGCCCCATATGTTTTTACTGGACTCTATCTGGCCTCCATTGGATGCTGTATAAAACGTACCGGTAAGGCTGGACCCATTCATAACCACGATACCCTTTGTGGCATCCACCGCTGCCTTGCAGTTGGCATAGCCTGAAGGGGTGCCGCGGTATACTTGATCATTGGTGGTATCCACAACATCGTAAATGGAACCTGTCCGGCTTTGCATGGCACGCAGCGTGTATGTCCTGGCGGCAATGGCCTGGGCTTTGAGCGCTTCAATATGCGCACTGTTTCCCATTTCATAGGGCAGCACGCCATACATATAATTTTCAATATAAATGTAAGCGATGGTGTACAATTTATACCCAGTGCTTACTTTGTCCACAATAAAGCGAAGGTCACCTGGGTAAGGGTTAGCAGGGCTGTTGGATTCGGCAATCAATACACCGTTGCTGCCGCTTGTACTATGCCTGCGCAGAGCAAACTGATTACCCATATCAGTGGCAACACCGTTTCTGGTAATCGTCAGTTTACCGGTGTTGCTGCTAAAATTCACCGTGACTGTTTCACCGTTTGAAAGTGCCTGATTGGTGTTGCCATTGATGCTATAGCTGCCTGCTGTGGTAATTGTCAGTTTTGATGGATTGCCCATTGAAGATAAAAAAACGCGAACCATACCGTTGGTTGAAGACGACATGGTCACCAATGGTGCCGACTGCACTTTCACATCAGAAGCGCTGGCGGTTTCAGAAAAAAACATAGTCATAAGTAAAATAAACAAAATGCTCAAGCTGAATAATCGATGCTTTTTGCCTTGCACCCTATCGGTCATGCGGTACATCCTCCCGGAGGCCATCTTTCGTAGGCCTGAATTGGCAGCCCGCGCCTTTCCTCTTGTGAATGATTGAAGTTGATGAAATAAAAATTTCACACTTTTGTAACTTCTCGCATTGTACCATAGCAAAGGTTTCCCTGTCTACATATCTCTAGAAAAATGCTTGTAAATTAAGAGAAAACAGGCTCCTGATACCTGATTTTACAATCAGGTATCCATATTATCCTATGACAAACGACCCATCCGCGTCCGCCGTAATGAAAAAGGCCGGATTTTTGACCGGCCTTGAATGATTGTTAGCAAAAAAAATTGCCCCTCACGCTTCGTATGATGAGGGGCAGTAAAAGGGCTTATTTTTGTGCGGGGGCGCCCACGGGGCAGACATCAGAACAAGCACCGCAGTCGATGCATTTTTCGGGGTCGATATCATACTTGCCTTCGCCTTCGGAAATCGCCTGTACGGGACATTCGGGTTCGCATGCGCCGCAGCTGATGCATTCTTCGGAAATGTTGTATGCCATGGTGGATTCACCTCCTTGTAAGCCATCAATGATAGAATACAAATGAATGACCTTCACTATCATATCACGCTGCTTTGGCAATTGCAAGCCATAATCAGGCAAGCAGCGTCAAAACAGGCACGCTAGAGCTTATTCTTCATCGCTTCCGATTTCGGGAGCATCCTCCATCAAATCAGGAAAAGTTAAAAGATCATCCGGATTCTCATCAGTTTCATCCTCTTTTACAGCAATGTCTTCCTCCTCATCGCCGCTAACCATAAAATCCGCTGGCAGATCATCTTCCTGCATATTGGCGGCACGCATCGCTTGATCCACCGCTGTAAGCCATGGTGAAGCGGAAGCAGACTTTTTCTGATCGCCCTGAGCCTGCTGCTGCGGCTTTGGTCTTTCCCTTTTTGCAGGACGTACTTCCCTTTCCCCCTCATCGCGCTGTGCAATTTGCACGGATTCTATCTGACTCTGACCCTGGCTTTGAGATTGGGCTACGCGCTGCACATCCGCCATAGGATAGTCCTTCAGTTCGCTGGAATCACCTTTTTGAATTTTTACTTTGACCGTTTCTTTGATGACATTGACATCCCATACCACACCGCGGCCATCTGGCACAATGACCTCTTTGCCAACCTTAGGCATACGCTTGCGGGTTTGCTCGTAAGTGTCCTGTTCATACTTTAAGCAGCACATCAGCCGGCCGCAAACTCCGGATATCTTGGTAGGATTCAGAGATAAATTCTGCTCCTTAGCCATCTTGATGGAAACGGGCTGGAAATCGCCAAGGAAGCTGCCGCAGCAAATGGGCCTTCCGCAAGGCCCAAGGCCGCCTAACATTTTCGCTTCGTCACGAACACCGATCTGCCGAAGCTCAATGCGCGTTTTGAAAACAGATGCAAGGTCCTTGACCAGCGAACGGAAGTCTACCCGGCCATTGGCGGTAAAATAAAACAGAATCTTTGAATTATCAAAGGTGTATTCTACACTAACCAGCTTCATATCCAGCTTGTGCTCGGTGATTTTGCGCTGGCAAACGGAATATGCTTCCCGTTCATTTCTTTCGTTTTCTTGCGCGTGCGTAATATCCTCCGCCGAAGCGATGCGAATTACTTGCTTCAGAGGCGCAATAATTTGATCCTCATCAATTTCCCTAACACCTGTTACCACTTCTCCAAACTCTACACCCCTGGCCGTTTCCACAATCACATAATCTCCGGCAGAAGGCCATAGGGAGCCTGGGTGAAAAAAATATAGCTTGCCCGCATTTTTAAAACGGACGCCTATTACGGTTGCCATGCTTTGATTTCCTCCGTTATTTTAAGCAGCAGCTCTTCCAGAACTGCCTGCCAGCTTACTTGACTTGCTTTTCGCCGCCGGGCGAAAAAAATTGCATCCATAATCCGTTGAAGAGAAGGAATTGGTGCGCTTTCTCCCGCACTACGCCATAGGTCAGGATATGAATGAATGATTTGGGGACTCAATTGCCCCAATCGCACCAGAAAAACTTCTCTTACAAGGCTTTCCAATAATGTGAGAAACATGTCTGCTTGCTCTTTTTCCTCACGCTGAGCATTGCTAATCGAAAAAACATCTTTTTCGCTACTCATTGCAAAAACGGTTTGCAATATTCTTTTGCGCATTTCCCCATAAGCGGGGTCACGCCACATTTTGATGGCCGAACCAATGCTTCCGCTGCTTAAAACACTTAATTCTTCTACCTGGCTATCAGGCATGCCAAGCTTTTTAAGTGCCGGTGTCATCTCCTCTTGCGTCCATAAAGGAATGGGCGTAACACGGCACCTGGATACAACTGTTGGTAAGAGAGAGGATACTTCTTCTGCGGTAAGCACAAAAAACGTACCCTCCGAGGGCTCTTCCAGCGTTTTTAGGAGGCTGTTCTGCGCCTGCGGTGTCATTCTTTCCGCCTTTTCTATTAAAATGACACGCCTGCCGCCCTCGTAGGTATGCTCACCCGTCAAACGGACAGCTTCACGAATCGTATCTACACCAATGCTTTTTTCCCCAGATATTCTTTTCACATCAGGGTGGGTACCGTTTTGAAAACGTACGCAGGGCGGACAAGTAAAGCAGGGCTTAGCATCAGCTAAGCACAGCGCTGCCATAGCGCATTGCATTGCAAGCGTACGTTTTCCAACGCCATCAGAGCCAGTGAAAAGATAGGCATGCACGCCGTTACCCTTTGCAAACTCCTCAATCAACCTACGGAAAAGAGCGCCCGGCCGGATTTGATCCGCAATGCCGGACGCGCTTTCCACTAAAGACCGGGCTGCATCGGACAATGAAACCAACCTTTCCCATAGCAACCCTTATAGCTTGACAAATTGATCCACTGTCAGCACAAAGATGGTTGCGCCTCCCACCATGACCTCGATGGGATAAGGCGAATATACGCCGGATACCCCGGCCATAGAGGTAGGTGATGTGGCAATTTGCTTGCGGCTTTTGCAAACCTTTTCAATAACAGCCATTGCCGCATCAAACCGATCATCTTCTACACCTACTAGAAGCGTTGTATTCCCCGCCCTCAAAAATCCGCCGGTGGTCGCCAGCTTCGTCACGCCAAAACCATCATTCATCAATTGGCTGATCAACCGGGAAGCATCCTCATCCTGTACAATGGCCACAATCAGTTTCATGAAACTACCTCCTTTCAAATCATATAGACATTTAGCTGTCTTGCATTTAGTATACAATAAAATGCTGGAAAAATCAAATCAGCCGGGTTTTATATGTCCTGCAAAAATCGTTTCACCAGACGGACCGAGTTTTCAGCGGCAAATTTCACAAATTTGGGATAATCCATATTCGAGCTCCCATCCGCATTGTCGGAAATAGCTCTAATAATTGCACATGGAACACCGTTTACATAACATACGTGGGCTACGGCTCCGCCTTCCATTTCACAACACAACACATCATACTGGTGGCGGACCTTTTCACGGCGTAAAGCATCATGTAAAAACTGATCCCCCGTCGCAATTCCGCCACAAAAGCCCTTAATGTCAGGAATGGATTCCAATGCGGATAACAATTTTTTTTGAAGAGATTCACTCAGCGGAAGACGCAGCATGTTAATGCCTGAAATCAGCCCGGGTGGATCGCCAAGGGGTGTAGTATCCATATCGTGCTGCACAGCAAAGGTACCTACAACCACATCTCCAATAGAAATCAGGTCGCTCAGAGAACCGGCTACACCCAAATTCAAGATGGCTTCCGGCCTATAGTGAAGAATCATCGCCTGCGTGCACAGCG
Organism: Bacillota bacterium; assembly: GCA_023398575.1. Taxonomy (GTDB): domain Bacteria; phylum Bacillota; class Clostridia; order Christensenellales; family Aristaeellaceae; genus JAEWAH01. The sequence goes on along the minus strand of JAEWSC010000064.1, from coordinate 104,032 downwards.
CAGCATTTACCTTTCCCGGCCCACAAACAGATAAAACTACATCACGGCCCCACAATGAACCGGTCAAATATCTTACGCCGCCGACATACTGCTCAGAACCATTTTCAAGCGCCGCTGCCAATAGTTCCATTTCCACTGTCATGGCACTGATTAAACCTAGCATGATTGGCTTCCTCCGCTGCAATGTTTTTTTCATTATAAGGGTATTTTGTAAAAGCTGTCAACCAAAACGATGGCAGAAAAAAATTCGCAAAATCGCCTTTTTTTCAAAAGAAGCCCCTTGAATTTCCCCAAATGCCATGATATGATAAAACGCGTGGTTGACATGCGCTTGTGCTGGCCATAGCGCCCAGTGATAAAGTGCCGTTTCTCGCAAGGTCGGTGTTCCTCGTATATGGTCTTGAGGCGTTTGTCAGCTAAGTACATATGGGGCATTAGCACAGTTGGTAGCGCGCAACGTTCGCATCGTTGAGGTCAGGGGTTCGAATCCCCTATGCTCCACCAGAAAACTCCTGATGTTCAGGGGTTTTTTATTATATCCATTGAACAATAAACACATAAAAGAACCCGCACGCAAAGCCTTTCAGCCTTTACATGCGGGTATAGCTAATAAAACCTAAATCATTCGCAGCAGAATCACGCAATGATATCCAGCATGTGGCTTGTTAAGCCACCAACGGCGCTGTATCTATTCAGGGCATCCAACTGCTGGCGTGAGCTTGTTCCTGTCTCCTCGCCCTTCATTTGGGTCAGACGCACTTGATCCCGCCTTGACTGTGATTGTAGCGCGGATATGGTTTCTTGCCTTGTTTTTTCGTCAGCATGGCTTTCAATTTTCGAAACATCCTCAATCTTCGCCTTTAGATCGCTGACCTTTCTGTTTAGTTGAATAACTTCGCTGCTGGTCGACAAATCATTATATCGTGATACGATGGATGCACTTGATGAGTTTATGGGTGAAATACTCACACAAATCGCTTCCTTCCATTTTAACACCCAATCTATATATCGGCAGTAAAGTGCGATATTTGCACAAAAGCAACCATCTTAGGAAAATAATTTTGTCATTGATACAGCGCATGCACTTGTGTCTCACTTATTCATCCATAATCCGGGAAGGCCTCTATTCGGAATCAGTATCCAGTCTGAACCTTTTGACTTCCTCCCGCAGAGATACGGCCTGCGTGGACATTTGTTCACTGGTAGCAGAATTCTGCTCAGCCGTGGCAGCGTTTGTCTGGACGATAGACGATACCTGGATCAGTCCCTGCTTCACTTGGTCTATCGCCACGTCCTGATCATTGGATGCCTGCGCAATCCTGATGATGCTTTCATCAACCTTCCTGGCTTTTTCCTGAACATCCTGTAAAATTTCAGCAGTCTTGCACGCAATTCTTGTTCCGTCATTCATTGTGCTGGTTGACCTTGCGATCAGTTCTGCGGTTTGTTTAGCAGCCTCTGCAGATTTCGCCGCCAGGTTGCGTACTTCATCCGCAACGACGGCAAATCCTTTCCCAGCATTGCCAGCACGGGCAGCCTCGATAGCAGCATTCAATGCGAGTATATTCGTCTGGAAAGCAATATCCTCAATCACCTTTGTAATGTTGCCAATCTGTATCGAAGCCGCACCGATATTAGCCATCGTCTCTGATAACTGGCCCATGTGCCTGTTGCTCAAATCAATGCCATCACTGGCCTGCTGAACATATTGGGTTGCCAGCTTCACATTGGAAGCGTTTTCCGAAGCTTGCTCGGCGATTTTCGTAACGGAGTTGCTTAGAACTTCAACCGTCGAAGCCTGTTCAGTAGATCCGGCAGCCAACGCTTGAGCTCCTGATGCAACCTGGGCTGCGCCAATGCTTACCTGTTCTGCCGCAATATGAATGTTATGTAGCGTTTCATTCAGCGCTGATGCAGTATTCTCCATGGCCGCCTTAATAGCGGAGAAATCGCCAATATAGTCCATATCGACCGATATCCGCATATCTCCTTGAGACATTAAACGAAGTTTTTGGGAAATGTCCTGTATGTAGGCAGCAAGACGGGTATTTGTCTTGCGGATATTTTTTGCCATGCTTCCAAGCTCATCACTACTATCGTATGCAATTTGTACCTGCATATTTCCGTTAGCCATCTGGTCATATACGCTTTCAATCTCACGAATCGGCTTTAGGATGGATTTTCGTATAGCAATGGTTATGAAGATGGTAATCAATAGCGAGACTGCTACCACAATCATGAGAATTACTTGATCGAGGTTTGATGCTATAGCTGTTTCTACTGCAACATTATTTGCGTCATCCGCTTCGTTGCCGGAAAGCTTGATCAAAATGCCTTCCACCTCATCCAACAATGGTATCAGCTGCTTTTTATAAAGCTCATCGCCCAACATGCGTCCGCCAGTCGCGGAGGACATATGTTCAGCAAATTTGGTGCGGACGGTGTTTGCCTCAGCCAGCAATGATTTAGCTTTTTCTATATCGTCCTTGCTGGCGCCATTTCTTTGATTCATTTCATATGCAGCAAGCGTATCGTCAATACGCTTAGAATTTTCACCGGCCTTTTCCAAAAGGGCCTTTACTTTTTTCACATCTTTTTCGGCAAGTACGGATACAAGCTGCAGCCTGACGCCTGCCATATCATTTCTCATCTGCCAACTGCTGTTGGTATTTGGAACTGTGAAACTAGAATAGATGTTTGTTTGTTTTGATACATTGGATATGCTGACAATGGATATTATTGATGAAATAATGAGAAGTAGAAAAATAATGCCGAAACCAGCAATCAGTTTGCTGCTGATTTTGAGATTGTTCATGTTAAAACACCCTTTCGTACAGTTCATCATCTTCCGTACGCATGATGAACAAAATATTGCCGAGTATCTGCACGATGCATATGTGCATAACCTTATTAATGAACATGTCTAAGCTGATTATCGACGATCAGCAAAAATGCGCAGCCTCATGCCACGTATGCGTAAAAATCAGCAAATGCAATAATCATGACGGATTTCCCAAAGACTTAGCACAAATCCTCCATTTCTAAATTTATTCATCGCATACGGCTATATCTCAAAGTCATGCAATTAAACTATAATCTAATTGTACAGCATATAAAGCCTTTTTGAATACCACATTTCATGGTATAAATCTTGATTTAATGAATCATGTTGACATTGTAAAATATGTTTTATCATATATAAATATGTTTAATAAGATCATATATACCATGCATATAACTGCCAACTGCAAGTCTTTAATGCATATTACAAAACCCTCCTGCGAAGCTTTTTTCAGCAGGAGGGCCAGCTTACCGTTCTATCGTCTGACTTATTGCAGGCGTCTATGATAGAATCGATAAAAATGCAGGTGCATAACCTACTGTTACCGTTGCATACACTCTGTTTTCCCGTGCATTAATCAAAGAAACAGTGTCCTCAAAAGTATTGGTAACGGCAATTATTTGCTCATTTGTTGTAATTGCTAAACCGTATGGTCCATCTCCTACATTGATTGTAAGCTGCTCCGTACGGCTAAAGACATCAAATACTGATACAGTTTGCGCAAGCCGGTTTGCTATATAAAGCGTTTGCCCATAATGAGTCAATACCATGCCAACAGGGCCAGGTGATGTGGGTATATTGGGAAAAGCAGCCTGAGCAAGCTGTACATTGATCGGCGTAACCGTGTTAGCATCTTCATTGGATACATAGGCCAGGCGGTTTGTCTGATCAAAGACCACGCATTCTGCACCTGCATCCGTACTAATAATCTTTACAACAAGATTGACATGAAGATCAATCACCGCAACCTGGCCAGCAGAGCGAAGCGTGACATAAGCGAATGCCCCGTCCTTGGTGATATCAATTTGAAAGCCCGGTGACGGCAATGGAATCTCCACGACTTTTTGAAGTGTATATGCGTCCAGTACATATACGTTTGGCTCCCCATAATGCACAACATACAGATATCTGCCATCTGGTGACACTTTGATGCCAGCCGGCAGAGTCCCTACTATAACCGTATCAGATACTGCGTTGGCAATGAGATCAATGACTGATACGGAATTGGCTGAGAAGTTAGTAACATATGCCCTGCTGTTTTTTCTGCTGATATCTATTCCCAGTGGGCTTAATCCAACGGTAATGTCAAATAGCCTTCTGCCTTGAATAAGATCAACAACGGATACATAGTTAGAGGAAAAAATACAAATATACGCCAAGGGATGTCCGTGGCATCTGGCATATGTGGCAACTGCGTATTCATCCTCCGAATCTGTGCCTGTGGAAGCTGCCGACTTTACAATTTGCTTTAGATATTCATCCCTTTTATCCAACATCATAGAGCCTTTAAGGCTCAGGAAATTTTGCGCATCCATCCGTACATTATCCTTCCTTAGTGAGATCACTTATTTGGTGACAGGTGCTTACAAAAGAGGAGGCATCGGCAATTAAGCGTCAAAATGCGGTTCATCGCCACGCATTCTGGCCAGGTAAACCTCCAAATGAGGCTGTTCTATTTTATGCCTGAAAATCATGACTTGTGAGGTGATCAACATCATGTCTTTCGATTTGCTTTCAGAATCTGTTGATCTTGTAAAATCGAAGCCATCTCAATATAATAACACAAAAAACCAGTAGTATGAATTGATTTGTAGAAGAGGTGAATGTGATGAGAAGGATAGAAATTGCTCCTGAGGATCCGCACTCCCTTGATGCATCCATCATGCTGAAGGAATTATCCCAATGCTTACAGGCCATAACAGGCGATAGCGGAGAAGGCTCTTTTCATATAGATGAAGTATGTGCCCCACGTTCAATTTTTGTTCTTGCAAGGAACGAAAAGGGATTGCCGGTTGGCTGCGGCGCTTTACGGCTTCTAGAGGGCAGTATTGCCGAGATTAAGCGGATGTATGCTCAGGAAAAGTCATCTGGGCTTGGAAGGCAAATGCTATGCTACCTGGAGAAACAGGCGGTGGCCATGGAATACGATACGATATGGCTGGAAACGCGTAAGATAAATCAAAAGGCAGTTGACTTTTATCTGAAAAACGGATATCAGATAATACCCAACTTCGGCAGATATATAGGAAGGCCTGAAGCAGTGTGCTTTGAGAAAAAGCTGATTGCGATCCGAAACGAAAAATGATGTGCACATTTCATATCAGAAGGAGAATCAGATGAAGCTAACTTATTCTGTGCCTGATTTGTCATATTCAGCAAGTCAAATTGCCGAATTCCTTACATTCATCAAACCGCTGCAGGGCGATACGTTTTCAAGCATGGGCAATGCAATTTTTGCATTGTATCCAAATATTTGCGAGGATGAAATTAGACTTTTATCCCAAACAAAACTAAACAAATACTGCGCAGACCGACTTCGGTTTATCTATGACACAAACAGACCAAAGTTTATAGAAAAGGCACTGACTTATCAGCGTATGTGGGATACCCACAGCAACAGAATAGAGGATGCTCTTGGTGACATATTCCAAGTTAATATAGCCAATCAATTTGATGACATGAAAGCACGTGTCACCCTCTGCCCTATTTGCCCTAGATTCCTCAATGATCATTCGTTTGACATCTTCCATCAATATAGCGCGGAGGGCTCGCTTTATGTAGCCATCCATGAGATCACGCATTTTATATGGTTCGACACGTGGAACAAGCTTTTCAATGACTCGCCTGAGTTTTATGAGCAACCGCATCTGCCATGGATATTCAGTGAATTGGCTATCGATGCGATTCTGTCAGACCCCCGCCTTAACTGTATGATATTTGATTCATATCAAGCAGAACATCCTGCTTATGCAGAATTCTATGAGATTTTTTCAGGTGAACAATCATTGATAGCATTGTTTCGAAGCATGTACAACCGACTTCCCATAACCGGATTCATGCAGGAAGGGTATCACTTTCTCATTGATAACAGATCATTGTTTTCTTCATACTTCGGGTAGCAGATATAGATGTTCTATACTATTTGGATTCCAAATATTTTAGCCAACCTTCTCTGTTACATTAAAAAATATGGTATACTCATCAACAACAATATACCGGCACATTCAAGAGAGGAAATGTCTGCATGGTTCGTGATAAACAGTTTTACCGCACGATTTTTAAGATTGCCATCCCTGTTGCCTTTCAATCCATGATATCCTTATTGGTTGTGTTAGCGGATGATATTATGGTTTCCAGTTTAGCTGACGGGAAATTGGCGCAGGCTGCAGTATCGCAGGTCAATGCTATCACCATGTTTTTTAGCGCAACCTTAATGGGGCTGGTGGGCGGTTCTGGTGTATTGATATCGCAGTATTGGGGTAAGCGCGATTACAACCGTATTCGAATGATCTTCTCAATTATTACCATGCTATGCATTATGATTGCGCTCATCTTTGTTAGCCTACTCCTGATTTTTCCAAAGGCTGCGCTGAGCCTTTTGTTCGGCCCTAACGAGTTGCCAACAATTCAGCTTGCGGCTGATTATATGGCACTTGCATGTCTTAGCTACCTTCCCTTCGCAGTAACGGCAGCACTAACGGGCATGCTCCGAGCTGTTGAAGTTGTTAGGGTAACATTATATATATCCACAGCATCATTAGTAACCAATGTTTGCTTGAATTATGTGCTAATCTTCGGAAAGCTGGGCATGCCCGCCTTGGGTGTAAAAGGTGCCGCTATCGCCACCATTACCGCCCGTTTGGTAGAACTTATAATCGTTTTGCAATACACTTTTAAAGTGCAGAAAACAATTGCCATAAAACCACGCAATCTTCTGCATACAGAAATGTGGCTTATCAAGGATTATATAAAATACGGCTTACCGGTGGGGCTTACCGATATGCAATGGTCTTTGATTGGTATGTTAAAAGCAGCAATCATTGGCCAAATGGGTTCTACATTTATGGTGGCGAACGGAATTGCATCTTCTATGGCTAATCTGGGTACCATGTTTACCTTTGCCCTGGCAAGCGGCGCCAGTGTTGTTGTTGGCAAGGTTGTGGGTGCCGGTGACTATGGAAAAGCCCGAGAGTATTCCAAAACCATTCAGATTATGTTCTTTTTCATTGGCCTTGTAATGGCTGGTATTGTTTATCTGCTGGGGTCGCCATTTACATCACTTTATGGTTCTTCAAAGGACCCGCAGGTGTTTTCCTTAAGCACCGCAATGATCTCCATTCTTGCTCTAACGCTCATTGGTACCAGTTACCATGCCAGTTGCTTTATTGGCATTAACAGAGGCGCTGGAGACAGCCATTTTGTCATGCGAGTTGACATGATCTGCGGTTGGTTGATTGTATTGCCGGCAACCGCGCTGGCCGCATTCGTTTTCCATGCACCCCTGCCTATTGTATTTTTGTGTACGCGAATCGACCAATGTTTCAAGTGGATCATCGCCTTTGTTCGTTTGCGCGGCAATAAATGGATAAAAAACGTAACGCGTGAAACGGCTACACAAGCATAGTCAATACATTCATACAAAAATCCGGGAGGGCTCCCCGGATTTTTGCTTATACGCATTTATACACTAGCCTGCGCAAATCAAAAGCTTCATGCATATGGATATAAGGAGACCACTTAAGGGAGGAATCCAAATGTCTCTGGAAGATTTTGAACTGCCTCGTGGCATGGTATATATGATGACCAACAGTGCTTCTGAAAACGAAATTGCCGCTTTTCGAAGATTCGACAATGGGACACTAGCGTTTCGTATTTTTTATCCTACCGGCGGCCAAGGCACAGGGCCTTCATCCGCCAATGGAATAGATCCTCTTGTGTCTCAAGGTTCATTAATCCTCTCCCATCGCAGAAGGTTTTTATTTGCCGTGAACGCCGGCAGCAACACCATCACCAGTTTCCGTGTCATGCAGGATGGTGGACTGGTACGCGTATCTGTCGTTAACTCCGGCGGTGTCAGACCCAACAGCCTGACTATTCACAGAAACATTCTGTATGTAACCAACTCCGGCAATCAAAATCAAGGCGCAGCTGCCAATATCACCGGATTCCATGTAGACCGCTGTGGTGTGCTCACCTTGCTTCCTGACTCCACGCGCCCGTTGAGCACTGCATACGCTCAGCCTGCTTGCATCTTGTTCAGTCCCAATGGTAATCAACTAGTAGTATCAGAGCTGGCAAACAATAGGCTGACCGTGTTTTCTATTAGCAGCAATGGATATGCCTCACTGCAGTATATCAATACGTCTTATGGAACTGGCCCCTTCGGTATGTCCTTCCGCAGAGATGGCCTTCTGCTGGTCGCAGAGGCAGGTGCAAACGCCCTATCTTCTTATCGAGTGAACTCCAACGGAACACTGTCTGTTGTCAGCGGATCAGTATCCACAGGGCAAAGTGCAACCTGCTGGGTATCTCTTGCCAAATCAGGCCGTCACGCTTACACTTCAAACACTGGAAGCAGAGCAATATCCACATTCCGTGTGAGCAATAGCGGCGTACTATCTTTTATTCGCAACACCTATTCAACCCCAGAAGAAGCAGATGGCGGTGCACCTATTGACAATGCCATCAGTACAAACGGAAGATACTTCTATGCCTTGAATGGAAACGAAGGAACGGTATCTGCCTTTAAGATCTGTGATCGTGGCGTCCTGGCAAGGATACAAGTGACTGGAAACGAGGATATTCCGATTTTTGGCACCCAAGGTTTGGCCGTTATTTAATGCTGCTCAAGAATAATGAAAATATGGAGTGTAAGCAAATGCTTTTAAGCGATACAGGCATGACAAATCCAACTGCTGCGACAAAGGCCATAGCCAATGTAGCCGGCAGTGCGGCTTATCCTAACATTCGCGGAACGGTTGTCTTTAAAGAAGCGGTAGGCGGTACTCATGTACAGGCAGATATAGCTGGTCTGCCGCAAACGCAAACCAACTTTTTCGCCTTCCATCTGCATTCAGGCAATTGTGGCGGAAGCCCAGTATCCGATTCTACAGGAGCAGTTACCGACTATTTTCCGCAATCAGGCGGTCATTATAACCCAACCAATCAACCGCACCCCAATCACGCCGGCGATTTTCCAGTCATGCTGGCAGCCCCAACCAAGGGCGGATCAGCCCATCTAAGTTTTTTCACACCGCGCTTTTCTGTGAATGAAGCAGTTGGGCGGGCGGTCATCATTCATGATCAGCCGGATGACTACAGAACCCAGCCCGCTGGCGATTCGGGTATGAAAATCGCATGCGGAAATGTAGTTGCCAAATAGAAAAACGCGCCTGAATGCATAATTGCACAGGCGCGAATATTTTTACCGTTGTTATTTTAGTAAAGATGCTGTGCCGCCGCCCTTGCCAGGGAAGCCTGACGATTGGGAAATAGCGTTGACAGCAGGCTGTATACGTGCTGCGACCCAACCTTTTCAAAGGGAGATATCCGCCTTAAAACTGACAATCCCATCGCTGAAAGAACGAACGGTATGAAGTCTGTTCGCGAAATGAAAAAACTGAAGCCAACTACGACGCACCAAACGATTTCGGCAGCAGCCGACAGTACGAGAGAGGCACCGGCCTTTTTACGTCCGTCACCGGAAGACCTGCTATAGGCAACAAGCATCAGTATCACTCTAATGATCACTGACAGACATACAAGGTAGTAGCCAACGGAAAATAGGATTGATAAGACTTCAGACACTGTGTTTCCTCCTTGCGTATCTTATGTTCGCAGGCGATGACCATCAAGCCTATCCAGTATCGGTCACGTTGGACGAAAAGGCTAAAAGTCATCCTCACTGGACCGCAGCGAAGGTTTGGCTTATGCACCCGCTACCGGCATTTCCCCCACATCCACAGAAGGACTGCCCACACTGCCGCCCGGGAATTTTAAGTCACTGCCAATTACCTGAATGTTCTTGAGCAGTTGATAAAAATTTCCTGCTATAGTAATTTGTTCTACAGCTTCTTCCATATTTCCTTCTTTTACCGTATAGCCTTTTGCCAATAGAGAAAAGTCACCGCTGACACTATTTGCGCCGCTGTGAAGGCCGCTCAGTTCAGTGATTACCAGGCCATTGCTCATATTTTTCATTAATGCTGCCAAATCGTCAGTACCAGGTTTGAAAAAGAAATTGGTCGGCGATACCCTGACAGGCGCGCTATAGCTTGCCTTGCTGGCGTTTCCGGTGGTCTGAACGCCGTCTTTTTGCGCGGTTTTCAGATTATGCAACAGTGTTTTCAAAACGCCATTTTCAATGACCGCTTTGGTCTTGGTGGCGACGCCTTCCGCATCAAAGGGCCGGCTTCCTTCCCCATGGGGCAAAAGCGGATCATCCATCAATATTACGCAATCTGCAGCAACGGTATCGCCAACACGGCCTTTCATCAGGGATAACCCATGCTGTGTGTTTTCAGCAGAAAATAGCCCCGAAAAGGTTTCCAGCAAATCGGCCATTGCCCCATTTTCTATAATCACCCTGTAAGTACCGCTGGGAATTGATTTGCCCTTCAGACCGAACACAGCCTTTTTCACGGCAGATTCTGCCAGGCTCTTGTAGTCCAGTTTCGCAAAATCATGTGAGATGGCAACTTCAAAGGCGGTGCTCGCCTTCTCCCCATCTCTGGCAACCGCCTGCAAATACGCGCCGCAGTAGTTCCCTTCAAACTGGATGTCCAGGCCATAGGTATTTTTGATGCGGACTGCGCCTTTGCCTGACAAAACGGTGTTATACTTTATCTGCTTGACGTGCTCATCAGCCTCAAGCGCTGCCTTTTCCATGTTCAACGCAAATGCCAGCTTATGCTCAGGTGTTACATGATCCAATGCCTGATTATAGATATCCACGCTGGGATATACCTTATCACCAGCATAAATGAACTGCTTATCCTCTTCCTCGGAGAGGGATGCACTTTCCAATACACCCTGCACAAGCTGTTGAACCGCTTGTTCGTCCATCACTTCTGTAGAGGAATACCCCATTTTTCCATGATACAAGCCGCGAAGTGACAAACCTCTTGTAGTATTAACCGAATACTGAATGATCTCCTGCTGGGCAGAAACCGCTTTAAAACTGTCACCAGATGCGATATACACTTCGGCCGCTTCAATACCGGCGGATAATGCAGCTTGCATAAGCTTATCCAAAAACAAATCCAATGTCATGGCTCTTCTACCTCCTACCTTCCGCCCACGGTCAAGCGGCTGACGCGGATCATGGGCTGACCGACGTTGGTGGGCACGCTGCCGCTGACGCTGCCGCACATACCTTGAGACATTTGCATATCGCGCCCAACCCGATCAATCCTCATAAGCACTTCAGAGCCTCTGCCAATAAGGGATGCACCACGTACAGGTGAATCAATCTTTCCGTCTTTTACCAAGTAACCTTCCATGACATTAAAGTTAAACTCCCCTGTGGCGGGATCAACCGATCCGCCGCCCATGCGCTTGGCATACAGCCCATCGCCCATGGTACGGATCATTTCCGCTTCATCATCTTCTCCAGCGGCAATATAGGTGTTACGCATACGGGATGTCGGCGGGAAGGCATAGCTTTCTCTTCTGCTGCTGCCAGTGCTGGGCATATTCATGCGCCGGCCGTTGAGCTTATCGATCATATAATTTTTCAAAATTCCATTCTCTATCAAAACAAGCCTGTTGGTAGGTGTACCTTCGTCATCGATATTCAGACTGCCCCATTCATTGGGCATGGTTCCATCATCAATGGCGGTAACGCAATCAGCCGCAATCTTTTGACCTAGCTTGCCGCAAAATTCGCTGGTGCCAAAGGCAACCGAAGTTGCCTCCAAACTATGCCCGCAAGCTTCATGAAAGATTACGCCGCCAAATCCATTGTCAATAACGACAGGCATCACCCCTGCCGGGCACACTGGTGCATGGAGCATGGTAACGGCAATCCCTGCCGCTTCCCTACCTACCTTCTCAGGATCCACCCTATGATCAAATAACTCAAAGCCGGTCATTGCCCCAGGGCTGCAGGTACCGGTTTGGTTCTCGGTACCGTCCGACGCGACTGCAGAGCAATTCATGCGGGAATACACACGCCTGTCGCTGGTAAATAAGCCTTCACTGTTAGCGATCCACACATCTTGCTCAGAGTCTGTATACCCAAGGACTACCTGTTTGATTTCAGATGAAACAGAGGCGGCAGCGTGTGCGGCCCTTAACTTTTCAGCTTTTTTTGCCGCTTTAACAGCTGTGGGTAGTTGGGCAATAGGATGGATGCTTGCAACTTCGTGCTTTTGAAGCGCTGCCGGAACGCCAGGCACAGCATTTTTGACAGCCGCCGCGGCACGTCGCGCACAATCTAGCAGCCCATCACGAGAGGTATCGTTGGTATACACGTACACAGCGGTCAGGTTTTGAAACACCCGAATACCGGCGCCATGACGCCGACCGCTTAATACTGTATCCAGCTTTCCGCCGCGCATTTGAAGCGCGTGGTTCCGTCTGTCCTCCAGAAATATTTCGGCAAAATCTCCACCTGTTTTCATGGCCTCGGCCAGTACGTCGAAGGCCGTTTGCTTTTCAAGCATGCACATTCCTCCATGCGTTCTTCTGTGCTTAATATGTCCCTAAATCAGCATGTATTACACAATCAAAGTCGTCAGGTCAATATCTTTCAAGGAATCAGCAGTAATGGTTGCTTTTTTATTCTGTGCCGCAAAGCCTACGCCCAACACCCGCATGTTCCCATTCAAAGCCGCTTCAACACCGGCATCCGCATCCTCTACCACAAGGCATGCCTCGGGCGGCTGATTCAACAGTGTTGCCGCAAGCAAAAAAACCTCTGGGTCCGGTTTGCTGTTTCTAATATGGTTTCCATCCGCTACAGCGTCAAAAAAATCACCGAGGCCGATTTGATTAAGAATGATCGGCGTATTTTTACTGGAAGAACCAATGGCAAGCAGTATGCCCTTTTCACGCAAAGCTTTGAGGTTTTCAAGTGCCCCAGGCAAAATTGCATCAGGCGTGATTTTCATTACCAGCTGCTTGTACACTTCGTTCTTTTCTGTTGCCATGTTCAGCTTTTCGTCTTCCGTGTAGGAGCGGATCGCTCTTTCCAACAGTATTTCCAAGCTTTCCATGCGGCTGACGCCTCGAAGACGCTCGTTGATTTTTCTGTCAAAGTATATCCCTTGCTGATCGGCCATCTGCTTCCATGCTTCATAATGGCAATCATCCGTGGATACGATCACACCATCCAAATCAAAAATCACTGCTTTGATATTCTCTAGCTGCATATTCCACACTCCGTTATGCTTTCAAATCATCAAGCGTCTTTTGTACAAGCTCCCGCGTTGCATGGTTCAGCGGTGAGAATCGGCCTTCCAGCGCTTTTTCTAATTTCTCAGTAGCAGCTTCCTTGTTGCCTGCTTCTATATCATACAAAGACAAGAAATACAGTGTGTCAATTTGGGAAGGCTTTTCTTTGATTGCCTTTTCAAAGTAAGGTTTGGCGGCCACCTTATCTCCTTCAAGGCGATACAGCGTCTGACCCATATTGTCCAGCGCTACGGCGTCGGCGTCGTCATATTCAAGTGCCTGTTGATTAAAAGCCTTTGCTTTCTCTAAATCACCATTTTCAACGTACAAATATCCGAGTGTATTATAAATAAGCCCGCTGGGATTTCGCTGGTGTTGCTTTTCCATAAGCTCAATGGCCCGGGCCATATCTCCCAGCTTATAGCACGCCACTGCATAGTTCATAAACAACTGCTGGCGCTGCGCTTCGCTAAGTCCAGGTGCTTTTTGAGTTTTCACCAAAATCTCCTTGGCACGTTCATACTCGCTGTTTCGCAGAAGCATAACAGAATAGGCCAGTAGATATTGAGCAGAATCCATGCCTGCGGCCAATGCTTCCTCATACAGCTTCTTTGCAGCTTCCACATCACCCTTTGATTGCTTGGCAAGAGCCATGCGGCCCTTGATATTACCCATAAAACTCATAAACGCTCGCGCCTCCTTGATGCTTGTATCGCCTGCGTCTTTTTTACCAGACGCATATAACGGTATTGTAACGCATTTTGCATTTCCTGCATAGCTTCTTGAGACCCCAAAGACGGTTCTGAGGCCAACAAAATCGCCATTTTCGTAATTTCAAGAGCGTTTTTTACATCCCTCAGCCTATGTTCATATAACTTTGCCAATTCCACATAGGGCAAAAGTCCACCTTCCCGGCTGTCAATCATCCGCCGGTATGAAAAGACCGCTTGATCCAATTCCTTGGCGCGGAGAAAGCTTCGGCCAAGATTCATTTGCGCCTGCACCTTCACGCTGCCCCCTACGCAAAGATGGTAGCACCTGCGGGCCAAATCTGTTTCACCTTGCTTTTCCAGCGCACGGCCCACGCTGAAGATATCTTCAAAAAAGCTTTGCTGCTCGGGTTTTTCATACACGTACAGCAGCTTATATAAAAGTCTGGCCAGCGATGCGATATCCTGCCGGTTGTGATCGATAACATCCCGTAAAAGCTTAAAATTACCAGTCTTCAAAAACTGAAAAAAACGCTCAGGCGCTTCACTGCCAGGCAAATCATGCTCCCGGGGTGCCTGAAATATCTCTTCTTCCAACCGGCTTAGGCGGCAGCTTTTCAGCCGCAGTTTCCATACCCTTCGGGCAGGATGAAGAAGATCGACATGCCTTAAGCGTTCTAATTGCTTTGTCCCAAGGCGGTTCATCAACATTCTTGCCTGTAAAAGCGGTAAGTCAAAGGCTTTACCATTAAAGGTAACTACGTAATCAAAGCCTTCACACAGTGACTGGACATTAGCGAGCATGAACCGCTCCTCTGGATAATCGCGCATTACCCACTGGTGAACGGTAAAGCCGTCCTTTGTGAAGTATCCGGCTCCCACCATAAAGGCCAGGGTGCCCACTCCGCCAGAAAGGCCCGTTGTCTCTGTGTCCAGAAAAAGAATCCTGAATGCATCAATGGGTATATCCGATATGGTTTCCCCCAGAACAAGGCCTAAAGACCGGCCCGAAAAAGTTAACTCCGTAGGAACTTCTTTCAAATCGGTAAATGGTATCAGCTTTTCCTCATGGTAACACCCAGAGGCAGCCACCGCCTTTTTTTCCTCTGGTTGAGGCTTGGGCTTGTCCACCGCTTTTAACTTATCGCGAAGGCTTATGGGCACGCGATCATCTCCTTCAAAAGGGAAGCAGCAGCCTGTTTCCCTTCATAGCCAATTTCTCCTACCGGTCCAGCACAGGATGGGCAGCCTTCCTTGCACTCGCAGTCTGTGACAATCTCCAGCGCATGATTCAGTAGCAAGCTCTGCATGGTGAAGCACTTTTCCGCAAGTCCGATACCGCCAGGCGTATTATCGTAAATGAACAATGTGGGCAGTTGTGTAACGGGGCCTTTTACCTGATAGATGACGCTGATGTCCCGGGGTGAGCACATCAAATACAGCGGCGCCACAATTCGCAATAGGTTGGATATTCCCAGCATGCCGCTTTGCAGTTCATCCTTGCCGTATTTAGCCGCAATCACATCCGGCACCGTCCACCACATGGCAGTGGTGTGCATATCGGTTTCCGGCAGGCGAACAGGGCCAAAGCCCAGGTTCTCCTGGGTATCCAGCTTCATTTTTTTGAACATCTTTACAAGTGTGGTTACTTTTACCTCGCCTAGTGCCCGATAGAGGCCCTTTGCATCACCGCGTTCATCGGTAATATCCAGAAGACTCAAGCTGATATTCAAATCAGCGTCAGTATAATAGTCCACATTTACCTGGCGTATGAAGGCTTTGCAACCGTCAAAATCCAACTTTTCCACCTGATACTGCTGGGCCTCATGCATATAAATTGCGTTCTCGTGCAAGAGCATGGGCACTGTATACCGGTCCATTTCCCCAACCACCCGATGATGCGCGGGGTTGGTTATATCAATGATTAGAAAGTTTTCAGTGGCCGCGGATCGCAAAGAAATTTCAGACGCCGGAAAATCCTCCGCCATCCAGTGATAGCGGCCTTCCACATGGCGCAGTATATTTTCTTCCACCAGGTAGTCTAACAGTTCGGTAGTGGATGCCACATTACCAAACGTCTCTTCATCTTCAAAAGGCAGTTCATAGGCGGCACATTTAAAGTGGCTCAAAAGCACATATAAGTTGTCTGGGTTTAAAAGTGCGTGTTCCGGCGATTGGCTGAAGAAATAATTGGGATGGGTGACGATGTATTGATCGATAGCGGCTGAGGAAGCAACCATCACCATCACCGATGTGCCTTTACGGCGGCCGGCACGTCCGGCCTGCTGCCAAGTGCTGGAGATGGTGCCTGGATATCCGCACAAAACACATGCTTCCAGCGCGCCGATATCAATGCCCAGCTCCAGCGCGTTGGTAGATACCACTGCATCAATTGCCCCTCTGCGCAGACCTTGTTCTATATCCCGCCGCTCGCTGGGCAGATAGCCGCCACGGTAGCCCCGCACACGGCCAGCGTTGCCCAGAGGATCACGAACCATATCCTTTAGATGCCGAGTCAAAACTTCCACAATGAGGCGGCTCTTGGCAAAGGTGATAGTCTGCACCCCATTGTTCAACAGCATAGAGGCGACAGCCTTCGTCTCCTGCACTGACCCCTTGCGTATGCCCAGCTGCCGGTTGACCACAGGCGGATTATAGAATATGAAATGACGCTCACCTGTCGGCGCGCCATTGTTGTCAATCATGGTAACAGGGCGGCCAGTCAGCGTCTCCGCCAATTCCTTTGGATTGGCAATGGTAGCGCTACATAAAATAAAAGTCGGCTTGCTGCCATAAAATGCGCAAAGGCGTAACAGTCTACGTAGTACATTCGCTAGATTGCTTCCGAACACGCCACGGTAAGCATGAATTTCATCAATGACAATATAACGCAGGTTCTCAAACAGCTTGACCCATTTGGTATGCTGTGGCAGAATTCCGCTGTGCAGCATGTCCGGATTGGTGACCACAATATGCCCCGCTTGGCGTACGGCCTTGCGGGCTGAACCTGGCGTATCACCGTCATAGGTGTACGTCTTAATATCTACATCCAGTTCTTCGATCAGTGAGTACAGTTCACTAACCTGGTCTGCAGACAATGCCTTGGTGGGAAAAAGGTACAACGCTCTGGCGTCTGGATTTTGAAGTATCGCTGATACTACTGGAAGATTATAACACATGGTTTTGCCTGAAGCCGTGGGCGTCACTACTACTACGTCTTTGCCCTCGCCCGTAGCCGCAAGACTGGAGGCCTGGTGTGTGTAAAGCTTGTGTATGCCCCTCTTGGCAAGAACTGCCGGAATGCGGTGGTCAAGGCCATCAGGATATTCTCCAAAGGTCGCAGGCCGGGCAGGAATGGTATGCCAGCAGGTAACATTCTCCATGAAATATTCATCCTGCTTCCACCGGTCCAATAATTGCTCCAGATTCATGCCCGCGCCTCCAATAGTGCATACAAATATCTGCCTTTTATTATAGCCCATGAAGGCATGCTTGTCCATGCGCACAAAGAAAAAAGCAAACAAACATTCGCAAGATTGCATGATAGCGTAAATTCACAAGCCGATCTGAACTTCTTTGTATACATAAAGTAAACATAAGTGACCATTTGGCACAGTAGAGGTGATGAAACTATGCTATTCTGTTTAGTCATAGTCTATCCCATTGTGTATAGAATGGTTCATTATGATGCAAAAACTGTATAATTTAATTCAAAATCATGCTCAAATCATCAGGCAAAACAAATCCATCTATGCTAGAATACAATCACAATAACGTTATTGCATGAAAAGCCTGGGGTGTGGTGAAATGCGCAACTTCTACCTCTTGGAAGCAGCTGTAAACTACATTGAGGACCGTCTTTGCGACTCGATAACCGTTCAGGATGTGGCGGATGCCTGCTGCTTTTCGCTGTCGGGCATGCAAAAGCTGTTTCGGTATGCACTGCATCATGGCATCAAGGAGTATATAGGCAAGCGTCGCCTCACCATGGCTGCCCGTGACCTGGTAAGCGGGAATGGAACAGTTATGGAAATCGCCATGCGCTATCAATACAATTCGCCGGAGGTGTTCGCGCGAGCATTCAAGCGAATGTGGGATGTTCAGCCATCCCTCTTCCGGGAGACATGGCGGTTCACCGGTTTGTTTCCCAGACTAGACTATCAATATCATGAAGGAGATGATCCAATAATGGCTAGAAAAAGAGTGGATATATCGCAAGCATATGAAATGTTCAAAAGCCTTGAGGGTACTTATGTCGTATGCTTCGATATTATCGGCCTGATGCCAATGAATGAGCTGTCCAGCGAAGCAGGAGATAAAGCGATTCTGGAGACTGCAAAGCGCATTGACACTGTGGCAGATGATGACATGCTGGTCATGCGCATCGGCGGCGACGAGTTTGCGCTGGTAACCGGCAAAACGGATGCTGGGCTTGCGGAACAGCTAATGAACAATGTCCTTGCTTCAAACGGTCATCCAATACAATGGAATGGTAAAGAAATTCCGCTGTCCATTCGTGCCGGTATTACACAAATCCATAAAGACCATCTGCGCTATAGCGAGTTGTTTAACCAGATGCATCACGCTATAGACTTAAGCCGCAAGGGACAAATTATGGAGTAATTCCAAATGTAACTGTATAAAAATTGTGCAGGAGATTCGTGATGACAAATCTCTTGCACGATTTTATGCTGTCCGACAGTTTGTTTAAGCCTTGACCTCTTCTTCTACAGTCGGCTTATGTTGTTCAGCCTTTTCAAAAGCAATCTTTCCATCCTTCACAAACAAGCGCACATCGTCGCCCAATGCAAGGCTGCCGGCGATGATTTCCTCGCTCAGTGCGTCCTCCACCGTGCGTTGAATCACACGGCGCAATGGCCTGGCGCCATACTGGGGATCATAGCCTTCCTTGGAAAGAAGCGATACCACCTCATCATCAAAGGATAGATGCATGCCGCGCTTTTTCAGCCGGTCAGCCACCTGGGAAAGCATCAAATAGGCGATCTTGTCGATGTCGCTTTGCTCCAAGGCGTGGAATACGATCAACTCATCCACACGGTTGATAAACTCTGGACGGAAGATGTCCTTAACTTCCTTCATTACCTGTTCCTTCATGGTCTCGTAGGAACGGGCAATATCGATAGCGCTGCCAAAGCCTAGCACCCGGCTGTGGCCGATGGCATGAGCACCGGCGTTGGAGGTCATGACAATGATGGTGTTCTTGAAGTTGACCACACGGCCCGAATTATCGGTCAGACGTCCGTCCTCCATAATTTGCAGGAGAATGTTAAACACATCAGGATGGGCTTTTTCCACCTCATCCAGCAGTACCACGCTGTAGGGTTTACGACGCACAGCTTCTGTCAGTTGGCCGCCTTCCTCATAGCCTACATAACCTGGCGGAGAGCCGATCAATCTGGAAACAGTGTGCTTTTCCATGTACTCGGACATATCGATGCGAATCAACGCATCCTCATCACCAAACATAGCTTCGCCCAATGCACGGCAGAGCTCTGTCTTGCCAACGCCGGTAGGACCAAGGAAGATAAACGATCCGATGGGGCGTTTGGGATCCTGCAAGCCTGCGCGTGCACGGCGGATGGCCCTACTAACGGCCTTGACTGCTTCCTCCTGGCCGATGACGCGCTTGTGCAGTACTTCTTCCAGGTGCAAAAGGCGCTGGCTTTCCCCTTCAGTCATTTTCTTTACAGGGATGCCAGTCCAGCTGGAAACGATTTGCGCGATTTCCTCTTCTGTAACGATTTCGCGGGAAGCGCTCTTTTTCTGCTCCCAGGCTGTGCGAAGCTCATCTATTTCTGTTTTCAGCTTCCGTTCCTGATCGCGAAGCGCCGCTGCCTTTTCATAATCCTGCCGGGCAATGGCTTCTTTTTTTTCATTCGTAACATCATTCAACTGCGCTTCCTGACTTTTTACATCCGGCGGCGCAGTATATGACTGAATGCGCACCCGGGACGCGGCCTCGTCCATCAAGTCGATGGCCTTATCCGGCAGAAACCTATCGGAAATATAACGGTCAGAAAAGGCTACTGCCGCTTGCAGCGCATCGTCAGTGATGCGCACTTTATGATGGGCCTCATACTTGTCACGAAGGCCGCGCAGAATCTCCAACGCCTCTTCCTTGGAAGGCTCACCGACGGTTACCGGCTGAAAGCGTCGTTCCAATGCGGCATCCTTTTCGATATGTTTTCTATACTCATCCAGTGTCGTAGCGCCGATGCACTGAACCTCGCCTCTAGCCAAGGCAGGCTTTAAAATATTGGCGGCATCCATGGATCCCTCCGCCTTACCAGCGCCTACCAGCGTATGGATTTCGTCGATGAAGAGAATGATGTTACCTGCTTTCCGAACCTCCGAAATGGCATTTTTTAAACGTTCTTCAAATTCGCCGCGGTATTTGCTGCCGGCAATTAAGCTGCCCATATCCAGCGTCATGAGCTTTTTGTCCTTCAATATCTCCGGTATGCTATCAGTGACAATGCGCTGGGCCAATCCTTCCACCACAGCACTTTTCCCAACGCCTGGCTCACCGATGAGCACAGGGTTGTTCTTGGTACGACGGCTTAAGATTTGAATAATGCGCTCTATTTCCTGTCCGCGGCCAATTACGGGGTCCAGTTCATTATTGCGGGCAGCCTGTGTCAAATCGCGGGCGTACTGCTTGAGTACTGGCGTATCGCTTCCGGCAGCCGATGCCGCAGGCTTACTTTCTTTGTCGCCCTCCGCTTCTTCAGACTTGAGCAGGGACAAAATTCCCTCTCTGAGCTTATCGCCATCCACGCCTATTTCGCGAAGGATGTTGCTGGCTACACCTTCTCCTTCCTTGAGAATGGCTAACCATATATGCTCCGTACCCACAAAGGTGTGGTTGAGTCGGCGGGATTCGATGATACTTGTTTCCAGTATCTTTTTCCCTCGCGGCGTCGGCTCCAGGGTTCCGCCGGCATCCTCATCACCACGGCCGATCAAGGTTATGATACGCTCCAAAACCTTCTCATACGTTACATTACCAAGCAGACCACGGATAGATTCTCCTGGGTCCTTTAACAGCCCTAAAAGCAAATGTTCTGTACCTACATAATGATGCTTTAGTTCCACAGCTGCCTGCTGCGCATACGATAATGCCTTTTGAGCTCTTTCTGTAAATCTACCAAATATTGCCATGATGCTTCCTCCTTAGTGGCCTTGGAGCTTCTGTCGGATAAAATTGCTGCGGGCAATATCCAGCTCCCTGCCCTTTAGTGTTTTGTTGGCGGTCTTCATAATATGCGCATCCTGTGCCATAGGCAAAAGTTCGTCGGCCACAGAAAGCGAAATGGGCAGAAGCTCCAGCGCACAGCCTAAGCGAAGATTAGACCAGTGCTGCATGAACTCTTTTAGATCCATTCGCCGGGCATACTGCAATGCACCCAGCGAGCGGTACACTTGGTCCTCCAAAGCGGTGTTATCGCCGCTGGATGCGCGTTTTTGCAAATTGCGCTCCATTTCAATAATTTGGCGGCCAACCCCTATGACGGCTTCAATAATCTCTTCCTCATTGCGGCCCAATGTTACCTGATTGCTAACCTGGTACAGGTTCCCTTGGGCTTCGCTGCCTTCGCCATAAATGCCGCGAATAGTAAGACCTAGCTTAGATACTGAAGTGCTGACATTTCCCATTTGCTTAAACATGGTCAGCAGCGGCAGATGCAGCATCAAGGATGCACGCATGCCCGTCCCGGTATTGGTAGGACAAGCAGTCAAATAGCCTAGTTGTCCATCAAATGCAAAGGCAATATGATGCTGCAGCGCGTCCTCTACCTCGTATGCCATTTCAGCTGCTCTTTGAAGCTGCTGTCCGGGCATCAGTGATTGCAGGCGGAGATGATCTTCTTCGTTTATCATCAGGCAAATCGCCTGATCGTCTCGAATAAGCACCGCGCCTGTTTGACTGTTTTGCATCAGATCGCGGCTAATGAGATGGCTTTCAACCATGATCAATCGCTCACGATTTGGGAGATCAGACATTTTTACCAGTGCGTAGGCGCTGGTATCGCCCGGCTCGGCGGCCAACGCATCGACGATCCTGTCCACACACATCTGGGCAATAACGTCGCTTTGTGTGGTGGAAAAGGGTAAATCCTCATAATTGCGGGCCAGCCGCACACGTGAGGATACTACAATGTCCAGTTCATGCTCAATCATGGCTTGCACCCCTCTCCTGCCGGGCAGGTCAGCTGCTTTAACTGATCACGCAATTGAGCCGCTTCTTCAAAATTTTCCGCTGCCACTGCCATATCCATACGGTTGCGGAGGCTGGCAATCAACTTCTTTTTCTCCTGCGCTTGAGAACTGACAGCTGGCATACGGCCGGCATGCTGTGAACGGCCATGAATGCGTAATAACAATGGCTTTAGCTGTTCCCGAAAATCTTCGTAGCATTGCGCACAACCTAGCTTGCCTGTTTTCTGAAATTCCTCATATGTCAAGTGGCATCTGGAACAAGAGAGCTTCAACGCCTTCTCTTCATGATTGATGGAAGCCATCAACGAAGACAAAAAACCTTGAATATCACCCTGTTGAATGCTGTTTTGTATTTTGCTGACGCAGCCTTTGCACAAATGCCGTGTTGCTGTTTCGCCATTCACCAGCACGGTGATGACTACCGTTGCTAGGTTTTGGCTGCATTCTTCACATAACATAATAGTCTCCTTACGGCGCATAGCGCCTTGTCACTGGTTGTCAGCCGGATGTCGGCTCATTTGGGCTACAGTCAGCAGCATACTGCGAAGTATACGTGCCCGGGCAGCATCCTTTAATGCGTTGGGCAGAGGAAGAGAAAGCGCACGCTGGGAAATTGCAGATACCATCAACTGTGCCCCTTCCAGAGAAACCAGACCACGCTCCCTTAATTGTCCGATCAGATGCATTGCCTCCGTTTCGCCGATGGCATCTCCTATCCGCTCGTGAATGAGGTACAACAAATGCTCCCCGGCGCTATGCTCCATACGCACGATACGGATATATCCGCCGCCGCCTCTTCTGCTCTCTATAATATATCCATGATCAGGGGTAAAACGTGTTGCCAACACATAATTGATCTGTGAGGGCGCACAATTGAAGTATTCTGCCAGTTCATTACGCTTTAACTCTTCCTCCGGTTCATCCTGTTCTAGCATTGCCTTGATGAACTGTTCTATCGTATCGCTAAGCCGCATCAAAAATCCCTCGTTTCTTGGCCAAAAGTTCTCTGACTATCTTTGACCAACACCATTGTACCATGCTATCAGAAAAAAATCAATTGTTTCTAATATACCCGGTTCAGTCATCAACGCATCATACAATTAGTTGCAGCACAATGGTTCCATTTGTAAAAAAAATGATGGATAGACCAGTTCAAGCTACATGCAGCGAATAAACTTTCGAATACAATATAATTGATGCAAAAAACAACCCTCAGACATTATGCCATAAGGGTTGTTTTGTAATGCGATATTGTGTTAGTTTTCTGCCGCTTCCGACGACGCTTTACCAATGAGTCCGCCGGTGGTGACATCTCTGAGCATCCTGGGAATATCAAGCCCTACTGCTTCCTTGATGGATTCAAAGGTTTGGAGCATGGTACCGGAAACATCCTTAGCCATGTTGGTTGCTCCGCCTTCACCAAAGAGAATAATCTTATCTGTTTTGCTAAGCGGTTCGCTGACGGCCTTGGCGATTTCCGGCATACGGCTGATGACCATTTCCAGCATCGCGGCCTGGCCGTATTGCTTCATGGCCTCGGCCTTTTTCAAAATTGCGTCTGCCTCAGCCTCGCCTTTGAGGCGAATTGCTTCCGCTTCATTCCTAGCCAGCACAAGTGCAGCTTCTGCTTCCTTCTGGGCTTTATAGAAATCTGCTTCGGCACGTTCTCTGATCTCCACGCTCAAGCGCTCGCGCTCGATTTGAACCTGTTGCGCTTGCAATTGCGTCTGCTTCTCCAGGCGTACCAGTTCAGCGGCTGCGCGTTCTGTTTCCAAATCTTTACGGGAAACTTCCTGCTGCAGATTATAAGCAATATCGGCCATAGCCTTTGCTTTGTCCTGTTCGGCTCGATACGAAGCACGCTTTAATTCCAGCAACTTTTCCTGCTCGGCCATGTTAGCATCCGACTCTGCTTTCGCGCGATAGCCTTCCTGCTGGGCAGTGGCCTGGCGGATTACCGTATCGCGTTCCGCTTCAGCCTTTGCGATGTCGGCATCTCGCTTCTTTTCAGATATATTTTTGACAGCCAGGGTATCCAGCACGCCGTCATTATCGGAGAAGTTCTGTATGGTCAGGTTAACAATTTCCAGACCCATATTCTTCATGTCTGTAGTGGCGGCGCGCTGTGTTTCCTGGGCAAACTTGTCACGATTTTGCACTAAATCTGCTATCGTCATGCGTCCAATGATTTCGCGCATGTTGCCTTCCAGCACCTGCATGGCCACGGCGGCAATATCACTTTGAGGCCAGCCCAGAAACTGCTCTGCAGCGGTTGCGACAGAAACGGCATCAGAGCCGATTTTGATGTTGGCCACGCCATCCACCATCATGCCGATGTATTCCTGCGAGGGCACCGGCTGCGTGGTCTTAATGTCCACCTGCATGATGCCAAGGTTTAACCTGTCGACCCGCTCGAAAAAGGGGATGACAAACGTTGCGCCGCCGCGAACGATGCGATAGCCGAAATCTTTTACGATCTCCCGGCCTGTTTCATCCTTGACCTTATACTTTCTGCGCCGTCCGCTGACGATCAGGGCTACGTTGGGAGGAACCTTGATATAGTTGCGGATAAATGCGATCAGGAACAGTGCCACCAATGCAACAATCACCCAGAAGAGTACGGAGTTACCATCGCTTAGAAAACCACCGTATTCGAACATACCAACCCCCCTATCCTTATTTCATGAATCACATCATATCAAGCGGCGGTTATTTCTGCGTTGCCCAGGTCAGCAGGTCTTTCCAGAGGGGGTGTTCTTTATCGAGTACCAGGGTGCTGTTTTCATCAATGGCCGCTTCTAAGGCTTCCAAGGAGCGCCAATAGCTGAAAAAGGATTCGTCCTTGCCGTAGGACTTTGCATAGATTTCAAGAGCAGCGGCATCGCCATCGCCCCGGATACGGCCTGCTTCACTGACTGCGTCAGCTTCCAGCTTTCTGGCTTCCAGGTCGGCATTAGCAACAACCTTTAAATACTCTTCCTGACCTTCGCTTCGCGTTTGCTGGGCAACCTTAGCACGGTCAGCCTGCATACGCGCGTAGGTGCTGTCAAGGTTCGCTGGCGGCAATGAAGTGCGGTGAATCTGTATGTCCTTCACTTCAATGCCCCTAAGGCACATATCCTTATTGATGGAAACCAGCGCATCCGCCAATGTCGCGTTAAGGGAGTCCTTATTGCTGACAAAATCATCCGCCATCATGCGGTTGATGGATTGCACAATCACAGGAGCAATCAGATTATCCAACTGATTTTCTGCTGTTACCATATTGCCAAGCTTCAAACTGAACAAAGCCGGATCAGCAATTTGCCATTGCGCAAAAGTGGTTATGAAATATTGTTTCTTCTCCCTGGTGTTTACCTTTGTGCTATCGGATACATAGGTAAACAATCTGGAAGAATAGCGCTCCACCTTGTCAACAAAGGGCATCTTAAATTGCAAGCCACTGCCGACAACGATTTGAACATCTTCTGACATCGACAATTCCTTTTGCAATTCTTCCGCATAGGTTTTGTGGAAGTCGTTTTCACTGTTTATAACAATTCGGCTGATTACACCGAAGCGGCTGACAAAAGCCTGCTCCGCTTCCCCAACGATGAAGACACACTGATTGACCAATATCAACAGCGCAATCAGTATGATTCCGCCTACGACTAACCGCCGGCCGTTTTTGCGGGCGAAGGATTTCAACTGTTCGGTTTCATAATTGATGGGCTTTTGATAATTCGTTTGTCCGCTTTGCATCAAAATCACTCCTTCCCGGTGGAAATAGCAGCATCATTGACTGCCGTTCCATTGTTCAAATCAAGTACCTTCAACACATCACTGCCGTTATCCGCAACGATGATCTTGCCGCTGTTTTTCAAAATGTTTTCCATTGTTTCGATCAAGATTCTCTGCTTTGTAATTTCAGGCGCAACCTTGTACTTTTCGTAAACCGCATTGAAAACAGCTACCTCTGCTTCCGCTTTTGCTACAGTTTCTGCCTGGTAAGCTTGAGCTTCCTGCAAAAGCTGATATGCCTTGGACCTTGCTGTTGGCAAAATCTCATTCTTGTACTTTTCCGCTTCATCCAGGCGCTTTGTCATTTCGTTTTTGGCATTATTGACGTCTTCATAGGCAGCAGTCACAGCAGAAGGAACAGAGATATTCTGTATCCTTACGCTATTGATTTTGACGCCCATGTCATAGCTGTCCACAATGCTCTGAAATTCAGGCAGTACATCGCGCTCGATATCTTCCTTATTCAAAAGAGCATTGTCAAGCGTCAGGTTTTGAATGTTCCTACGAATCACGGCTTCAAAGGCCATCTGCAACGTGCCTTCCGGATTATCAATATCAAAATGATACTGTTTCACATCACGGATGGTGTATTGATAAATTGCTTCCAGTGAAACGATGCTATTGTCATTGGTAAGCATAACGCCTTCTGTTTCATTGTCTTCATACATGGATGCACGGCCGGCAGACCCTTGTTTTGTCGTGCGAAAGCCATACTCCATGGTGTGGATCGTCGTAACGCTTTCGCTGATTATGTTTTGTACAAAGGGTATGCGGAAATAGAGGCCGGGACCGTGCGTTGCCGTTACGCGGCCAAATGTGACAACCAAGGCCTCCTCACCTTGGCCAACACGGTAAAAACCGCTGAAGAGAATGATGCCTGCAAGCACGATTACAACCAGTATAACCTTTAGCTTGCCCGATAGTTTGGTCTGCATGGCTAAACTCCTTCCCATTTTAAAGGGGCCTGCGCCCGCTTTATAACGAGATCAGCATACCATAAACCGGTGTTTTTGTATAGGAAGGCCTACTCAATCATACGTAAGCACACATGAAAGATGCATTGTAGTGTACAAACGTTACGCTTTCAATGCATCTACGGAATAATTTCGGCAAATCTGTCGGCCCATTGTTGACACGGAACCATGTTTGTGGTTTAATAAGCCGTACCTTTTGGTTTACTTTTGCTAAACTTCGTATGTTGCTTTTACGTTTAGAACTACTAAACAAGCATGAGGCGTTTTTCAATAAAACATCTGTAAGCAGCAAAGGAGATGTACCTGTGAAAATTGGTGAAAAACTGCACCGCCTGCGCATACAGCGCGGCCTAACCCAGGAAGAGCTGGCGGATAGGTGCGAGTTGAGCAAAGGGTTCATATCCCAAGTGGAACGGGACCTTGCCTCTCCTTCCATCGCGACGCTCACCGACATGCTGGAATGCTTGGGCAGCAGTCTGCCCTCATTTTTTAACGATAAAGAAGCAGAAAAGGTGATTTTTACCTCCCAGGATATGTTTGTGAAGGAAGATGAAGAAACGCTTCGTGGCAGCATTACCTGGCTGGTGGCCAATGCTCAAAAAAACAGCATGGAGCCAATTTTGCTGGAAATGGCGGAAGGCGGCGAAACGCAGATGCTTGCACCGCACGATGGTGAAGAATTTGGTTATGTGCTTTCCGGCAGCATCGCAATTTTGCTTGGCGACAAGCGGCACAAGGCCAAGGCCGGAGACAGCTTTTGTTTGCACCCCCATGCCCCGCACCAACTAAAAAACATTGGCAAGACAAAAGCCAAGGTTTTATGGATTTCTACGCCGCCCATTTTTTAACGCGATGATTTTGCGATGATTTTATTATGGATAAAGGAGACTGCTCCCCATGGTTGAAAAAGCGCACTTGATCGACTTAAAGTCCATCTCCAAGGATTTTGACGGCACCACCGTGCTGGATAATATCAATCTTTACGTTCGAAAAAAGGAATTTGTAACACTGCTTGGGCCAAGCGGATGCGGTAAAACCACCACACTTCGCATTATCGGCGGTTTTGAATATCCCTCCTCCGGCCAAGTGCACTTTGATGGAAAGGATATTACCCATCTTCCACCGTACAGGCGCAAAGTAAATACCGTATTTCAGAAATATGCGTTATTTCCTCATTTGAATGTGCAAGACAACATTGCCTTCGGATTGAAGATTGCCAAGGTGAGTAGGGATGATATCCGTCGCAGGGTTGATGCCATGCTGGATCTTGTGAATTTAAAGGGATATGGCAAGCGCAGCGTTGAGTCCTTATCCGGCGGCCAACAGCAGCGGGTAGCCATCGCTCGTGCCCTTGTCAATGAGCCGGAGGTTTTACTGCTGGACGAGCCCCTGGGCGCCCTGGATTTAAAGCTGCGTAAGGAGATGCAGCTGGAGCTCAAAAACATGCAGCAGCGCCTGGGCATTACCTTCTTATACGTGACGCATGACCAGGAAGAAGCGCTGACTATGAGCGATACGGTGGTTGTTATGCGGGATGGAAAAATCCTGCAGATTGGCGACCCCAAACGCATATATGACGAGCCGGTCAACGCCTTTGTGGCTGATTTTATCGGCGAGAGCAATATATTAAAAGGCAATATGATCCATGACGAGCTGGTGTCTTTTGCCGGTGCTGATTTCCCGTGTGTGGACGCCGGCTTTGGCCAGAACACGCCGGTGGATGTAGTCATTCGTCCAGAGGATATCATGCTGGTTGGCGAAGATGTGGGCCAACTCACCGGTACTGTGAAAAGCGTACTATTTAAAGGTGTTCATTATGAAATGATGATCGACGCCGGTCATACTACCTTCAAAGTTCATTCCACCACCATGCAACCCCAAAACTCGAAAGTCGGCATTGCTATAGTGCCTTTCAATATTCATATCATGAAACCGATGGCAGGCACAAAGGAGGAAGAAGCGCGTTGATCAGCAGCATGCAGCTTCCGCCTTGGGCGTGGTGGATGATGGCGCTGGGCCTTGCGGCCTTTGCTGCGCTTGTTTTCTTCTCCATCCGCCGCAATAACGGTGTGAAGCGTTCGTTGTTCGCATCCCCTTATTCCCTGTGGATGATACTGTTCACTTTATTGCCAGTGATCCTCATCGGCTATTATGCCTTTACCAACAAATCAGGTGCTTTTACGCTGGATAATTTTAGTCATTTTTTTGACAGCAATCACGGTAAAAATCAAATCTATGCCTCCATGGGCGAGGAATATTCATCCTACATCCGGCGCGGAACGGTAAATGTAGATACGCTGGTGTATTCCCTGTGGATGGCGTTATGGTGTACCGTCATCTGCCTTTTGTTGGGCTATCCGGCTGCTTTGTTTATGGCCGACAAGGATATGAAAATCGGCAGTACCATCGTTGTGCTGTTCATCATTCCCATGTGGATGAATTTCTTGCTGCGCACCATTGCCTGGATGTCCCTTCTGGAGGATCAGGGGTTAATAAACAGCATTCTTCGTTCGCTAGGCCTTGGCAGTGCGCAGTTGATGTACAATAATGGCGCTGTCTTGCTGGGCATGGTATACAACTTCCTTCCGTTCATGGTGTTCCCCATTTATACTTCGCTGACAAAAATGGATACACGTCTGCTGGAAGCCGCCCAAGACCTGGGTGCCAATCACTTGCGTACCTTTATAAAGGTTACGCTGCCGCTTAGCATCCCCGGCATTATTTCCGGCATCACCATGGTGTTTATGCCTTCTGTCACCACCTTCTTTATCCCAAGAATTTTGGGCGGTGGAAATACCATGATGTTTGGAGATCTGATTGAAAATAAATTCTTGACAGAGGGCAATTGGAACGTAGGCAGCGCGTTGAGCCTGATCATGATGGTTCTGATTTTAGTTAGTCTTGGTATATTACGCAAGGCCGACCCGGAAGGCGAAGGGGGGAGCATGATATGAAGCGCTTTATGAAGCAGGCGTATCTTTCCCTGATTCTTTTTTTTCTGTATATACCTATCATTGTTTTGATATTCCAATCCTTCAACAGCGGCAAAAGCCGTGCAAAGTGGGAAGGATTTTCCTTCAGGTGGTACAGTGCGCTTTTTGCGGACAAGTCCATTATGGATGCACTGTACGTCACCATGACCGTCGCCATCATCGCCGCCATTGCAGCCACCATCTTAGGCACCCTGGCCGCCATTGGCATACATGCCATGCGCAAGCGGCCTCAAAGCCTGATGATGACAATGACCAACCTGCCTATGACCATGCCGGACATCGTGACAGGTATTTCGCTAATGCTGCTGTTCCTGTTTGCCAAGGTGGAGCGCGGATATGTAACCATGCTGCTGGCTCATATTACCTTTAATACTCCCTATGTCATACTTTCTGTTCTGCCCAAACTTAAGCAAATGAATAAGCACAGTTATGAAGCTGCTTTGGATTTAGGCGCTACGCCAGGCTATGCGCTTTTGCATGTGATCCTGCCGGAAATCAGCCCTGGCGTAATCACAGGCGCGCTGTTGGCATTTACCCTATCCCTGGACGATTTTGTCATCAGTTACTTTACGACAAGCCCACTGGTGCAAAATCTTTCCACGCTGATCTACTCCAAGGCGCGCATCGGTATTGAGCCTACACTCAACGCGTTGAGCGCGCTCATGTTTGTAGCATTGCTGCTGCTATTGCTGGCTGTCAACCGCAGAACCACCAAGGCCGCAAAGAAAACTATCTGATGTTTTGCGCTGGTGCGCATGACATAAAACTTTAAGGAGGTTTGACCCATGAAAAAGTGGATTGCACTTATCCTTATGGCTTGTATGCTGATTCCCGCCGCGTCGTTCGCGGAAAGTGCAGGTGTCGTCAATATCTTTAACTGGGAAGATTATATTGACGAGCAGACATTAAAGTTGTTTGAAATGGAAACCGGCATCAAGGTCAACTACATGAACTTTACCACCAACGAAGACATGCTGGTGCAGGTGGAAGCTACCCCTTCAGCATTTGACGTGGTTTTCCCCTCCGACTACGCTGTGGAACGCATGGCGTCCCTGGGCCTTTTGGAGAAGATTGACTTTACCAATGTGCCCAATGTCTCACAGATTCTGCCGGAGCTGCGCAACGCTTCTTATGATCCAACTGGCGAATATAGCGTTCCTTATATGTGGGGTACTGTCGGCATTCTCTATAATACCAAAATGGTCACTGAGTTTGTGGATAGCTGGGCCATTATGTGGGATACAAAGTATGCCAACAACGTATTTATGATGGACAGCATTCGCGATACCATGGGAATCACACTCAAATATTTGGGTGAGTCCATGAACACCCGCGACCCCATCGCGCTGGAAAAAGCAAAGGATCTGCTGGTTGCGCAAAAGCAGGCCGGCATTGTAAAGGCGTACCAGGTGGATGAAACCAAGGATAAAATGGTCGCCGGCGAAGCAGCACTGGCGCTGATGTGGAGCGGCGATGCCCAATATGCCATTGACTTGAATTCTGATCTTGCTTATGTTGTACCCAAGGAAGGCTCAAATGTTTGGGTAGACGCTATGGTCATTCCCAAAGGCGCCAAGAACAAGGCCAATGCAGAAGCTTTTATCAACTTTATGTCCAGGCCTGATATCGCCAAATTAAACTGCGAAGCCATTTGGTATTCCTCTCCCAATGCTGGTGCCATTGAATTGATGGGTGACGAGTATATCAACAATCCCGTTATGAATCCCATTCCCGAGGTCGTAAAAAGGTGCGAGTATTTCAATGACATCCAGGATTTCATTGAAATCTACAACGCCTTGTGGCTGGATATCAAGAGCGCCAAGTAATTCTATTTTACAAACACCCCCGCCGGACAAATTGCCAGGCGGGGGTTACTTTTATGTTTGATTGCTAACGCTCATTTCACTTTCCATATGTATTATAACACATCATCGCAATAATGACTAGACTGTATATTCCGGCGGGAATATGCTAGACTACATGCACGTCGGAACAAGCCGAATCTCATCACGCATAGCTAGTGAAAGGAGAGGCAAGGCATTGAGCGAATCATTATTGCAAAATAGCCGGTTGGAGGAAGAAAGGCATCTTGAACATATCATTTCCATAGCCAGTCAAATGTGGAAGGCTACCAAGGAAAGGCTAAAAAGTGAGGAAGCAGAAATCTCATTAGCCTATGAAGAAATGCTGGAAAACGCTACCCACGATTTGAAAAGGCGAAATTCTGAACAAGGCTTTCACAACCTGGTGAATCTGAGCCAGTATATTATGCCGGTAACCGCACAGGTTGTCGTCCACGAATCCGGTGTTCTTTCTATTCGCGCCTTGGAAGGCATGATGGAATCCCCTTACTTCGCCCGCATCGATTTCCATTATCAAGGCGACGAAACACCAGAGAAAATATATATTGGCCGTGCAACGCTATTGGAGAAAAGCACGTACACCATCCATGTATATGACTGGCGTACACCTGTTGCCAGCGTTTTTTACCGGTATGGGCTGGGGCCAGCTTCTTTTCAGGCGCCAAACGGTATAGTTCATGGAGATGTTCTTCTAAAAAGGCAGTACGAAATTCACCATGGAAAACTGCAGTACTTTTTTGACGCTGACGTTCAAATACTGGATGAATTTCTTCGCCAGCTTCTATCCAAAAGCGCTTCCTCCAAAATGAAGACCATTGTTGAAACCATCCAACGAGATCAAGACATCGTAATCCGGGATATGGAAAACGATGTCCTGATGGTGCAGGGTGCAGCTGGCAGCGGTAAAACGTCCATCGCCCTGCACAGGATTGCATACCTTATGTATCAAGGGCTCAATGGCCGGTTGAACGCCAATGACATCTTGATTCTGTCACCAAACTCCGTATTTGAAGAGTACATTTCTCATGTTCTGCCGGACCTTGGCGAAAAAAATGTAAAGACGTTGCTGTTTGAAGATGTTTTTCATCGCATACTTCCAGGTATCCCACTCCTGTCCAAGAGCCGGTGCACAGAACAGCTTTTGGCTTGCGAGGACGATAATCAGACGGAGCTTATCAAGCACAGCTCAAAGTTCAAGGGATCAGGTGCTTTTGTGGAAATGCTGAACCGCATGGTGTTTGATTTGCCTAAAAACTGGATTCCCTTTGCGGATGTTGATTACAGCGGCCAGTGTGTTGCACATAAAGAGGCCTTACGATCAGAGATATGCAACCCCAAAAAGATTGCACCGCTGGGCATGCGTCTGAAATGGATGGAGCGCGCAATCCTTGATAAGGTTCATGACCTAAAAAAGGCCCGTATTCACAAACTAACGCGTTTTGCTTCCCGTTACCCTGAGCATGCCATGGAAATAGAAGCCTTTGCACGATGGTTATCCATACGTGAAAGCGCGATAGTTCTTTGTGAAATCAGAAAATTCTCACAACTGGATGCAGTTGCACTGTATAAAGCGCTCTTTGGCAATAAGCAGCGCTTTTATCGCCTGGCAAATGGACTTACGCTGCCAGAGGATATAGAGTTAATCCGTCAGTATACCTTTGATAGGTTGAACACAGAGCGCATATGGCATGATGACGCACAAGCTATCCTCTATTTACATACACGCATACACGGATATGGTGATTTCATGCACTACCGGCAAGTAGTGCTTGATGAAGCCCAAGATGAATCCCCCTTATACTTTTCCCTGTTGCATGAGTTGTTTACCGGTGCGCGGTACACCATTTTGGGAGATGTAAACCAAACCATCGGCAAGCAGGAGGATCTCTCCTTGTACCAGCATATTAAGACCATGCTTGGCAGGGAAAAGGCATTATTGGTGACCATGGAAAAAAGCTTTCGGTGCACCATGGAAATTTGGCGTTTCAGTACGCGATTCTTGGCAAAGGGTATGACTGGCCAATGCTTCAGCCGCAGCGGAGAAGAGCCTCAAATTCATCAAGCCGCGAATGAATCCGCTATGATCAACATGCTGGTGGATGAGGTGTCTACCTGTCAGGAAAAAGGATTTCATTCCATTGCGCTGATCACAAAAACAGAACAGGACGCACAGCGCTTAAATACCCTGCTTTCTGCAAGACTCCATCTTCGATTAGTCAATAATGGTGATAAGTCAGACATACGCGGCGTTGTCATTCTACCCATTTATCTAGCCAAGGGGCTGGAATTTGACGCGGTACTCATCGTTGATACAGACAAAAGACATTACCATACGGCAGATGATAAAGGGCTTTTGTATATTGCGTGTACACGCGCGCTGCACAGGTTGAACTTGTTCTATACAGGTAGTATCAGCCCGCTGCTTGTGTGACGCTAAAAGGAGGGATGTTATGGTCATTCATAAGGTCAGAAGCCTGCTAGCCAGCATTCTCGGTATGGAGCAAGAGGAAGTATCATCAAAAACGCCATTGAGCAAAAATACAGGCGTAGAGCCTATTGATATTGCCAGCCTCATCATTGCGTGTGAAAAGGAGTTCAAGCTTACCATTCACGATGAGGATGTTTTGCTCTTCAAGACGGTTGCCGACCTGGCTGCGTACATCGATCGCACAATCGATGAAGGATTCGTCGATACACCGGAGGTAACAGAGGAAGACCGTACAGCCTGGTTCTATGAATAAGTAACAACGACACACCGAAAGGCTCGCGGTATAGCGGTCTGGTTCGCGTCTGGTTGGTTTTCATAATACGCAAAACCAATGAACTCCATGGCCGCGTTACCTATCTACTGTGCGCTATCGTTGTTCTTTTGAATCAACCTTGCAATATGCAAATGCCTGCCACTCTGGCAGGCATTTGCGTATGTAATTATTTCAGCCAAACAGGCCTTTCTTCTCCACAATTGATACAAGCTCGTATCCTGCTTCATATATCGCTTTCATCAGCACATCGTCAGCTACAGGTTCTGCAAACGTTACAGCAGCAATTTTCTTTTCAAATCCATCTTGGCACTTTGCACATGCGCAACCGCGGCCAGTACCTTTTTATAAGCAAGCTTGGCAATGGGCGCAGGACATGCCTTCTACCATCAGAACTTTTATCATGAAATCCGCCTCCTTTTGTCTTACTCCTTTGCAAATGCGCATGCAATTTTCGCGCCTAGTGCAGCATTATTATATACCAAGCGTATATTGGAATCCAAACTTTTTCCACCAGTCAGTTTCTGTATCTTATCCAGCAGGAAGGGGGTCGTATCTTTCCCCTTAATATTCAATGAATCGGCTTCATAAAGCGCATTTTGTATTGCTTCATTGATCACGTCATAATCCATAGCGTATTCTTCTGGAATCGGGTTTGCTACCAGCATTCCACCTGCGAGACCCAAATCCAGCTTAGCCCTAAAGATATCCGCGATCTCCTGCGGTGAATCAAGGCGGTAATCTACTGAAAAACCACTTCGGCGCGTGTAGAAAGCCGGCAGTTCCTTCGTTTGATATCCGATGACCGGTACGCCCTTGGTTTCAAGATATTCCAACGTGAGCCCTAAATCCAGTATAGACTTTGCACCGGCACAAACAACCAAAACGCCTGTCTGCGCCAGCTCTTCCAGGTCAGCGGATATATCCATGGTGATTTCCGCACCGCGATGAACGCCGCCGATACCACCTGTAGCAAATATCTTCACACCCGCAAGGGCAGCACCGATCATGGTTGCCGCTACAGTAGTAGCCCCATCTTCACCACGGGCCAGTAAAAACGGCAGGTCACGGCGGCTGGCCTTTGTTACCTCTAGACCCTTTTTTCCAAGATGCTCAATTTCCTCCCGGCTGATGCCCACGGTGATCTTGCCGCCAATAATGGCAATCGTAGCCGGAACAGCTCCGTTATCGCGCACAATCTTTTCCACAGCCAAAGCCGTTTCCACATTTTTGGGGTATGGCATCCCATGAGATATGATCGTCGATTCCAGTGCGACCACAGGCTTTCCACAATCTAGCGCGCTTTGTACTTCAGGAGAAACACTTAGATATTTCTTTAAATTCAAAGGTTTACGCCTCCAAACGATTTCATTCTTGCTTCCAAGAGCAGCATGCTCATATCTGCCCTGTTTGCGCCCTTTGTCTCAGCACAAAGCGCCGCCGCCGTCAGTCCCATACTAGCCATAGTTATAAAGGATTCACCGCGATGGTATCCGTAAACAGCAGCTGCCATAAAATTGTCGCCGCAGCCAGTTGTATCAATGACCTTTCCAGGACAGCACGGCATGATACCATGCACGATCCCATTGTCATAATATACCCCATCACCGCCCAGTGATATAAAAATCTGCTTTACGCCCATTTCCAGCATCACTTTGGCTGCTTTCTCCAAATCTTTGCTATCTTCAATCGTAACGCCTGACAACACCTCAGCCTCAGGCCGGTTTGGTTTAATGCAAAAGATTTTGCCAAGGTGGGCTTTCATACGTACTGCTTTTTTTACAGAAACAGGATCAGCGAAGATAGGTATGGTACAGTGCTCACAAAGGCATGCAATCGCTTCCTCAGACAGATTTGCATCCATAACCACCAGGCTAGATTGGTTGATTTCATCCATTCGCTCCATCAAGAATTCAGGATTGATGTGGCGGCATATATCCATATCGGCGATGGCCAGTTTGACGTTCCCATCTGAATCATTGATGCACAAATAAGTGGACGTAACCTCTCCTGGAATCATACGGCTCAAGGACATATCAATCCAAAGTTCCAGGCAGCATTTTTCCGCATGAAAACCCTTGCTGTCATCCCCTAGCACTGTTGCAAGCCGTACCGGCGCGCCAAGTCTGCTAATGTTGTCAGCAATATTTCGGCCAACACCGCCAAGCGTCGTTGTTATCTTGCCAGGATTTGAATCGCCTTCAAGCAGCGGCTCAAAGGATGTGCCGCATATATCTACGTTGACCCCGCCTATTACCGTTATCGGTTTGTTTTGTAAATTGGTCATATCTTATCCTCCAAGCAGTTGCCTTTGCTATTCTAGCAAGATGCTGTCTATCCGTCAACAATAGACAGAACGAAAAAAACGGCCTTTACAGACCGCCTATTCGTAGAACGCTTAGTTACGTGTTTCTGGTGCGTATACCCTGAATATTCGCATATTCAGACAAATGATTCACGATATCTTTGTATGTCGTCTTCCCTTGCATGTCTAGTGTATATAAGTTGGTATACAAGTTATATTTGCCCTTGTTTTCTACATGAAAGTCGATATCCAGTACAAGAATACCCGCTTTTTGAAAATAATCGTTGATAAAGGCAATGGTCTCCACCCGGTGGATGAATTTCACTTCCACGTTTTTTACCGCGTTAACCTTTACGACCCTTTGTAAGATGGTCAGCGTTATGATTACTACAGCGCAGCCGGCAATAGCAATGCCATAATACCCCATACCAGCCGCCAGACCAAGGCACGCGGCATTCCAAAGCGAAGCAGCTGTTGTTAGGCCGGCAATCTTTTTCTGAGCGATGAAAATGGTGCCGGCACCTAAAAAGCCGATACCACTGACCACTTGCGCGCTGATGCGGCCCATGGTGATGGTAACACCACTGTTTCCATGCAAAAGGTTTAACCTAAGCGCATCGGCAATCATATAGCTTTCCATGACGGATATTAGCGCAGCACCAACACAAACCAACACGTGCGTACGCATGCCTGCCGGCCTGTTTTTCCTCTCCCGCTCTATACCAATCACGCAACCAACAACGACGGCCAACAATAAGCGCAGGCCAGCCTCCCACCATGCCATTTCGTTACATCCCTTCTGAGGTGTATTCATATATAATCAAGACTGATATATATATTATTGTTAAGAAATGCTCAAACTTACACATTTCTTACACAAAGTATACTATATTTATTGCCAAACTACAAGTAAAACAAGCATAGGATAATACGGAAAGACCAAAAAAGCGACTAAACAATTTCGGGACTCAAAAAAGCGCCGGGATATCTCCGGCGCCATGATGTAGTAGATGTTTATGCCTTTTCCTGCCGCTTCACAAACAACCGGAGAACCCCGCGCAGGAACCTGGGGGCCTTCACACAGACCATTTTAACGCTCATCCCATTCACCTCCCCACACCGCTCAAGCGCAATAGCAGATAGCCGACCGCGATCAAGATACTGCCGATCAGCGCTGCCCAAGCCCAACCGGGGATGCAAATAAACAGTAGCAGCAACCCTACGGCAATCAAAACCAGCCCGATAATCAGAAGTATCTTGTTATTGCCTTTGGTAGGGTAGCACCGGACATAAGCGCTCGTTTGCTGAGTCTGCCACTTCATACCGCACTCACCCCGCTTTGCTTTTAAGCATATGCGAGGTGAGGCATAATGTTTCCGACTTACTTGATTCCGTACACAGTTTTCGCATTTTGGGTGGTCGCTGCAATCAAATGGTCCAAAGGAATGCCTCGAAGTTCAGCAATCTTTTGACCTACATAGCGTACATATGCAGGCTCATTCCGCCGGCCGCGCATGGGTTCCGGTGTAAGGTATGGGCTGTCGGTTTCTATTAGCAACCGGTCAAGGGGTACATGTTGGGCCACTTCCCACTGGCTGGGTGCCTTTTTAAAGGTTACTGGACCGGCGATAGAGATATAGAAACCCAGTTTCAAATATTCCTTAGCAGTTTCTAGACTGCCAGAGAAGCAATGGAGAATTCCGCTGGGTAATCTGCTATGCCTTTCATGCATGATTTCCAGCATATCCCCATGGGCATCCCGTACATGAAAGATGGCGGGTACGCATGCATCATAGGCCAATTCCATCTGGGCTACGCACGCTTCTCTTTGGATATCCCTAGGTGAATGGTCATAGTAGTAATCCAGACCGATTTCACCCAGGGCGACAACCTTGGGCTGCTTCAACCACTTCCGCAAGGTTCCAAGGTTTTCTTGCAGGAATAATTTGGCTTCATGAGGATGTACGCCAACTGCCGCATACACATTATCATTTGCCTGCGCAAATGTCATCGAACGCAGCGAGGTCTCCATATCAGAGCCTACGCATACGCAATAGCCCACATCTGCTTCCTTCATTCGGACAAGAACATCCTGTCGGTCCTCATCGAAACGCTCTTCATCAATGTGACAGTGGGTATCAATCAAAAGTGTCTCCATTATCGGATCTCCGCACCATCTTCCATTTCGCCTGCCACGGTAATCAGCCGCAGCGTTTCATCCGCCGCATCGGATGCGCACAAAATCATACCCTGGGATTCGATACCGCGCAGTTTGGCTGGCTTTAAGTTTGCCAGGAGCACCACTTGTTTGCCCACCATTTCCTTAGGGGTATAATGCTTGGCAATACCACTGACGACGGTACGCTGTTCGCTGCCCAAACTGAGTGAGAGTTTTAGCAGCTTGTCAGACTTGGGTACACGCTCGCATGCAATTACCCTGGCGGTACGTAGTTGAATCTTCTCAAAATCCTCAATGGTGATCTCGCCGGATGCTGCTTTCGCCTCATCTGCTTTTTTCTGCTCGGCTTTCCTTTCCTCCGGCTTCTTCACTTCTGCAGGAACAGTTTCCTCGGCTTTGGGTGCCGGCTTAAACTCTGCAAGCTCCTTCTGCACATCAATGCGCGGGAACAGGGCGTCTCCCTTATGCACAACGGTGCCAGCCGGTAAAAGGCCAAAGGTTTTCAGCGACTCCCATGCGGTAATGGATGCATCGGCAACGCCTATTTGTTCGAAGATGCGCGCAGGCGTTTTGGGCATAGCTGGCCCTATGAGTACAGCCACAAAACGGGCGCACTCAGCCAGGGTATACAGTACCGTAGATAGCCTGGGTTTGCCCTCTTCTGTGCGGCCGAGCACCCAAGGCTGTGTCTGGTCAATGTAGCGGTTGCATTCGCCAATAAGTCGCCAAACCTCTGTGAGCGCTGTAGAAAACTGCAGAGAGTCCATTTGCTTTTCTACAGCGGCCGGAATCGACAAAGCCAAGTCCTTCAGCTTCATATCGACCTCTTCCATCTGGCCACATGCAGGTAATACACCGCCGAAGTATTTTTCAATCATGGCCACAGTTCGGCTCACCAAATTGCCAAGGTCATTGGCCAGATCGGCGTTGATCCTATTCAAAAGCGCCTCATAAGTGAACAACCCATCGGAGCCAAAGGGCATTTCCCTCATCAGATAATAGCGTATGGCGTCGCTGCCATAACGGTTGCTAAGAATCACAGGATCTATCACATTACCGACGGATTTGCTTATCTTTCCACCATCGAGCACCAGCCACCCATGGCCAAACACCTGCTTGGGCAGCGGCAAGCCCAGTGCGTGCAGCATAATGGGCCAGATGATGGTATGGAAACGTACAATCTCCTTGCCAACCAAATGAATATCTGCGGGCCAGTACTTTTGATACAGCACATCGTTTCCACTACCGTAGCCCAAGGCGGTGATATAGTTGGAAAGCGCGTCCAGCCAAACATACACCGTATGCTTTTCATCAAAATCCACTGGAATACCCCATTTGATGGTTGTGCGGCTGACGCACAGATCGTTAAGGCCAGGCCGTAAAAAATTGTTAAGCATTTCATTGGTTCGGGAAACAGGCTGGATGAATCCGGGATTTTCCTCAATGTACTGAATCAACCAATCCTGATACTTCGAGAGCTTAAAGAAATAGCTTTCTTCCCGCGTCTTTTCCACCGGCCGGCCGCAGTCAGGGCACATTCCGTCTTTCAGCTGCAATTCCGTCCAGAATGATTCGCAGGGTGTACAGTACCAGCCTTCGTATTCGCTTTTGTAAATATCTCCCTGGTCATAAAGCTGCCGGAATATCTTTTGAACGCTCAGTGCATGACGCTCGTCGCTGGTGCGGATAAAGTCGTCATACACCACATCCATCTGCTTCCAAAGCGCTTTAATACCCTTGACAATATCATCGACATATTCCTGGGGGGTGACTCCCTTTTGCTGAGCCTTACGTTCAATCTTCTGACCATGCTCATCCGTTCCGGTCAGAAAATAGGTGTCGAAGCCAGTCAGCTTCTTAAACCTGGCCATGGTGTCCGCCGCCACGGAACAATAGGCATGTCCGATATGCAAATTGTCACTGGGATAGTAAATAGGTGTAGTGATGTAGAAAGTCTTTTTCTCCCCTTGTGCCATAAATTCCCCTCCTTACGCATGCAAAAAAACCGCCCCTTGGATAAGGGGCGGGCAAAGCCCGCGGTACCACCCTGATTTGTAGCTTGATTTGCGGATATCGGCGCGACCCGACGCTGCCTACATAATATCGGCAGCGATGCTCCGGGGCCATGTTCCTGCTCCATGTGCGGCCGTATCTCACCTGGCACGGCTCTCTTAACGCTTTGGGAGGCAGTACTCTTCCCTTCATTGCATGTGTTGGCAATGGAATAATTATATGAATCTCAGCAGGGAAAGTCAATCTTTTTATCGAATGCTCTTGAGTCAACGAAAAAGCATTCCTGCCACAACGCTGCCCACAAGCCAGGCGGCTAAAGCTGCAGGTATGGAATACCGGCTTTTTTTCACACCAGCTGCTCCCAGATACAAACCACAAGTATAGAAAATGGTCTCTGTAGAGCCCATTAGCGTGCAAGCAATCATTCCGGCGTTGGAATCAGCCCCCTGTGTCTGCAAAATGTTTTGCAGCATCGCCAGGGAGGCTGAGCCGCTAAAAGGACGCAGCAGCATCAACGGTGCTACACTTTGAGGAATACCGATGAAAGAGAAAACCGGTGTCATCAGTTGGGTTAAGGCAGAAAGAAATCCAGATGACTGCATCAAAAATATGGCTGAAAGCATGGCGATCATATATGGCAATATGGTGACAGCTGTTTTGAGTCCTGCTTTTGCACCTTCGACAAAAGCATCATATACGGGAACACCCTTGATCAACCCAATGCCAATGATGAAAAGAATTAAGCCAGGCAGAAGATATTTGTCCATTTAAATTTTCTCCTCCCGCTTTTGAAGCATCAGACAGATGGCAACACCTGTTATCGCGGAAGCTGCTGTTGCAATCAGTGTAGGAATAACGACAGCGCCGGGATTTTGCGAGCCCATGACCATCCGAAGCGTAATCACCGTGCTAGGAAAAAGCTGTACACTGGAAGCGTTAAGCACAAGAAACATACAGATGGCACGGCTGGCCGTTTCGCTTTTCCCATTTTCATCGGACAACAGTTCCATCGCTTTGATCCCCATGGGGGTTGCAGCGTTGCCAAGACCAAGCATATTGGCTGAAAGATTCATGGTTATGCTCCTAATGGTCTCTTGTCGTTTTATGTCAGGAAATAGAAGTAACAGTGCGGGCCGCAAAAGCTTAGTTAAGCCTTCTGCGGCGCCCATTCGCTTTACTATTTCCATCAAACCACACCATACAGCGAATCCTCCAGCCATTTTTAGCATCAGCAATACCGCGTCCACAGCTCCCTGAATCATTGAATCATTCAATTGTTCAACTATTCCGTTAGACGCCCCGAAAAGCATGGCGACAACTATCATTCCCCCCCATATTACATTCATCATTCAAATCCGCCTCCATTCGTTATTTTGTTGCCAATTCGCAAATAATCCTGAAAATGGTATTGACAGTATCATACAAAGCAGATAGAATATTGTTAGTTCCTCATTAATGCAGGGCTTCCGGAAAGGAGGGGTTCCATGAAGTCCACAGGCGTCGTCCGCAAGCTTGACGAATTGGGTCGAATTGTCATTCCCATCGAGCTGCGCAGGACAATGGACATCGCCATCAAAGACACACTGGAGATTTTCGTTGACGGTGATCAGATCATCCTCAAAAAGTATCATCCAGCTTGTATCTTCTGCAATGATGCGCGTGATGTTATCCTGTACAAAGGGAAACTGGTATGCAAAAACTGCCTGGAAGAACTTAAAAAGTAAGAAGGCAGCTGCATTCCAATCCCAGCCACAGGGGTGGCAATCTGACAAGGAAACAGGTTATGCGGAACAATTCATTCTATGGTTCCTTGCAGGTGAAAATACCCCTTGCGAAAGCAAGGGGTATTTTTCTGCGCGCATTTCGACGGATACCTGTCTCACTATTATTGCAATTGTGCCGCATAAGCGTTATACTGCCAGAAAAAAGGGATGAACGATATGAAGATTACCATTCTTGGCGCAGGTGGCGTACTGCCCATTCCCCGTCCTTGCTGCCCATGCCCGCTTTGCCAAAGCGCACGGCAGGAGCCTGAATGTACTTGGCAAACCGGACCATCTATGTTTATACACAATGAAGCGGTTCTCTTTGATACCCCTGAGGAAATACGATTTCAGCTTCTGCGCAGCAATATTGATACAGTTCGCCATATCCTGTATACACACTGGCATCCCGACCATACACAAGGCATGCGTGTAATTGAGCAAATTACCAAGCGCCGGCCTGAAACAATGCCAATATACGTTCACATTGCCAAGGAGCAGCTTGATCTTCTTTGCCGGTTTGGCTGTGGCAATATGCTAAAATACTTCGAAAAGCAGAAGTTGATTCAAATACATCTATTTGAAGCCAATTCCCCCATAATCATTGGTCAGCTATGTATCACTCCGGTATCTATCGAAAAAACACAGGGATTTTTCTTTTTGATAGAAGATAGGAAAAAGAAAATGGTCTACGCGCCATGCGAGTATCATGGACTAGTTGTGCCCAGCTTTATCCGTGATATTGATACGCTTTTTGTGCATTGTCTTTGGTTTGAAGATAAGCGGATAGGCAATGGCATAAATTTTTCGGATACAGAAGACAGTTTTGAGACCATGCTTGAGCATGCACATCAAATGAATGCAAAGAAAATTATTGTCATGCATATTGAAGAAAGCTTCGCGTCAACCATCAATCAGCTAAATCAATCGGCACAACTATGCTATCCTGATCATAATATCGAATTTGCAAATGACGGCATGATTATTGATATGTAACGCTACATCCTGCACTTCGCATTTTTTATTCTTCCTCATTCCCCATGGCCATTTTTTCAACAACCTCAGGCTTTAAAAGAATCAGGCGCTTGCTGCCATGAGAAGCGATCAGCCCACTTTCCTCCATTTGCTTTAGCTTTCTGCTCATGGTTTCTCGGGCAATGCCCAGATAGTTTGCCATTCCCTCACGGCTTATTGGCAATGCAATTTCCAGACCCAAGGAACCGGATACTCCATATTTTTGAGAAAATTCCATCAAGAGTGCAGCAATTCGAGCGCCAACCTTCCCAGCCACTGTGGCTTGCAAGATTGTTTCTGTCTGGACCAACCGTTTTCCAAGTTCCTCCACCAGCTTGACAGCCATATGCGGATGTGCTGTCAGCAGCGCCTTAAAATGCTCTCTGGAAAAAGCGCATGTCTTGACATTATTCAGTGCTTCTACCATATAAGCAGCAGGATGATCACTAAACAAATGCAGCTCCCCGTAATAATCATTTTCAGACAGTATGGATTGAATCTTTTCCTTGCCATCTGCCGATAATGTATATGTCTTTACGTTTCCATTCAAAATGACGACAAACGCTTGGGGTATATCGCCAATGGAAAGAAGCCGCTCGCCCTTTTGATATGTGTGGCATGACATATGGTCTGCCATGCTTTTTAGTTCTTCGTATGAAAGTGAAGCAAACAAGGGCACCTTATGCATGCATAATTCCCTCAGACATTCCTCGCAAATTATGTCACAAATCATGAGGTGACCTCCTTGTACTCCTTATGATATACTATACGTGTAAATACATAAAACTGTCAAGAAAAGCAATGAATGTGATTCAAATCACGGCATGAACCAGTGGCTTTTTGTACAATATAAAAGTAACTGGCTGCCCATTGCAGAAAAGAGGAAGAGGACAGATGAGTATCTTGGAAAAAGAAATCAATATCCGGGAGTTTATTGTCAACAACTATACTCCGTATGATGGCGATGAACGTTTTTTGACATCGCCTACACCCGCTACACTTCAGTTATGGGA
Source organism: Bacillota bacterium (assembly GCA_023398575.1). GTDB lineage: Bacteria > Bacillota > Clostridia > Christensenellales > Aristaeellaceae > JAEWAH01. The sequence continues at coordinate 59,189 of JAEWSC010000064.1, read as the reverse complement.
CGAATTATCAGCGCTCATGCGGGAAGAATCAAAGCGCGGCGGTGTGTATGATATCGATGAAAATACCATTTCCACCATCACATCACATAAACCTGGCTATATTCATAAAGATCTGGAGAAAATTGTCGGCCTGCAAACGGATGCACCCCTCAAGCGGGCCATTATGCCCTTTGGCGGCATTCGTTTGATCTATTCAGAACTGGAAGCTTATGGTCGAAAGCTCCCCGATGATATCGCGAATATTTTTAAGTACCGCAAAACTCACAATGATGGCGTGTTTGATGTATACACCGATGAGATGAAGCGAGCAAGGCACAGCGGCATTATTACCGGTCTGCCCGACGCTTATGGCCGTGGCCGCATTATCGGCGATTACCGCAGGGTACCTCTGTACGGCACAGCTTTTTTGATTGAGAAAAAGAAAAGGGCCAAGGAGGCCTACGTTTTTGACACCATGGACAGCCCCGCCATACGCCAACGAGAGGAAATGAGTGAGCAAATCCGTTCCCTGCAGGAATTGACAGAGATGGCCGCCACCTACGGTATTGATATTTCCCGCCCCGCTGCAGATACGAAGGAAGCTATTCAATGGCTGTATATGGCATACCTTGGCGCTGTCAAGGAGCAAAATGGCGCTGCCATGAGTCTTGGGCGCGTGTCAACTTTCCTGGATATTTATGCTGAGACCGATCTGAAAAGCGGCCGCTACACAGAAGAAGAGATTCAGGAGTTTGTGGATCATTTTGTCATGAAGCTGCGCATCGTCCGCTTTTTGCGCACGCCCTCCTATGACCAGCTTTTCAGCGGTGATCCCACCTGGGTAACAGAGGTTTTGGGTGGTGTAGGCGCAGATGGCCGTCATATGGTAACCAAAATGAGCTATCGTTTCCTGCATACACTTACCAATTTGGGGCCTGCCCCTGAACCTAACCTGACGGTTCTTTGGAGTGCAAGATTGCCGGAAAGCTTTAAAAATTACTGCGCAAAGGTTTCTATAGAAACCTCCTCTATTCAATACGAAAACGATGACATTATGCGACCCAAGTATGGCGATGATTACGGCATTGCTTGCTGCGTTTCTGCTATGCGCATCGGTAAGCAAATGCAGTTCTTTGGCGCCCGCGCCAATCTGGCCAAAGCGCTGCTATACGCCATCAACGGTGGAAAGGACGAAGTCAGCGGCAAGCAAGTTGGCCCTGAGTCGGCTCCAATCACATCGGAATACCTGTCTTATGACGAGGTTCGCAGGAAGTTTGATTCCATGTGCGAATGGCTTTCCAAGCTCTATGTGAATACATTAAATGTCATTCACTATATGCACGATAAATACTGCTACGAGCGGCTGGAAATGGCGCTTCATGACGAAGAAATTTTGCGCACCATGGCTGGCGGTATCGCTGGCTTGAGCGTTGTAGCCGACAGTCTTTCCGCCATCAAATATGCCAAGGTCAAGACCATTCGCAATGAAGAGGGTCTGGCCGTTGATTTTGCAATTGAAGGCGATTTCCCCAAATATGGCAACAATGATGACACAGCCGATGCCATCGCCATTGATGTGGTGAAGAGTTTTATGAGCAAAATGCGTACGCACCGCACGTATCGTGAATCTGTTCCCACCCTTTCAGTGCTTACCATTACCTCCAACGTTGTGTATGGGAAGAAGACTGGTTCCACCCCCGATGGGCGCAAACAGGGCGAGCCTTTTGCCCCTGGCGCCAACCCCATGCATGGCCGTGATGTGAAGGGATGTGTGGCAAGCATGAAGAGCGTTGCCAAACTCCCCTACGATCACGCGGAAGACGGTATTTCCTACACCTTCAGCATTGTTCCTGGTGCTTTGGGTAAAACATCCGATCAAAAGGTGACAAACCTGGTTGGCTTGATGGATGGCTTCTTCGCGGAGAACGGCCACCATATCAACGTGAATGTTCTGAATAAAGATGTGCTGCTGGATGCGATGGACCATCCGGAAAAGTATCCGCAGCTCACCATACGTGTCAGCGGCTATGCCGTAAACTTCATCAAGCTCACCCGTGAACAGCAGCTTGATGTGCTCCATCGCACCTTCCATGAGCGCTTTTGATAAGCTTGTGACAAGGATGGAGGAAGAGCAAAGAAGCCTGAAAAGGAGTGTGATTTTATGGGCGTGACAGGCCGCATACACTCCATAGAAAGCTTTGGTACATTGGATGGTCCTGGCATACGCTATGTCTTGTTTTTGCAGGGCTGTGGACTTCGCTGCAAATACTGCCACAATCCGGATACCTGGCAAATGGGCAGTGGTAAAGCGATGGATTCAGATGAAGTTATTGCGGATGTTCTCACCTATAAGCACTTCATCCGTTCCGGCGGCGTGACCCTGTCCGGCGGTGAGCCGCTTTTGCAGCCTGAGTTTGTGGCGGATATACTGAAAAAGTGTGAGAACCTAGGCATTCATACAGCGCTGGATACCGCCGGCGCTGTTCCCCTCTCCATTTCCCGTGAGGCGATTGATGCCGCCAAGATGATCCTGCTGGATATCAAAGCACTGGATAATGATTTGTGTAAAGCGCTTACCGGCCGCAGTAATGAAGATACCCTTGCTACGCTTGCCTACTGCGAGACAAAAGGCAAACCCGTTTGGCTGCGTCATGTGCTGGTACCTGGATACACACTGGATAAGCAGTTGTTGGAAAACCTGGCGGATTACTTGACGTATTTTTCCTGCATTGAGCTGGTGGAGCTTTTGCCCTTTCACAAAATGGGCGAGTACAAATGGAAAGAGCTTCGGCTGCCTTATGCGCTTGCCGATATCGAGCCTCCGGATAAGAAAACACTAGCAATGGCCCGCGGAATATTTGAATCACGAAATTTGAAGGTACTCTTAAAAGACTAAAAATGCTCACGCACCGAATACACGGCGCGTGAGCATTTTTGCTTTACTGGAAATTGATGCATCCTCTTTGATTGTTTCATGATGAAGCGTAATCAAAACAAACAACCCTGAAACTTGCCAAATACAACCGGGCTAGTCTGATACCGCTATCCATAAATAGCTCTTTGGGGCCTTATCCAACCCGGGACCAGGTGTACCATACCTAAACAAATAAAGGTTCGTTATGCTTGTTCAGTCTCGACTGCTTTTCCCTCATTGTCCATCCGCCAATACAGGCCATGGTCGCGGTCAAGCAGCCGTTCAATAATCATCTCCCGCCGCAGTGTACAAAAATCCTCATACACATCAGCAATCATGATATTGACTTCCTTCTCCGTGTACTTTATCCCAGGTTGAAATACTTTCACCATCTCTTCGAGCACGATGCGCTTCTTCTTATGCTGGACCGGCAAATTTTTCAATTTTCCATAAGCGAAAAAGCTGTCAAGCACCTTGCGGCGATATTCCTCTTCCCTCTTTTCTTCCACACTTTTATCATTGGTTTCACCTTGTAAAAAGCTCTCGATGGTTTGCTTCAAAGCACCCTCTTTGAGCGTGTATACAGTGTAGTATTGCTCCTTTTGCGCAGTAACCAAGCCGGCTGTCTCCAGCTTTTTCAAGTGGAAGGATACCGTAGAAGGCGTCAACGCAAGCCGTTGTGCAATCAGTTCCACGTACATCGGCTCATTCATCAAGCCGGATAATATCTGAAGCCTGGATTTGTCGGCCAGGCATTTAAACAGTTCAACCGCTTCGGTCATAGTGAATCCCCTCTTTCCCCCATTGTGTCTTTCAAATGCCGAATTATTTCACTTAGGGCTGTTAGTTTCATATCCTCCACTGTCTGCTTTTCCACATCCCCGTGCTTAACTGCCTGTTCCTTAGCCGCATACCAGTTTTGCGGGATGGATTGTAAATATCCTTGATAGGCCTTTATGGAGCTATCTCCTTCTTTCCGGGAGGCAATTACCATTTTTCGAAAGATGTCAAAGACATTCCGTTTTGCTTTAAATAGATTTGCTTCGTCCTTTCGTTGATCCATTGTGAGAAAACTGATCTTATGCTCCAGTTCTTCCAGTTTTCTGCTCAGAAACTGGTCATGCAAATCAAGAATTAATTTCATATCCATCAAAATCACTCCTTACACATGGTATTATATTCATCTCATAAGAATTTGTCAATATGCTTTGATATTTATAAAATCATTTTTGCATGTGCTCCGTCATGTTCGAAAACAGAAGTGTTATTCCATCCTCCCGAATGCGGAAACAGTGGATGCCTGTATCTCCAGTCATAAAGGATGTGCTGCAATTAATGGGAAGCTGCAGTAAACAATGAAATAGCTGATTAATCATACGGCCATGGGAAACAATGGCCACCCGCTTAATACTATTTGATTCTTCCAGTATTTTTGAAAGTACCCGTTCTGCCCGGCAGCGAAAATCCAGCGCCGGCTCTGCATTGTACAGCGCTCTATGAATCGGCAGATGGTCATCCTGCGGATATATTTCTTTTGCAACAGTAAAATCCAAACCTGCCAACAGGCCGTTGTTGCGCTCCATAAGTTCCGCATCGTATAAGGGCGTAAGACCGCAGGCTTTACCTAGAATCTCTGCCGTCTGCGCTGCACGCTTTAAGGTACTGGCATAAATACGGTCTGGTGGGTATGTCTCCGCCATCCATAATGCCATCACCTGAGCCTGCATTACGCCTTCCTTAGTCAATGGAAAGTCAGCCCTTCCTTCATGCACCTTTAAAAGGTCGGCCTCAGACTGACCGTGACGTATCAAAAACAGCTCCATCCTTTGTGTACTCCCACGTTTTTTTTTACCATGATACCACAGCGAATCCTTTTCTGAAAACAAAGCTTGTCAATTCTCATGAATTTCTCATGAAATTGTCAGCGCATTCTCAAGCACAAGGACATGAACCATGTTATCATTACACCATCAGCAAAACATGCTGAACACTGACACAAAACACGGTTTGATACCGCGAGGAGGAAATGGTTTATGGAACGTTACACCATCGAGGACATTGAAATTTTGCGCCGCAAGAGCGGTATCAGCTACGAAGAGGCCGTCAATCTTCTGGAGTACCACAACGGCAACCTGGCCAGGGCTTTGGTGGATCTGGAGCGCAATGGCCGCATTAAGCCACAAGCCGAACAGAAGCACTTTACACATACGAACGGCGTCAATGCAAAAAAGGCTTCCAACTTCTTCGGCCGCCTGTACCGCTTTCGCTTCGTAGTAAAAAAGGGATCTGTTACCATCATTAACTTGTCCTTGCTGTTTTCCCTAATTTCCCTGCTGATCAGCCCCCACCTTGTAATCCTGGGCTTAATTGTTCTGCTGGTGCTGGGCTACCGTGTCAGTTTTGTTACCGACAGTGCTGACTTTGCCGGTGACAATCTGGAATCCATGGTAAAGAACGCTGCTCAGAATGTAAAAAGCACTGTCAACAGCTTTGCCAAGGAATTCACCCCCGCCGAAAAGCAGGCAGCCCCCAAGCAGGAAGACGGCCGCAGCTTCTACCAGTCTGAAACCAGCCGTCCCGCACCTGCCGAGCAGACGCCTCCCGCCCCCAAAGCACAGACCACGCCTGTATCAGTTCAGTATCAGGACAACGGCAAGGTGGAAGTGCGTGAGGAAGATGACGGCTTCAGCGAGGCGACCATCGAATAACAGTGCCTGCATGCCGTCCGCAGTGTAAGCTGCGGCGGTTTGCGTTTTATCAGATAGGCTGTCATCCGCTTTTGTGATATAATGCGTGTATCATTCACCCGAAAGGAAGTATCCCCCCATGCCTAAGATCATGATCATTGAGGACGAACAGAAAATTGCCCGTTTTTTGGAACTAGAGCTCAAGCATGAGGGCTATGAGGTGCGTACTGCTTTTGATGGAAGAAGCGGTCTGGAAGCGTGCGAAAGCTGGCAGCCGGATTTGCTGATTTTGGATCTGATGCTCCCTGAACTATCAGGTATTGAGGTTTGCCGCAGGCTTCGGCATGTCAGCGACTTGCCTATCATTATGCTTACCGCCAAAGATGATGTCAGCGATAAGGTGATGGGGCTGGATATGGGCGCAGACGACTATATGACCAAGCCTTTTGCCATCGAAGAATTACTGGCACGCATACGTGTCGGCCTGAAAAAGCATCGGGCCGGCCAGGGTGGCTCAACTTCCTCCCTAAACGTGGGCAAATTAAAGGTGGACCCTGCCAGCTACAGTGCATCCTTTGATGGGGAGCCGCTGCAGTTGACAAAGAAGGAGTTTGACCTTCTTCGCTGCTTGATGGAGCATTCCGGCACAGCCATGAGCCGTGATGTGCTGCTCAACGATGTATGGGGCTATGAGTATGCCGGGGAAACAAACATTGTAGATGTGTACATCCGCTATCTCCGTCAAAAGATCGATGATCGTTTTCACGTAAAGTGCATTCAGACCATCCGTGCTGTGGGGTATATGTTCCAATATGAAGACAAGTGACAATAAGAAAAAAAGAAGACAAAGGCCGGCCCGCCCCCATGGGGAGGATCGGGGCATTAATCGTGTAAGTGGCGGCGTTAATCGGCGAGCAAGTGCATTGATCAGCAATCTACGCTTTTCACTGACACTGCGCATTGCCATTCATTATGCCTGGCAACTACTGCGTACTACCTTGCCCCTGATGCTGTTGATGACCGTCATCTTTTCCGCTGCACAGATACCGTCCATGCTCAGAACCATGGACAGGGTATCCAACATCAGGCCAGAAAATGGTGACAGCTATACGGCGCTACAGGTCATGGACCGTGGTGCGACTGCGGTCATCAGCCATGATATCATCCCATCCGAAGGTTCAAGCCGGGCAAGCTATTACATTCAAAAAGCTGTTTCATACGATCTTTTCCGCTGGCCTCCTGTATTGAACCTGGTTCGTGATACGCAGCAAGGTACGCTCATCGTTTCCTTTGATCTTAGAGAACGTCTGGAAATCTGGCTCTACCTGATGGGCGGCATACTTTTATGTGATCTTTTGCGGGTATGGCGCTTTTTAAGAAAGCGAAACCGGCTGAATAAATCGGTATTGAAACCCCTGCGTGAAATTGCCGACATGGCAGCTACCCTCAGCGCCAATAACCTGTCCAACCGGCTGAACATCGCCGGTACCAAAAACGAGTTGAAGGATCTGGCCGTCGTTATCAACAGCATGCTGGACCGTATTGAGTTAAGCTACAACAGCCAGAAGCAGTTTGTCAGCGATGCCTCCCATGAACTCCGCACCCCCATATCCGTTTTGCAAGGGTATATCAACATGCTTGACCGTTGGGGCAAGGAGGACAAGGCTGTGCTGGAAGAAGGCATTGCCGCCATCGCCCAGGAGACAGCCAGCATGAAGGAGCTTGTAGAGAGTCTTTTGTTCCTGGCCAGGCATGACAAGAAAACGCTGCTATTGGAAATGGAAGCCTTTGATCCTTTGGAAGTAGTGGCAACGCTGCACAGAGAAGCAAAAATGTTATCCCCAAATCACACGTTCTTGCTTTCTCCCATGGAGCATTGTCAAATCACCGCTGATAAAAATATGCTCAAGCAAGTTATGCGCGTTCTATGCGACAATGCCGTCAAGTACACACCTGCCGGCGGCACCATCACCCTTGGCGTCAAAAAGACGATGGAGGGTTGCATGCTCTCTGTTACCGATACTGGCAACGGCATCTCCGCAGAAGATCTGCCCAAGGTTTTCGACCGTTTTTACCGGGCCGACCGCGCGCGCAAATCCAGTACAGGCGGCCATGGGTTAGGACTTTCCATCGCCCGTATTATCGTGATTGCCCATGGCGGGCGCATTACTGTCCGGTCAAAACTAAGTGCCGGTACATCCTTCCGCGTTTATCTGCCGGAGAACAAAGAAAAGGCAGCATTTTCCGAGTTCGTTTCCTGATCTATCGATATCCAATGAATTGTTACAATACATGCTTGGGTTAATAACATAATGGCCCCTTCGCAGTTTAACCGCAAGGGGCTTTTATCATGCTGGCTGCCGCAATCTCTGTATTGACAAACAGCAGCTCATTTCGATAAAATTCAATCAGATTCATCATTTCCGCAAGCAATAAGGAGATATTTATGCCGCATGATTCATTTATGAAATTATCCGACCAGCGCAGGAATGCAATTGTTGATACTGGCATTGCAGAATTTTCTCAAAGATCATATACAGATGTCGGTACTGATGTGATTACAAAGCAATGCGGCATATCCAAGGGTCTCCTATTTCATTATTTCGGCAGCAAAAAAGAGTACTATTTCTATTGCTTAGAGCAGGCCATGAAAGTGATTACCACGCCTTCGCCAGCCATGCCAAATGGCAACCTGCATGAAGTATTCTTCTCACTGCTCACAAACAAAATCCGCCTCTGCCAGCAGTATCCAACTCAAATGCGTCTATCTCAAATGGCATCGCGAGAGACATGCACCGATATCAAAGAAAGCAAAAATACCATACTTACCCATTACATGGCAAAATCCAGTATGGATACAACGGAAATTATGGCGATGGCATCCGCAAATATTCGTTTTAAGACAGCGGTTGATATTGGTAAGGCAACCGCCGCTTTGCAGATTTATGTTCAATCTCTTATCAACAGATATTTTGAGAAGTATCAAGACAGGCCTGACGCATTCTTTAAAAACGCTGGCCCAGTCCAGAAGGAATTCAGTGAGTATATTGATTTTGTGTTATTGGGTATTGCGGAATAAATGAAAATTCTTACTTAGTGGCATCATCTCAATTAGCAAACAGCGCCGCATTTTTGATATGCAGCGCTGTTTGTATGAGGATTACTGTTCTATCTTTTCTTTGTAAATCAAGTTGAAATCCTTTGGCAGCTGAGCTGATACCCAAAACATGGCATAATAGATCCCCTGTCCGGTCACCATGCCATCCTTATTGCTGATATCCGAAATAATCTCACTTTGTGGAATTAATTCGCGAACATGATCGCGTACCTTTTCATGAGCACTTTCACTATAGCTGTCCATCACCAAATATTGCTTTTCTCCATTCATTATGCGACTGTCCACCATCGCCACGATATGTCCTACGCGAAGATTGCAAAGCGACACGCCCTTTTTCTGCGATATATGCTCCCATAAAGTATCCAAGTCATTGCGTAAGCCATCTTCTTCATATCGCAAACCCATCTTTGGTGCTTCCCCAAAGGCCATCAGCGCATGCAAAAGCGCCGGCCGGTCGGTACCATCATCGCCGCGTCCACCCTTTTCTCTGGCGAAGTCAGATAGCCGTTCGGGGGATAGGCGTATATCATGCATCCACTCCACGGCATGACATAGAGAAAACAAACCACAACCCGCGCTAGCCAATGTGTCATCCGGATCGGATACATGATTATAAGGATAGGACCAGTCTTTGTTTCTTTGGTTTAATAATCGCAAGCTTCTGCCTTTGTAGGCGATTTCCATTTCAATGCCTGTCTTCTTCAGCATGGATAACTTCCCCCTCATTATTCTTAAGCGAACTGTGCGTCGTACAACTTACGGTAGAATCCCTGCATGCTCATCAGGGAGTCATGCGTACCCGTTTCAACAATATTTCCATCCTTCACCACCAAAATCAGATCAGCGTGCTGTATGGTGGAAAGCCGATGTGCAATGACAAAGCATGTCTTGTCTTTCATCAGCGCACGCATAGCTTGTTGTATTCTAACCTCCGTGCGTGTATCCACGTTGGAGGTAGCCTCGTCCAATATTAGCATGGGCGCTTCCATCAGCATTGCGCGTGCAATGGTAAGCAATTGCTTCTGGCCTTTGGATATATTTGCTCCATCGTCAGTAATCAACGTATCATACCCCTTGGGCAGCCGTTGAATATAAGAATGGATACGGGCAGCCTTGGCAGCAGTTTCCACTTCTTCCCTGGTTGCTCCCTTTTTAGCATAGGCGATGTTTTCAAAAATGGTACCATGAAAAAGCCAAGTATCCTGCAGCACCATGGCATAGCTGCGCCGAAGGCTTGTTCGTGTAGCGTCCTCTACCTTGCAGCCATCCACCCTGATTGCGCCTTCCCCCACATCATAAAACCGCATTAGCAGGTTAATTAGCGTTGTCTTGCCTGCGCCGGTAGGACCGACAATGGCGATCAGACTGCCGGGCTTGGCATGAAAGCTGCAGTGCTTGAGGATGGTCTTACCCTCCTCATAGCCAAAGGACACATCCTGCGCCTTCACATCGCCTTGCATTTGATTGAGTTCGACCGCATTTGGCTTATCCGCTGATTCGAGGGGTTCATCCAGCAGGCGGAACACCCGCTCCGCCGCGGAAAAAGCTGATTGAAATTCGCCGATGATATTTGCCATTTCGTTGATGGGGCCGGAAAACTTGCGGGAATACAACACAAAGGAAGATATATCTCCCAATCTCATAAGGCCCTTGATATACAAAATTGCACCAAATACACTGATCAATGCCAACGAAAGGTTGTTGATAAAGTTGACAGATGGTCCGGCTGTGCTCCCATAATAATCAGCTCTATAATATGCCTCAACAGCTTCATCATTTTTTACGCCGATTCGCTTAATCGTGTTTTCTTCCTGATGGTATGCTTTCAACGTTTTTTGTCCTGTAATATTTTCTTCCACCAAGCCGTTCAATTCGCCCAGTTTCTTTGAACGGTCTCGGAACAAAGGCCTGGTATGGCTGACGATAAAGCGCGTTAGCAAAATGGAAAGCGGTATGGTGACTACAAACACAAGCACAAGCACAGGCGATAGTGCCAGCATCATGACCAGCGATCCGACCACAGTAATAATGCTGGTGAATATCTGCACCAGGTCATTGGATAGGGAGGTATTGATCGTTTCAATATCGTAGGAGATGCGGCTGATAATATCGCCGCTTTGATGCGTATCAAAATAACCTACCGGCATATCAGCCAGCCTGTTGAACACATCCTTTCGCATCTGATAAATGACCTTGCGGCCAATAGTAATCATTAGCACCGACAGCGCATAGCTGAGTATGGCGGAAATAGCATAGCAGATGATCATCTGTATAACCAATGCAAGCACACCATCAATATCTACTTTTCCCGTGCCGGGGTTGATTAAATCAATGGCAAAACCGGAGAGTCTGGGACCAATCAGCGCCAGATAGTTGCCGCTGATAGATAGAACAATGGCCAGTGCAAGCAGCCATTTATACCTCATCAAATATTGTCCCAGGCGGCGGTACGTCTTTTTTTTACCCACGATCGGCCCCTCCCATCTGGATGCGCTCGATCTCCCTGTATAGTTCACAGCTTTCCATCAATTCCGCATGTGTGCCGTAGCCAGCCATCTTTCCATCATCCAATACGAGAATATGATCGCAACGCATAACGGAGGATACGCGCTGAGCGATTAAAATGGTGGTCGTATGGCTGAAATGCATGCGGATATCGTTGCGCAGCAATGCATCTGTTTTATAGTCCAGCGCGCTGGAGGAGTCGTCTAGAATCAGGACTTCCGGATTTCCCGCCAGCGCCCTGGCGATCAAGATCCTCTGCTTCTGCCCACCGGATAGGTTGGCCCCCTTGATATTTAGACCTGCATCGTAACCTTCTTTTTCAGCAATAAACTCAGCAGCCTGGGCATACCTTGCAGCCGCTTCTAGACCACTTTTTTCAATCGGGCGGCCAAGGCGAATGTTTTCCTCTATGGTATCTTCAAACAAAATGTCGTTTTGGAAAACAACGCCGAACCTTTCTCGCAGCGCGCCCAATTCCATTTCACGGATATCCCGGCCGGCAATGCGGATGGATCCCGTATCCACATCATAAAACCGCAAAAGCAGCTGCGCGATGGTAGATTTACCCGCGCCAGTGGGTCCGATAATACCCAAGGTCTCTCCGCGCTTTAAAGCGAAGGTAATGTCTGTCAGGTTATCCTCTTTCTTGTCATAGGAGAAGGATACATGGTCAAACACAACATGGTCGCTTGTCTCTGGAACAGGTGATTCCTGTTCCGCCGTCATCTCGTCTTTTGCACCCATCACCTCGGAAATTCGGTTGGCAGACGCGGCTGACTTCGTATAGATGGTGAATATTCTGGGCAGCATCATCACCGCATTTAGAATAATGGTGAAGTAAGACAAAAAGGCAACGATTTCGCCCACCCGGCCCATACCGGCATTGACACGCAAAGCGCCAACCAGCACCACCAATGCAAGCCCGGCATTTAGCAATAGATTCATGGCCGGGCTGATACTTGCCATGGTTACATTTGCCTTTCGATCTGCCTGCACTACCTGAAGATTGACTGTATCAAAATGCTGCTTTTCGTCCTCTGACTTTGAAAGCGCCTTGATTACGCGAACACCGGCAGCATTTTCACGTACGACGCGCACCATGTCATCTGCCGCTTCTTGTGACTGGCGAAATAGTGGAACGCCTTTTTTTGTAATGACAAACGTGATAAGCACCATAAACGGCAGCGTAGACACAAGCACCAGCGTTAGCATTGGGTCCAATGTCAGTGTCACCAGAATGCCGCCAATCAAAAGAATTGGCGCACGCACGCCGATGCGCTGCATCATGCCTACCATTTGATGAATGTTGTACGTATCAGATGTCATACGGGAAATCAAAGATGGGATGGTAAAACGGTCTACCTGCCTGTTGGAAAGATATGCAATCTTGCTAAATAGATCATGACGCACCCTTCGGGTTGTATCTCTTGCCACGACCGACGCCATACGGTTGGCCCATATGTTTGTGATTACTGCCATTACAGAGCATAACAGCATAACGACGCCCCACCAAATCACCTGACCGATATCACCTATGGGCATTACATGGTCGATTACATAGGCTAAAATTCTTGGCAGGCACAGGTCCATAATGGTGCCAACGAATTTAATAAAGAACCCAACTGACATCCTGGCAACATAAGGACGGAGATAATGAAAGATCAGTTTCAATGCTTTCCCTTCCTCTTGCAAGACCGAATATATGCCATTCTAGTGTACAGGAACAAAATACTGTTTTCAAGTTCACACGTGAAAAAAGACAAAAAGAATCTTCATATTTCAGCAAGAAAGGCGCCTGCCATAGAGCAGACGCCAAATGCTATGCAAGTTCAAAGCCGTTGCGCGAAAGCAGCAAACGCGGTTGACTTTGCAAGTTCTCCATCTTGAATGTGATACCCTGTTTTTCAACGCCTTCTCGAAGTGCTGACAATGCTTTCAATGCAGAGGCGTCCATAAAGGGAACTTTATCTAAATCCAACAACAGGGTGTTTAATTGCTCTCGTTCTTTCTGCGGCATTTCGCGCAGTTTCTGCGCCGCGACGAAGAAGAGCGGGCCATCTACCTTCACCCGCAGCACGCCGTCGCCTTCACGCTCCATTTGCAAACCAACCATATGCTTTAGACGCACAAGCACCAACACGGCTGCCAAAATCAATGCGGCACCAATGGCCATAACCAAATCTAACGTAATCGTAAGTAAAAAGGCTGTCAAGAATACCGCGCTGTCACTTTTTGGCAAGTGCTTCATGGCTTTGAAATATTCCCATTCGCCCATATTATAAGCGACCATCATTAACACTGCCGCCAACGCCGCCATAGGTACAAACTTTACATACGGCATGCCTACCAGCAAAATAAACAGAAGTGTAATTGCGTGAACGATGCCGGATACCGGGCTGCGGCCACCGTTTCGAATATTGGCTGCGGTGCGGGCCAAAGCACCCGTCACCGGAATTCCCCCAAAGATTGCCGAACCTATATTGGCCGCTCCTTGGGCGACCAACTCCATATTCGGGTCATGCCGTTCACCGGTCATGCCATCGGCGACTGTGGCTGATAAAAGCGACTCAACACCAGCCAGGAAAGCAATGGTTAATGAGGTTGGCAATAGTGCCATGATTTTATCCAGTGACCATGCAGGAAGCGCAGGTGTCGGAAAAGAGGCAGATATACTGGAAAAGCGGCTGCCGATGGTGTCCGCCTGTTGCAGGAAGAACGCAAGAAACGTAGCAAACAACAGCGCTATCAGTGTGCCAGGAATACGGCGGTTGATTTTGGGCCAAAGAATAATGATGGCTAACGTCACAACGCCTAATAGAGCCGTTTGCCAGGATACAGTGCTTATGGCATGAAAATAGGCGGACCACTTATGCATGAATTCCGCAGGTACAGGGCCGGTTGCAAGGCCTAAAAAATCTCCCACCTGGGTGGAAAAGATAACGACAGCAATACCACTTGTAAAGCCAGAAATCACAGGGTATGGTATAAACTCCAGCAGTTTGCCAAAGCGCAAAAGGCCGGCGGCAATCAATATGACACCTGCCATCATGGTGGCCATAATTAGACCATCCAACCCCTGCTTGGCAATAACGCCGGCCACGATAATTACAAACGCGCCTGTAGGCCCGCCAATCTGTACATTGCAACCACCAAAAAAAGAAACAAGAAAGCCGCCAATAATCGCAGTAACCAGGCCTTTTTCAGGCGATACGCCAGAGGCGATACCCAAAGCGATGGAAAGGGGAAGAGCAATAATGCCAACAATTAGTCCGGCTGTAAGATCTTTAATAAACTTCTCCCTGGAATATTGCTTCAGACATGTAAAAAGAGCAGGCCGCATTACAAAAGCTTCCTTCCTTGCGTATGGCAATTTATGCACGACAGTGCATAGCATAGCACGATTTGATGAGTGGCGCAACGGAAAAAACCAACGAATCGACAAGATGCGCGCCTTGCATTTTCACCAAAGGACAGTATAATAATGGTCGAAGTACCTATTCTAAAAAGCGGGGTGTACCAGTTGCCGATTAATTGGGATTCTATTGTGCATATGCTTGGACAAATGCCAGGCAAAGCAAGCTTATATTACAAAAACCTTATTACGGGCATGTCGTTTTCTTATCAGCCAGATCTTCCGCTTATTGCCGCCAGCGTCATTAAGCTCCCCATCATGGTAGAGGCATTCCGTCAAATTCGAGATACAGAAGCATCCGCAGATGCCTTGTTTACGATAAGCGCCTCCCACAAGCTCCCCTCCTGCGGCGTGCTTAGCTATCTGCATAGCGGATTGGAGGTTACACTAATAGATCTTGTCACCCTGATGATCATCGTCAGTGATAATACCGCTACCAATATGTTAATTGATTTTTTAGGACAGGATCATATCAACAGGACTTTGACTGCTTTAGGTGCAACAGGCAGCCGCCTGAACCGCCGCTTGTTCGAACCTGAGCTTGCCCGCCTGGGCGTACAGAATTACATCACCGCCGCAGATATGGGCTGCTTGATGGAGTTGATTTACAAGGAGCAGGTCATTTCACCTGAAGCCAGCCAGAAAATGCTTCACATGCTGAGCTGTCAGCAGTTAAACGGTAAACTCCCATTTTATTTGCACAACCAGGGTATACGTATTGCGCACAAAACTGGTGAAGACGATGGGATTACCCATGATGTGGGTATCATTTTTACAAAGGAACCTTTTGTTCTGTGTATGTGCGCCAATGAAACCGATGTACCGGCCTTTGAGCGGCTGATGCAGGATACAGCACGGATGCTTGTGTTTTCTCAACTGCAAGCGGAAATGGAAGGAGAAATCATATGAAGAGACTCTTGATTGTGGTGGATTATCAAATAGATTTTGTCACAGGAAGTCTGGGATTTCCCAAAGCCGAAACACTTGAGGAACCCATCTGCCGTAAAATTGCTGCATATAGAAACGCTGGTGACGATATTGTCTTCACCTTTGATACTCACGGAGAGGATTATATGACAACTGTGGAAGGCAAAACGCTACCTGTTCCTCATTGCTCCCGCCTGTCCAATGGATGGCAGCTTTTTGGTAAGGTGGCATCGCTAAAATCACACAAGGACATCGTATTTGAAAAACCAACCTTTGGCTCTGCCGGATTATTGACGTATCTTCAAGAACATCCATACAGTTCCATTGAGTTGTGCGGCCTGGTCACTAACATGTGCGTTCTCTCCAATGCGGTCATTGCAAAAACGGCACAGCCAGATACCGATATCATTATTGATTCAGCATGCACCGCCAGTTTTGATGATGTTTTGCATGAAAAGGCGTTGGATGTATTGGCAAGCATTCACCTTACGATTCTTAACAGGCAATAGGCTATATCAGGAACAGCGGACACTGGCACATGCCAATCGCCCGCTGTTTTTTTATAGTAATATATTTATGTAAGCGGATCCATAGTCAATTTAGTCATGTATTCTACTAAAACTTACCACTTTTTCTGGATTTCTACTTAATTAAATATATCCTTATAAAATATCATGTAAAATATTGAAGCATTAATAAATACATGGTAATATGGAAAATGAATATATCTTACCATCGGATGATGTTCGGGAGGTACCTTTTGTGGAAGGCTTTCGACGGATTCGGAATGACCGGCTATCCGATAAGGCTGTTCAGCAACTGTTGCAGCGCATACGTGCCGGCGAGCTGCCTGTAGGAACACGGCTTCCCAATGAGGCTGACCTGGCTGACCAGCTTGGTGTCAGCCGCGGCATTTTGCGGGAGGCGCTGACTATACTACAGACACAAGGCTATATCTCTCGTGCCCCACGGGAGGGTACAGTCGTTCGCAGTGTTACAGGCAACAACAGCGGCAACTCGTTTGCTGATCTTATGCGGGGCTGCGAACACAAAAGCATGATTGAATTTCGCGAAGCCGTGGAATGCAAGGTCGTGCGCAATGTCATCCGCCTGGCAACAGAAAAAGAAATAGACAGCCTGTTCGCGTTATTAAACACTCCGTTGTCATCTACGACGCGCAGACCCGATTATTACTTTCATTACCGGCTTGCCGAACTATCGGGAAATCCATTGTTTTGTGCCTATATTGATCTTTATTATGATACGATTCGTGAAAAATCCATTGCTTTGACAAACAATACGAAAACGCTTCAAGTCATGATTCAGGAGCATGTCCGTATAGCGGAAGCCATTCGGAACCGTGATGCCAAAGCTGCTGTTGCAGCTATGAAAGGCCATCTGCGCAGGGTCGAAAAGAACACATTCAGTTCATGAAAAAACAACAGCCGCTCAGTTCCTAATGAACTGAGCGGCTGTGTTATTTTCATTACTGTTTCGCACCACATTCCGGACAAAATTTCGTACCAGCGCTGATAGGAGCACCGCAAGAAATACATTTGGGTGCCGCCTGATTCGCACCGCACTCCGGACAAAACTTTGCCGCAGGTGCAATGTCCGCACCGCAACGGATACAACTTGCCTTTTGCGCCTGTGCAGCAGGTTGTGGTGGCTGATTAATAGCCTGATTGAATACTTGGCCCATCATGGCACCAGCGCCAATGCCAACACCCATGCCCGCCATTGCGCCGCCGCCAGGATTGTTGGCCGCCTCGCGCATCGCTTCTGCTGCCTGATACTGGGTATACCGGCCAAGATCACCCAACACCCCCATGGATGTTCTGCGGTCCATAGCCTTTTCCACTTCCTCGGGCAAGCTGATGTTTTCAATGACGAAGGATGTAAGCTCCAGCCCAATCGCCTGGGCAATAGGTTGTAAATCCTTTTTCGCAAAGCTTCCAAGCTCATCATAGTTGGCCGCCAGATCCAATGCAGGAATTTTGCTTTGGGCGATAGCATCGCTCAGAGAAGAAGCCAGCGATCTCTTCAGCTGTCCTTCCACACCACTGACTGTGAATAAGCTATTGGTACCAAAAACCTCTTTCAGGAAAATTACGGGGTCCTTTACGCGGAAGGAGTAGATGCCATACGCCCGGATACGGATCATGCCAAACTCGGCATCACGCATCATTACCGGATTCGAAGTGCCCCATTTCAAATCGAGAAACTGGCGCGTATTTACAAAATACACATCTGCTTTAAAGGGCGAATTAAAGCCAAACTTCCAGCTCTTTAAAGCGGTCATGATAGGCATGTTTGCAGTCGTCAGTTCATGGCGGCCAGGGCTGTATACATCGGCGATTTGCCCTTCGTTCATGAATATGGCAACCTGACTCTCCCGAACGGTGAGCTGTGCCCCCATCATAATATCCTTACCGTTCATATCATAACGGTGAACCATGACATCCCGTGAATCATCAACCCACTCGATGACGTCGATGAGCTGCCCTTTAATGATGTTCTTAAAAAATCCCATATGCACCCTCCTGCGCTCAAGTACCTTTTGTACTATTCTATGGCTGAACAGCCAATGCAGTGATATTTTTCAAAACACGAGTTCCGTTTAAACGTATCTCCAGCGCAAGATATTCCTTTATTTGGTCAATTGCCTCCAGCGCATGGTCTTCTACCAAACCAGTAAGCGATTCTTCCTTATCCGCTTCGTCATGCTCTTCCAAAGGGCAAGCCAGCAAACGGAGCACTTGAGGTGAAACGACAGAAACATGAAAAGAAATACCGCCAGCTTCTGATCCGAAAAAATTGCGCAAGGCTACTTCCAGGCGCTCACTGCCATAATGCCAGCGTCCAGCCAGATACTCATCGCCTTTGAGCAATTCCATCTCCAGCAATACGCAGGGCTTGTCCACGTCAACGCCAAAACGCAGCAGCTTCACTTTGGAGAGGATTTCTCTACTGTCCGGAACACTTCCTGACAGTAGAGAACGCATAAAGTCGTTGCGGCAGATCTTCATCATATCCGCAACACCGTAATCCTCATTAGCAAAATCTGCATGAATACGATTTAGTAGTATCCGCAATTCATTGACAATAGCCATTTGCTCAGCCTCATTGCGGCCAAGACGGAAAATTGGCAAATCAGGATAGCTATGTGTTAGATTTTGGTACAGCTCTTTTTCATCCTGTGCATTCAAACGATATGCTATAGCATCGATATGATGTTTTTCCAGGCACGCTAAAGCTTCGTGAACATTTAAGGCAGTACGCGGTACGCGAAAGCCCCTGCTCTCCCATTCGGAAATCCCGGAAAACATATTCAAGATGTCGTGCTGATCGGTTGCCAGCAGCAGTTTATACATCAGCAAGCCTCCATAAATCGTTGAATAAATAGGGATACGGAGCAATTATACCTTGAACAGACGGAAAAAACAATGATTTTACGCAAAAGTGGCAACTGCCCGCTGTTCTTTTGATTTTTCCTCTTGTTTAGCCGCAGGCAGCGCAATGCCTTCTTGGACAGCTAATTCCATCAGCAGATCCAATGCCTGAACAATTTGATCACGGCGATGTTCACTGATCACGCAAAAACGCAAACGCGCCTTGTTTCTTGGCACAGCGGGATAGACAGCAGGCGGCACAAATACGCCATGTTCCCGCAGCCTGTTGCTCAAAAGAAACGCATCTTCATCCCTGCCGATCAAGATAGGAACGATGGCTGTTTCGCTGGCCAAGCAGGTATTTAGATTGCGTGCCTTAGCTTCATCCATAAAGGCGGCAATGTTTTCTTTCATACGCGCCATGATGGAAGGCTCCTGTCGAAGAAGACGAATGGCTTCCAGTGTAGCAGCCGCAAGGGGCGGAGAAATACCAACTGAGAACACAAAGCCGGGTAAGTTATACTTCAGGTAATTGATCAGCGCATGTGAACCGGCCAAATAGCCACCGCAGGTGCCAAGCCCTTTGGACAGTGTACCCATCTTGATGTCGACATCGCTGCTTTCAAGTGAGAAGTATTCGTCCACCCCGCCGCCAGTTTTGCCGATGACACAAGCACTGTGTGCTTCATCCACCATCAGGAAGCAGCCATATTTCTTTTTCAGAGCCACAAATGCAGGCACATCTGCAATATCTCCGTCCATGGAATACGCGCCCTCGATAATGATAAGCACCTTTTCAAATTTGTGACGCTGCTGCCGAAGTATGGACTCCAATGCGGCGGCATCGTTGTGCGGGAAGGGCTTGCATAAAGCGCGGCTCAAGCGGCAGCCTTGTTCAATACTGTTGTGCGCCAGAGAGTCATATACAATCATGTCCTTGGGGCCGCAGAAGTTGCCAACGATCGTCACATTGGTGGAATGGCCGCCTACCAGCACAAGCGCTGCCTCGGAGTGCTTCCAGTCGGCAATTTCACGTTCCAACTCCTGGTACAAGCTCTTTTCACCGGCCAGTAAGCGACTGCCGCTGGCACTGGTGCCATACTTGTCAATGGCTGCTTTGGCAGCTGCCATGACTTCGGGACGGCCTGACATGCCAACATAGTTGTAAGAGCCAAAGTTTAGTACTTCCTTGCCATCCATGATGGATACATCGCGCAGCGCCGACTCATGACAGACAAAGTATGGGTTGGCCGACCCATGGGAAAGCAGGGCCTTTTGACGTTCGTCAAAGGCTTTGAACTCAGGTGTCTGGCAGAAATCGGAGATCGGCGTCACAGGCTCGTTTGTGACAGCAGTCTCCTGAAAACCATGCTGCTTTTCATACAGCAGCCGGCTCAGTCCGTTTACCGTCGTGCAGCGACCATACTCTTCCGGCTGAATCATGACGCCAAAGGCCTCTTCCACCTTAATAGAGGTACTGAGTACTTGCAGGCTGTCTCCGCCCAGATCATCCAGGAAATGAGCTTCGTCTTTGATCTGCCTCTCCGGCACATCCAGTACTTCTGCATAAATCTTGCGTACGGCATCCTGAATACGGCGCATTTCCAAATCCACAAGTTCCACTTTCGGGCTTGACTTCAGTGAAGCGGTGCTGTTAAGCGATGCCGCGGCCCGCAAATCCAGCTCCATAAACTTCTCACTGCTTTCCACAATCATCCGGCGGAGCTCAACACGCTTTACCTTAATGGAATTGACAAGCGGAAGCTTCTCCATGGCTACGAGCACGCGTCCCACTTGCTTTAATACCGGCAGTTTTGCATTAATTTGCGCAATACGGGCGGACAAACCCTTAACAAATACTTCATCCTCTGTTTTATCACCAAGATATACAACCATAGTGATCTCCTGGTACAGTGGGTTCTTCGGGTCTTTGGGCACGCCCAGAACGCTCATCTGCTCAATACCCTCTACCAAGGCAAAGGTATCTTCGATTTCATCGGGATAAACATTCTCACCAGATTCATTGATGATAACGTCCTTTACGCGGCCTTCCACATACATGCGGCTGCCCTTTTCCAGGCGCACCACGTCGCCGGTATGAAACCAACCGTCCTTGTCCACCGCTGAAGGAACAAGCTTGCCATCCACTAATTGACCCGTATGCAGGGAATGGCCCTTGATGAGCATTTCGCCACGATTACTCTGATTCCCGTCTGGGATGACGCTATAGGCGATGTTGGACAGCGGACGGCCGACAGAGCCGGAAATACGGGTGCGCAGCTTTTTGCTGATCTCCACAGAAGTAATGGCTGTTTCTGTCATACCAAACCCAGATACCGTATAATAGCCCAGCGCGCTCAATGTGCGCATATGCTCTCTGGGCGTGTGACTGCCACCTAATATGATGCATTCTACATCGCAGCCAAGCATCTTGGTAACCACAGAACGGAAAAGCGCTCTTCTGGCAAACTTCTGGCCCAAACGCGGTGCCACATGCTGCAAGCCTAGGCTGGTATGCTTTAACATACGATAGGCAATGCGTTTGCTGCGGGATTCCTTGGCCACCTTTTTTTCCAAAGCAATGGCCAGATTGTTAGCAAGAAGCGGCACAGCCATCAGCATCTGAACACGAAAACGCGTAGATGTCTCCACGATTGTCTGCGGAGAACGATCTTTTATGAATACATTCGCATAGCCTAAAAAGCTTATCCACATCAGACAGACCATAAAGCCGAACACATGATGGAATGGTAAAAACGCCAAGCTGCGGCGGTTTCCATCATTGACCACCTGCCGATTCGCCTTATATAGTAGCTCACTGGAAAGCACCTGCTGAGAAATTGCGGCGCCATCATACACAAATATGCGGCTGGATGCCGTAGTACCGCTGGTACAAAGCGCAACCTTATCTGCAAAAAGTGGCTTGAATTCTTTAGGTGCCGCGGGTGCATTCTTCAAATCCTCAAGCAAAACGAGTTGAATACCTTTTTGCAGTGTACGCAGTGTTTTTGAGATTAATATGACAGCTCCGGCCTGATGAAGCATATGGTTCATTCGCTCTTCAGCCAGGGTGAAATCCAGCAAAACGGCATTGTAACCAGCCAAAATCAATCCCCAGAAAGCAGGGAACCACTCAGGGCATGTATCCATCGCTATGGCAGCAAACTTTTCTTTGTTGCCGCTACCATACCGTTTCATCAAATATGCAGCATACGCCTTTGCCTGCTGCTCATACTGGGCGAATGTTATGCTGACTTCCTTCCCATCCTCCAAGTACAATGCCGCCGGTGTATCCCCGTACGAGCAGGTCAGTCGGAACAGATTGGAAAGAGTCATTTCCCTACGGAGCGCGTCACTGTGCTCCAGAATCATACTCTTTTTTTTCTTCATGCGGCTTTTCTCCTTTTCCCAGATAGTATTGCGTAAGAATCAATTGCATAATCCTGGCAGGAATAAAAGAATGAAGAAAAACTGCCAGGTGCTGATCAAACTTTGCCACCCGCTTGCGCAGCGGCATTGTCCGGCGTTGAAGAAGCTGGGCTACAATGCTTCCAAGCTTTTCAGGGTCGCTTCCGTTCTCCTCATCATGCGCAATGGTTGCAGTGCCTTTTAAAAAATCCTTATAATATGGGGAACCTTGATGTATAGCAGCTGCATGCTTGCGGTATGCGGAAGACCCACCGCGGTGATCACCGGGCTCAACCAGGCAGACCTGTATGCCAAAAGGCGCTGCCTCCATGGACAAGCATTCCGTATATCCTTCAATGGCGTGCTTGCTGGCGGTGTAGGCACATTGAAATGGTATGCCCAACAAGCCCAATATGGATGAAAAATTAATGATACGTCCTGCCCTCTGATCACGCATAAGCGGCATTGCCGCGCGCACCATGGCTGCCGTACCCAACAGGTTTGTTTTTATTACGCTTTCGAATTCAGCCGCCGATACTTCCTCACATGATCCCAGCACCAGGATGCCGGCGCAGTTAACCAGAGCATCAACTCTGGGAAAAATCTGCAAAGCCGACTGTACAAAGCTGTTAATGCTTTCCTGACTGGTAACATCCAAAGGCAAACGGCGGATGCCGTCCTCGTCCACTTCCTCCTTATGTACAAAGGAACGGGCGCCGGCAATCACATCAAAACCCGCTTTTGCAATTGCCAGAGCGGTAAAGCGGCCTAAACCGCTGGATGCGCCGGTGATCCAAACAACGCCTTTTCCTATGCTTCTCCCTCCAATCCTTTATAATTCCATAAGGCATACGGTAAAATTATACTTCACATTCTGTTCACATGCAAGATTTATTCAATTCTTGCCGATATTCAGACAAAACATAGTATAATTCGTTACAGTATGCAAGCGCACTTTCCTTAAGCATCAAAAAAAATCTGCTCACGGTCTTTGCTTTTCCGGCATACTGTAAAAAAGAACACGGGCGTTCTCAAAATGGAATCGCCCTTTCTTGAGGTGATAATATGTGCGGTATTGCCGGTGAAGTTTGCTGGACCCGAGACGTCAGGGAAGACCACGAATATCTATCCGCCATGCAAAATGCGCTTGCCAGGCGTGGACCGGATCAGTCCGGCATGTACGTAACAAGCATGGTTGGGCTGGTTCACAGAAGGCTTGCCGTCATTGATATGGAACACGGCTGTCAGCCTATGCAGTTTACGCAGGGAGAGGAGACATTTATTCTCATATACAACGGCGAGCTGTATAACACAGAAGATATCCGTTCAGACCTTTCATTGCTTGGCTATACATTTGCAGGCCACTCGGATACTGAAGTACTTTTGAAGGCATATATGGCATGGGGCGAATCGTGTGTAAACCGGTTCAATGGCATTTTTGCTTTTGCTATATGGCAGGAAAATGCCCAATCCCTGTTCATTGCAAGAGACCGTATCGGTGTCAAGCCTTTTTTCTATTATTACCGTAACAACACCTTTTTGTTTGGGTCTGAACTGAAAGCACTTTTGTGCCATCCAATGGTGGAGGCAAAGCTGGATGACAATGGCTTGGCAGAAATACTGCTTCTAGGGCCTGGGCGCACACCCGGCTGCGGCGTTTTTGCGAACATTCAGGAGCTGAAGGCAGGTCAGTGCGGGCTTGTTACCAAAGAGCGTCTTAGAATTGATACGTACTGGAAACTAACTGACAGACCGCACGAAGATACGTATGAACAAACCATTGAAAAGGTAAGGGAATTGGTGAGCGATGCAATTGTGCGGCAATTGGTATCAGATGTGCCTGTTTGTACCTTTTTATCCGGCGGGCTGGACTCCAGCATCATATCCGCACTGGCAGACCGGCATTTCCATAATCTCGGGCAACAATTGCACACCTTTTCCATTTCCTTCAAGGACAATCAAAAATACTTCCAAGCTGGCAAGTTCCAGCCTAACAGTGATGAAGAGTTTATCAAAAAGATGTCGCAATCGCTTCACGCCGTTCATCACGATATTGTGGTTGACACGCCAGAACTTATTGATGCTTTGCATGAAGCAGTAGACGCAAGGGACTTGCCCGGCATGGCGGATGTGGATGCTTCGCTGTTGCTTTTCTGCCGGGAGATCAAAAAACAAGGCACCGTTGCCTTATCTGGTGAATGTGCGGATGAAATCTTTGGCGGCTATCCATGGTACACCGATCCCGCCATCCGATCAAGAGACGGTTTCCCCTGGGCTCAGTCCACCATGCACCGCGTCAGCTTTTTGCACGATGATTTTGCACACCGTTTCCCAGTGGAGAGATTTGTACAGGCCAGGTACGAAAAAACTTGTGCACGTGCATCAAAACTGCCCGGAACTGCGCCTGAAGAAGCGCGGATGAAGGAAATGATGAAGCTAAATCTGGATTGGTTCATGCAAGTGCTTTTGGACCGTAAGGACCGCATGAGCATGTACAGCGGTTTGGAAGTCCGTGTCCCCTACTGCGATTACCGTATCGCGGAATACCTGTATTCCGTCCCATGGAGCATGAAGTATGAAGGCGGCGTGGAAAAGAGTCTGCTGCGCAAGGCAATGGATGGTCTGCTGCCCACGGAAGTCCTCTGGCGCAAAAAGAGCCCGTACCCCAAAACGCATCACCCGGCATATACGGCCGCCGTATCCAAATTGCTTGAGGGGCTTCTCAAAGACGAAAATGAACCAATTTTTCAAATTGTCAAAAAGGAGAGCCTGCAAGGTTTGCTAAATACTACGCAGTCCTGGCCCTGGTTTGGCCAATTGATGACGGGACCGCAGACAATAGCCTACTTTCTGCAAGTGAATTATTGGATGAAAAAGTACAATGTGCAATTTGATTAAGAGAACCCATATATGAACACAAACTGATGCAAGCTAAGCCGCGAACCGGATGTTTTTTGACCGGCCGCGGCTTTGCTTTTTTAACAGTTTAATTTTCTTACTCTTTCGCGTTACATATTTCGTACAAGTGCTAACATATTTCATACATCTACTCTGCATATTGAATTGTCTGGAAGCAATTGCTATAATACTTTATACGGTAAAATAGGTTATTATGCCATTAATTAGCGACGGCATTACAGAGGAGATATTATGAAAAGCGGCGCAAGGCGAATTTTGATGTCAGTCCTTTGCATTCTAACCGTATTTAGCATTGCATCCTGCGCTTCGCCAGTCAGCAATGTCAGTAGCGCTGCACCTGTTACAGTTGTCATATGGCATTATTATAATGGCGTACAAAAGCAGCTGTTTGACCAACTCGTCGCACAGTTCAACACGACCATCGGTGAAAGCAGTGGCATTGTGGTAGAAGCTGTCAATCAAGGTTCTATCAATGAATTGGCGCAGAAAACACTTGATTCCCTGTCTCATAAGGTTGGCGCACTGGACTCGCCTGATGTTTTCGCCGCATATGCCGATACGGTCTATCAAGCTTCCCTCATGGATCGTGTGGTAGACATAAGCACCTATCTATTGGCCGAGGAAAAAACCACCTACGTGGATAACTATCTTGAGGAAGGCGATTTGGATGACAACGGAAGTTTGTACATCTTCCCCATTGCCAAGGCAACAGAAGTCTTGATTCTCAACGAAACAGACTGGAAGCCCTTTACTCGTGCAACCGGCGCAAAAGAGTCCGAGCTGGCTACCTGGGAAGGAATTGTTCGGCTTTCCGAAATGTACTATCGTTGGACCGATGGCTTGACAGATGCTCCCTACGATGGAAAAGCATTCTTTGGCCGTGATGCCATGGCCAATTATATCCTGGTCGGCTGCGCACAAATTGGCAGTGATCTCTTTCATGTAAGCAATGGAACGGCTTCGCTGCAAATAAATCAGGCTACGATGCGCCGGCTTTGGGACTGCTACTATGTACCGTATATCAGCGGATATTTTGCATCCTTCGGCCGTTTTCGTTCTGACGATGTAAAAACTGGAGACCTAATCGCTATCGTAGGCTCTACCTCCAGTGCAGCATATTACCCCTCCGAAGTGACACTGCAGGATGGCAGCACGTACCCCATTTCCGCCAAAGTCTATCCAGTACCAAATTTTGAAGGCACATCGCCTTACGCTGTGCAACAAGGTGCCGGTATGGCTATCGTGAAATCCAACCCGCAAAAAGAGCAAGCTGCAGTGACTTTTCTTAAATGGTTTACCGACCAACAGCAAAACAACGCCTTCTCCTCCTCATCTGGCTATTTACCGGTAAAAAAGCAGAAGGATGACTATGACATATTCGTAGATGTTGATGAAAGCATCAAAAGCCCTATCGTTCGCGATGTACTCACCACTGGTCAGCGTATGACGAAAACGTATACACTGTTTTCTGGCAAGCCCTTTAAAAATGGCAATGCGGTACGGTCTATACTGGAAGCCAGCCTGCAGAACAAAGCCTCCGATGACAGACTGATAGTTCTCAAAAAGATGTCTGAAGGCAAAACACAGCAAGAAGCGGTTGCACTATTAAACACAAAAGCGCATTTCATCGGTTGGTATACTGCATTGCTCAGGCAATTAGAACTAGCGCTGGGTATTCGTGAGAATGTTGAGCTTCCGCGTTTCATGCTTGAATAGCTGGAGGTAAATGGATGAAATCGCCTTGGCAGCAGCGGCCAAAAACACTTTTTCGAAAGCTCCTTTTCCAATTGACACTTACAGTGATTTTGGAAACGGTTTTGTTTGCTGCTATCTTCCTTGCCAGCGGCATACTTGAGCATGTTGAGAATAATGCATATAGCCTATTAGGTCAGCGGACAAAAAGCCGTACTGAGACGCTCGCTACCGCCATGACACAACGTTGGTCAAAATTGGATATCACAAAAAAGCGCTTTGAAGAAAAAGTAGAAAACAAACTATTGGAATTGCGTATCAAATGGGCTGATATGCATGGAGACGCGTCACTCAATGAGAAGTTGGTAAAGGTTTTGGCGCCAGAACTGATATCGCTGCTACGCAGCAATGGCGTAACCGGCGCTTTCTTCGTTCTGGATGGTGCCGGTGTCCCTAACCACTCGGCAAAGGAAGTAAAAGCGGGGCTCTATATACGAGATCTAGATCCCAATAATGACACAGCTTATTCCTTTACTGGCTCTGATCTGCTGATGGAACGGGGTCTTTCCTCGATTTCCAAAGCCTTGAACCTCCCCCTTGACAGCTATTGGAGTGCTGGCTTCCGCTTCTCAGAAGAAGGCTTGCAGGAGAACGAGCAGTTCTTTTTTCAACCATATAACGCCGCACTGAAGGAAAAGGGACCAAACGACAGCACTTTTGGTTATTGGTGTCCCATGTTTTCCTTAAGTGGTAGCGACGGTTATGTAATTACTTATTCCTTGCCTCTCATTTCCTCCGATGGAGCTGTCTTTGGTGTTATCGGCATAGACATAACAGAAACATACCTTACCTCCATGCTTGATTATGGTGAACTTTGGGATAATAAAGCAGGTTCGTATTGTTTGGCTATAACAGAAGATGGCGGCAAAAGCTACCGTCCAGTCCTTGTAAGCGGCAATAGCTTTCATCGCTTTTTTGAAAAGAATGACCTTTTATACCGTGGTAGTGAAAAATCAAACAGCATTATCAGTCTGGATAATCCAACAAAAACTAAAAGTGCTTTAGCCAGCATAGAAAACCTTCATTTATATAATGCCAATACACCCTTTGAAAGCCAGCAATGGGTATTGATGGGTATAGTCCCTCAAGATACACTTTTATCGTTTTCCACACAAGTGACCCGCATGCTCAGTTGGGCGCTTCTGTTCGCGTTGCTATTGGGTCTTGTCAGTGCCATTATCTCCAGCCGACTGATTACCCGGCCCATTATACTGCTAGCCTCAGAACTGAAGACAAGCAACCCTGAAAGAGCAATCAAACTTCAGAAGGTACACATTTCTGAAATCGATCAACTCACATACTCCATTGAAGAACTATCAGGTGCTGTCGCCGAATCGGCATCCAAGATTCAAAAAATCATTGCCATGTCGGGTGCGAAAATAGGCGTATTCGAGCATGCCAAAGGCTCGACTTCCGTTTTCTTGAGCAGAAGCATGTTCGAACTGATGGGCTGGTCCCTTTGCGATGGAAATTTTGGGTATCTTGATGTCAAATCCTTTTATGAACAAATGGACCTGCTGGAACACACGCGTGAACCAGGGGAAACAGACATTTATCACATGACTAAAGGTACCACAAGCCAATGGTGGATACAGGTACATACTGTACACGAAGAAGATCAGGTTCTTGGTACGGTTATGGATGTAACTAGAGAAATATTAGAAAAGCGTAAACTTGCCTATGAAAGAGATTATGATGTGCTCACAAGCCTGTATAACCGTAGAGGCTTTGTTGAGAAAGCCGGCCGAGTTCTGCTGGACGCAAAGGAAGCGAAGATCAGCGCACTTGTCATGTGGGACATGGATAATCTAAAATATATCAACGATACCTATGGTCACAAGACTGGTGATGATTACATTCAGGCATTTGCCCATTGCCTGCAGTTGGGAGGAGAGTACCGCGTTATCGCGGCCAGGCGTTCCGGTGATGAATTCTTTGCGTTGGTTTACGGATATGAAAGCCGAGAATCTGCCATGAAGGTGATTCAACGTTTGTGCCAGGATATCACCAAATCCACCATCATTCTCCCCAATGGTATGCCCTACCGTCTTCGTGCCTCCTGCGGTGTTGCATGGTACCCGTTTGACGCCACTATACTTGAAGAATTGGTACGGTACGCCGATTTTGCCATGTACCAAGCAAAACACACACGTAAAGGTGAACTGCAAGAGTTTAACCGTCTGCTCTTTGACGGCAACGAGATGCTGCTGGGCGGTCAGGAAGCGCTGAACAACCTACTGGAGCAAGCATTGATTGATTATGCCATGCAGCCAATTGTCTGTGCAAAAACAGGCGGCGTTTTCGGTTATGAAATGCTCATGCGTCCCCGTGGTAACGATTTTTCCGGCCCGCGAGATGTGCTTCGTATGGCAAAATCCCATGCTCAGTTGTGTCGTGTGGAAAGTCTGACCTGGTTTGGCGCAATGCAGGCGTATGTTAATTGTGTCAAGATGGGTAATATACCCGCAGACAGCCGCGTTTTCATTCACTCCATACCAAGCTGCAGCATGAACGCCAATGACATGGCCGCTTTTGAAAAGCAGTTCTGGCCGCACCTCACACAGGTAGTGTTGGAAATCATACATGGTGATCCATCCAGCGAAGGTTTTTTGCGTGACAAAATGATGCTCGCCTCCCGTTGGAATGCGATGGTTGCAATCGACGTTTTCGACAGCAGCGATACCGGTGAATCCATGATGTCTACCTTATCGCCGCACCTTGTCAAAATCGGTATGTCGATGATTCGCAATATTGATTCAGATAAAGAACGCCAGCAGATGCTTGCCGGCATCATAGGCGTATGCCGGGAGCGTGGCATTCAAGTCATTGCAGAAGGCATTGAAACAAAAGAGGAAATGGAAACACTCATCGTTTGCGGTGTTGACTACCTGCAGGGCTACTATCTTTCCATTCCCAGCATGCCGCCTTTGGCGCCAAGCCGTGAGATTATTGGGCAGATCATTGACGCTCAGCAAACTACTTCGCCAGCGCAATGAGCCTTTGATTATCTACACGTGCATACATATAGCAAGCAGCCGGTCTGCAACTTGACCGGCTGCTTTTGCATATAACGCATTTCCTGTAAGGGGGGGCAATTTACACAGTAGACAGATCCCATGGTTCGTAAATTTTGGGTACATCGCTGATCAAGCGTTTGGTATAATCAGCCTTTGGATTGCAGATTACATCGTCAGCGCTGCCGCTTTCCACAATTTTGCCATGCTCCATGATATATATGCTATCTGACATGTAATAAGCCAAACCAATATCATGGGTAATAAAGATAATGGTCATGCCTGTTTCATTGCGCAAATTGAGCAGCATATCCAAAATCGTAGCGCGAGAGCAAGCGTCAATCATCGACGTAGGTTCATCAGCCAATAGAATTTTTGGTTTGAGCAGAAATATGCGTGCAATCATCAAACGTTGCATCTGTCCGCCGGAAAGCTCGAAAGGATACTTGTTGGTAAGCTCTGCAAACTTTAGGTTGACAAAGCTGCACGCCTCTGTCATCATTTCGACTTTCTTTTCCTTGGGCAGGTGCTTACCACCCCGCATGTTGATGCAATCCAGCAAAACCGTATCAATCTTATTGAATATGTTATAGGAAGAAAATGGGTCCTGGAAAATGGCCTGAATGCCCTGCCAGTACTCTTTTTTCTTCTTCTGGGTAGAAATGTCCCTGAGTTTTCCCTGAAAGAACACCTCTCCGTCCGTTACGCTGATCAGGCCCAGCAGCATTTTGGCCAGCGTAGTTTTTCCGCTGCCGGATTCCCCTACAATGGAGATGAGTTCACCCTCATGAAACTGAAAATCCACATGATCCACCGCGGTTGTTGAGCGGGCACCAATACCAAAGACCTTGGTAACGCCTTTGCCACTTAAGCACAATGGCCTTCCTTCATTGATTTGACTCATCTGCATACATCTCCCTTAAGTGCTGCACTGAATGACCGCACCGATAGGCGCGATCATCTGGGAATTCCACCATCGGAATACTCGCTATCCGGCACTGCGGAACTACATACTTGCAGCGGTCGGCAAAACGACAGCCCGCTGGCGGGTTCTTTAAGTTTGGCGGTGTGCCTGGAATAGCAGTAAGTTTATGCTCCCGCACACCCTCCTCCGGCACAATGATGGAGCCCATCAAACCCTTGGAATAAGGATGGATGGGATCAAACACCATTTCACGGGCTTTTCCTTTTTCTACAATCTGACCAGCATACATCACCATGATGTCATCTGTCACGTTATACAGAAGTGGAAGCTCATGTGTGATGAAGATCATGCCCTTGATATATCCTTTTTCCATCAGGCTGCGAAGCATTTTGATAACCATTTTTTGTGAAGTAACATCCAGGGCAGAGGATGGTTCATCCGCAATCAGCATTTTGGGGCAAAGGATTGTGGAAATGGCTATCACAGTGCGCTGCTTCATGCCGCCGGATAGTTCCACTGCATGCTTTTGCAAAACCTCTGGCGGCAAGCCTAATTCATGAAAACGATCGGCTGCCATTTCATGAATCTCCTTCACGCTCTTTTTGGGATCATGAGCATGAATCACATCTTCCACAAACCGGATGATTCTCCTAGTTGGATTTAGCGCATTCATGGCCGCTTGTGGAATGTACGCAATATCTGTGCCGAGCACTGTCTTGCGCACGTCGTCAGGCCTCATGCCTGTAATGCTCTTGCCGTCGATGATTATTTCTCCGCTCATGTAATGAAGCGGCGGGAAATAATAACCCATCAGGCTCAAAGCAAGCGTTGATTTTCCGCAACCAGATTCCCCTGCTATACCCAACGTTTTTCCTTCCTCAATTTTCAGGGACACATGGTCTACGGCATATACATCCTCGCGAAACCTGGTGATGTATTTTGTGGTGAGGTCCTTCACTTCCAATATCGTCTTGCTCATATCCGGCCTCCTAATCTCTCAGAGTCGGATTGAAAACCTGGTCCAATCCGGTATTCATGAGATTCAGTGAGAAAGAAATCAACGCGATCGTCAGGATCACAGGGAAATAGGCCCACCAAGCACCGTTGATATGCGCAGAATACAGCATGGACCAGCTCATCATAAGGCCCAATGTAGGCACTTCAGTAGTCTTGGGCCCTAAGCCTAGCATCGATAAAGTTGCTTCGGCCAGAATCCCGGAGGAAATCTGCAGTATGAAAGCCATAACAACATAGGAGGCAATGTACGGCAGAATATCAGTCAAAATAATCCTGGGTACACTGTGCCCAGACAGTTTGCTCAAGTTCACATGGTCGCGATTGCGAAGTGAGATCACCTGTGAGCGCACAGACCTGGTCGTCCACACCCAGGATGTGAATCCGATGACCATAGCAACAGTCACTGCACCGCGTTGATCTTGGTTAATACTGTACGCGATCAGAATCAGTAGTACAATAGAAGGAATAACTGTGAAAATGTTTGTAAAAAACATAATAATGTCATCTACAATTCCACCCAAATAACCAGCAAGCAATCCCAACAGAAGCCCTATTGTGGTTGCAATCAAGCCAGCAATCAGGCCAATCATGATGGACGTACCACAGGCAGATACCAATTCTTTCAGTACATCTCGGCCAAAGTTGTCTGTACCCAGCGGCAGCACCTTAATGTTTGCCACTTCATTCAGATTCACATAGTCTGTAGCAGTGATGGAACCACTTTCTGTAAGTGTGCCAGTCGTTGCATCCTTAGCAGCTATCGTAATATCTGCACCACTCTGCATGCTCTTGAGCCGGCCATCCAATCGGGAGTAAAAGTTCCGCTGTGCCATGGTCATGCCTTTGGGCTTTATCGTTGGCGAAAAGTACTTATTCCAGGTAGTAACCAGGCTATGCACATTGGTCATATCAATTTCCTCGTTAGGAACACCTGTGGCTGTCAGCCAGGTAACCATGGAGATCTTATCCACATCGCTTAATACTTGCGCCAAACGGTTATCAGTTGCATCCTCAAGTTTTAACGTTTTGGGCATGACACCTACACTGTCATATAGCGAAACATAGGTACCAGGTTTAAAGAAGGTACCCAGCCCAATCATTTTCAAAGGATCACCCGGATTGAAAAGAGGATAGATGATCAGAGTTAAAATGATTGTAACAAATACTGCAAAGCCAAACACAAACTTGCCTGAATGAAAAACTTGTCGCAGCGTATTTTTCATTGAATCTTCCCTCCTTTCAGTCAAATTGGGCGGCTTTCACCCGCGGATCAATGAAGCCGTAGATAATATCCAATAGAAATGTTGCCAAAAGCACCATGATGGTAATAATCAGCGTAGCTGCTGATATTAGCGGATAGTCTGACATGTTTATGGCATTGAGCATGATATATCCGAGGCCCGGATAGCTGAATATGATTTCCGCAACCAACGCGCCGCCAATCATTGTACCAATGGACAATGCCAACCCCGTCACCTGCGGCAGCATCGCATTTCTGAACACATAGCGCACAATGACCCTATCTTTGATTCCCAAAAAACGACTGTACTTGACATAGTCTGCATTCAACTCATATATAGACATTGAACGCATGCCAATAGCCTGACCACCAATGGAAACCAACACAATAGACCAGAAAGGAAGTTGGTAGTGCTCTATAACAGATCTAACAAAAGCCCAACTGAAATTGGGCAACATATCGTAGTTGTAACCACCTGAAATCGGTGCTATTTTCCAATTGATTGCAAACATCACAAGCAACGTAACAGCCATGCCAAAGGCAGGAATGCTGCTTGCAAAAAGTGATACGGGAAGTATAACTTTGTCAAAACCTTTTCGGATATATGCTGCAAGTGCGCCTAACAGGTTACCCAGCATCCACCCGATAATGATGGCGGGGAGTTGTAAGCCAATGGTCCAACCAACGGCATTTCGTATGATTTCGGAAACCGGTCGCGGGTATTGGCTGAAAGAAAAGCCGAAATCACCTTGAAACAACCGGCCAATATAGATGAAAAATTGCTCATGTAATGGACTGCTCGTACCGAACTGCTGCGCATATTCTGCGTAGATTTTTTGTACAGCGGCCACTTCAGACATACCACGTGCAGTTCTGGCAGTAATAGCCGCCACAGGATCACCCGGCATCAACCGAGGTAATATGAAATTGAGCAAAACGGCTGCGATAAATGTGATAAGCAGCCACAATAGCTTTTTCCCAAAGTATTTCCGATAGCCCTTCATATTCCAACCTCCCATAGTGAGAAGCGGCCATGCCTCAAGAGAGACTCGAAGCATGGCCGCTCCTGCAAGCGGGTTTTAATTACGGATTGACAAGTGTCAGGTCATACAACCCGGCGATGCTATAGCCATCCGTCAAATCCATCGGCGGAATGTTCCTGCCGTCGCCGTTCTCGGGGTAGCCGGTCCAAACAGATTCGTTGACTGCGTGGAACTTGTCAGGGCGATACATGAGGGAGAAGGAAGGCACTTCGGTCAGATAGATTTTCACAGCTTCAGTGTAATATTCCTTCAGTTTCGCAGCATCGGACTCAGTGGGGATCAGCTTGACCAGTTCGTCGATACGGGGGTTGCTGTAATGGCCCCAGTTGCCAGACCAGTTGCCTTCTACGCCAATGTACTCGCTGCTCATCAGCATGCGCATACGGCCCCAGGGTTGCACGGGAGAAGCGCTGTCGGTCCACATCATGAAGATGTCATACTGGTCCTGGGAAGCGGCGGTCACGACCGTCTGATACACAGACCATTCGGGATATTCGGTGGTGATGTCGATGCCAATGTTCTTGCCAGCGGCAGCAACGATTTCCATTGCGGCCATCCAGTCGGTCCAGCCATTTGGTGCACAAGCATTGAAGGAAAGCTTTTCACCGTTGAGTTCACGGATGCCGTCATTGTCAGTATCCACGATTCCTGCATCGTCCAAAAGCTTCTTGGCGCCTTCTATGTCGTTTCCAGACCATTGCAGGTCCTTTACAGCATCATGGTCAAAGGCAGCCTGCTCACCGGGAGTGGGGTTCATCAGGGAGCGGGGAACCTGCTGGAAGGTAGGAGACTGATTGGTCATAGCGTTGGCAATGATGGAATCATAATCCACCGCCATTGCAATGGCCTTACGGAGGGCTGTGTTCTGAAGTGCGGGTACACCCTGGTTAAACCAGGCAGTGGGCATATTCACGCAGATGCCATAAGGCGCTTCCTGCATGTAGGTAGAGATAGGCAGGTTTTCCTTCAACCACAGGTCCTGGATGTTGGAAATGAACTGCTGGCAGACGTCCACTTGGCCTGCGGCAAAGGCCACTTGGCCCGCGTTGTTGTCAGCATAGATGGTGTGAGCCAAATACTTGGGCGCGGGCAGCTTGCCCCACATGGAGGCATCCTGTCCCCAATACTTGTCATCCCGGATCAAAACAACCTTCTGCTCATCAGCATAGTACTTATGGTAAGGGCCGGAATACACGGCATCCTCGCCCAAGTCTTGCTTGATAGCGGTTGCATCGTCTCCGCAGCGGGCTTCAACGGCCTGTATCCAAGCTTTTTGCAATACGTACACCTGTTCGATGTAGGTCAGCAGCATCAAGGGATTGGCAGCTTTGCCATCAGCAGTGAGCTTAGCTTTCACAACAACGGTCGAAGGATCGATTGCTTCAACAGAGGCCACATAGGGAGCGAAGCCTACGCCCTGGGCGTTGCCGATCTTGGTATTGGTAGCAAAGGTGTAGGCTACGTCCTCCGCAGTGACGGGGGTGCCATCACTCCACTTGGCAGCGCTCTTGATCTTCGCGGTGATCTCAGTGCGGGCCTCGTTCCACACAAAGTCGCCGTCAGCCAGTAAGGGGGTAAAGGATCCGTCGAGCATGTTGTACATGTACAGTGTCTCGAACATGGTCGTACGGGAGCCGCCGGCGCCTTGTGTGATGGCCATGGCATTATTCATGCTATCGGAAAGAGGGTTCCAGCCGGTTACAGGGCCCCATTGCTGACCAGCAAAATACAGAGTTTCATTGCGGGGCAGTTCTTTGACCGTTTCTGCAGTTGCAGTCAATGCCAAGCCACAGATCATGGTCAACGCGAGCAACAGCGCCAAGAGTTTCCGGTTCCGTTTTTCCATACGTATACCTCCACGCTTTTTTATCGTTATGGTCGATCCCGACCAATAGCGCCATCAAAGTCAGGTAACGATTGCTCTCACTGTTTCTCCTATACGCACAGTACCCGGCAAAACTATATGCTTGGGAATGAAACTTTTGGGCTTTTCTATCGCCCGAAGCAGCATGCGGATAACTTGGGAGCCAATCCCTTCCGCATCTTGAATCAATGTGGTGAGTCTTGGATGAAGTACTTCTGACAAATAAATGCCATCATACCCCGCAACACTGATATCCTCTGGAATATGAAGTCCTTGCCGTTCCAGTTCATTGAGCCCGATGATGCATGAAAAATCATCAGGATACAAGATGCATGTAGGCTGCTTGCGCAGCATCAGCAGTTCGTGAGTAGCATCAATGCTGCTTTGGGGATCATGGTAGTGCGCTGCTTTCACATACTCAGGAGGCACATCCAAATTAAGTTCTTCACAGGTTTTGTAGAAACTAGCAATTCGATTTCTGGTGACCATTGTATCCTCACCATGAATATAAGCAATACGCCGATGCCCCATTTCGTATATATATCGCGTAAGATCGCGCATGCCCTGAACATTATCGGAGATAACAGCGCTTCTATGATTGAACAGATAGTCGATTGTAACGACAGGCAAATCACTGTTGATCAATTCCAATAATGTGGGCTCGGTAAAGTGCGCACTCGCAACAATGACCCCATCATAATTCCGGTGTCTGCAATAGGTTAAATAGCTACCCATAATATTGGCACCGTCACTGTTGACAATCGTTACATCGTACCCGTTTCTCTCAGCCTGTGCCTGTATGCTGTATATGATCTTGGTAAAATACTCATGAGTCCATACAACGGTATTTTGTAAAAATATCAGTATGCCGATGGTTTTTGATCGGTTCGTTTTCAGCTCTCTGGCTGCCGCATTGGGATAATAACCAAGTATCTTTGCCATATCGCGTATCCGCACAGCTGTTTCCGTGCTGATGTCGGGCATATTATTTAAGGCCTTGCTGACCGACGCAACCGAAACACCGCACCGCAGCGCTACGTCTTTCATGGTCACCATATTTTTGCTCCACGCTTTTCCTTAATCGTTAACGTAATTATAGTTTGAACACACTGAGCATGTCAAGCACTTTGTACAAATTTGTATCGCATTTTTTAGCACCACATTGTTTCGAAATGCATTTATATAGAAGATAGTATATGCAATTTTATATATTTTTACCATATCAGCTTGTTGTGTGCCATTTGGGTTATGCGGTCACACAAAATGCCTCCGTAATCGATTACGAAAATTCAGACTTTCGCACACAATTGTTATAACCATATTGACAATTGACCTATCGTCTGATAGGCTGATGACTATCATGATGAAATAAAAATTGCAAAAATGAAAAGCACATATCCAACATAAAGGAACGTTTAATTCATCCGTCACCTTATATTCGTTTAAGGAGTATGTATATGGACGCAAAAAAACTGATTGAACAAATGACGCTGGAAGAAAAGGCAAGCCTATGCTCAGGCAAAGGTTTTTGGCACCTTAAGGGAATTGAACGTCTGCATTATCCCTCAGTCATGGTATCAGATGGTCCCCATGGACTGCGTAAGCAAGCTGAATCCAGCGATCATCTGGGTCTTAACAACAGTATTACGGCTGTCTGTTTTCCTACCGCTGCCGGTCTGGCCTGCTCCTTTGACCGAGAGCTTCTGTACACTGTCGGCGAAGCGTTGGGAGAAGAATGTCAAGCTGAGGATGTGGCTATTCTTCTTGGGCCAGCCATTAATATCAAGCGTTCACCGCTTTGCGGCCGCAACTTCGAATATTTTTCAGAGGATCCCCTGCTGGCAGGGGAGCTTGCCGCTGCCTATGTAAGCGGCGTGCAGTCAAAGCATGTTGGGGTCAGCCTCAAGCATTATGCAGTAAACAACCAAGAACACCGCCGCATGACGGTAAATGCTGTAGTGGATGAACGCACACTAAGAGAAATCTATCTTAGCGCCTTTGAAACCACCGTTAAAAAAGCAAAGCCATGGACGGTCATGTGCTCTTATAACAAAATTAACGGCACTTACGCTAGCGAGAACAAAAGGTTACTCACCGATATTTTGCGGGATGAGTGGGGGTTTGATGGCTTTACTGTCACCGACTGGGGCGCCTGTAACGATCATGTGGCCGGCGTGGCGGCAGGGCTGGACCTAGAAATGCCCTCCAGCGGCGACATGAATGATAAACTACTGGTTCAGGCTGTCCGTGATGGAATGATTCCGGAGGATGTTGTAGATCAGGCTGCGGAACGCATTGTAAATATTGTTGCTCGTTATATTGACAATAGGGATAGCACTGCTGTCTTTGATAGAGGCGTACACCATCACCTAGCCCGGCGCATCGCCAGGGAAAGCATGGTACTGCTCAAGAACGAAGGTAACCTGCTACCCATCCGCGGCAGCAAAAAGGTTGCCTTCATCGGCAAGTTCGCCAAAGAACCACGCTTCCAAGGTGGCGGCAGTTCCCACATCAATGTTAGCGACATCACATCTGCTATGCAGGCAGTACGCAGCATCCACGGAAATGTGGTGTATGCACAGGGTTATGATACTCAGCAGGATATTGTTATGCCTGAACTGGTTGAGCAGGCCGTAGAAGCCGCTAAGGCTGTGGATATCGCCGTACTTTTCCTGGGTTTGCCGGATTCCTTTGAGTCGGAAGGGTATGACCGCACGCATATGCGCCTGCCCGCGTGCCAGCTTATTTTGCTTGACAAAGTACTGAGTGTTAATCCGAATGTCGTTATCGTCCTGCATAATGGTTCACCTATCGAAATGCCTTGGGCGCAGAGGGTTCCCGCTATACTCGAAGCTTACCTTGGCGGCCAGGCTGTCGGCGGTGCGGTTATTGATCTTTTGTTTGGTGCGGCCAGCCCCTGCGGCAAGCTGGCTGAAACCTTTCCTCTCCGTCTGGAGGATACACCTGCCTACCTTTATTTCCCCGGTGATGGTGACACCGTAGAATATAGGGAAGGGATTTATGTCGGTTACCGTTATTATGACACAAAGAAAATGGATGTATGTTTCCCCTTCGGCCATGGGTTGAGTTATACCACCTTTGAGTATAGCAATCTTCGCTTGAGCAAAAATGAAGTCAATGATGGGGATCAGTTGACTGTCACAATGGATGTGACAAATACCGGCAGCATTGCTGGCAAGGAGATTGTGCAATTGTATGTGGCCAGTGCACATAAGGGTGTATCCAGACCGGAAAAAGAACTGAAGGGCTTTGAAAAAGTGAATCTTGCTCCCGGAGAAACAAAAAACATAAGCATGACACTTGACCAGCGCAGCTTTGCCTATTACGAGACAGTCTCGCCCGGCTGGCATATTGAAAATGGTGCTTACCGCATTCTCATTGGTGCATCCTCCAAGGATATCCGTCTAGAAGCAACCGTGCAGTATGCCGGTGCGCCACAACTCAAGCGCTATTTTACTATGGATTCCACCTTGGGCGATATCATGGATACACCACAGGGAAAGCCGTTTATCGATCACATTTTTCAAGGGCTTCAGGCCTTGACCCAGGCTGCTGGCGAGGGTTCTGCTGTCAGTCAGGAGATGATGGTTGCCATGATGCGCGATTTACCGCTGCATGCTATCGCCTCCTTCTCACAAGGGCAGCTTGGCAGGGAAGCGCTGGAGGGAATTATTGATAGCCTGAACAGCAGTCTTTGACAAAATCACGAAAAAAGACAGGACTGCCTGCACCTCATGTAGGCAATCCTGTCTTTTTGTGTGGATATAGGCTCATACGGTTTTCAAGATGATTGTAAAACATATTTCAGCTTTAAGTAACCATCCAAATTTCCAAATTCTGATACTGTGATGGATGATATTTTCAATTCTTGCATGCTGGCTACAAGAATGGCCGTTCCGTGTGCCATAATATCCGCCCGCTGGGGCTGCAGACCATGAAGCTTCAACCTTTCCTCCAGCGGCATATCTGCCAGCCGGTACAGCCATTCTTCGGCCAGATTCTGCGTAATGCCGCATCCGCTTAACTGTGCCTTATCCATCCAGGGAACACCCCTTAAAATTGCGGCAAGTGCTGTAAATGTACCGCCTACGCCAACCCATGCATCCGGCAAGCCAGCTTGTACAACTGGCTCAATTCCTTCACGCAGTATCTCCTTGGCAGCTTCAATCACTTTGGGAGCATCTTCGGACGACATCATGGGATACAAGCGAAAAAGCCGGACTGCTCCCATCTGCAGGCTTATGCCGCAATCAATCTTAGGCCCAGTTCCTACAACATATTCTGTAGAACCGCCTCCGATATCAATCACACCGGCACGCCCGCCTGCAGTAGCACCCAAAAAAGAAAGCGCCGCTTCCATTTCACCGGTGCAGACCTCCAGCACAAGACCTGTTTTTATCAGGATCATACTGCTGAACTGCTGTTGGTTTCCGGCGTCACGAACGGCACTTGTGGCAAATAGATGAATTACATCGGCTTGGAGTGATATGGCCTTTTTATGCATGACAGAAACGGCTTCAAGCGTCTTTTCCATGCTCTCCCGGCTCAAGTTCCCATCCTGTTGAAGCCCGCCAAACAAGCGGGTTCCTTCTCTGTCTCTGTGCACCTGATGGAGTCTGCCGCCCTGAACATCGGCAACCAGCATGCGGACAGAATTGGACCCAATGCCAATGACTGCAGCCCGCATGACCCCACCCCCTTTCCTTATTAAAGCATCAAGGCTTGTCCCCTTCTTGAACTACTTGAAGCAGCGGTGCCTCTCCACTGTCAGAATACAGTGTCTCCGGGTTGGTGATGACAAAACGAATCTCACCAGGCTTTAAATAACCAAACCGCGTTCTGGCCTGGTTTTCAATATATGCATCCGTATCGGCTATGCTTAACTCTGTTTCCAGTTTCAATTGCTTATCCTGTTCTTGCGCAAGCTCTATTCTAGCACGCTCACCATCCTTGACAGTCTTTTGAAACGTTGTGTTTATATTCTTGTTTAAAATCCAAAACGCAATACCAATAGCAGCCAGCGCCAAAAACAGTGTCAGAAATCGTACTCTGCGCTGCTGCTTCATGGTTAAGCCCACTCCCAATACATAATCATTTTCTTACGTATTCGCCGCTCTTATGCTGTTTCCTGCTTGCCCGATCCAATTTTCTAAGTTCTCGTTTGTCCTTATGACGCACCATGGCAGCTTGTGTTGGCGTTATGATCCTTTTTTCTGCAAAGGTAGCGATACCTAACACCAGTCTGCGCAGACCAAGTATATATAGCAAGCCGCCG
Organism: Bacillota bacterium; assembly: GCA_023398575.1. Taxonomy (GTDB): domain Bacteria; phylum Bacillota; class Clostridia; order Christensenellales; family Aristaeellaceae; genus JAEWAH01. Next base: position 17,777 of record JAEWSC010000064.1, on the reverse strand, counting down.
CAAACGAGCCCTAGCAGGGAGTACAAGCGCAAACCATCCTGCCCAGTCATGACCAGCGCAAACGTCAACACGCCGCCGGCTAATAGAAAGAAAAGCAAATCCGCACCTGCAATGAGGCTTCTCTTTTTTGTTTTTCGCAACAAGCCAAGCACATCATAGATCAGGCCTAATCCTATACCCAGGTAGATCATGCCCAGAAATACCCATGCCTGGCTTTTCGTTTCAAAAAATGGTGCCATAGCATCACCTGAACATGCGGCCCAGCATGCTCCCGCCCTTTCGCGTTTTTCCGCCTTCCGGATAAGCAATGGCATCAATCCGTCCATCCATGATAAGGTTTCCATCCTCCAGCGCAAACTTGGAGATATGAAGTCCCTTCCCGGTAATCACCATTTCTCCTCCGGAAGTTTCCAGAACCACCTCTTCCTCATGAAAGCTCTTCACATCGCTGACACCGCTTAAAACAGCACGGCTCCTATTTTCCATTGAGACACCATGAGGCCGGCCATCGTTCCCCCTTGCCATTGTACTTTCTGCTCGCTGCTCCTTCATGTTCTATTCCTCCCATGCAAAAGCTCTTTCCCAAATATATGCGAAACAAATGCCGGAAAGAAGCGCACCTATTGACGGGCAGGCTATTTCACGGTATAATTGCGTAAACCTTAATCTGTTTATCGGTTTACGGAGGATGGAAAGCATGCTGCAAAAAACAAAGTATCTGACTCTCTCTGCTTTATGCACCGCGTTGATGGTAGTTGGTGCATATCTTCGATTTCCTTTACCCTTTTTGGCTGTGCAGTTTACGACCCAAGTTTTTTTTCTGCTTGTTACCGGCTTGGTTCTGCCGCCCAAGTATAGTGCCGGTGCGCTTTGTGCTTATGTATTATTGGGTCTAATCGGCTTGCCAGTTTTTTCTCAAGGTAGTGGGCTGCAGACGGTTTTAACCTACAATTTTGGATATTTGCTTGGCTTTATCTTTTCTGCATTCATTACCTCTGTGCTCCGCAAAAGGTGGAAAGAAAAAAAATGGGGGTATATCGTGCCAGCGCTTATCGGCGTACTGGCTGTATATGCTGTTGCATTACCCTATGCCGCACTGGTATCCGCTATATACATGGCAAAGCCCATCGCATTCACCGCACTGATCAATGGATTTTTCCTGGCATTTTTGCCACTGGATATTTTGAAGGCAGCAGGTGCCGCATTGGTAGCCAGTCAGTTACAAAGAGTGTTACGATAACGAATGGCCATAGTGACTGATTGATAAAGCGAAACCGCCTTGCATTGCTTGCAGGGCGGTTTCAATTTCTGCTTCTTATCTTATCCTACCGGACCAGGTGTCTGCTGTTCGCTTGGAATAAGCAGTTGCACGAGTTGCAGAAGAGAAGGTCTACCTAGAATCTCCATCAATAAACCATTCAATTGATCCGCATTCAGGCTGGCCAAATCTTCGGCGGCATTTACGTCCACCGGCTCAAAAGCCCAGGGCGGCGTTGTTTTTCCCTGCGCATCCAGTTTCCAGTCTACAGCGCCGCTGACAAACCGAAATTGTGCTTGAATAGAGGTAGAAGCGTTGCGGGCCTGCCCGCTTAACAAGGCAGCGGATGCTGTTATATTCGCCGGCTCAGTCAAAATGTATTGCGCCTTGACTTCATCTGTAGGTGTTTGAGTAAGGTGGCTCCAATCCGGCGTAAGTTCGATGGCCAGGGCATACAGTTCGTTATTTTTTCCATCAGCGTCGATGGCAATTTTCGTGGTGATACCGGCCTTATAGGTGAAAGATAGTGCTTTTCCTGTGTATTTGGGCGTAGTAGAGTCCACCTGCCAGTTAGGAACCTCACCAGGCAGATAACGAATTAGCCCTTGATAAGATGAGGTATCTGCCTGTGCTTGCACGGCAGCCTGCATACTGAACTCCAGTGATCCATCTAGCATGTCTAGTTTGATATTCACAACATCGCCACCATCGGCGGTCTTCACCACATAAGTCACATTTTTCAAGCTGCTCCCGCTGCTAGACATTGGAAAGGAGATGGACGTTTCAATATGCTGCCCTGCAGTGGTAACGCTGCGGTTCATAGAAACAATACCCTCAAGCGGTAGTGCATCCACTGCCTGAAAGTAAAAGCCCTGCAGCGCTGGGTTTACATACAGGTCTGCCTGCTCCTTTGTCATCTTCTCCCACAATAAGGGCAGTAATTTTTCATCGGCAAGTAGATCCACAAGCAGCTGCTTGATTTCCGCTTTAAGCGCAGCGGCAGGTATACTATATGCAATCTTCATGACCGAATTATCATTTGCATCCTTCTCCAATGCTGGTGGGGCAGCAAAACCCTGCATCCACAATTCTAGCTTGGTAAAGTATGGCGCTGCAGCGTCTGCCAAGCTTGATGCATCGCTCGCATCGCCGGATGGCATCAGCATGTCAATAACAAATGGTGTAATAGAAGGCTTATTGGCTGTCAAGCCAGTGCCACCTATTAAACCGGCAACAGCTTCCCAGCCGCCGGTAAAGCTGTACAACTTGCGAGATGCAAGACCGGCATCCAGTACTGACTTACCTTCCTGATTGTAAACCACTGCTTTTAGCCGCTCAGCTTGACCATTTTTCAAGGAGAGCATAAGCTGGCTTTGCACTTTCTGCAGTACATACTGTACATCCATGGAAAGACCGCTCAAACCGCTTATACCGCTTGCTGTGACTGTACCACTGAGCCCCGATCCAGCTTTTAACTGCTTATCCAATTTTTGCATAAGCGCAGATTCAGCGCTGGCGTGAAGAACCGGCAAAACTGCCAGAAGCACCGTAACCATCAGCAAAATGAAACGCTTTCTCACCTTTCATCCCTCCCTGATCATTGGCCTACCTGGTATACGACCTGATATATTTTTTCCCAGTCCTCCTGGGTGATGTTCCTCTTGATCAACGCCAAAGCGTCTTCCGGCAGCGCCATCAATGCCTGCCATATGGCAGTAACTGCGCCATTTTGAGCTTTTTCAGCCAACGTTGCCCGCTCGTCAGCGTTCATATCACTTAGCGATACAACGTTTCCCCCGCTGCTAAAGGCAAGATCAGCATTTTGATCTGCTGACAAAGACACAGTGAGATCAGCTAACACTGATTTGCCTTCTCCCCATGTAAGCCTCGTGTTTCCTTTTAAGGATACTTCCTCCCCTGATCTAACCGCCAGAAGGCTGGGGCGTATGACCAATGTGTACGTTTCCTCGCCTGAGCCAGAAACGGTCTGCTTAACTTCCCCTTCCAGGCGTTGGTTATCCTCAGCCAGCAGACAATCCAGCTTTCCCTTCCATTGTTCCTGGGATATCTCCTTATCCATTCTGCTTTTGATATCCAGGTCGAAGGAAAGTGTGTTTTTTGCCTTTTTATTCTCCAGCACGAAATCGCCTGCCACTGTTAAATAGTCAGCGCCATCGGCTGCCGGAGCTTTAAGACTTAAGGACTGTACGCTCTTTTTCGCGTCGGACTTAAATGCCCAGAGGAAACTCACTTTACGTACACTTACATTGTTAAAACCTATGGATGCCTTTATACCAAGCCCAACGTTTACACCATCAGACGTTTGGTATAGCATAATTTCGGCATCCCCTTTTGTGATGACTGATGAGAAAAGGGTGGATGCTTCCGGCCAATGCATGGCTGACGCCAGCTTCAAAAGCATATCCTTCAGTTGCTCCGCATTTGTTTCTGGCACAGTGTATACAAGCGCTTTGCGTGCGGTAGCGACAGAAAGGAGCTTGAAACTCCCCTCTTTCTCTGCCGCGAAGCTGCTCAGCCCAGACATTGCATCCGGAAGCTTTTGTGAAAGCGCATTGATATCTGGAGCTTCCGCTGCCCAAAATGGGATTTCTGACTCGCTGCCCAATAACTGGGATAATGGAGATCCATCGTAGCTGGATAAGGTCATACCAGGCAAAAGCGACGTTTGCGCAAGAGCCTGGTTCCCACTCTGTTCCAGGATGTCAATGGCATTCTCATCCCCAATCATGAGCTGCGTCCTGGTTATTTCCGCTCCACCCGTCTTCTGCCAGCCTATATTGAGCTTGCATTGCGATAATAGGCGGTTCATCATGGACAGCGTTTCATCCCCAAAGGGTACCAGGGAATGCAGTGAAGCAGATAGCGTCACATTTGCCGGTTGACCGCCCTCAACCTCATCTATCCAATCTGCCATCATTGGCGATAGCGCAGGTGCTTGTTGCGCAAATGCCGTTCCACATATCATACAATATATCAAGAAAAATGCAGGAATAAATAAGGCATAAACGCCCTTACGGCGCTTTATCATCAGCAGTACTCCTTCCGGTGCTTTCCATGGAATCGAACGATTGGGGAATGGAAAACCCTGCATGCAAGACTCCATTTTATTGGGCATTTAGGCTGGATCAGCCCACATGGAGAGGCATTCTTCAAGATCGGTCATGGTTTTCGCAGCATTGGCCATGGTCCGCAATTTTGAAGCGCCCATTAACCCGCCTGCATACCAACCAATATGCTTGCGCATCTCCCTGATTGCCACGTCCTCGCCTTTCCAGTGAGCCATCATGCGGGCGTGGCGCAGTGCCGTATCCACTCGTTGGGAAACGCTGGGCGAGGTTGGCACTTCCCCATGGAAAACAGCCTTAGCTTGTGAAAATAGCCACGGGTTGCCCATGGCACCACGACCAATTAATATGCCGTCACATCCGGTATGCTCGAGCATAGCTTTTGCATCAGCTGCACCAAACACATCACCATTTCCCAATACGGGGATGGATAGTGACCGCTTGACCTGTGCGATGGCATCCCAATCCGCTTTGCCGCCATATTGCTGGCTGCGAGTTCGACCATGTACGGTCACACAGCCTACACCGGCCTGCTCTGCGGCCTTTGCAAGCTCCAGCACATTGATAGAGATCTCATCCCAGCCAAGGCGCAGTTTTACTGAAACCGGCAGTAGTGAAGCCTTTACAACCGCTTGCATAATCGCCTCTGCCAGCTTAGGCGTCTGCATCAATCCACTGCCTTCCCCATTGCCGGCAATCTTTGGCGCAGGGCATCCCATATTGATATCAATGCCCCGATACAGTCCGGTCTGCGCTAGCTTTGCAGCTGCCCAGGCCATAATATCCGGCTCTTTGCCAAAAATCTGCAAATAGACCGGCCCTTCATCCGGGTGGATTTTAAGCAGCTGCTCTGTGGCCAGGTTACCTGGCGGAGCACATTTTAAGCCCATGGCACTGACCATCTCAGTATAGGCGGCATCACAACCCTGTTCAAAGCACAACAATCGAAAAGGCCAGTCGCTGACGCCCGCCATGGGCGCCAATCGAAGGTCACAAACGGGCATATTATTCCTCCGCCGCCACTGGGAACTGTGCCATGCGGCATACTGTTTCCCCATAGGGCGTCAAATGAAGCGTCAGAGAATCTCCCTCAAGCGCCGGGCGGATCGGCGGCATTGTAAGCCTGTCCCCCTTAGAAGTCCAATCGGGAACCTTTCGAAACACAGCAGACACCTGAAGCTGCTCTATCCCATCTTTTTCAGCAACGGAGGCGCACATCTCATCCTTAGGAGAAATCGCCAGCTGCCATAAAGGCTGTTCACCATCTACGGGAAGTGCCATCAAAAGCGGCCCATATTCCACCGCAGCACTTTGATGATGCCAGCGGGTCAACCGTGGTTTCATGGGTAATGACAAATGCACCTTGTCGCCATCCTGCCAGGTACGATTCAGCACAAAAAAGTCGCCTGGTGCGGCTGTTTCCCAGCCATCTTCATTCACGCGAACATCGGCGCCCTCTGCCCAAGCCGGTATGCGCAAATGCAACGGAAAAGCTTTCGGCTCTTTCAGCTGCAAAGCCAGTGTAATCTCCCCATCCAAAGGGTATTTCCCCTCGGCGCGGATCATAACGGCAGTGGAGCCTATCTTCCAGCGCAGAATGGAGGGAGAATAGCCCATTAAAGCCAGTCCATCATCCTTCGCTGCCATCCATAAGCCGGATGCGTACCCGGTCATCCCCTTCAGCCATGCATCGACCCAAGGCCCGACCTCCACTGCGGATTTACTTTCAGCCAAGAAGGGACTGTTGACACGCTGATAAGGCTGGATGAGGCCGTTTTTCTCCATACCGGGTAGAATATTAAGGGCAATTTTCTCCCAGGCATCAGCAAACCAAGCGCCGCCTTGAGATAGCAGCAGCTGCTCCAGGGAAAACATAGCTTCAGGCGCTGCACGGCCGTCCATACCGCAGGATGGGTCTCCGCCCATCAGTGCAGGTTCTGCGGCAAACAAACCATGTGCGGTGCCATGATATCGCATCACTTTTTCCAGGCCAAGCTTGCCGGCTTCTTTTTCTTTGCTGCTGCCTGAATACCTGGAAAGCACGGCAGGCGTTTTCAAGCCCTTGGCCAATGCGAGACCGTCAGCCATGATCTGTTGCTTTTCATAATAAGAACGGGTTTGCTCATCAAGGGAAGCAAGACCTTTCTTAAGCTCGTCGGAGGATATATGCTTGGTGAATGAGCGTGTTATTGGGAAGGTATGAAAAAAGCCAGTCCAATCCAGGCCCAAGCCTCGAAGCTTTTCGATCAGCTTTAACAAAAAGCCTTTACTGGACCATTGATATGCGCAGATCGCAGCATAGCCATATTCGCCTGTCAATGCAGCGTCATTTAAGCCTTCAAACAGTTTTTCTGCATTCTTATAAACATACTGCAAGCTTTTTAGCAGGTAGAGCAGCACTCTTTTATCGGATGTTGACGCATACCATGCGATCATTCCCTGCAGAACGGATGCATGGGTGGAAAGGCTGCTTCCGGCCTCCCATGCACCGTCTTCCCGCTGGGCTAAAATAATCGCGTCCACCCGCTCGCGCACCTGTGCCAGCAACAGCTGATCATCAGTCAAAGAAGCCAACGCAGCATACCCCAGCAAGCGGCTATCTTCCCATTCCATTTTCGTCACCCAGCGGGCGGCATCCTTTAGTCTATTGTAAAGCTGTCCCTGAGGCCGCACAGCTTTGTAAGGCAATGGCGCAAACTGCGCATCAGTCAAAGGCGCCTTTGACAGTATTGGTTTCTTGGGCATAGAAATCCTCCAACATTCAATCCTCGGAAAGGTTAAAGCCTATCCATAGCTTCATTATACTGTATCCGCAAGGTGCGTCAAGCATTTTCCAACGGCCTATAGCCCGCCGTGTTCAAAAAGGCCTGAATACCCTTACGACCCTGATCGTTCTGCTTATATACACCTGCATCCGCCAACACCTGGCTGCATACTTTTGCTACGGCATTCTCCAGCGCCTGCCGTGCAGCATCAACTGTAAGGCTGGTGCCAAATGCTTGGGCGATTTCTAACAGCCAAGGGAAATGCTTATGGGATGGATCATTTTCATCCGGCTCTGCCAAGGGCTTTAAGCCTGTCAGGTAGCCTTCCAACTCCTTTAATTCCTCCTTCAGACGGCCAGGAAGAATGAACAAGCCCATGACTTCAATGAGACCGATGTTTTCTTTTTTGATATGGTGCAGCGGCGCGTGAGGGTGAAAAAGCCCCAGAGGGTGCTCGTGCGTTGTACGGTTGTTTCTGAGGACAAGCATCAGCTTATATTCTGCGCCGGCCTTTCTGAGTATGGGCGTAATAGTATTGTGCGGTTCTGTGGTGTGAGCCAGGATATCACATGTAGGATCGCTGTATTCCCGCCAAAGGTTCAGTATATTTACTGCCTGCGCAATCAATGCTTCCCGGTCCACCCCATACAGGGCAATAGCGGACATGGGCCAATCAATCACTGCAGCGCGGACGCCGGCTACAGGCGATGAAAGAGCAATATCATCCTTTGCCTTATCCATGGGGAAGGTGTAATTCCCGCCCTGGAAATGGTCATGATTCAGTATGGAGCCACCGACAATGGGTAAATCGGCATTGGAGCCAACGAAGTAATGCGGAAACTGATCCACAAAATCAAACAGCCTTTCAAAGGACTGCTGCGATATAACCATGGGCACATGGCAGCCGTTGAAAACGATGCAGTGCTCCGGATAATACAGATAGGGAGAATACTGTATATACCACTTGTCTCCGCACAGCGTTACGGGAACGACCCTGTGATTTTGCCTGGCAGGAAAGTTCAATCGGCCTGCATAGCCTGGATTTTCAATGCACAGCATGCACTTTGGATAGCCAGCCTGGGGGGCATTTTTTAGCTTTGCAATCTCCTTTGGATCTTTTTCGGGCTTGGAAAGATTAATGGTAATTTCCAGTTCGCCGCAATCCGTGTTTGCAAAGTAGCGGATATTCTTTTTTATATGGTCAACGCGAATGTAATCGCTGTCGCGGCACATTTGATAGAACCATTGAGTTGCAGCCTCCGGCCCCTGTTCATCAAGGCGCTGCTGAAATACACGCCGGATTTCTGCAGGGGCTGGCGTCACACAGCCCATAATGCGGGTGCTAAACAAATCCCGTTCCGTCAATGTGTCATCCATCAAGCCCATCCCGACAGCAGCATCCAAAAGCGCATCCAAATATACTGTTGCCGTCTCTGGCACATCCTCCACTGAAGCCACTTCTCCGGGGGCATCCAAGTGCATTACATCTAATAGAAGATTCCTAGTATAAGGTTTGTCCTCTTGTTCTATCAGGCCCTTTTTTACAGCAAAAAAAAGCAGCCCTTCTACTGCCCTGCGCGCCATTTCCTCGTGCGTCATGTGTTTATCCCCATTTCCATTAAGCGTTTACCCTCAAGCCGCATTGCCACTATGGTCAGTCTGCATTATAATGTAGATATCCGGCAGGTGTCAATGCGCACAGCTGCAAATCGCAAAGGAGAAAAATATGGTACGCCATATCGTTATGTTCTGGCTGAAAGACAAATCTTCCCAAAATATTGAAGAAGCGGCACAGAAGCTTCAATCCATGACCGGTAAAATCGAAGGCATGATCTCCTTGGAGGTCGGCATCGACGTTCTTTATAGCAGCCGATCCTGCGACCTATGCTTAACAACTGTGTTCGATTCTATGGAATCGCTGGAACGCTACCGCACCCATCCAGTTCATCTGCCGGTGCAGGCGTATATGCACGCCGTGCGGGAAAGCTCTGTAAGCGCGGATTATTATATGGAATAAAGATTAACCCACCGGCGAAAAGCCGGTGGGTTTGACTTTATCCGCAAAGCACAAGCAGGCTGTATGAAAAACTCAGACGAAAAAATATCAATCGTTAAGCTGAAGAGAACTATTTTTTCTTTTGACATAAGAACCAGAAAGCCTATACCCCATACATATCGTTGCGCATCCCCTTTTCCTTGCACATTGGTAAGGCTGATATAGCTGTTCAAGTCTGCTTTTTTTGTAAAACGCCACTTTTCAGCGATTGAAAAGTGGCGTTTGTACCGTTTTTAAAGAAGGACTTACTTCCCTATATCATAAGCAGTCTTTTAGTTATTTTCCATACGCATCATTTGCAGTTTTCGATCGTATTCCTTCACAAATTGCTGTGTATCCATTTCGCCTTGCAAAAAGCGCTGCAAAAGCGATGTTGCTTCGGGTGAACTGGTTAAAAAATCAAGGTTTTGCGTGTCTACGCAAATATAGGGTACCAAGGAACGATACTGAGCAATCATGCTTTCCGAAATCATATAACGGTTCGCTTCTTGCCAGGAAATATATTCCTCAAGACCTTTTTTGTTCTCCTCCAGCATTTTTTGATCTTCCGGCTTTGCAGTCTTTATCTGCTCGTTCAGTTCATCCAGTTGCTTTTTTACCCGCTCTATCGATTTCGCGTATTCAGGGCTTTCCACAGGGGCGTTTGCTTCCGGACTCAACGTGATAGCCATATCTTTGGGCATGTTCTGCGCCAGATACTCCAAATACGTCATCGCCAGATCTTTATTTTTGGAATTAGGATTGATGATATATACCTGAATCTGGGCAAAGAAGGATGGATCCATCCCATCATCCAAAGCCAGCAGCAATGGCTCATATCCTCTATTATCATTGTACTGCTGCGGATTGATGGTGAGATAGCCTGTAAACAGCGACGTGGGCTTGGCGGTTCCATCGCTGGAATATGTCACTGTCGACCCCTGCTGTTCATCTTCAGAGGGATTCAATTCCTCCAGCATCGGCACGGCTTCATCAATTTTTTGAAGCAGCGACTTGAACAGCGGCGTATCGAATTTAAGTTCTTCCCCTATTCTGGCATAATGGGAGAAGTAGCTCATCAGAACAGTATTGACTAATTCCATGCGGATATTGTATATGCTATCCAACAGCGTATAGTTTCCGTACTCCGTACTATAGTTCTCCACCCATTCCACATACAGGTCTATCAACTCCGCAATGGTTTTGGGTGGTTCTTCTACGCCAATTTCCTTTAAAATATCAGGAGCGTACCCCATCGCGTTGCTGTAAAACTGATATGGAAAGGCGATAAGCTTACCATCGCTATAAATTGCTTTAACATACTGCGGATACATCTTAGATACGGCATCAGTCAAAATGGCGCTTTCACTCAAATCAGTTATATAACCCTTATCACGCAGTGAGTTAAACCCTCCGTAAGATAAGCTGAGCGCATAGATGTCTGCACTGTTTGTTGCTGATACCATATCCTGCGAAATCTGCTCAGCGCTAAAGGAACTGTTTTCCGAAAATACCACAGGAATATCCGGATGATTTGCCTGAAATGCCTTTGTTGTTTCATCAGAATAGCCACCCGCAATGCGTAATACCCTTGCGGATTTCAACGCGGGATCTGTATTACGGACATATACGGAACCATTATCGGGCATGGCAGCGTATAGTCCACTGGATAAAACAGCTGAGGGTATCTGATCACCCGGGTAATCGACCGGCATATATGCTACTGATTCAAACGTTCCACCTGACTTATAAGCGTACAATTCTCCCCTACCCAATGCATATGCCGTACCGTTGGCGGCATCATACGCCAAGCCACCCACCTGATCAGCGGGGAAATCGGCCAACTTTGTTATGGCAGATGTCGTAACATCCAACACCGACAGTGCTGGATATATCCTTTCTCCGCTGCTGGTAAACATATTATCCCAGTCGTATACATTACACAGAAGTTGATTGTTCTGATATGCGGCAATAGAATGCACGTTTGGAGCAGTTACCTTCGTATAGGAACCGCCGTTCAAATCAAAAGAAAGCAGGTCATAATCATTCCAACTGTCATTGAGCTGCTGCACCAACAGATATAAGCTTCCGGGCAAAAGCACCGCTCCATAAATTTGCCGTCCGTATGAATAATCTGCTTCCTTGATGAACATATCTTTCCAGTCAAGCTGCGCGGCTTCACTGATATTTATCCCATTGGTAGTTACGTCAAGCTGTATCAGGCTGCCCTTTATAGTGTTGAGACCGTACAATTTCCCCTCACTGGAAAGCAGCACAGAGGCACTATTTTCAAATTGCTCCTGCTCCTCCTTAGACAATTCTTCCCACTGGCCCGAAGCATACTGTGGAATAACCTTGTCCGATAGCAGCTTTGGCTCTGTATCGCCTGCCTTCCAGACATACAGACCGTTATACGTCAGTAAATACAATGTATCTTCGATTGCCGTCAGAGATACAACCCTACTGTCATTGAATTCGTTATCAACTTGCTGAAAAAGAACAGCATCCCCCGGTGCAGCCAATGCGCTCGTTAGTAAGCTTACCATTAAGGTAAGAACAATTAAAATGGCAAGGACTTTTTTCATCATAAGGCAACTCCTTTTCTTATGTGATGCATTACTTTCACAAATGTATAGTTCGCCATAATTAACAGAATTTCCTATTTGTAATTTGATATTTAATGTAACAACTATGTAGACCAGAAGATCAGTGGAATTTCTATACTTCAACGAAGCTGCTTGAATAGTTTTTTCATAAATGCACCCGTCGTAAGCGTGCCCGAACGGTTGAATCGGCCAAGGTCAAAAATTGAATCCGGGTTCCCCGCCTGTATAAGGTTAATTCTCTCATTGCATGTCATTGATGCTGAAAATTCCATCTGCTTTAAACAATCTTGAGCTTCCGGGCATACCAGCCCAAAAGGATATACATATGCGGTAGGCGTAATACCGCAGTTTTCTTGCAAAAGCATTTGCTGTTTTAAGGCATCTTCGTTGAACATCAAGCAATAGGATGCCTCCGATTCTCCGTTTCTACGCCGGCTTCCCAGCCTATCGCCTATGGTATGCATGGAGTAGGAATGGTTTTGAACCTCAAATCGACCGCTATCTTTTAATTGCTTAATCTCATCCCAGGAAAGGTAAGCATAGTTGGGATTAGGATCAGGGTTTATGCTGAATGCATCCGCATACTTTCCCACAATAGAGATAACCGCTTTCATATCTATTTCTTCCAGTATGGGTAATGCGTAAAACAAATTATTATAGTGACCGTCGTCAAAAGTAATCATCACAGGTTTTTGCGGCAGAGTGTTCACGCCGTTAACATAATTAATCAGATCTTGAACAACCACAGTCTCAAACCCATTATCCTTTAAATACTTCAGATCTTTTTTGAATGATTCAGCGGTAGTAACATATACATCCCGCTTCTTTGGATCATTCAGAATACTATGATACATAATAATGGGCAGCTTGACGCTTTTTTGCGTAATGCTGTCCATTGCTGTTTCAATTGGATGCATATGGTCTATGGGAAGCAGAAAGGAGAAAGTGAATAACATTACCAGCAAAACTGCCGCCTTTATATGCCTTTGAATCATGACTGCTCCTTTAGATGCCGCAGAATAGTACGAGGCTATTTTACCGCGTCAAAAGGAACTTATGTGTTACAGGTGCTGCCCAAAAAGGAATCAACTATCAGCATACCCTTATCATTACATGCATTTTTTTGCCGACTGAAGATATGCCCTTACACCACTCATCGCATAGCCATTTGTTAACTCATCCAATTGTGAATTTTCCAAATCAACCTTAGCGTCCTTCCATTGATTGATTGGATATCCTTCTTCCAACACTATTTTTTTAATTAATCCCGGTGTAATTGCTTTCTTTGGGCAAAAGTACAGGCAATTCATGCATATTTGACATCTAAACAAGAAAGTAGGCTTGCCATCCTTCATTTGAATATTATCTGCAGGGCAATTGCGAACGCACCATCCGCATGCATTGCATGTGGAACCTACAGTATGAAACCGGCCATATAAGCCTGCAAACAGCCTTTCCGGAACGCATAACGTTGTGAGTAGTCTGTCTATCGGCAATGGTCTGGTTCTTCGCATCACCTTATTGTACAAATCATCTGCCATCAGAGAAACTTTATGCGGCAATACTTGTACAAGCAACTCCGACAGTGGGTGCTCGTAGCCGTAAATAAAATTAGATGGCATTATAAGCATGTTCTCATAATAGACATTGCAGCCTTTATTCTCGAGCCGTCGTATTGAGCCTACCCTGCACGCGGTATTTGGTGAAATCTCTCCTCCACCTGAAACAGAAATTACAGCCGCCCAGGTATCTTTAGACATGGGCAGCTTTTGAAGCCATTGATAGACTCCTTTGGGCGCATTCAGAGCATACACTGGAAAAAGCAATAGCAGCATATCACACTTTTTCATGTCAGGCAGATTTCCCGCACGAATTTGCCGTGTTATTACATGTAAGCCCTTCTTCTCAAATGCCTGCGCAAAATGCTTTGCTGCCATGGCCGTGCCGCCCGTTCCCGAATAATAGGCAATCAATACACTATTCATGCAACCTCAAATCGTGGGATTTATTGTTAATTTGTTACCATTGTATTCTGCTGCAAGTTCTTTTGTCTGTCAATATGATTCATTTACTTTTTTCTTATGGTACAAAAAAGCAGGAGCGCGATAAAGCGCCCCTGCCTTGGAACCGTATGAAATTACTTCTTGCTCATCTTTTCTTCGATAGCCGCATGAGCCGCCGCAAGCCTTGCGATCGGTACACGGAAGGGAGAGCAGGACACGTAGTTCAGGCCAACATTGTGGCAGAACTTGATGGAGGAAGGATCGCCGCCATGCTCGCCGCAGATGCCCAGCTTGATGTCGGGGCGAGCTTGCTTGCCCAGCTTGACGGAGAGCTTCACCAATTCGCCAACGCCTTCCTGGTCCAGGCGGGCAAAGGGATCGTTCTCAAAGATTTTGTTGGCATAGTAGGAATCCAGGAACTTGCCAGCGTCGTCGCGGCTGAAGCCGAAGGTCATCTGGGTCAGGTCGTTGGTGCCAAAGGAGAAGAATTCTGCTTCTTCAGCGATCTGATCAGCGATCACAGCAGCGCGGGGAATTTCGATCATGGTGCCGATGTGGTAGTGGAGTTCTTCGCCAGCTTCGGCAAATACCTTCTTGGCGGTATCGATGACGATCTGCTTGACGAAGGCCAATTCCTTCTTGGCGCCAACCAGCGGGATCATGATTTCAGGTACGATGTCAAGACCGGTCTCCTTCTTGACCTTCAAGGCTGCCTGCAAAACCGCACGGGTCTGCATTTCAGCGATTTCGGGGAAGGTGACAGCCAGACGGCAGCCACGATGGCCCATCATGGGGTTGAACTCATGCAGCGCGTCGATCTTGTTGATGATCTTTTCGCTGGTGGTGTTCAGTTCCTTGGCCAGGGCAGCGATTTCTTCGGTCATAGACTTCTGGGGCAGGAACTCATGGAGCGGCGGATCCAGATAACGAATCGTCATCGGACGGCCTTCCAGAGCCTTGTACATGGCCTCGAAGTCACCCTGCTGCATAGGCAGGATCTTGTCAAGAGCAGCGCGGCGCTGTTCTTCGGTATCGGCCAGAATCATTTCGCGAACTGCGGCGATACGGTCAGCTTCAAAGAACATGTGCTCGGTACGGCACAGGCCGATACCTTCAGCACCGAATTCCACAGCCTGCTTGGTGTCGCGGGGGGTGTCGGCGTTGGTGCGCACCTTCAGGGTACGGGCAGCATCAGCCCACCTCATCAGTGTGGCGAAGTCACCGGAAACAGCAGCTTCCACGGTGGGAATAAGACCGGCGTACACGTTACCGGTGGAACCGTCCAAAGACAGGGCATCACCCTCATGGAACACAAGGCCCTTCACAGTCAGGGTCTTTGTGGATTCCTTGATGTGCAGTTCGCCGCAGCCTACGACAGCAGCGCGGCCCATGCCACGAGCAACAACGGCAGCGTGAGAGGTCATACCGCCGCGGGCGGTCAAAATGCCCTTGGAAAGATCCATACCCTCGATGTCTTCGGGAGTCGTCTCTTCACGAACCAGGATGACGGCCTTGCCGGCACGGCCAGCCTCGGCAGCGGCATCAGCGGTGAAGTATACATAGCCGGCCGCAGCACCGGGAGATGCAGGCAGACCTTTGGCGATGACTTCGGCCTTCTTGAGGGCAGCAGTGTCAAAGTTGGGGTGCAACAGTGTATCCAACTGCTTGGGCTCCACCTTCAAAACAGCTTCATCGGTGGTGAGCATGCCTTCGTTTACCAGGTCAACAGCGATCTTCAAGGCTGCGGCAGCGGTGCGCTTGCCATTACGGGTCTGCAGCATGTAGAGTGTGCCATGCTCAATGGTAAACTCCATATCCTGCATGTCGCGGTAGTGCTTTTCCAGCGTGTTGGCAATGCCGGTAAACTGGTTGTATACTTCGGGCATCGCATCCTTCAAGGTAGCGATGGGCTGGGGCGTACGGATACCGGCAACCACGTCTTCGCCCTGCGCGTTGATCAGGTATTCGCCGTACAGCTTGTTTTCGCCGGTAGAGGGGTTACGGGTGAAGGCAACGCCGGTGCCGGAGTCATTGCCCATGTTGCCGAACACCATGCTCTGCACGTTGACGGCGGTGCCCCAATCGCCGGGGATGTCGTTCATGCGGCGATAGTAGATGGCACGGGGGTTGTCCCAGGAACGGAACACGGCCTTGATGGCCTCCATCAGCTGTACTTTGGGCTCCTGGGGGAATTCTTCGCCTTTTTCTGCCAGATAGATGGCCTTGAAGCGGCGGACAACTTCCTTCAGGTCTTCAGCAGTCAAATCGGTGTCGAACTTGGCGCCTTTTTCTTCCTTCACAGCATCCAAGGCGGCTTCGAACTTGCTCTTCTTGATCTCCATCACAACGTCGGAGAACATGTTGATGAAGCGGCGATAGCTGTCATAAGCAAACCGCTCGTTACCGGTCTGGTTGGCCAGGCCTTGAACGGCGATATCGTTGAGACCCAGGTTCAAAATGGTATCCATCATGCCGGGCATGGAGGCGCGGGCACCGGAACGTACGGAAACCAAGAAAGGATTGTTAAGATCGCCGAACTTCTTGCCGCAAATTACCTCGGTCTTGGCAAGGGCTTCATAAATCTGATCCACGATCTCAGCAGAGATTTGCTTGCCATCCTGATAGTAACGGGTGCAAGCCTCTGTAGTGACGGTAAAGCCCTGGGGAACGGGCAGACCGATGGTGGTCATTTCAGCAAGGTTGGCACCTTTGCCGCCCAGCAGGTTTTTCATGCCGGCGTTGCCTTCTTTAAACAGGTACACATACTTGTTTGCCATGTTTATTTGGTCCTCCTCCATGTTATAGTGCGCATGTTTCACATGTCGCGGATAAAGCATCAGGCATACAAAAAAGAAGCATGCAAGGCTCGTCCTTCAAACATCCGATTGATTATACTATCTTTTTCCCAGTTTGGCAATATCATACCAGGGAATTTTGCCTGATCATATCAACTGAGTGACACCTGCTTCAGCCTGTGAGCGAAGTCCTGCCGGGCTTGCGCCTGAACCATGGCCCATTCCACACGGTATTCACTCTGGTTGCGCAATTCGCGAAGGCAGCGCTGGGTTTCTTCCAGCAAAAGTACATCTCCATCCAGACTAAAGCCTGGCAGTGCCGGTGCTCCGTGCTGTCGGGTACCGAAGAATTCTCCCGGGCCACGAAGCTGCAGGTCCCTTTTCGCAATTTCGAAACCGTCATTGGTTGAGGTGAGCGTCTTTAACCGTTCGTTCGCTTCTGCCAGCAGAAAACACCAGCTTTCCACGCTGCCACGGCCTACCCTGCCGCGCAGCTGATGCAACTGAGAAAGGCCATACCGCTGAGCATCCTCAATGACCATGATGGTGGCGTTTGGAACGTTTACTCCAACCTCGATAACTGTTGTGGCCACAAGCACTTGCAAATCCCCTGCTGAAAAGGCGGCAAGCACTTCTGCCTTTTCCACAGGCGGCTGCTTACCATAGGTGAGCCCTACCCGCAGGCCTTTCAACGGGCCAGCAATCAACTCGGTATAATGGCTTTGGGCAGCCTTTACGTCTGCCAGTGCTTCACTATCCTCTACCAATGGGCAGACAATGTAAGCCTGGCGGCCTTTTGCGACTTCGCTTTTGATAAAGCCATACATGGCATCGCGCTTTTCTTCCGGCACAATGCGGGTAACTACCGGCGTACGGCCAGGCGGAAGCTCATCCACTACTGAAACATCCAGGTCACCGTAAAGAATCAGCGCCAAGGTTCGCGGTATGGGTGTCGCTGACATGACAAGCACGTTAGGTGGCAGTTCCCCTGCTCCATTCTCCGCTTTCTGTGCAAGGGCTGATCGCTGACGCACACCAAAACGGTGCTGCTCATCTGTTACAACCAAGCCCAAACGCTTGTAAGCCACCCCCTCGGATATCAGCGCATGGGTGCCAATCACCACCTGCCATATCCCATCCCGGATAGCAACCAGCGCCTGCCGCCTTTCCGACGCTTTCATGCCGCCAAGCAAAAGGCCGCAGGAAATGCCCAGTGGTTGTAATACCTG
>JAEWSC010000022.1 GCA_023398575.1 Bacillota bacterium | reverse complement strand
ACTATTGTACATGATGTCGATTTATTTGCCCAGCACTTTTTGAATGAGCAGACATATTTGTACTCAATCTCCATGTACATATCGGTAGATATATTGATGACTTTATGAACAAAACCATTTGATTGACAATTGCATTCGATTGGTTATACTCATTTTGGACAACCTGATATTTGGAGGATAGCAATGCATCTGTTTGATGTCATCGGACCGGTTATGATCGGTCCTTCGAGCTCCCATACGGCAGGAGCAGCCCGGATTGGCCGCGTAGTCAGAAAGTTGCTTGGTGATCAACCTGTTACGGCAGATATTGGCTTTCATGGATCGTTTGCGAAAACATATGAAGGCCATGGCACAGACCGGGCTGTTGCCGGCGGATTGATGGATTTTGATGTGGATGATCCGCGCCTTCGGGATAGCCTGGCCTTGGCACGGGAGGCAGGGCTTGTTCTGCGCTTTTCCAGCGTCAATTTAAGAAACGTGCATCCCAATACCATCGTGATTGATGCCAGGGCCGCAGACGGCCGCAGCATCAGCATACAGGCCGCTTCTGTCGGCGGAGGCAGCATACGCATTCAGTCCATGAACGGACTGGAGGTTGGTTTCTCCGGAACTGAAAATACCATCGTGATTCAACACCGCGATGCACCTGGTGTCATCGCCCGCGTTAGCAGCTTGATCGCAGAAGATGGCTTAAATATTGCTACCATGCGCGTATTTCGCAAAAAAGCAGGAGCGGAAGCGGTAATGGTG
The DNA here is from genome assembly GCA_023398575.1 of Bacillota bacterium. Taxonomy (GTDB): domain Bacteria; phylum Bacillota; class Clostridia; order Christensenellales; family Aristaeellaceae; genus JAEWAH01. Next base: position 12,927 of record JAEWSC010000022.1, on the reverse strand, counting down.
CTGGAAGTGGACAGCCGCCCGGATGAAGACATGCTTGCCAAGTTGCGCGGGCTGCCTGGTATCGATACGATCGCCTTTCTAGAAAAGAGGGATTAATTAATGGACTACAATACCATGGCTGAGTTACTGGAAGCCGCACGCGGAAAATCCATTGCGGAAATCGCAAAGATGACGCAAGCCGAAGAGGATGGCACCAATGTAGAAGCACTTTCCAGGCGCATGGTAAAGCACCTGCAAACCATGCGGGAGTCCGTTCATGAAGGTTTGAACCCCAAGCTTCGTTCCGTTTCTGGCATGGCGGGCGGGCAAGCGGCAAAAATATACGCAAGACTGACCGCTGGGAAAAGCCTATGCGGCAGCGTGGTTGGAAAAGCAGCCTCATATGCGCTGGCAGTCGCCGAATGCAATGCTTGCATGGGAAAAATCGTAGCCGCTCCTACTGCAGGCGCCTGCGGCATACTGCCGGCAGCTCTTTTGGCTGTTCAGGAAGAGAAGCAGTTATCCGATGAAGCGATATCCGATGCGCTGTTTACCGCAGCGGCGGTTGGCGGTGTCATTGCAACAATGGCCACCATCTCCGGTGCCGAGGGCGGCTGCCAGGCGGAAAGCGGCAGCGCGGCTGCCATGACTGCGGCAGCATTGGTGGAACTGATGGGCGGTACGCCATCTATGGCGGCCGATGCCTGTTCTTTTGCGCTGATGAACAGCATGGGCCTTGTCTGTGACCCGGTGGGCGGCCTGGTGGAGGTTCCCTGCGTGTACCGTAATGTTGGCGGCGTAGGCAACGCTTTCACCGCGGCGGAAATGGCGCTGGCCGGCGTTTCCTGCCCCATTCCGCCGGATGAAGTGATTCTGGCCATGAAGGAAGTAGGTGACGCCCTCCCCTCCTCCCTGCGGGAAACAGGTGAAGGCGGCTGCGCTGCCTGCCCCTCCATGCGGGCGCGATTCACGAAATAGATACACCAAAGAGGCGATGCCGCCCATTATCATCACCAGAGTCATTTACGCTATGGAATCCCTTTTTGAGCAAAAAGAAAAGGCACCTTCTATGAAGAGCCTTACATCATATCTCGATCGTAAACGAGGAGGCTGTTGCCCCCTCGTTTACGATCATATCGCCCGGCATAGCAAACGCGTGCAGGCGCTTGAGCAGCAAGTTTTTCTTGCTCGAAACGCAAGCTATGTGTCTTTGGGTAGCACGAACTATGTTGCTAAAAATCAGTAGTTTTCAGCCTTCACTTGGAAAAAAGCCTGGGGGTGGGCGCAAACAGGGCACATCTGGGGAGCTTTTTTGCCGATTACCAAATGGCCGCAATTGGCGCACTGCCAGATAGCATCGCCTTCTTTGGAGAAGACAAGACCGCCCTCCACGTTTGCCAGCAGCTTCAGGTAGCGCTCTTCATGGGCCTTTTCAATCTTGGCTACCTGCTCAAACAGGAAAGCGATTTTATCAAAGCCTTCCTCCTTGGCCTCCTTGGCAAAGTTGGCGTACATGTCGGTCCACTCATAGTGTTCACCGGCGGCTGCATCCTTCAGGTTGACGGTCGTCTCGGGAACGCCCTCGCCATGTAAAAGCTTGAACCAGATTTTCGCGTGTTCCTTTTCGTTATCGGCCGTCTCCTGGAAAAGGGAGGCAATTTGCTCATACCCTTCCTTCTTTGCCTGGGAAGCATAGTAGGTATACTTATTGCGGGCTTGAGACTCTCCGGCGAAGGCCGCCATCAGGTTCGCTTCCGTCCTGGTTCCTTTCAGCTCTTTCATAACTGTGTCTCCTCCTCAAGAAAAATATATTTCAATGGGTTCCCCCATTAAAATGCACTTCATTTACCAAGTGCCATGCTTTCCTTCTCCCTGCAGACAGCGCACATACCTCTTACCAGCACTTCGCGGTCCTCAACGGTAAAGCCGAGCTGCACAAGAGTATCCACTTGACCGATTAAACTAAATTCTTCCATTACATCAAGCACCTGGCCGCACTTGCGGCATTGAGCATGATAATGCCCGGTGGTCGTGCCGTCAAAACGTACGGCTGCATCCAATAGCTGTACGCGCTTCACTTTCCCCATATCCGCCAGCAGGTTCAGGTTCCGGTATACGGTAGCCTTGCTGATATTGGGGTGGTCTTTTATAATCATCCCATATACATCCTCCGCAGTGGGGTGATGCAGCTTATGTACCGTTTCCAACACCAGCTGTCGCTGGACAGTGCTACGCGTATTCATAGGAATCATCCTTATCGAGAATTATTCTCGATTGATATTTTATTCTAATAGCTGATATTTGTCAATAGGCAGATGGATTCATCAAAAGGAATGTTTCTTAAGCCATTCGCGCAGGCTGCCTTTTCTTACATTCTGGTACCCCTGAACACTATCCGCACAAAGCAAAGCATTCAAGATAGCTTCTTCGCAGCATTCTGCAGAAGCCCGAAAGGGGATGTCCAGCAATTCCTCCCGCAATATGCTTTGGCCAAGCACACAATTCCTTTCTTGATGATGGACACGATTTGCTGTGGTGAAACCAAAAATAATTTCTCCACTTCCATGACCTATCACTGATCCCATACGGGCCATGCCAAGACTTCCCCGCTTTATTACGCGGCCCAGTTGACGGCAGTCCAACGGTAAATCAGTAGCCAGTACGACAATAATGGATCCCAAATCCTCTTTTGCACCCCATCCTTGTGGAACAGCCCTGCCAATATTTTTCCCGTTAATGGCCAGATCAGCTGTCCGGCCATAATTGGCCTGTACCAAAATGCCGATCGTATATTTTATGCCATCAATTGTTACGATTCTGGAGGCAGAGCCGATGCCGCCCTTGAAACCATAGCAAACCATTCCTTTGCCCCCGCCAATATCCCCTTCCTCAAAGTCAGCACAGGCGTTGTGTATTGCAGCAAATACATGTTCTGTACTTACTGCCCGATTCTGTATATCGTTCAGCGCGGCATCATTGCATTCGCACACCACCGGATTGACTGATCTTACTGGGTATCCTACTGCTTTGCAGGTATCAATGGCATGCTGCACAAGTGCATCGTGGACAAGGCCAACATTCAGCGTGTTTGTCAGGGCGATGGGCGTTTCCAGCGTGCCCAGTTCCTGAACCTGAACAAGGCCAAGCGTTTTGCCAAAGCCATTTAATACATGCGCGTTTGCGGTAGGCTTATTCAAAAAGACATTATCCTGCGATGGCATAATAATTGTTACGCCAGTTTTGTGCGTAACTGTATCAATGGTGGCATGTCCAACTGTGACGCCGGGAACATCACTGATTTTGTTAAGTTTACCCGTCTCCATTTCCCCTATGCTGATTCCCATATCCCTAGCCTTTATTTGTGAAGCCATGTTTCCCCATCCCTTATCCCTTTTGATTACCATTTCTATAAATATCCCCAAATTCCTGTTCTCTGACTGTTTTTCTGCATGCTGTTACTTTTTGATGCAGGAATGACGGTTCATCTGTCGAAAAATTCAAAATTCCATTAAGTGATTCGGAGGATGTATGAAGCTCAGACCCAAGATTGGTATTACAGGTCATGTTAACAAAGATAGCAATAGTACCAGCATAACTACCAATTATATGGATGCCATTTATGCCTGCGGCGGTTTTCCGCTGCTTTTGCCCATCGTTGATGATGTGAATCTGTGGCAGGAAGCAGCACAGGATCTGGACGGCTTTTTGTTTTCTGGTGGTGCAGATGTGAACCCCCGCTTATACGGTGAAGAGATTCTGAATTTCTGTGCAGAAATACTGCCCGCCAGAGATGAAATGGAACTTAGTCTGCTTAAGGCTGTACTGCCTACCCGAAAGCCCATTCTTGGTATTTGCAGGGGCATACAGCTTTTGAATGTCGGCATGGGCGGAACGCTATACCAGGATATCTTTGAGCAACTAGCGCAAACCTTTCCCCAACAGCATAACCAAAGGCTGCCTCATCATCTGCCCACGCACGATGTGACAATTTCCCCAGACAGCTTACTGTATCAGATTGTGAAAACAGAAAAGCTGCCGGTCAACTCGTTGCACCACCAATCAGTTAAGGATTGCGCTCCGACGTTAACAGTGACAGCCAAAACAGCTTCAGGGGTGATTGAAGCTGTTGAGAAAAAGGATCATCCCTTCTTTTTGGGACTGCAGTGGCATCCTGAGCGCATGTGGCATGCCGATCATTTTGCCAAGGATGTATTTGATGCATTTGTTGGAGCATGCCGCAGCAAATGAATGTGTGTCCGCCCTTTTAAACGCACACAAAACCAACACGTTTGCAAGTTAAATACAATAAGAATGCATTTTTTTACTTGACATCACATAGCACCGGTTGTATGCTAACTTATGGCTATACGTCGTCTGCCGGATGCATTAACCTATGTACTGCCGGCAAAAAATTGCATGAGGAGGGCTTTCCATGAAAAGGGTTCTCGCGTTTGCCTTATGCCTGGTGATGCTGTGTTCCGTGGCTGTCTTAGCTCAGGCAGAGGAGCCGGTAGTATACCGCAGGGTATATGCATCTGAAGTGGCTACCTTGAACTACCTCATTGCCGGTGCGCAGTGGGAGCAGGAAGTTGGCGCAAATGTTATCGATTCCCTCGTGGAATATGATCGTTACGGCAACCTGATTCCCGGCCTTGCCCTTACCTGGGATACTTCCTCAGATAATCTTACCTGGACATTCCACCTCCGCCAGGATGTGAAGTGGTACGATTACAATGGGGCTGAAGCAGCCAAGCTTACAGCCAACGACTTTGTGTCTGCAGCCAAGTATGTCATGACCCCGGCCAATGCCAGCGCAACCTTTAACCAGATGGAAGTTATCAAAAATGCTACCGAGTATTTTGCCGGCACCGTAACCGATTTTGCGGAAGTAGGCGTGAAGGCGCTGGATGATTATACCCTGGAATATACATTGGTTAGGCCCGTTCCCTATTTCCTGAGCATGCTGACCTATACCTGCTATCTGCCGGCCTATGGCCCGCAGCTTGACGAGCTTGGTTTGGATTTTGGTACTTCCAATGATAGAATGTATTTCTGTGGCGCATTCATCCTTTCTGAGTTTGAGCCTCAAGTCAAACATACCTACGTGAAAAACGTAAATAACTGGGATGCCGCCAATGTTTTCATTGACCGTTTTGAGCGCATCTATAATGCAGAGGCTGCCACCCTTGCCCCCACAATGGCGCTTCGTAACGAAGTGGACTATGCGCTTTTGAGCAACGATATCATTGATGACTGGAAGGCAAATAATCCTCAGTACATTTCTTTGAGCCGCTCCGTCCCTGATTATTCCTACTTCTATTGCTTCAATTTTGATCCCAAGTATGATGCGGAGTACGGCCCGGAAAACTGGCTGCTTGCTGTCAACAACGCGAACTTCCGTCACTCCATCATGAGCGCCTTTGACAGGCTGTACAGCATGGCTGCCATCTCTGCTGATGAGGCCGCCAACATTGTTCAAGATACCATTACACCCAAAACCTTTACCAGTGCCGACAGCAAAGACTTTGCCACTTTCGCCGCCTTTGACGTAACCAAGGATAAGTTCTTTAACGCCGATAAGGCACTGGAATACAAGGCCAAGGCCATCGAAGAGCTCACCGCCGCCGGCGCTACCTTCCCGGTAAAAATGCTGCTTACCTACCGCAGTGACGATAAGGACTGGGAGAACGAATACGTTCTTCTCAAGCAGCAGCTGGAAGGCCTGCTGGGCGCTGATTACATCGAGTGTATTCTGTATGCCGGCCCCACCGAATCCTTCCTTGCCAATACCCGCCGTGCCGGTGTTTATTCCTTCATGCGCTGCAACTGGGGGGCCGACTATCAGGATCCCGAAACTTGGTCCGATCCCTTTGTTGTCAAAAAGGATGAGGCCGGCGTGATCGTTGGCAACGGCTACAACAAGATGGACTTGATGCTGGGCAGCGACTTCACCCAGACCAAGACTGTTCTGGAAGCCTATTATGCTGCAGTTGCCCAGGCAAAAGCGGAAGTCAGCAACATGACAGCCCGTTACGAGAAGTTTGCCGAAGCAGAAGCTATGCTCATCGACAATGCCATCGTTGTGCCCTACTTCATCTATCCGCCGGAATACCAGGTCACCAAGCTGAACCTGTACGAAGGCCAGTTTGCCTCCTTCGGTATCTCCTCCCTGCGGTATAAAGGCCAAAAACTCTTTGACCACTTTATCACCCCTGAAGAAGACGCCGCCAACCGTCAGGCTTGGCTGGATGCTCTGGCTAAATAAGACAATCTTGTTCCCAAATGGTTATACAAAATGGGAGGAACTCCTAAGCAAGGGGTTCCTCCCCGTCGTGCAAGTTGGGGTAAGCTGCCGCATCATCTTTGAAGGGATAGGAAAGCATGGCAATATACCTTGGAAAACGGCTTCTACGCTCCCTGCTAACTTTGTTTTTAATTTTAACAATTACTTTCGTTTTGGTCCGCTTGATGCCCATCGAAGGTTATTTCACAAACTACGATAAGATGTCGCAAGATCAAATAGCAAATGGATTAAAGCAGCTTGGCCTTGATCAGCCGCTGCATATTCAGTTGTATAAGTTTTTTCAAAATTTGATAACCAAGTTTGATTTGGGAATCTCAAAGGTTTACCGCAACAATGTCCCTGTTGCCGAAATATTGGCACCCAAGATTCCAATCTCTATAAAACTGGGCGGTTTGTCTATCCTGTTTTCTATGCTGGTCGGTTTGCCTATGGGCGCCTTGATGGCCAAGTACAAAGGCAAATTTCTTGACCATATTGGAACAGGCTTTATTGTGTTGATTGAGGCTGTTCCGGCAGCTGTGTACTATCTGTTTATACAGCTGTATGGAACGGAGCTTTTTCATATTAGTTTGCTTTTTGATGCAAAAAAGGCGGTATCCTGGGTATTGCCGGTGCTTTCCATGTCACTTGGCAATATCGCCTATTACGCTATGTGGCTTAGGCGTTACATGGTGGATGAAAGCCGGAAGGATTATGTGCTGCTGGCCCGTATCAAGGGTGTCTCAAGTAACAAGATCATGTTCCGCCATATCTTTCGCAATGCCTTCGTGCCCATGGCCCAATACCTGCCTACTTCTTTTTTGAATACGGTCATCGGTTCCATTTACATTGAATCACTATATTCCATCCCTGGCATGGGCGGTCTGCTGGTCAACGTCATCAAAAAACAGGATAACTCCATGGTACAGGGAATTGTTCTGCTGTATGCTTGCGTTGGCATCATTGGCCTAATTCTGGGCGACGTGCTGATGGTTACGCTCGACCCGCGTATCAGCTTTGCCAAGAAGGGGGGCAGCCGCTAATGGCTATGATCAAACACCCCAAGATCAATGCGCTTGAAGAACATATCGGCCAGCACCTTTCTGGTGGTGTAGAGGACCGCGAGCTATTTACTTTTGCGCCATTCAACCTGGAAGAAACAGAGCGTACAGGCGTCAGTCAATACTCCTATTGGCGTTCCACGCTTCAGGCATTTTCAAAAAACAGGGTAGCCATGGGGCTTTTGATTGTGGTGGCTGTGATATTGCTATTTACCTTCATACAGCCTATACTGCCTGGCCAGTTTGATCCCTTTGTAGTTAACAATAATCCAGGCACAAAGCTGCCGTTTAAAAACATCGCCCCAAACGATACCTTCTGGCTGGGCACAAACTCCATTGGCCAAGATTTGTGGGCAAGGCTTTGGGCTGGTACACGCACATCGCTTTTTATTGGCATCAGCGTGGCTTTGATTGAGGCATTAATTGGCATTGTTATGGGCGTGCTTTGGGGCTATTTGCGCAAGCTGGATTTTTTGTTCACAGAAATCTACAACATACTCGACAATATACCCACCACCGTTGTCCTGATACTCATGTCTTTGATTCTTCGGCCAGGCATCTCTACCATCATATTGGCGTTGTCACTGATGGGCTGGATCGGCATGGCGAGGTTTGTGCGCAATCAGATACTGATCATCCGGGACCGTGATTACAATGTGGCTTCCCGCTGCCTTGGCACCAGCACGCCGCGGATTATCCTGCGCAATCTTTTACCGTACTTAATTTCTGTCATCATGCTCCGTATGGCGTTGTCTATCCCCGGCGCTATTGGCAGTGAAGTGTTTATTACCTATATTGGCCTGGGCGTGCCGGCGACCATTCCCAGCCTTGGAAATTTGATCAACGTTGGCCGTTCGTTGATGATGAGCCCCAATCTACGTTATCAGCTGATCTATCCTACCATTATACTTTCCATTGTCACGATATCATTTTACGTCATTGGTAACGCTTTTTCTGATGCAGCCGACCCGAAAAACCATTTGTAAGAAAGGAGGATACCGCCATGGAAAATGCAAAGACCATTCTATCCGTTCACGATCTGAACATAAAATTTAGCCTTCGTGGCCGCATCCTCCACGCCATACGGGGCGTATCCTTAGATGTTATCGAAGGCGAAAGCCTGGCCATCGTCGGTGAATCAGGTAGCGGAAAATCGGTGCTCACCAAAAATTTCATGGGACTTCTGGACCCCAATGGACGCATTTCAGGCGGAAGTATCTGCTATTACGGAATGAGTTCTTATGACGGTCTCAAACAACCGCTATATGCTATGGATGAAAATGGGCGGAAATATGCGAACCTCGCGCAATTTAAGAAAGAAAAGGATTGGCTGAAGGTTCGGGGGCGGGAAGTCTGTATGATCCCGCAAGATCCAATGACCAGCCTAAATCCTTTAAAGAGCGTTGGTGCTCAGATTTCAGAAGCATTAAAGCTGCACAGAAATGTATCCGGCTCCGCAGCGCGGGAAGCCGCCATCCAAATCTTAAATGATGTGCAAATCGATAATCCGCAGCGCCGTTATCATCAATATCCCCATGAACTATCCGGCGGCATGCGCCAGCGCATCGTCATTGCGATTGCCATTGCCTGCCGACCCAAGATACTCATTTGCGATGAACCAACCACAGCCCTGGATGTGACCATACAGGCACAAATATTGAACCTGCTCAAAGAAATCAAGGAAAAGTATCACCTGACCGTGATATTTATTACTCATGACCTTGGTGTCGTGGCAAATATCGCCGACCGCGTCGCCGTTATGTATGCTGGCGACGTGGTGGAGCTTGGTTTGGTAAATGAGATTTTCTACGATCCGCGCCATCCATATACCTGGGCTCTTTTATCCTCGCTGCCCCAATTGGGACAAAAGGGCGAGAAGCTATATTCCATTGCGGGTACTCCGCCCAACCTGTTCAAGCAGATTCCTGGCGATGCCTTTGCCCAACGCAACCCCATGGCGCTAAAGATTGACCACGTTCAGCAGCCGCCATATTTTCAGGCCTCCCCTACACACATTGCGCGCACTTGGCTAATGGATGAACGGGCGCCAAAGGTATCGCCTCCGGAATCCATATTAAAGCTGAAGAGCCTGGGAGGTGTATCCAAAGATGCAGGCTGATAAGCACGAAAAGCTTCTGGAAGTGAATGACCTTCATGTGGCCTTTGGTCATGGCCGCCGCCGGTTCGAAGCTGTACGTGGTGTATCTTTTCATGTTTTCAAAGGCGAAACCTTTGGTCTTGTCGGTGAGTCCGGTTCGGGAAAAACAACCATTGGCCGTGCCATTATCCGTGTACATCCTGCCACCGGCGGCGAAATCAGGTTTCACAATCAGCGGATCAGCGGGCAATTAACTAAAGCAGAAGACCGGGACATTACACGCAAAATCCAGATGATTTTTCAAGACCCTATGGCCTCATTGAATGAGCGCGCAAAGATCGATTACATCGTATCAGAAGGCATGCAGGGCAGACATATTCCCAAGGAGAAGCTTCAAGCGATGGTGATGGACAGCCTGCGGGATGTTGGTCTTTTACCCGAGTTTTCCAGCCGCTTCCCCCATGAATTTTCAGGCGGCCAGCGCCAGCGGATCGGTATCGCAAGAGCGCTGATTATGAACCCGGAGTTTATCATTGCAGACGAACCCATCTCCGCCCTGGATGTTTCCATTCGCGCCCAGGTACTGAACTTGATGAGCGAATTGCAAAAGAAAAGAGGACTGACGTATCTGTTCATATCTCATGATCTTTCCGTTATGCGCTTTATCTGCGACCGTATCGCAGTCATACACAAGGGCATCTTGGTAGAAATGGCGGAGACGGAGGCATTGTTCAAAAATCCCTTGCACCCTTATACCCGGGCACTTCTGTCTGCCATCCCCCAGCCCAACCCCATTGCTGAAAAGCAAAAGGTTCTGGAGATATACGACCCATCCATTCACCAATATGATAAAGACCCACCGGAGTTCAAGGAAATCGCACCAGGGCATTTTGTTCACGCAAACAAGCGGGAATGGGACGCGTATAACAATCAACTGCTTAACTTGGGATAAAATTCGATAAAAGGAGAACCGCTATGTTAAAAGATGAAACCAAATGCCTCCACTCGGGTTATTCCCCCTCAAACGGTGAACCCCGGGTAATGCCGATTGTTCAAAGTACAACTTATGTGTTTGATACTACAGCGCAGATCGGCGCACTGTTTGACATGCCTACAGCGCACATGTATTCCCGGTTTTCCAACCCCACCGTGGAAGTGGTAGAGAAAAAAATTGCCGACCTGGAAGGCGGCGTTGGCGCCATGTGCACCTCCTCCGGTCAGGCAGCCTCTCTGTTATCGATCTTGAATCTATGCAAAAGCGGCGAAAGCTTTGTTTGCGCATCCACCATCTATGGTGGTACAGTGAATCTGTTCGCCGTAACACTCAAGCGCCTTGGCATCGAATGCATCTTTGTGGATGCAGACGCGGATGAAGAAACGATTCAGAAAGCATTTAAACCAAATACCAGGGCAGTCTTCGGCGAAACCTTGGCCAATCCCGCCCTGGCTGTGCTTGATATTGAAAAATTCGCTAACATTGCGCACAAAAACAAGGTACCGCTGATTATTGACAACACCTTTGCAACGCCTATCCTTTGCAAACCCATTCAATATGGTGCGGATATTATAATCCATTCCACCACCAAATACATGGATGGTCATGCCCTGCAAGTTGGCGGCGTAATTGTGGATGGCGGCACATTTGATTGGACAAACGGGAGCTTTCCGGAGTTCACCGAGCCGGATGCTTCTTATCATGGCGTTATCTATACCAGGGACTTTGGCAGCATGGCCTATATCGTCAAGGCACGCATGCAGCTGATGCGCGATTTTGGAGCATATCCTGCCGCCCATTCCGCTTTTTTGTTGAACCTTGGCTTGGAAACATTGCCCGTTCGTATGGAAAGGTATTGCGAAAACGGCCTTGCTGTCGCAAACTTCTTGCAATCCTGCCCGCAGGTGGATTCTGTACGCTACGCGGCTTTGCCCGGCGATAAATATCACGCACTGGCATCAAAATATCTGCCCAAGGGAACCTGCGGCGTTATCTCCTTTGTGATGAAGGGCGGCCGGGAACCGGCAGTGCGCTTTATGGACAGTTTGAAGCTGGCATCCAAAGAGGTGCATGTCGCGGATATCCGCACCTGCGTTTTGCATCCCGCCAGCGCCACACACAGGCAGTTGACGGAAGAGCAGTTGATGGCCGCCGGCGTCAATCCGGGCCTGATTCGCATATCCGTAGGTCTTGAGCACATTGATGATATTCTTGCAGATGTTCAGCAGGCAATGGCGGCTGTATAAACCTGCTATGCTTATATCGATTAAGAGCCGGGCAATTTGCCCGGCTCTTTAACAGTATATTAAGTTGGATATTGAACCAACCGCTTGGCCATATAGATATCTGGCCTTCCAAATCCGTTTACATCCGGCAGTACGCCAACGATCACATATCCCTGCTTTTGATAAAACTGGAAAGGGTGATTGTTGATATTTTGTATATTAGCAATTCTCTCCCAAAGACGGTCATACAAGTCGGCATGAGCCAGCGTAGTACTGCCAGATTCATCATCTGTACCCAAATACAGTGTAATTCCCCCACGGCTTTTTACTGCCTGCTCCAAGGCCGCGACCAATGCTTTTCCAACCCCTTGCCGTTGATATTCCGGAAAAACGGCCAGCGGATGGAGCTCCCATCCGGTAGGGCCGTAATTCGAAATAGCGCCAATAAAGCCTGCCAATTTCCCATCCACAAAAGCTGCCAAGGCAATTCGTTCAGCCACTAAGAGATGAAAAACCTCTTCAGCAGCGCTGTCTCCATAGGCATCTGGAAAGCAAACTTCAAGCAGACGCGCAAGATCATTGCGAAGGACTGCATTTTCGCGATCAAATGATTTAATAACCATCCGGCACCTCCATCCCTGTTAGAGGCAAAAGTGGAAGAACCGCAAAACTTCCAGATAGTCCGCACTTTCAAAACGGACCGTCCGCTCGTCTACTTGCACGCAGCCGGGATATAAACTGTTGCTCAATGCTGCCGCATGATCTCTATAGCAGATATCCACGGAATAATGATCCGGCATAGGAAATTGGCATTTTGCTGCATCCAGTGCCACAGCCTTCTTGGCAGTTTCACGAATTCGCTCCACCGCTACATCTGGGTGGATGGATAAGGCCGCCCGTCCAATCCCCTCGTTTACAGGAACCGTCAGTACATTGGGGTTGACGGAATTAATCCATTTGCATAACGCCTTATCACCGGTCACCATCAAAACTGGCACCTTCAGCATGGCGGCGGTCAGGCAGTTGATATGCAACTCAGAGGCCAGCTCCCCATTGATTTTGACATAATGATTCCGTGTGTTCATGGTATGGGATAATGGGTTTCCATTGATGCCGGCAGCGGAATGATAGCCGGTAAACATAACGCCGCCAAACTCCTTTGTAAGCCCTGCCATCATGCTGTACAGGCTCTGCGCCCAGCCCCGCAATATGCTGGCCTGCCGCGGAAGCGCCTCCGGCTGTATGTTCCTGGCCGAATCATGAGCATCCTTGACCAGAATTTCATC
>JAEWSC010000089.1 GCA_023398575.1 Bacillota bacterium | reverse complement strand
TCGGTCCTACTGGCCCCACTGGTGATACCGGTCCTATCGGTCCTACTGGCCCCACTGGTGATACCGGTCCTACTGGTCTCACAGGTGATACCGGTCCCACCGGTCTTATTGGTCCAGGAGGTTCAACAATTTATTTGGCAACAGATCAATCAATTAGTGACAACGGCTGGGTTGGCCTGGGAACATCTTCTTCTGCTTCATTATTTGCCACAAGCACAGTAACACTTCCAGTAGATGCGACCATCATTGGATTAGTTCTGAATGCTAGAGATAATCCTTTACAAGCTGATCATACGATCACCGCAACGATCTTCACCAGTCCTTGTGCATGGGAAGATCCAACAAGCACAGGTATATCAGCTACTCTTACTGGACCTAACAGTGATGAAAACCCCAATTGCCTTGCTTTGGGCAGTGGAAGTGCTGGCGTAGATCAGGGTTCGCTATTATCTGTACAGATTACCACAAGTAATGGCGTTGGTGCATTAAGCCGAGGTGTTGCTGTTACCATTTTTTTAACCATCCCATAAATCAAAATATTTAGTTATGTATCCTGCTTCATTGTTGCCCTTTTTCATTGTAGTGTGATATAACTCATCTGTATCAGACTAAAAAGTGAAGAGACTGTCATCCAGCGATTTACTCGCTTCAAGATAGCCTCTTCACCCATTGTCATTCATACTTTGATTTTGAAGATTACCTTGCCCCCACCAGCTTAAATTTCCGCAGACTTTCATCAATTTCATCCTGGATGACACCAATGTACACCAGTGTATCCCGTTGCGAATTATGCCCCAATATGCGCTGCAGGCTCACTACGTCGCCGGTCATCTTGTAATAGTGGTAGCCAAATGTTTTACGAAGCGTATGACAACCGATCCGGTCTTTGATACCAGCAGCCCGGCATATGGTGTTGATGATCTGCCATGCCCTCTGCCTGGTGATGGGCTTGTATGTGCGCGTTACCCTGTCCTTTTCGCGGGATTGGAATAGATATTCCTCCATGCCCCGCCCGGATGTCATTCGGCTTATTTCTCGCCTTGCTGCAGGATTGATTAAGATACGGGCATCCTTCCCGGTTTTCTTGGCCACGGTGCGGGCATACTCCTGGCCGCGCAATTCCCGTACGCGGTAGCGTACAATATCGCTGATGCGCAACGATGTATTGAAACCAACCACCAACAAGAGTTCCCAGCTTAGTTCCTTAGCTGGCCTCCCAATATCATGTTCCTTTGCAATCTCAAAGCATCTGGCCAAAACTTCCCTGTCCCGAATCGGCTCCACAACTTTCATGTATTTCCCTCCCTGCCATTATGTCAAATTGAAATGTCCTAAAAAAAGTTCCCCGGAGGGGTTTATCCCTCCAGGGAAAGCACATCAAAAGTTCATAAATTTATTACTTCCAGTTCCTACTGTAGCTGCCCCACCTGTGCTTCAATCAGCGTATCAACGGCCTTAAGCTCTGCCTCATTCAGCTCTACACCATCCAAGGCAGCATACTCTTTCACCAAAGCCGCTGCAGCTTCTTTGCGCGTAGCATCTTCCTTTTCCAGCTTGCCATTCTTAACAAGCTGCTCAACCGCATGTACAGCCTGCAGCGCATAGTATGCAAATAGCGATATATTGCTTCCGGGCTTGATGAAGTCCGTTACCTGTCCGACAATACCGCCGATGGTTTCCAGGTTGGTTGCGGTGATACGTCCCGTTTTATATAGCCATATCAATACGCCCGCGATACACAGAGCAAAAACGAGGGCAATCATAGATACGACAGTTGCTGTATAAGCAACATCCTCCGAAGCCTGCCCTTCCGCTAACGCAACCAACGGTAGAACAACTGCCGTGCACAAAAGCAGCATAACCAACAATATGACCAACAAAATATTCTTTTTCATCCTAATCCCGTTCCTTTCTTTTCGTTCGTATCAAGTGGCAGTTTTGGCGCGTGCCCCTTCTCCCTGGCAGATTCGAGCATTTGCTTTACGATAGGCGGTATCCACACGCCCATTGCATCCAGGTTTTCAAAGATGGAAAGCAAATAGTTGCTGATATAGCACCAGCATGAAATGTCCCTAAATGCATGCGTTCCAAATCCGGTTACAACATCGACCTGATTCATGAGGATAACGACGATCACGGTTCCAAAGTGCTTCATCAATCCCTTGAAGCCTACCGAGCTTGACAGCCTGCCATTAGGCGTTTTGGGGCTTTTCCCCATACACCCGGTCAAAACGCCGGTGAGGTAATCAATAATGATTAACAAGGCGAAAATGGATGTAAGCGGGTCCCACCCGCCTATGGCCGTAGCAAAGAATCCCGATACGACAAATGAGATTGAAACATAAGCTTGTCGATATTCTTCTGTGCGACGATCTGGATACTGCTGCCGATCTTTGCACAAAGGGTGACAAGGCATGTGATCATTTGGTACACATAGGAAGCCAGATAGCCATTGTCATCCCTAACACTTTGATAAGCAATGTGATACGCCCGGTTCGCCATATGTGAAATATCCACAAGCCACCATTCCAGATCATATAGGTCATCATGGTCCATCATTGCATCATCATCCAGGACATAAGCAATGCGCGGTGGGATCGTCCGGCAAATATCGTCAAAGTCAGTCCCAAAGTACGACATTTTCAGCCCCAGCCCTGTGAAAATCTCTGCGCAATACCAAAGGATATCGCCAAGTTCCTTTTCAAAAACATCCTTGGGAAATGTGGGGCGTTCTCCTGATTGGAACATGTACTTTTTCAAGGCATCCACCAGCTCGCCGCTTTCCCCAACAAGACCCAGGAGCCCGTTTTTCACCCGATCATGGCCCTCCGGGCTTGTCCGCATGGCCTTCGCCTGGTAATCATCCATTTTCATGGCCGCTGCCCTCCATTTCTTCATCGGTCCGCTTGCTGGATTGCCCAAGCAGGTAAAGGCGGTGAATTGCATCATCTGCCGTATGCCCATCCCATTCCGGTGCACGTTCCAGCTCTTTCACCTTGAACATGTCCCAATACGGATCAATGTCATAGTGGTACGTGGCCTGGCCCCATTTCGTTTCAAAACCGATGATGAACATGCCCGGAAACATCGAACCGTCATGGTGATATCTGGCTTTCCAGGCATACGTATCACCGGCATTGCAAATCAGGCTAAAGAGAACAGCGCGGTGGTGGTATAGCTCGTTGAATGTGTGGTATCCGTCCGACAGATCACCAATGCCCGTATCTGGCCTCCGAATCCAGGCACCGGCCTTATCATCAAGCTCGGCTTTCAGGCGTTCGTTTTCCACCTTGAGCGCGGACATGGGATGTTTCGGGCACTTCTCCACATGCGCTTTAAGCACATCGGCCATGCTGACAGGCGTATTGCTCCTGGGGCCGTACCTGTGCCCGCAGTACACGCAATTGATGTACATGCCTGATTGCAGGTCATTCACCCACTGCTGCAAGCGTTGATTATCAGCTTGAATCGCCGTAATTTTGTCCTCAAGTCCACCGGCGTGCTCTGCCCAAGCATCATTGAGGGAAGAAGCAGCCGAATACAGCACCTGATATTCCGCTTGTGAAAGAACGTGGTTTATATACAAGTTGTCGATCAAATCCAAGCACCGGTCATTCAGTTTTGTGTCCATTTTGATCACCTTCCTCTATCTTTTTCATAATCCAGCCACCTAACGTATGGGCAGACGACCCAATATCGTTCATGCTGGACCGACCATCCTGCCATGTGGCCTGAAATGCCTTTTTCTTCTCTGCATCGTCGATGGCATCAAGGGCAGCCTGATACCTGCGTCGGTCCTCAAAATGGCCGTACATAAAGCTTTGAAGGGCTTCCCCAAGCTCTTTTTTCCTTGCTTCATAGCCCTCGTCCGGCGTCCTGCCAAATCGCCCGGAATACCATTCCTTCCCACCGCCGAACATGAAAATGCCGACTTCTTCCCCTGGCTGTTCCGGTTGAGCGCCATACATAGTGGAAAGACTGAACACCACCAATGCGGCAACCTCCAGATCAGGGGCAATGAATGTATAGGGATCGCTAAAATTGATTAGCTCATACTGCATTTCAATTGCCCTCCCCGCCCGGCCACGGGCCTGTCCAATGATGCGGCTCATCAAAGCCATGCTTAATCCGTTCACAAACGTCCTGCAGGGCACAGCGCTCGCAATCCATCTGCACAATGCAATAGCGGGAGACTAAACCCACAGCATAAAAGGCAATTTTGTCCATGATCCATTGAATCACTTTCATTTTCTGCGCCTTCCCCTGACTCTGATCGGTTCATCGTACACTTGTCCATCTTCCGGTTTGAAAAGAAAACAGCTTTCAGTGGCATGCTGGCAGTTATCAAGCTTCACAAGCATTCCCCAACCAATGGCCGTAAGTTTAGCTCCCATTATGGTGCCTGTTTCGCCTTCATGCGGGTGGCCAGGTGAAAACCGCACTTTCTTGCCGTCAAGCTCTGTATTTTTCAGCTCACCGCAATCAGCCATTACCATCGCCCTCCGCACAAGGCTTCATTTCCTCCAAAATCTCCACTTCGTCGGATCGGAAAACAAAACTGCCTGATGGGAAATAGTTGAAGCTGTCATAATCTCGGTCAAATTCCTCGCGCTGGTCAATATAAGTGCCGAACATGGCATCCTGCTCCATCAGGTAAACTGCCTCTTTTGCTTGGGGTAAGCCTGCCTCTGTTGCCGCACCGCAGAAGGAATACTCGGCTTCACCAAAGGCGTTTTTCATCACCAGGCATTCCAGCCCATCCCATGCCTCATAGGTGGCGCGTGCCAGGTCCATTTCTGCCTGGGTGGGTACAGAAGGCGAAAACTGTGCTTTGATCTGCTCGTCGGTTTTCCCGCCGGTATGCAGCTTAGCCCGGTATAATTTCAAATCGCTCATTTTTCATCCTCCCCGCATTGCTCCGTCCTCGTCAACTGATCATCGAATATGATGCATTTAGCCTGGTATCCCAGCAAGCCCGGCTTCGGGCCGCGCTGATCGGTACGATATTTCAAAAGCCTTTTTGCCATGTGATTAGGGCTACCAAGCTCCATGTAGGTTTCCATATCGGTTATGCACTTCTCCGACGCATCGTACCCATCAAGAAAGGCGCGGCCAATATTGGTCGGCAAAGGCCGGTCCTCGGCCAGTAGCTCGCGGGCACGGGTGGCGGCTTCTTCCGTCCTCATCATAAAACCCCCTCCCCACCCTGCCCACGCGCGGCTTTCAGCACATCCCGCACGCAAAGCGAATCGTTCCAGGTCTGCACCTGGGAAAGCACCACGGAATATTCATGTTTAGGCACCTCATGCAAGGCACTCACCCCATACCTAGTTAAAACCGCCTTGCGGATCATGGCGGATAGGCTTTTCACAGCCTTTTGATCGTCTGCACAATCCCGCTTATCAAGCAGCTCCCGCGCCCGCTTGCGGATTGCATCGTTGAAATACCGCACCTGCTGCGGCGTGACAAGGGTATTCAGGCGGATTTGCTTTTCTAGCGCCTCCAAGCGGTCAGCCTGTATCTTCTGCGTGGCCGCCAGCCGATCCAGCGCTTCGGTGTTGTTTTTCATCATGCGTGCCATGGTTTCCACTACCGGCGATAGCATCCGTTCAATCACCTGGCCAAGTACAAACTCCGGTTCAGGTCCACCAGGGACAAGAAAACGCATGGCCTGTGCCTCTTGGTCCTTACACATAAAAAGGTTCTCCTTTCACGGTATCCACGGCATCCCTGGCCCCTTGTGTCCAGCTCTCCACCGTTTTAAGCAAAACGTCAAACTCCCGGCGTTCTTCCTCAACAGCGGTAGAAAAATACTTTCCCATGTGCGGCATACGGGCCACGGTTCCGATGAACTGCCGGACAGCCGAAGCAAACTCGTCCAAGGTCAGCGCATCACCTATTTCACGTTCCGCATCCCCCTTGGCAATGGCGCTTTGAGCATTTAAAAGCTCGTTCTGCAAATCATCATATTCCCGCTGCTTTTCTACAAGCATATCCTCGGCCTCTTTCAGTTCACGGCGCAGTGAGCTTTTTTCCCTTTCAGTATCCTTTTGGGAATCCATCAGCTCTTTAGCCATGGTTGACAGCCTGTCCACTTCATCCTTAAACCGCTGAACTTCGGCCTGCTTAGCATGCAACTCCGCTTGAACCTCTGGCGGCATTTGGGGAGGCGCTTCTTCCAACGCCTTCATTTTTGCTTCGGCCAGTTGCCGGGCCTCGCGCTCCTGGGCAATGATAGCCTCGGCTTCCTTATGCTGGCGGTCGATTTCCACCTGGGCATCAGTCAGGAGCTTATCCATCTGTATCCGTGCTTCTTCACGCACCCTTTTAACTGCTTCCTGTACCTGACGATCAGTCATTTCTTCCAGGTTGTTTTCTTCAATAAACTCGTCCTCTTTACCAGGCGGCAGCGCCAGCATGCGGAAAAGTTTACTTTTGTCAATCCCGGCAAAGGAGGGCCGGTCGGCAAAGCGTTTGTACACACCCATCATTTGCTGTGCGCTGCGCACGCTCATGCCGGAATTTTTCAGCAGCCAGCCGGTCCATTCTGTGTGCGCCACCAGCTCCTTGGCCTCGACAAACACCCTTCCCAATTGAAACATGTTCATGGCCATGCTTTCGCTGTATAGCCGGGCCTCTGTGGCCAGGGCTTCCACGCGGGAAAGCGTTTGATTTACGCTATTTACAGACTCGTTCATATTTACTCCTTTCAAAAACCTCTGTAATCACATAACAAGATTTTGCGTCCGAAGGTTTCCAAAGGGCGATCGGAAATCCCTTTGGCGCTCCCACAGGAGCGTAGCTTATGTGCTACCACTTGCAAAATAGTGGCATTTTTGGTATAATAAATAAGGGTTTTTGTGCAAGCATTGGGCAGATACCCGCATGACCGCAACTGTTAGCGCAGCTGCGGTCATATTGTTTCTATTCCATCCCGATCATTAGGCGGCGCTGGCGGTGTCATCCAATGGGTCATAAACCGGTTATGCAGGTTATGCCAGCCGGTAACCATTACGCCCTGAAAGGTATGCCAAACCAGCACACAATGTTGTGAATCGGCGTCCGCCTCTGTAGGATACCGGTCCTTTACTCTGATCCAACCCGTATCCATTGTTAAGCCCGTACCGTTTCGGTAGCAGCGGCATTGATGCCATGTTTAGCAAGTTCCTCGATAGCAACTGCCTTCACATCATCAGGACAGTGCGCAATTGCATCCGCCCAGGTGGGTGCTCTGTCATGCTGCTGACGAAACTTCATGTTGTAGTAAAGGCTATCCCTGTTATGGGGTAACCGCGGATCGTGGGCCTCTGCACACTCCAGGCACTTACCAGGGCCAGGTGGCAAAATGATCATTTCCTTGAAACTGACTTCAACACATTTCCCCAGTGTTTTACGCGGCATCGGTCCTGCACGCTCCTTTGTAGAAAATTAAATATTAATGTGGTGTTGGTGTAAAAGCCATGCCGTATATGCCCAAACTACGGCATGGCGTCGCATTTCACATTTGCTACTTTCTCGCCAAAGGTCCAGGGCGTTAGGTCCGCCCTGGTCACTTCCGCAGAAGCGAAACATCACGCTACTTACCCCGGACACTAATTGCATGCTTTCGATTGCGTATAGCATCGCGCTTATCAAAAACCGGCTGTCTGTATGTTAGCGGTACAGGCAACAAGTCACGTTCAAGATCATATTTTTCAAAACGGGAAGTATTAAATATTAAACGATGTGCATGGAATTGCAGGAAGTTTAGAAAGTCCGGCATGCCCTTATCTCACCTCCTTCCGCCATCTGAAAGCGGCTTCCTTTGTGGGTGCGGTCTTTGTCTTTCCGAATACCGTGTCGGAAACCCAACCGCCGGGGAACCCATAAGGCTCTTTTTCACGTATCGCGTTGCGGTAGCTTACACCTTGCGCCTTCGCCAGTCGGAAGGATGGACAGGGTTTTCAATTCACAACCCCGAAACTAGGCTTTACGCGCTTTCTCCGATTGGATACTAGCGGCCAACCCACTAATCGGCTGGATGGTAAGCCCTACCGTGTGGTGCAGCCTCCGGGTATCGAACCCAGCCCTGATGCAGCCCTCCGCCTGCATCCGCGCTCCTTGCGCCAAGGCCACATAATCACCATTTCACTTTTTTGTACAAGCTTCCCATTACCTGGCGCAATCGCCCGTTTTGCCCGGAAATGAACAGTGCGGCTTCTTCCGGGGTCATTGGTATGTACAGCACAGGCTTTCGGTTTTTCCGCCAAAGGTATATAGCCCGTATCGGCCGAAGGCGAATGATAACGGTAAGGACCACATGCAAAAACCGATAAAGCTTTTTACCCATGCCCTATACCTCAATAATGTCAAGCCCCAAGCATTCGCGCATTTGCCGCTTTTTGATCCGATACACCTTGTCCTTGCGCGTTGCAACACTCTTGGCATCAACCACGCAATAAGAACGGTCATTGTGCAACACAACAAAATCGGCAATGTACTTCACACCCCCAGGCAGTAAAAAAGCCTGCTGCCGGGTAAACCCGCGTATTTCCCCAGCCTTTTGCTGCAAAACAAGCTCGTCATAGACCTCCGCTTCATGCTCGCTGTCAAAGGCTTCCTCCCCGCGAGTAGCTTTCCGGTTTCCATACTTGCTGCGTTTGGGTTTTGCCACAAGCTCACCGTCTGGCCCAGCAAAAAGACCTTTATTGTTCCCGGTCCGCTGGCAATACGCCCGAAGCCATTCCTCAGAAAACATAACACCACCCATTTTCCCACCTCCAATCTCCTTTTTGCTGCTATCCTTCTGCATTGTGTTGTCCGCTTTTTGCAAATCTGGTAAAATCAAGTGAAAAGGGGGTGAAATTGTGGAAGAATGCAAATCAAACTTTTTTGAGAACAACGACCAGGCGCTTCGTCATCAGAAAATTGTCCTTCGTGATAGCCTTGGTCTTCTCGCCGTTCAAATCCTAAGCTCGAAAGAGGACTTGTCAACGCTGAAATACTCTGAAATGCTGGACAAACTCTACATAATCATTGATGAATTGCATAACGAATACGCCCATCACGGTAGTTTCACGCTTTGATTCTGCGACTGTGCTGCAACCTCTTGGATGTTGGTACCATTCAAGAGGTTGTCTCCTTTATCCTGATAGGCAACCAATAGCCATTTCAATGCGCTGATCGTAGCTCCATACGTAGCTCCGCTCTCCTTAATCACATCATCCAGTTTCTTGCATAAAGTATCGCGTGTGTTACTCCGCACCATTCTTTCGCCTCCATTTTCATGCTGCAAAGGTAGAATGCGCATCTGTGATTCGATCTGCACTGAATCCACAGTTGGGTATACTTTCAACATGGCTTTGTTTTTTCTTGTCACGCCGTCGCCTCTATAGAAGCTGCCGCCCGCTCCATCACATCCGCCGCATAAGCGGATACATTTCCACCGGAAAGCACCCTTAGTAGCCAATCGGTCATTTCGTTCAAACTGGAAGCCTGACCGCTTCCGTCCTGGACTCGGATGTCATCCAATCTTTTTTCTATCTTCTTTGATGCCATGTCGTCATCGCTCCAATTGCCTTTAGATTTTATGTGAATCGTTCTTAAAAGGAGAAAAGGTCATCGGATCAACCCCAATGTAATGACAAATCTCCATAAACTCTGTAGCCCGCAATTCCCTTTTCCCATTCTTGGCGAGACTGGGTTGAATGCGCTTATATGACAAACCTGTCTTTTCGCACATTCTCAAAACAGAGATTCCTTTCTGTTCAATGTAATCTGAAAGAATTTTTGTTACACTCATATTAATCGCCTCGTTTTCTGCGTTTCGCGGATTTTCATCATTATATTCTGCTTTTCGCAGCATGTCAAGACCAATTGCGCAAATGTTTCCGCGTTTCGCGGAATATTTTTCTTGTATTTTAAGTGTGTTGCGTTTATAATGATCCAAGAGGTGAGAGCATGTCGAGAGAACAGATCGCAGAAGTGCTAAAGGGCTACCGTATAAATCGTGGACTTTCGGTTCAACAGGTATGTAGTTGGCTGTTGGAAAAAGGACACGACATCAAACCCAAGACGATTTATAGTTATGAATCCGGACACCGCCAGCCTGATGCTGACGTACTAATGATGCTTTGTGAGTTGTACGAAGTAGAAAACATTCTACACGCATTTGGTTATGGCAAACCACTTCGAGTAGAAGAATCTGTTGATATCCAGTATGGTGAATTGTTAAAAGACATTATGAATATTTGTTTTCAACTGAATGTAGATGGTCAAAAAAAGGTATTTGAATATGCTTCTGATCTGGTTTTATCTTCCAAATATATAGCTAGTGAAACTGTTCAGGTGGAAACAGACACGGATGACAATCAGTACCTATTCGACAATGCCAAAATCATGATGGAAAATGCTAAGGCCAACACGCAAGTACCGGAGCAAGAGAAAGCTGCAAAATAAAATCGCCCCGCAGTAGGCCCAACTGCGGGACATGCAGGCATTAAAGATTAAGCAAGGAGAGCTTCTTTTGTATAAAGCAATATAACACCAGTTGGATCAGCAGATAGGTTAATATATAGAACTCCCTCGTGGGTGTTGTATATACCATAAACGAAAGGTCGTGATTCATCTGAAATGTATATGCGGCGCACAATAATCTCCTTCATGCCTTATAAATAATTAAAGTTTCGGCCTGCATACCGCAGCGCGCTTGCGGCTTATATATATTACCATCATTTTCATATTCTGTTTATGGGGCTAATTTAACAAAAAGTTACACAAACATATAAGAATATATTTGAAAGGGATGAAAACATGTTCAAGGACATTGGGGTAAAAATCAAAGACTTAGCCAGGTTTCTTTCTGTTGTCGGTATTGTAGCAAGTATCATTTTTGGAATAGGCATTTTCCAAAATGTCAATGCAGGTACTGGTATGTTAGTCATCATATGTGGCCCCATAGTATCATGGATTTCATCTTGGCTTTTGTTTGGGTTTGGTGAACTCGTTGACAATACGACATTAATCGCAAAGAAGCTATACCAGCAGCAACCTGATACAGGGTTAGTAACCGATCAAACACAGGCGTCATCCACCATGGATTCAGTCAATAATCAAAAATCCTCAACATAAAAAACCCGCCCCCTGTTCGAGCAGGGAACGGGCAGCAAACCATGACCACCAACACCACATTGAAGCCGTGCTTTGCTATTCCATTATAGCATGCTGCGGCCAGTAAAGGAAGGCATCTCCATGAAAAACAAACCAGCATGCAACGCCGCAGCATACGCCCGTTACTCAACCAGCAATCAAACAAAGCTGTCCATCGAAAGGCAGTTGTATGGTATAGATGACTACTGTGAAAAAGCTAGTATAAACGTCGTCGGCTATTATGCTGACGAGGCCGAGACCGGCACAAATACAAATCGCTCAGAGTTTCAACGCCTGCTTGCCGATGCAGAACTAGGTATGTTTGATACCGTAGTAATCTACGACATGCAGCGCGGCTCACGTGATATTGCTGATTGGTTTATGTTCCGCAAAGAAATGAAACGCCTCGGTATTCAAGTTGTTTCTGTCACCAACCGCCTGGGTGATATAGATAATCCTGATGATTTCTTACAGGAAGGTGTAACCGCCCTTCTGGGTCAGCATCAGGTGCTTCAATATCGGCGAGATTCTATCGGTGGTAAGCGCGCCCGTGCCCGTAAAGGGCTGTTTTGCGGTGGCATCCCGCCTCTTGGCTTCGATGTAAAGGATGACCGGTATGTGATCAATGAGCGCGAGGCTCCCGTTGTCCGCATGATCTTCGACATGTACGCCCAGGGAAAAACGTATAGTGAAATTCTTGCAGAGGTTCGTAAAACAGGCGTCACAGGAAAAATGGGCCAGCCTATTGAGAATAACACCTTACACTATATCCTAAAAAATCCCCGCTATACAGGCACCTATATCATGTTTGAATACGAAATGCGCCACATGCATAAATGGGTAGGTCGTAAAAATGACGAGCAGGATGTCATCCGCCTAGATAATACCATACCGCAAATCGTTCCAAAAGAGACCTGGAATGCAGTTCAATCCCGCATGAAGGCTAATAAAAAGAATACGCTGAATCATACAACCGTGAAAGATAGGGTATATTTCTTTTCCGGCCTCATCCGGTGCGGAAACTGTAATGGTCCGCTTTCTGGCGTAACGACTACAAGCAAAGGTATGCAATACAAGCGATATATTTGCATCAATAAGCGTAAGGAAAAACATTGTCATGCTCATGATATCCGTGCAGATAAGCTTGAAAGTTACATCATTGATTTTCTGCGTTCCCGTGTACTTACAAAAGAATATATCGAAGCTCTGGTCGATAAACTCATTAGCGCATCCAAACAAACCGGCGAGCGTGATGCTATCACAAATGAACTGCAATCCATCGACAAAAAGAATGCGAATCTGTACACGGCCATAGAAAACGGCCTTGCCGGTACAGATACCATCGACCGCATCAATCAAAACAACAAAAGAAAAAAAGAGCTGGAAGCGAAGCTTGCAAAGCTTCCGTCCTCGCGCTCTATCGACCGATCCGCAATTACCGCCGTCCTCATGGCCGATATTTCCCGCTCTCTGGATACCCCTGCAGCTCAAAAGGAGATCATATCCCGCTATATTCAAAACATCGTCATCTACGACGAGTACATTGACTTGATCGTTTCCCCTAACCTCTCCAAGTATACAACAGGCAATAATAAAAAAGTGTTTACCAACCCACCAGAGTTGGTAAACACGACTGGCTCCCCAGGTAGGACTCGAACCTACAACCCTTCGGTTAACAGCCGAATGCTCTGCCATTGAGCTACTGAGGAATATTGGAATTCCGGCGGCGACCTACTCTCCCGGGCCGTGTCCAGCCAAGTACCATCGGCGCTGAAGGGCTTAACTTCTGTGTTCGGAATGGGAACAGGTGGGACCCCTTCGCCATAACCACCGGAAATTG
>JAEWSC010000087.1 GCA_023398575.1 Bacillota bacterium | reverse complement strand
TGGCGCAAGAGAAGACAAAGATCGTCTTCTGGCACACCTATGGCGATGCGGAAACCCCCTTGCTGGAAACAGAAATCCTGCCCATGTTCTATGCCCTGTACCCCGATATCGAGGTGGAAGCTGTCCGCCAGGATGGCGGCCAGTTTAATCAAATGCTGGTTGCCGCCTTTGGCACTGGTAATGTACCAGATGTGGCCCGCGTAGACATCGTTCAGACCAGCGCTTATGCAAAGCTGGGCGGAATACTGCCCCTTGATGAGTTGGAGGGCTTTGCGGCCCTGAAGGATGCCGTGCTGGATGGTCCCCTTTCCACCAACTTGTATAATGGCAAGTACTATGGCCTGCCGCTGAACACCAACTGCAAGGCCGCCGTTATGAACATGAACGTTATGTCCGAGCTGGGCTTCACCGAGCCCCCAGCCACCATGGAAGAGTTCATTGCCGCCAGCCTGGAAAAGAAGCCCGGCACACCCACCTTAAACGTATCTGGTGTAGGCGATTGGGATATGTATCCCTACTTCTGGCTCTTTGGCGGCGTGCTGACAGATGATGGCTTTACCAAAGCCAGCGGCTATCTGGATAGTGAGCAGAGCGTAAACGCTATCTTAAAGCTCAAGGAGCTGCACGACCAAGGCGTGTTCACCATTCGGGATATCGACGGCACACCCGACGCTTGGGATGGCATTAACAGCCAGTACGCCATGTTCTTTGAAGGCCCCTGGTATCCCTTTAATGCAGAGAACAACATCAAGCCCGCTTTAATCCCCACTTATGAAGGCAGGAGCGCCTCCGTTGTCGGCGGCGAAAACATCGTGCTCTTCACCGGCAGCCAGAAGCAGGACGCGGCCTGGAAGTTTGCTCAGTTTATGCTCACCCCGGAAGTTCAATTGAAGCTGCTCACCGTGGGCGTGATTCCCACACTCAAATCCTGCGTGGAATCAGAACAGGTGAAAGCCGATCCCAAGTGGAGCGTATACATGGAACAGCTGAAATCCGCCAAGAGCCGCATCCCCACGCCTCAGGCCACCAACGTCGGCCAGTACTGGAGCGATGCTATCAACATGATCTTCCTGGAAGGCGCTGATATCCAGCAGACCCTTACCGACACCGCTGCCTTAATTGATGCGGAGCTGGTTAAGTAACCCAGGGGCTCTGCTCCTGGGAACCCCGCTCAAGGGATGTATCCCTTGAGAATCCCATTCTAATGAATATAGCCTGCGGCATTTTTTGCCGCAGGCAACCGTGCATATTCAAATGCGGCGGCCGATGGTTTCCAAAGAGCGATCGGAAAGCCCTTTGCGCGCCTGCAGGCGTGATTTCCCTATCAATAAATGTCCATGTACACAGAGAACAAAGCTCGGAGTTTATGGAAAAACCTTAGGCAAGGAGTGAAAACATGGATCATCCCACTCTGATAGCCAGTATAGAAAAAAAACAAAAAAAGCGTCTGCTTCAAACCCGACTTCAAAACCTTCTCCCGGCGGCCCCCTTCATCCTGCCAGGGCTTGTGCTTGCCGCGGTGTTTGTCATCTATCCAGTGCTTTTCAATATCCGCATCAGCTTTTCCAGGTATGACATCGTTCCGCGAACCATCACCTTCGTGGGGCTTGATAATTTTTCCGCATTATTTAACGAGCCCCAGAGCCGGCTGCTGGTGGCGATCCGCAACAATTTTCTATACGCTATTGTAACAACACCCTTTATTATGTTCTTTGGCATGCTCTTTGCGGTATTGATCAACAACCTGAAAAAGGGGAGAATGCTGTTCCGCACCTTCTTTTATCTGCCGGTGATCACCAGTTGGGTGATTGTTGGCATGGTATTTGCCTACATGTTCAATAACGGCCAGCGGGGTCTTGTCAACTATCTGCTGGTAGATGTGTTCCACCTGACGGGCGATTATATCCCCTGGCTGCAAAAAACCTGGACTGGTAACACCGTGATCTGGATCATGGGCATTTGGAAAAACGTTGGCTGGGCCATGATCATCTACCTGGCCGGCTTGCAAGGCATTAACTCCGAATTATACGAGGCAGCCGGCATCGAAGGTGCTGGAGCCATCGCCAAATTCCGCTTTATCACCGTGCCGCTCTTAAAGAGCACCACCTTTTACGTGATGGTAAACATGCTCATCGGCGCGTTCAATGTATTTTTGCAGGTGCTGCTGTTAACCGGCGGCAATCCCCGAGGCACCACCTCCGTGCTGCAATACCTGCTGTACGACAAGTCCTTCAACCAGTTTGAGTTTGGCCAAGGCGCGGCCATCGGCTTGATAACGGCGGCGTTGGTGCTGCTCACTACGCTGGTGCTCAACAAGGCGTTTAGAACGGAAGGGGGAAAGTCGTGATGAAAATTCTTTCGCGTTCTTTCTTCTGGCTGCTGCTGATCGCCTGCGCGGCCATATTTGTACTGCCTTATCTGTTTATGATCACCAACAGCTTTGAAGAATTCAGCTATGTGCTGCCCTACCCACCCAAACTACTGCCCTCGCAATTGAACTTTGCTGCCTATGAGCATGTGCTTACCCGATCCAACCTGCCTCAAGCGGCCATGAACAGCCTGATCGTTGCCGTATGCACAGTCACGTTTGTGGTACTGGTATCATCGCTATCTGCGTATGGTTTTGCCCGTATCGACTTTTTCGGCCGGGAAGCACTGTTTCGCATTTATCTTCTCACGCTGATGATCCCTGGATTTTTAAGTATCATTCCGCAGTTTCTGGTGCTGCAGGGCATTCGCCTGCCGGGGAGCACGCAGCTAAACGGCTTAATAGGCACTCGGGCGGGACTGATCCTTTTATATGTGGGTACAGGCATCTGCGGCAACACCTTCTTTTTGCGAGGTCCCTTTGCTTCGCTGCCTAAGGAACTGGAGGAATCGGTGCGCATCGACGGGGGCGGGCACTTTACATCCTTCTTTCAGGTGATGCTGCCGCTCATGCTGCCGGCGATTGGTACCCTGGCCATTTTCTGCTTTCAAGGCACGTGGGAAGAATTCTTTACCGCCAAGGTAGTGGTGGGTGGTGTGCAAAGCCTGGTGACGCTGCCATTGATGATACAAACGCTACGCGGCCAGCATGCCACCCGTTGGGAATGGATTTTCGCCGCCTCCATATTGGTGCAGATTCCGATTTTGATTTTATTTGTAACTTTCCAAAAGAAGTTCGTCGTGTCAGGCCTATCGGAAGGTTCTGTCAAAGCATAAAGGAGAAGGCAAATGAAAGTGAATTATCAAGTCACAGGCAATGAATACCTCTCCCTCCCCACGCTTCGGGAAGCAGATGGTGCCATAGAAGGCCTCACCTTTTTGCACATGGGTGCCAAGGGCATGCTGGAGATGCGGGGGATTGACGGCGAACCGCTGCTCAAGCCCACAATCACGATAAACGGACAGGCTGTTGTATTGAATGAGCTTGTGTGGGAAAGAGCTCATTTTTGGATTCCCCGCTTCACCGCAAAGAGCTGTTCACTGTTTGCAACGGGTACAGTTCTGTGTCCGCTGAACGAACGGGCTTTCTTTTACCGCTTGCAAGTAAAGAATACCGGCGCAAAGACGATGGACTGCAGCGCAGGCCTGGCCGGCTGCTGGGGCCAGACACTGCATGAGGTCAATGAATCCAAGCCGGTTGGCGGGGAAACGTATCTGCTAAAGAGCGGCTGGAATCATCATTACGTCATGGAGATGCGCACAGGCCTGCCCCTGTTCGCTTTTGCGCCAATCTATGTGGACGATGTAAAGGAGACATACGAAAAAGGCACAAACGGCGTGTTCCGGTTTGCGCTCAACAAAACCTGGACCCTTGCCCCCGGAGAGGAAGCAACCATCGATTATATCTTCGGCCTGGGATATGAAGAAGTAGCCGCCTCCACCAGTGCCAAAGAGCTGTACCGCCGGGGTTTTGACACCATGTATAAAGAAACCTGCGCCTGGCTGAAGAAAAGGGAGCGGAACATTGCCGAATCCAAACTCAATACGCTAATCAACACCAACATGTTTTTCAGCTTCTTTTTTGCATCAGGCCGCACGCTGGATACAGAGGAGTTCGTATTGATGACCTCCCGCAGCCCAAGGTATTACGTCTCCTGTGCCTATTGGGACAGAGACAGCCTGCTGTGGTCCTTCCCTGCCATTTTAATGGCCGATCCCGCTTATGCCAGGGATATACTCCACCACGTTTTCACAAGGCAAATACGCAATGTGGGCATCCACAGCCGCTTTATCGACGGTACGGTTCTGGAACCGGGCTTTGAGCTGGATGAGTTGTGCGCCCCGATTCTTGCTCTGGAAAAATATCTGCAAACCACCGGCGATGACACTTTTTTTCAGGAATCTTATGTGCAGGCAGGCATCAAGCGCATTCTATCTATTCTTGATACCAAGAAACATCCGGATATCAACCTGTACGAGACTTTTTTACAGCCCACCGATGATGTTTGCGTGTACCCCTATCTTACTTATGATAACGTGCTGGTATGGCGCATACTCACAGACCTTGGCGCAAGGCTGAATCGCGCCGATCTTTTCGCCCAAGCAGAAAAGGTCAAAGAGGCCATCCTCACCCACATGGTCATGGAGCGAGATGGAAAGCGCTTCTTCTGCTGGTCTGCCGATCTTAACGGTAAGTATGACATCTATGATGAGCCGCCGGGAAGTCTGCTGCTCCTTACGTACCTTGGATTTTGCAAGGTGGATGATCCTGCATACCTGCAAACCTGCGCCATGATCCGCGACCCTAAATACCCCTACTCCTTTGCCGGCAAGCCCATTGCCGAAATCGGCTGTGCCCACGCTCCTCACCCCTGGGTGCTGTCCATTGCCAACAGCCTGCTGTGCGGGCACAAGGCGACCGCCAGGGAGCACCTTTTGCGTACCGATATGGACAATGGCATCGCCTGCGAAAGCGTCCACGAGGAAACAGGCGAATGCACATCCGGCGAGGCCTTTGCCACCTGCGCAGGATTTTTGGCTTACGCACTGAATGCAGCTTATGGGGCAGATTCGGAATAAGTACATCCCGACCCACAGCGCTTGGCTTTTGCCAGTGGTAACAGACGATCCTGCCTATGCAAGAGAGTTGAAAATTTTGCATCTATGCCCATCACTCAATAGAAATCCGCCCCCGTCTGTAAGGGGCGAGTATTCCTCATAACAAAAAGCATCCATTTCTTAGGATGCTTTTTTCGCAGCATATCATTCTGGTTTAGAAAGCTTATTATACACTACACGCATATAGCGCGGCATGATAATACCCGAATAGCGTCTTTTCTTCAACGCACACAAACCCTTGCTCTTCGTAAACTGCCCGCACCTTATGCCTGCTCTGATTGCAATCCAGACGGATTGCTTGCATTCCAAGGCCTTTTGCTTTTTGCTTTGCAAAATCGATCAGCGCTTTGGAAATCCCTTTCCCCGAGAAATCACGCTTCACCGCAACCTTATGCAGAAACAAGGATTCGCCAAGAGGCACATCCGGCCAATACTGCGGGTCGTAGTCTACTAATGCCATACACGCTGTCGGCGTGTGATCAACGTATGCGATATAAAAATCGGATGCGGCGAAATATTTGGAAAGGTCGTTCCACTTTACGTCTTCATGCTTCCATTGATGCATGCCGCTGTCATCCATCCAACAAACAACATCCTCTAAAATAGCCTCGATCACCAGTATATCTGATACTTCTGCCTGATGAATTACCACATTCATGTATAGATCTCCGCCTCTGTACCTATCTTGCACAATCCGCGATTCACGTCCCTATACTTCCATGCCAAACTCAATTTCAAATTGCCGCTCTTCCATCGGCGCAAGCTTTACCATCTGTCCCTTGTCTAGCAGCTGTTTTCGGCCTTCCGGATTTGCAGTGCCTGGCTCCAGCCCCACCACATAATCCCCTGGCGTCAGGTTCCGCCAGATGGTAAAGCTGGGCAGCTGGCTCTTTTTATACCTCAAGTAGATGCCTTTCATAGATTCCAATTTATCGTTATGAATGCCGACTTTGACATCTTCATCATCCATGCCCATAAAGTATGCCCGTCCGGAATTTGCCCTTGGTTCATCCAGCCTGGCGATTTCGTTCGTCCATAGTCCCGTATGCTCCTTTGAGGTATCATGAAGAATCTGGGCGGAAGGCAGTACAATGCTTGCCCCTTCATCCACCAGCGGATAGCCAAAGTTGATGTGATAGAGAATACAGATATCTTCTTCTCGAAGAGCCAGGTTGACAACCGTATCTGTCAGTTTGAATGTATTGGACCCCAGTGTTGTTTCAATCTTTCTGATAAGCCGCAAGCTTTCCCCAAACAGGTTGGCTTCCCGCAATTCTCCCTTGATCACCATTTTATACTCATCGCCATTCCAGTAGCCTATGGCGCTTACATTCTCCGCGGGGGCATTGTGAATCCGGCCATGCTGGGCAAACTCCTCACCGTCAACAACACAGGCGCCGCCTATGTTCCGAAGACCGCAGGTGGTCAGTAATCCCGGCCCAAAAACACGATGCAGCTCAGCCATTTTATGCTCAAAGTGCAGCGAGCTGGAGATACCTGCCTTGGAAATAAACCCGATAGGCGTGGATTTATAGTCCGCCCAGCCAATGTCCAGGCCTCTGTCTTTAAACACCGTAAAGCGAAGCCCCGCGCCGGTGTTCACCTCCAACGCGTCGATGCCCTTTGCCCGGCCATCATTGAGCGTAAAGCTGCGGATGCCGCCCACTTGCGACACGTCTGCAAACCGCTCAAAAAATTCCCGCTTTGTCATATGCCTGCCAAATAAAAACATGGCCACAGCTCCTTTGTATTGCAGCAATATCATCTGCAAAGCATTATATCGCGTACAGAAAAACAAAACAATCAAAATCGTGACGAATTGCAATTGCAAACCCATCCAACAAAAAAGCTGCCTGTGTTGCAGACAGCATGTGTTCATTGCGTAGTCCCTTTTTTTCTCAGCGGTAAAACCCCTGTGTTCCATCATGCAAACTTTTCACCGTATGTGCAATTCGGCGCTGGGCATCAGCCCCATCTATACCGCTTTCCACATACCTCAAAACCTGCATCTTCTCCTCCTTAGGCATGGCTGCAAACCGCTGCATTGCGACCATGTCTTCCATTAGCAGCATGCTAAGCCCAATAGGCATATCGCTGCCAGGTCCCATATGATTTGGGCCTAAAACAGGTCCGGACCCCTTCGCCCCAAATCCTGGACCTGTACCATAGGGTGCGCTTCCAGTTCCCGCCGAATGATTGCCATTCATAGCGCATCTCTCCTTTTTCAGTCGGCATCAGTATTTCCAGCGGAGAGATTTTCATGCAGCGCATCTGCTATTCAGCAAATACGCAATAGATTCATTCCTTATCCCGGTATGGCAGATATTCCAAAAACCGTTTGGCGGAAAGGGCCAGTGATTTCTGGCTGCGCATGCCAATGCCAATATTCCTGTAGGCCGGCACTTCCAATTCCTTGCACACAATATGGTATGGAATGCGCTTTAGTATCAGTTCCGGCAAGATGCTGATGCCCAGTCCGTTTTCTACCATGGACATGATGGCATAATCATCCCATGTGGTAAAATGCACCTGCGGATGAAGCTGGTGACGTTCAAAGATGGCCGTGATCTCTGATTTTCCACCCCTCTTTTGCAGCATGAAGGGATAACGCTCCAACTCCTTCATGGGAAATGTCTGGGCACCGGCCAGTGGATGATTATAGGGCAGAACCACCAACAGCCTATCTTGTGCTTCGATGGAAACCGTTTCAAACTCCCTCTCCGCCGGCAGCCGCAAAAAACCGAAATCCACTCTTCCCTCATCAATCCAACTTTCGATTTCCATATAATCGCCCAGCAAAAGCTCAAAATCGATTTTGGGATAATCCTTCTGGAATCGTTTAATCATGTGCGGTAGCCAATGGGTCGCCACACTAGAAAAAGTGCCTATCCTGACCAGGCCGGTTTGACAGTTATGCAACTCATCCAGCTGAGCCATCAGAAGTGTTTGTTCACTTATGATGCGCTGTATCTGTGGCAGCAGCTTCATACCATCAGACGTGAGCGACACGCCTCCTTTTCCACGTTCTAACAAGATGACACCCCACTCATTTTCCAAATCACCGATCATTCGGCTGATACCGGATTGGGTGTAGTTCAACATCTCTGACGCTTTGGTAAAGCTGCCGCATTCCGCTGCTTTTGCCAGTGCCAGATACTTATGTATATTCATGTTCTTTTTCCATCCGTTTTCATCATGATTTCCATGCCATTTATTCGCTTTTATGATGGATAAAAGCATGATATATTCCTTTTGCCAAAAAAGCAAGAGGAGAGTATTCATGCAAATCAAAAAGCCGCTTACCAAATATCTCGCATCCCTTTTGATGTTTGGCATGAACGGTATTGTCGCAAGTACTATTGCGCTTGGCAGCTTAGATATTGTGCTTGCGCGCACATTTATCGGCAGTCTGTTTTTGATCGTACTTCTTGTGGCCGCACGAAAGAAAACAAATCTATTCGGAAACCTAAAGCATACGCTATACCTGGCGATCTCCGGCATGGCGTTAGGTATCAGCTGGATCTTTTTATACGAGGCCTACCGGCAGGTAGGTGTGGGCACTGCTTCCCTGCTTTACTACTGCGGGCCTGTAATCGTAATGATGCTGGCGCCTCTCATCTTCCACGAAAAAATAACCGTAATAAAGGTCGCGGGCCTTGCCACTGTTGTAGCCGGTATGCTCTTCATCAATGGCCAGGCACTGCAGCAGGGCAAATCTGCTTGGGGATTGATCTGCGGCCTTATGTCTGCCGTCTTGTATGCCGCGATGGTGATCTTCAGCAAAAAAGCTGAGAGCATCACCGGCATTGGTAACGCATTGGGGCAGTTGACAGCGGCCTTTCTGTCAGTTGCTGTTTTCGCTCTGACCAGAAAAGGGTTCTCGTTTCAAATACAGATAGCGGATCTTCTGCCTATGCTGATTTTGGGCATTGTCAATACCGGCATCGGATGCTATTTTTACTTTTCTTCTATCAACAATCTGCCAGTGCAAACAGTCGCCATCTGCGGCTATCTGGAACCTTTATCAGCGGTCTTATTCTCCATGCTATTCTTGCATGAAAGGATGTCCGGATATCAGCTTCTAGGTGCCGCGTTGATTCTTGGTGGGGCAGCGTTTGGGGAGCTATTCCCCATGCAGATCAAGGGTGCTGCCATACATGCTGCATCGTCAAATTCACAGTCAATGGGCAATATAAAATGAGTTTATTTCCATATCATCTATTGTGATCTAAGGCCAAAACAGTGTAATCAAAAGACCGGTATTACTTACCAATTACATTCCTGTTTATATATGATAGTATATTTAGGATTTATTAATATACAGGAAGTATGAGGTGCGGTCTTTTGCGTAAATGGTTTCTTCTGGTCTTGGTAATCGCCCTGTTATCTGTATCATTTCCCGTTCTTGCGTCTTCCACGGATGTATCTACCATGAGTGATGATGAACTAAAACAGTTAAAAACCCGTATCGATCAAGAGTGGTCAAACCGCAAGCTTGGAATTCTCAGTGATGATCTCTTGGCAGAAGCGACGATGGTCGACTTTTATGCAGCAATTACAGGGTATGAGTTCGCCAAAGATTATGAGGGGAAAGATTGTATCGTGGTCTCATATCGCTGGTCGCATAGTCTTGAAACTCCTACATCGTTTATGGTTTCAATGATGCCTAAGGTATTCCAAAATGGAATACAACTTGAATCAGCTGTTATACTGGATGGTGTAGATTTAGACGATTGCATGCTAGACGTGCAGGCAGGATATTATCAAGATGTCAAATCAGCATTTTTACTAAGTGATACTGAGTCATCTGTAACCATCTCTGTCGAGGAGCTTTTTTCACTTTCGGATAACAGAAAGGCAGAATGCACCCTCATTCTTAGCAAGTAAGTCATCTGACACGCTTGAAGATCATTTCTTCAAGCGTGTTTTTTATCTTTTACGCTTAGTTGTGTTCTTTTTCCTTTTAGATCGAACCTATTTTATTCTTAGCCATCCAATGCCTATTCATCTCTCACTTACCTGCTTCCGCGGTTGTGTCTGCACTAAGGTTTCATGTCAAGCCTTGCAGTATAATACTCTTATTGTGAAGCGAAACAGCAGCGTTCGAATCCCAACTCGCCTATCACGGCCCCTTACTGCCGCCAGAAATGGTACGCCTTTGCATCGCCCATTCTCTTCAACGAAGGCATGCAAAGTAATAGAAAAAGAGCATCTGATAACTCAGATGCTCTAGATGGAATTCCGGCGGCGACCTACTCTCCCGGGCCGTGTCCAGCCAAGTACCATCGGCGCTGAAGGGCTTAACTTCTGTGTTCGGAATGGGAACAGGTGGGACCCCTTCGCCATAACCACCGGAAATTG
>JAEWSC010000023.1 GCA_023398575.1 Bacillota bacterium | reverse complement strand
CCCCGGCTGTCGTCGGAATGCAAATCAAGGGCGGGCCTGGTAGGTTGATTTCGTCTACCCCTTCATAATCCAGTATCGCGCCTCCGTTTGTTGAAACGATGCTGATGCCCTTTGCACAGTCAATGGGGCTTCCGCCGCCCACAGCGATGATCAGGTCACATTTTTCAGACAAAAAAAGGGATGCACCCAACATCACCTCATTGTCCCGAGGGTTGGAGGATACATCACTAAACAGGACATACCTGTCACAATTTTTTTGCACCGCATGCAATATGCCTGAAAACCATGGCATTGTCTGAAGATTTTTATCTGTGACGATCATAGGTTTTTTGGATGCAAAATGGGCGATATACCGCCCCACCATAAGTCTTGCATCCTGTCCGGTAATGATTTCTGGTGTGACAAATTTCCGTAATTCGATAGAATAGTTCATTTGACACTATCCTCCGATTTAATTAATCATTGAAGTGTAATCGGATTTTGTCATTTTGTTCTTCGATGTATTCAATCGTTTATATTTCATACATCGACAAATAAGACAGTTAGTTTACATGATCATCTCGCATATCATTTTGTAAATTGTTTTTTTATATCCGATATCACAATTCTGCTTCAAGTGGTATAATATTGTTTAAGAAGAATGTGGCAACATAACCGCAACAGCAGTGTATTAAAACAAGTTCAACAGAATGGCCGATTTGACGGGAAGTAAGGGAGGAGAAGCTATATGGACAGAACAAAAAAGGCATGGATCAACGGAGTTCTATTGGCCATTACACTGGCGATAAACACACTCGGTGCGCTGGGGATTATCAATGGGCTTTCACAAAAGCAGATTTCAGACATGTATATCACCCTGATTACTCCAAGTCCAGCTACTTTCAGCATCTGGGGTGTTATCTATTCATTTCTCATTATCTCCGTCATTACGATGATTGTAAAGAAAAAGGACCCGTATTACCAGAAAGCCGTTGATCAGATATCCGGTCTTTTCTGGATTTCGTGCATTCTGAATATTGCGTGGATTGTTTCCTTCTCCTATGTGCTCATTGAACTATCCGTGCTCTTCATTTTAGGTTTCGTCATCACGCTTTCATTGATTTGCATGAGACTGCTCAAGCTGCAGGAAGGCAAACGTTGGCTGCTGCCCTTGAGCTTTGGGCTATACTCGGGATGGCTGTTTATTGCGACCGTTGTGAACATTGCCGCTGCGCTTGTCAAAAGCGGATGGAATCGGTTTGGAATGGCCGATCAGGCTTGGGCTGCCATCATCTTGATTGTTGCAGTCTTTTTAGTAATCGGTGTATTGCTTAAAAACCGCAATGCCGCTTTTTCGCTGCCTGTTGCCTGGGCTTACTTTGGCATCTATCAGTTTCTTTCATCCCCGGCCGGCTTCAAGGGTGAATATGGATTGCTTCAGGCCGTGTCTCTTGCGGGGATGGTTGTTTTGATAGGTTCTGCTGCGATTGGGCTATACCGCAATCATATTTCGCTGCTGCCTAGTTCTTCAACCGGACACCAATAAGATTCTTCGCAATGACTTGGCCCCAATTTGTGCGGAAGCCCCTATTTAACAGAGAAGATGAAAAGCAGAAAAAGGTTCGTAGAGATACGCGATGCCACTTAGGCAAGTGTTTTGGCAAATAAGAGTGGGACGTATCTGCTGCGTTTAAAGCCTATGAAAACCTGCCTACTCTGGATTTTCTTTATGAACAAAAAGACTATTACAATGCAGCCCAACAAAAATCACGCACCGTATGTGCGTGATTTTTGTTGGGAAATGAAACTGCTATGAAATAATCACAACATGTAACCATGTGTGAATTATGCCCGTCGTTCCTGTTGGGCGAGCCTTACACTTTTACAATCTTTTGTACTTTGTCCGCCTTATACTCGTTTTCCAAAAGCTGTGTCAGCGCGATGGCGCGGTCGATATCGAAGGCGATCGGCTTGTCGTACAGCACCGCATCCAGAAACTGGCGCAGGGGAACCGGCATTGCCTTGGGAATATCGTCCGGGATGACCCAGCCGCTTATCCCCGAGGGCTTCGAATAGATACGAAGCTTGCCGTTCTCGATGACAATGGACCCTTCGGTGCCCAGTATTTCGATGGCACTGTTGGAATAAGGGGAGACAAACCCTGTTTCCAGCACGGCGATGGCCTGATTCTCAAACTCAATGGTGGAAACCGCGTTATCCTCCATGGTCGGGGGGCAGCAGACGGTATTGAACATAGATGCAACACGCACGGGCTTGCCCAGCAGATAGCTTGCCTGATAGTTTGGATGGCAGCCCAAATCCATCATTGCGCCGCCGCCGGTTTTCGTTTCATCATACCAATATGCCGGCAGCCATCCCTGTGAGGAACCGCCATGCGCCGCGCGGATGCGCAGGTAGGTGACTTTGCCCAGCTTTCCCTCGTCAATGGCTTGCTTGGCGTAGCGCATCTCACCAGAAATAAGGCCGGGAAAAGAAATCGCGAACTTGACGCTGTTTTGAATAATGGCTTTCTTAATCTCTTCGCATTGCGTAACCGTGGGCGCCAGTGCCTTTTCAGTAAAAATAGGTTTCTTCGCATTGGCGGCGGCAATGATTAGCTCTTTATGCTCACACGTCGGTGCATCCACAACCACAGCATCTACAAGTTCAAAGAACTTTGTAAGATCCGGCTCGTATACCGCTGAGAACTTCTGTGCCGCGGCCTGGCCGCGGACAGCATCGTCATCCCAGATTGCTGTGACCTTCGCGTCTTCTTGCGCATTTACGAATGTGGCGTATCCGTCCGCGTGCACGTGCCACATTGATAGCATGCCAACTTTAAGCATGGCTTTACCCTCCTCTTGTTATATGGTCGGAATTTCGATTTCCACTTCGCGCTTGAGCTTACTCGAGCGGTAGATGCCATCGCAGATTGCCTGGTTGTATAGAATTTCCTCTCCGGGTACAGGCGCCGGTCCCCCTGTCAAAAGTGCGTCTACGAAGCCGCGCATTTTGGCCGGCCATATATCCACGGGCGAAGAGCCTTCGTAGGCGTTGAATGGGATCGTGGGAAGAACATACGAATCGATGTGCTGGCCGTTGACATCTGTGAAATACATCACGCGGGACGGGCGCTTTAGCTCATCCTGCGTGTTCAATATCTTGATGGCTCCTTCGGTGCCCAGCCACAGCGTGTCGCCCAATGTATCCGCATGCATGGCCCAGGATTGCTTGAACACGTATGTAACGTCGTCTTCCATGCGCACCAGGGCTACAGAGAAATCATCTACGTCAAAGGTATCCGCGCCGGGCCAGTACTTCGGGTTTTTTCCAAAATAGTTCGTCGCGATGGCTGATACAGTCAGGGGTTTGGGATACTTGATCGCGTGCAGGCATTCATCGATGGAATAGCAGCCGATATCGCCAAGGCAGCCATAGCCGGCTTTGGCCTTGTCCACAAATGTGCCCGCCGGGATGCCTCTGCGGCGGCCGCCGCCGCTTTGCACATAATACACCTTGCCCAGCGCGCCGGACGCGATGATATCATCCACTTTTTTTCGCATGAAATCGTACCGGGGCTGAAAGCCGATGGTCAAAAACTTGTTCGCTTTTTTGGAGGCACGCACCATGTCCACCGCTTCTGCAAGGGTAAAGGACATGGGCTTTTCGCACAGCACATGAATCCCTGCCTCTAAAAGAGCAATGGCGCACTCGGCGTGAGTGGTGTTGTAGGTGCAAACGCTGGCGCCATCCATTTGAACATTTTTGATAAGGTCGTATACATTTTCGAAAGCCGGCGCTTTTTCAAGACCGTATTTGTCAAGGAACTCGCGCGCCTTGCCGGGTACAATGTCGCACGCGCCGACGATTTCCACGTCGGCAAAGGTCATGTAGGGTTTCATGTGTGCGTGGGCGATCCCGCCCGTTCCGACGATTCCGATGCGGAGCTTAGCCATGGAAACACCTCCCAATCATACTTTTCTTATCCGTTCGCAATCCAGCGGTCTACCACTTGCTGGCGGTATTCTCTGGACAGCGACTTAAAGAACGCGCTGTAGCCCGTCACGCGCACCACCAGATCTGGATACTTATCCGGATCTGCGTGCGCCTGCAAAAGCTTTTCCTTGGATACGACATTGATGTTGATGAGCGTACCGCCCATGTCGTTGTGGGCTTTAAGGTATGCCTTCATGAGTTCTATGCCGCCATTTTCCTGCGCAAGCCCGGCATCAAAGTCCACCTGGAGAGGTGTAGAATTGCCCCAACCCGACTGTACACGCGCGACAGCGTTGGCCTTGGCCGTGGGCGCGGTGCCTCCGCGCAGAAAGCCGGGGTCCGGATCAGCGGAGTGGGAGATCGCATCGCCCGCGTGGCGGCCGTTTGCGGTGGCAGGCAGCGCGCGGCCGTGGTTGTAGACCTCACCATGTGAGAAGATGCCGGGGAGCACAATATATCCATCGTTGGTGGGCGTTTGGCGCATCAAATCAGAATAAAGATCCGCCACATATTTGGCGTAGTAATCTGCCCGGGAGTTTCCGCTGCCATAATGAGGAACGTTCTTGAGCAGTAAACGGATTTCTTCATATCCCTTGAAATCTGCCGTAAGTGCGGTATATAGCTCCTCCCAGGAAAGTGTGCCTTCCCGGACCACGCGCTGCTCGATGGCCGCCAGAGAATCCGCCACCGTGGCGAGCGCCGTGCCGTCGCAGGCGAAATTGATAATATCCACACCGCCCGCGGACATGTCGATGCCGCGCTCGATGGGGCCGTGGGCGAAGAGATTGTAAATGATCTCGGGCCGGTTTAAATGCTTGTATTTCAAATGCCAGTCAAAGCCCTGCTTGATGACATCCACAGCAATGGTGAGGTGCTTTTCATACCGTGCAAGCAGGTTTTTCATGGACCTTTCTTCATCCGATGCCATCATTTCGTCGATGGCAATGGTCATGGGCTTTGCCAGGCAGACGCGTGTCACATCCTGGAGACAATACTCGATGCCGGGCAGCGCTGTCCAATTGCAGCCGACTTTGGCGCGCATACGCGCCAACACCTGCGGCCGGCCGTTGCGCATATATCCTTTATCCAGCCCGCCTGAGCAGGAGTAGCACACGCCTGTGCCATCCTCAAACAGATACTTGACGCATTGGGTCAAGAGCTCGTCGTTGGTATTCTCGTGCAGCCGCATGGCGATGTTGGAAGGAATGCGCAGCCTGTGCATACCCTCCAGGATTAAAAATGACATACGGCTGGTCAGGTCAGTGCCCTCTACCGGATGCTGACCGCCAATCTGACTGTAATGCGTGTCGTTGAACAGCAGCGATACGATATAC
Organism: Bacillota bacterium; assembly: GCA_023398575.1. Taxonomy (GTDB): domain Bacteria; phylum Bacillota; class Clostridia; order Christensenellales; family Aristaeellaceae; genus JAEWAH01. Next base: position 19,460 of record JAEWSC010000023.1, on the reverse strand, counting down.
CACACGACCTCCTCATCTTCGGTGATAGCACCGCTTTTCAAGTCGCGCTCGTAATATGGGCGCAGCAGTTCATCCAGTTCCTGCAGCGCGCCGCCGGTATAATACATCCGGTCGATGGTCTGGAACCAGCCTAGGAATTGCACAGCTTCGCGCAGCGTTCTGGGCGGATTGTCGATAAGCCACTCGTTTATATCGGCGATATCCGAAAGGTTTTTCTGAATGAAAGCATCCGTTTCGTGCGCCGCCGTTTCCCTTGCGTATTCCACGTGCCGGCGTATCCAGCTTTGAACCGCCATTACCACGCGCTCTTCGCCGTCGTAGAAAGAGGTATCCTGCGGGCGGTTTTTTTCGCGGTAGAAGCGGATTTTTTTGAGCAGCCCACCAAAGCCAAGTTCCAACCCGATGTTCATGTCAGGCGCGACATGGTTCATGGCGTAGATGCCGCGATTGCGTATATTATACTTTTCCCAGATAGGGATCAGATCGTCCCTGCGTTCCTCGGGCCGCCAAGGATCTGGAAACTCGCACGCGTGGGCCCACGCGCCAGCGATGGCGCTATAAGGGTGCACGTATACTGGGTGAGCGCCTAAAAACGCGCAAAAAGTCTTTGATATTGCGTCCATACCCGTTACAAGGCCGCTCTTGTCATCATGGAAGACCTCGTGTGTAACCCGGCCCAGGGGTACCCAGCCATGGTCGTCGTTGTCGTAGTGCCCGGCGATCTTGAGCTTTTGGTCGTTGAAGTTAAGCTTTGTTTTGCGGATTTCCTCATTGCGCTGCTGATAGCTTACCATCATTGGTTTTCCTGCTCCTCCTTGATAAATCCCCGCTTTACATTGTAAACAGGAACATATTTCGCCGCGGCTCTCTCCAGTGCCGCCATCGATTCATTTGTCGGGGTATAAAAATCCGTAGCTTCTTCCAAGAGTGCTACGCGCTTGGCATTCCCCAGTGAGTGATAGGGGATCAATTGATAATGAACAAGGTTTTGAAGATTCGAGACGTATGCTGCGACTGCCTCTATCTCTTGAGGCGTATCGTTCACACCGCCGATAACGGGTGTGCGCGCGATGATCCTTTTGCCTGCTGCGTCAAGCTGCATAAGTGTATGATAGATTGTCTCGCGGTCTCCGTGGATATAGCGTTGGTAAATTTCAGGGCTAAATGCTTTCACGTCGAACAGCACCAAATCTATATACGGAAGAGATGGCTCAATGTTTGAAAAAGGATAATTTCCCGCCGTCTCAACGGCGGTGTGGATTTCCCTTTCCTTCGCACCCTTCAATAGCGCTGCGAGAAACTCTTTTTGAAGTGCCGGCTCGCCGCCTGAGATAGTCATCCCGCCGCCAGAGCTTTTGTAATATGCCTTGTCCTCATTAACCTCTAAAAGAACTTCTTCGGCGCTCATTCGCTTGCCTGAGCAGACCAGTGCCTGCGCATTGCAGGCGCTGGCGCACAGCCCGCACATATGGCACGCCGCCCGGTCATACACATGTCCGCTATTTTCCAATCTATGAGCGCCACGCGGGCAAACAGAAACACACTGCCCGCAATTTAAACACCGGCTGGAATAATACTGTATTTGAACCTGTGGGCTAAGTGATTCGGGGTTGTGGCACCACTGACATCGATTCGAGCATCCTTTGAGAAAAACCGTGGTACGGATGCCGGGACCGTCGTGCAGTGCAAAGCGTTGAATGTCGAAGACCATTCCGCTCGTTTGCATGGCATACTCCTCGGTTGCGTATAAATGATCGTGCTTATGCTTCCCACATTGTACCACAGTCTTTTGAAAAAACGTATACTTTACGAAAAATTTGATATTTATTTTCGTAACCTGGTACATTCCACTTGCAAACGCCTGATAAACATGCTATGATGACCTTACGTTCTGACGAAGTGCGTTTAACTTAATTAACAAAAACACTCGTGCTAAATCAATACATATGGACATAAATTTTATTTAGCTCTTATAAGGATTAATTTTTACGCAAAAAAAGTGAATAATCTGATATATATCACATAAAATCAGGGGGATGCGCATGACACAAGAAATCGTGAAAGGGCGTAATCTACGCACCAAAGGCGGAACCTCTCTCCCACGGCGAATCCGGCAGCACTGGATGCTTTATGTGTTCCTCTCTTTTGGACTTATATGGCTGATTATTTTCGCATACTACCCTATGTATGGAGCCCAAATAGCCTTTAAAGATTACAAGTACAACCTGGGCTTTGGGGGCAGTCCATGGGTTGGATTAAAACACTTCAAAGCTTTTTTGCAGGACCTGGACTTTTACACAGTGGTCAGGAACACACTTTCCATCAACGGATTGAAGCTTCTTTTGTGCTTTCCCGCGCCGATTCTGCTGGCACTCTTGATTAATGAAGTTCGATCAGGCCGATTAAAGAAGACCGTTCAAACCATGAGTTATCTTCCGCACTTCGTCTCCTGGGTCGTTGTAGTATCGATTATGACCGCGGTGTTTTCACCCTACGGCGGCATTATCAACAATATTCGTAAAGGCATGGGACTTGAGTCCGTATTTTACATGGGACGGCGGGAGTATTTCTACCCGATGGTAATCCTCTCTGATATATGGAAAGGCGCGGGTTGGGGGTCCATCATTTACCTTGCGGCGCTCACCGGAATAAGCCCGGAACTATACGAAGCGGCAAGAATTGATGGTGCAGGCAAATTCAAGTGTGTGCTTCACGTAACGCTGCCCGGGATTATGGGGACCATCGGCATCATGCTGATTATGGCCATCGGAAATCTATTAAATTTGGGGCTGGACCCAATTATGCTATTCCAACAGCCGGATAATTACGTTTACTCTGAAATCATTGATACATACGTCCTCAAGCGAGGCCTCCAGTATGGCAAATTTGAATACGCAACTGCCATCGGACTGACAAAATCGGTAATGGCGCTGATTCTTATGTCGGTGGCAAACTTTGTTGCGAAGAAGACGATGGACGTCGGGCTGTGGTAATCTTTCGAGAAGATGACTTTGTCATTTTCTCGAGTCTGTACAATTCACTTCCGGAATGTGCATCTTTCTACACTTTGCTTGGCTGCAGTGTATTTCGCAACCAGTGAATGGCGTAAGGATAGTTGCATTGTAAGTCCGCGGACTTAAGCTGTGCCGGGGGAAATAATTCAAATGGATGGTATCGCCCTCCGTCTGGTTCGATTGTCGCACTGCTTACTGCCGTTTGCATTGCTCGTTTCGCCATCCTTCTTCGCCTGGTTTTATCCAACACAGGCGGCGCTACGGCGACGGAGCTTTCAATGCATTTCGGAGAATCTCCCTCTTTCACAGAATGATTAAAGCGCCCTTCGGCGTGAAAATGGAAGGATGTCATGCATGATTGGCGAAACCGGCTCGCAAAAACTCTTTAAGATTGTTAATTACACGTTTCTGTTATTGTTTGGCCTAATGGCGTTGTATCCTTTCTGGTATGTGCTGGTAGCGTCGTTTAATACGGGCAGAGACTTCGCGCGCGGCGGCGTATACTTCTTTCCCAGAGAGTTCACCATTGAAAATTACATGCTGGCATTTCGGGATCCGCGTATTTTTGCATCCCTGCAAATATCAGTGATCACTACTGGGCTGAGCGTTGTAATCAGCCTCTTCGCTACGGCGCTGTTCGCCTATTCGATATCCGTCAAATCGCTTCCAGGGCGCTCGTTTTTCTCCTTCTTCTTCTTTTTTACTACAATTTTTAGCGGCGGCATGATTCCCTATTACATCCTGCTGAGGGACCTGGGCCTTACCAAGAGTATTTGGCTCTACGTGATACCAACGTTGTACAGCTTCTTCAACTTCCTGCTGCTGCGTACGTACTTTAACAATATTCCAAACGAGATGCGCGAATCTGCCCACATAGACGGGGCTGGGGAACTGACAATTTTGTTTAGGATCTATTTGCCCCTTTCCATGCCGATACTCGCAACGCTTGCGCTGTTTATCGGTGTTGGGCGGTGGAATGACTGGTTTATGGGTGCGTATTATCAAAGCAAAACGAGTCTGGTTCCGGCCGCTACACTGTTAAAAATTCTCTTAAGCGAAGCATCCACCGCTTCTGTGAAGTCTGGCCAAGAGACCACCACCCTAGCGCTCACCTCCTACACGCCCCAATCGATGCAGATGGCGTTTGTTATGATTCTAACGATGCCCATCGTAGTGGTATATCCTTTCCTGCAGAAGTATTACGTGAAAGGCGTAATGATAGGGTCTGTAAAGGGATAAAACGAGATCCATAGGTAAGAGTGCTTACCTATAAATAAAATGGATGGGGGAGAATTTCATGCGGAAAAAGTTGTTCTCAATGCTCCTGGTGCTGGTGATGCTGTCTACGATGGTCACCACTTTTGCGTCGGCCGCAGGCCCGCAGAAGCATGAAGAGGTGACGCTCACGCTGCTGAACTGCTGGAATGGTGCAATGAAGCATCCAAGTGATCTGTACAACAACGAAGTGGCCAAGGCGATTAAAGAAAAAACCGGCGTCACCGTAATCATTGAAAGCATTATGATGAGCGAGACCGAGAAACTCAACCTGCTCTTCGCCTCCGGCGACATGCCCGACATGATCGACGCGCCGTACTGGGGTGGCAATGCCGGCGAGACCGCAGTCATCAAGAAGGCTGCCCGTGAAGGCATGCTGGTAGCCGTAGAGGATCTGGTTCCCAACTATCCCAACCTTAAGGATGCTTTTGACGTGGGCGTTATCTCCCAGGCCTTCCTGGAAAATGACATCGATGACCCGTCCTTTGGCGGACACCGTTATGTCATACCAGTAGAGACCCCGGGCGATGAGGCAAACATCACCAACTGGGCCTATGGCGTGTTCGTGCGTGGCGATGTGCCCAAGGCTTTGGGCGTCAACGTGGCGGACATCAAGACCAGCGAGCAGCTTTATGAGTTCATGGTTAAGGCCCGCGACTACGGCTTCAAAGATGTGAATGGAAACGATACCATCGTAGCCACCACCTATCATGAGGGCTGGGACTACGGCCGCTATGCCGAAAGCTTTAACGAGAAAAAGCTCACCGATTTTGACAAGGATGAAAACGGCAAGATCACCTGGGGCGCCCTTACCGACAAGTTCATCAACAAGCAGATGTTCCTCTGGAAGCTTGTCAATGAGAACCTGCTGGACAAAGAGTGCTTCAAGCAAAACGATGGCCAGGCCGATGAGAAGGTGGGCAATGGCACCGCGCTGTTCGCCGCTGCGCAGTACAGCGTAATCATCAATTCCACTAAGCTCACCGGATTGTACACCAGCAATCCCGAGATGCGCTACATCCCGGTAGGCCCGATGAACTACCTTGATGGAACGCCGCTCAAGCAAATCGAACAAATGGGCCGTCACGGCGCCCATGCATTCCTGATCACCACCGCTTGCAAAAACCCGGAAGCGGCGCTGACCTGGTTGGACTACATCAATAGCGAAGAAGGCATGCGCCTGTGCGAGTACGGCATTGAGGGCGACACCTATGAGATGAACGCGGATGGCATGCCCCGCCTCAAGGAAGAATGGCTCAACATCAAGCGCGAAGGCCGGGATATCTACGACGAGGGTCTTCGTGAAAAGGGCATTGGCTACTACCTGGGCGGCCGGTTTATCTCCAACAGCAAGCTTACCTGGTGGGGCGAACGCGAAGCGGGCGGTGCCGATGCGGCAGTGAAGGAGATTGAAGACTATAAGCTGCAGCGCCCGGTCGAGCGTATTGCCGGCTATCCCCTCTCGAGCCTGGTTAGCACCTATAAGGATTACGACGCTGTCATGACGGAGATTCTCGACAGCGAAACGCAGAAGCAGTACAGGGAGCGCGCATACTTTGCAAGCACCGAAGCAGAGGCGCTTGAGATTCTCAAAAGCTATCAAGAAATGATTCGCACCAAGAATAACGGCATGCTCGCTGACTTCCTGGCGTATGCCCAGGAGATGTACGATTCACGTGAGGATGCGGCATACTAAAAATCATTGAGCGAGTTATAGCAAAAAGAGGCCGGAGTGTGCTCGCCACACCCCGGCTTCTTCCCCCTTGCAACGTTACGGTTGTTGTAGTATCCTGTAGGCTAGCCTCAAAACAAGGATAGGAGCGTGATGTCGTTGGAGAAAAAGGACGCCGCAAATCCGAGCGGAGCACAGGGCACTGGCACCGCGCTTTACAAGGCCGTCAAGGAGGACATACTTCGGAAAATTACTGATGCCAACATGCCTGCACATGAGAAGCTGCCTTCAGAAAGCGCTATTGCCAAAGAATATGGCGTGAGCAAGATGGTGGGCAAGATGGCGCTGAACGCCCTGGAAGAAGAAGGCTATATCTATAGAAAGCCGCGCAGCGGCAGCTATAAATCGGATAGGGATCCGTTATCCGAAAGAATGGAAGAGGGCCTTTCTCGTGGTACGCTTAAAAAATTTGTAGGTGTGATCGTGCCGCAGTTTGATCCATATTGCACAGAGATCGTAGCGGGTCTCGAGCGCTGCTTTCTGCAGGCAGGATACAATATTGTGCTCAGGTTGAGCCGAGCATCCTCCCAATTGGAAGAAGATGCTCTCAAGGAGCTTTCTGCACTGGACTCCGTCATAGGAATTGTTTTATTCCCAACCAGCAGGCGCTTTTGCGGGGATCAACTGCTTCGCATGCAATTGAACCGCTATCCCATTGTGCTGATTGACACGATTTTTCGGGAGCTATCGCTGGATAGCGTTTCCCATGACCATTACAAGGGTGCCTTCGACATGACCAATTACCTCATTAACATGGGGCACGAAAAGATATGCTTTCTGACCTCTGCCATATCGGAGGCATATAGCCGTCAGGAGCGGGTGCGCGGCTTTCAGGACGCCATTTTATTTAGGGACATGAAGTACGATAAATCAATGGTGTATGAATTGGGTGTTGAGGAAACGGCTGAGCAGTATCGGTATTTCGTAGATAGGATCGCCAGTGACAAGATCACATGTGTGTTCTGCGGAAACGATTATATCGCCAAGGAATTGCTGAATCATGCGTTGTCGCGGGACATCCGGGTTCCGGAGGAGCTGTCCATTGCCGGGTATACGGATAACGCCTTTCTCAGCTTCATGTCCATTGGGCTTACAACAGTCAGGCAGCCTGTGAATCGCTTTTGTAAAGAGGTGGCCGCACTTCTAATGCGGCGCCTTGATGACCCATCAAAAGCAATCGAATCGAACATAGTTGAAACCGAAGTTGTATGTCGGGAGAGCGTCAAAAAGATACGAACAGTTGTAGATGTTTAGGGTGTCTGCAACTTGCTATATTCAATCAAGCGATGCAGGCGGCTTGAAACCTGTAAAGGGATCTCTATGCCGTTCTTTTTTACGGTGTCCATACGGGTGGTTTATAGGTTTATGTTGGATCTTTTTGGGGTCGCCCTACCGGCGTCCTAAAAGACGGATACCATGGGCTTTGCAGCAGTCGAGGTTCTCGTGGTTTCAATAAAGCTTGCCTGCCAGGATGGTCTTGGGAAAGCACTCAACCGTTTTTCTTTTTTTGTACCGCTTAAATGTCCATGTGAGTCTGGTGCTTTCGTTTACCTTGCTGACCGCAATCTTGGCTCTTCTTCCACATCCAAACTGGCTTTTCCTGAACGAGCGGCTGAGCATTGGAAATTTTCAGGTCATGCTTTACATATCGCAGTTATTGGCCTATAGCGAAACAGATTGCTTTGTGACGCAGGTGGCTTTTTTTCTGCCCGAAAATTTATAGCCGCTTTGAGCGTCTATCATTTTGTATGCACCAGTTTTATCGTTTTCTCAGCCACCGCTGCCTGGACGGCAGAGTGAAGCTGACAGGCAAGTGTTATCTTATGGCTCGGGAGGACGGGGTGGCGAAGAGCAAGTCTGGACATTTATGGTGAATTTTTGCAATTATTAACGAACAATGGGTTTATCTCCGTGATGATGACTGCTTAAAAAGTATGGCAATCATCAACACGCGGGATCAAGGAATAAGTGAGAAATGGTACGGTGAATATAGGTTGGTAATACGCCAGCACCCCCGTTTTCGGGTGCCAGTAGTTGCACAAACGTGTTCCTTTAAGATCCGGAGAGAAGAGCTCTGCTTTTGAACCAGATAGTCGATTGCTGCTATGAATTTCCGCAATATCTTGCAAGAACACCCTGTTTCCTGTATGGTATCCTTATCCCGATGAAAGCCGGAGGGAAGGTGTCTATGCCAAAGGAAACGCGTACGGTTTGCTATGATTCCGATTTAAAAATCGAGGCGTACCGGTTTTGCGGGATCATGCAAAAATTTCCCAACCATTTTCATGATTTCTATGTTATCGGCTGCATTGAAAAGGGCCGGCGTTATATGCAGTGTAAAAATGGGGAATACATTGTACATACCGGTGACGTTGTCGTTTTTAACCCCAAGGACGTGCATACCTGTGAACGCTTGGATGACAGAACGCTGGATTACCGCAGCATTCATATCCCGATTGAAACCATGGAGAAAGCGGTACAAGAAATTACAGGGCGTGCATATCTGCCTCGCTTTACTGAGGCTATGCTGCCGGGCAGCGAACTGGCTGCGCCGCTTTTGGAGTTGTATGACAGGATTGCCGCTGAATCGGCGGATTTTAAAAAGGAAGAACTGTTTTTACTGCTGGTAGGACACCTGATAGCGGAGTATGACGCACAGCAAGCCTGGAATGAACCCAAGCAGGAAATGAGCTTTGATACGGTTTGTCGTTACCTGGAAGAAAATTATACAACGCCCATCACGCTAGTTGAACTTAGCGCCATGGCAGGCTTAAGCAAATATCATTTCTTACGCTGCTTCACACGGCAAAAAGGAATTACGCCTTACAGTTATCTGGAAGCTGTGCGAGTAGGCAGAGCGAAAGCATTGTTGGAAAAAGGTACGCCGCCCATCGAAACGGCACTGCTGACAGGCTTTCATGACCAGAGTCATTTCACTACCTTTTTTAAGAAATTGATTGGGGTAACACCCAAGCAGTACATGCGTATCTTTACAAAGGAAAAAGAACAGCCGGCAGATAAGGAGAATTAGATATGGCAAACAATCGCTTAGCGGCCGCCGGGCATCTGTCGGCCTTGTTTTGCATACTCATCTGGGGTACAACCTTTATTTCTACCAAAGTACTGCTCATCGACTTTTCACCTGTTGAAATATTGGTTCTCCGCTTTGTCATGGGTTTTATTGCGCTTTTTGTTGCATATCCCAAGCGGGTCAAAGCCGCGTCGTGGCGGGAAGAGCTGCTTTTTGCCGGCGCCGGGTTTTGCGGCGTAACACTGTACTTCCTGATGGAAAACGTAGCGCTGACTTACACACTGGCTTCCAATGTGGGGGTCATTGTATCGATAGCACCCTTTTTTACTGCAATATTGTCCCATTTTTTCTTAAAAGGTGAAAAGCTCAGCAGTTCGTTTCTGATAGGATTTATCATTGCCATGGCTGGGGTTTTTTTGATCGGTTACAATACCAACCAGGTGCTGAAATTGAATCCCACCGGCGATTTGCTTGCTTTGCTGGCGGCCTTGGCTTGGGCTTTGTATTCCACACTGATGCGAAAAATTCGGGAGATGAATTACAATACTATCGGCTGTACACGGCGCGTATTCCTTTATGGACTGATACTGATGATTCCAGCCTTGTTCCTGATGGATTTTCAGCCGGATTTTTCAAAGCTTTTCATGCCTGTCAACTTGCTAAATCTCCTGTTCTTGGGGCTTTTCGCGTCTGCTTTGTGCTTTGTTCTTTGGAATTGGACGGTCGGCATTCTCGGCGCTGTAAAAACCAGTCTGTACATTTATATTGTACCGGTAGTCACCATGATTGCCGCTGCGCTTTTGCTAAATGAAACCATCACGCTCACTGCAATCATCGGGGCCAGTCTTGCGCTTGTGGGTATGTTCCTGGCAGAGCGCAAGGAAAAGACGGCGGCAGCAGGAGAGGCGGCCGGCCTGTGACAACGCATGCCATTACATTGCATTGCAGGACCCCAAGTGGATTATCAATAAACTTGCCGGCAGTGTGCCACTGCCCAGATAAGCTTGACAGGACGGACGCTTTGTACTACCATGCAGACTGAACGCAAAACGCGGCAGACCTTTTTGCTCTTTATGGGTATCGACTTGCCGCTGTTGGATTCTCTCAAGGAGGCTGTATCATGGCCGAAAATTGCTCATTTGATTGTTCTTCGTGCAAGGCGGATTGCACATCCAGAAAAAAGACCAAGGCGGATTTTCAGGAAAAGTCGCACGAGTTGAGCCGCATTAAAAAGGTGATCGGTGTTGTCAGCGGCAAAGGCGGCGTGGGAAAATCTATGGTTACCTCCCTTTTGGCGGTTGCCATGCAGCGCAGAGGCTATAAGGTAGCCGTACTCGATGCGGATATCACCGGCCCTTCCATTCCCAGGGCTTTTGGCTTAAACGAAAAGGCCACCGGCAGTGAGGCAGGTCTTTTTCCTGTAAAGAGCCAGACCGGAATCCCCATCATGTCGCTGAACCTGCTGGTAGAAAACGAAACCTATCCCGTGGTATGGCGCGGCCCTGTGATCGCCGGCACGGTAAAGCAGTTTTGGACGGATGTTATTTGGGGCGATGTGGACTTTATGTTTGTAGATATGCCGCCGGGAACGGGGGATGTGCCATTGACGGTTTTTCAGTCTCTGCCGGTAGACGGCATTGTTCTGGTGACTACGCCCCAGGAACTGGTGACCATGATCGTGGAAAAGGCCGCCAATATGGCAGCCATGATGCAGGTGCCGGTTCTGGCGTTGGTGGAAAACATGAGCTATGTGCTTTGTCCTGACTGCGGCAAGGAGATTCGCGTCTTTGGCGAGAGCCATGGAGAGGCAAATGCGAAAAAGCACGATATTGACACCTTCGACCGTCTGCCCATGGACCCCAGCCTTTCCGCCGCCTGCGACCAGGGTCGCATTGAGTGGATGACCGCGGAGTATTTGGGCAAGGTCGCAGAAAGGCTCGCCACACTGTAAAAGAAACTATCATTGATGAAGTGAGATCATGAAACCGGCCCCGTTCATGCAGCGGGACCGGTTTTTTTTCTGCTTAAGGCAGCGTGCCGCATGATAAGTTTTCTTGTCTAACCCATGCAATCGCTTCATCCAATAGCTCTGGCTGGGTCAGGTGGATGTAGTGCCCGCTTTTGCAGGCGTCAAAATGCTTGGATATTCTTCCAAAACGTAGATATCCCTTCATTATATCCTGCTATATTTCTTCAATCTTGATGGCCAGATCGCTGGATGCCCCGCCAAACTCCATAATTTCTTTTGCATATACATCAGAAGAATGGGTGATAAGGGCAACGGGAATAGGGGGAAAGCTATCTGGGCTGTCAAGGCCTGCGATGTGTTTAGGATCATGAGAAAGGCGATACTCTGCCATGGCAGTTTTATAAGCGGCAGGCTTTGCATAGGAATCGAGAATGTATTTGCTTGCTGCGCGTGAGTAGTGTGGATAATAGTAAAACGGCGGCGCGTTTTTCATCAGCAGCTTGATCAAAAAGCCAAGCTTTAACGTGGACAATACCCGCAGCATACCCAAATTTGCAGCCTTTTCTACGCCGCTTATTTTATACTCAGCAGGCGTCAAGAGAGTTTTGAATTGATTATCCTGCGCAGACAAGGGATCCAGCAGCACCAAACCCTCCACCATATCAGGGTAGAGCCTTGCAAACTGCTGGGCATACAATGCGCCTTGGGAGTGTGCGATAAGAATCAGCTTCTCTTCATGAGGCAGGGTATCAAGCAGTTGCTTTAGTTCCAATGCGATCATTTGCGGCGTACGGGGATTTTGGGAGGGCTTGCTGTTGTGGATTCCAGCACGTTCATATAGCAGCACACCACCGTGCTCAGTCAGTCTGCCCGCTATATGCCACCATTCTCCGATACAGGCACCAAGGCCCAACTCCACCACGATTTTGACTTTGGTTGGTCCAAAGGTTTTGTATGCGGTTTCCCTTTTCTTTGGGCCTGCCGTATATATGCCAAGCATTTTTGTCCTCCCGCGCTTTCTTTTATAAAAAGCGTAACATAGGTAGAAAAGCTAAGAAAGGAAGGCTGCCTTAGAATTTCATGAAAAAATGCTAGAAGATGGCGTGCGGTGGTTTCTTTCCCAGTATGGCGTTGACAGGGGCTTTGCCAAATGGTATACTAGCCCCTGTTCATGAGGGAGTAATTGGCGCTTTCAGCGCGGCAAGTCAACATACTGGCATGATTGCCTGGCTTGTCTGAAATAATGAGACTCATGTACGGCTATGCTGTACATGGGTCTTTTTGTATGGCAAAGCAGGGCGGCGAATGATGAAGATGGAGAGTGGCGGAAATGGGTCTTGCGGAACTTTTCTTGATAGCGGTCGGCTTGTCTATGGATGCATTTGCGGTGGCTTTGTGCAAGGGCCTATGCATGCAAAGGCTGGACAAGCGGGAAGGTTTGACCATTGCGGTTTTCTTTGGCGGATTTCAGGCCATTATGCCTTTGATCGGCTGGGCGCTTGGCAAACAATTTGAAAGCTACATCTCTGCCTTCGACCATTGGATTGCTTTTGCATTGCTTGCCTGGGTTGGCATCAGCATGCTAAGAGAAGCTTTCTCCAAAGAGGAGGAAGCCTGCGCTTGCAGAAAAACCAGCCTGAAGGAACTGTTTACCCTGGCCGTAGCTACAAGCATTGATGCGCTGGTGGTGGGTATTACATTTGCGTTTTTGCGGGTGGATATTCTGCCAGCTGTATCCTTTATCGGCATCACAACCTTCGTTTTATCCTTTGCTGGGGTGGCGGTAGGCAACCGGTTTGGACTAAAGTATCAGAAGAAAGCCCAATTGGCCGGCGGAGGTGTTCTGGTGCTGATGGGAATCAAAATATTATTGGAGCATTTAGGGGTGTTTTAGAAGCGCTGAAGAGGCGCTTTTTTTGTACTATGAGCCGAATATGCTGTTGAGGCAGCAGAAAAATGGAGGTTATGGCAACATGCAAAAATCCATTACTTTGACAAGCATTTTTCCGGATTCTGCTGATGAAATTATCAAACGGCTGCAGTCAGTTGATACGCTGCAGTATATTGCCAGGCCCTATGCGATATTCATTCCTCTTGACCGCGAGGTAATGTGGAAGGAAGGCGGGAAATTTCGTTTTCGTTTGTTTATCTTCGGTTTTATTCCCATAGGTGTACATGTGATTCATGTAGACGAATTCTCTTCCGGTGGTGAGTACCGTATTCATACCAGGGAATATAACCCCTTTATGCCTGTATGGAATCATACCATTGTCCTAAAACCCTTGGGAGAAAAGACGCAGTACACGGATCACGTGGTCATGCAAGCAAGATGCTTCTCTGGTGTGGCAGCCATGTGGGCCGAGCTTTTTTACCGGCATCGTCAGCGGAAGTGGCGAAGGCTACTGAAAAAGGCCGCGCAAGACTGAGCGGCCTTTTTCGGATGACATGCAAAAAAATGGTTACTGGCAAGACGGCGGCCTTTTGATCAAGCTGTAGGGAATGGTGAAGGTGACAATGCCTGTAGCGTAGGGGGCAATATCATATTGCTGATAGTAGATGACCAGACCACAAGGGGACAGATAGTAACTTTGAGGGTTGAACCGTTCTACAATCAGCTTGCGGTAATCCTCAAAGTAAATTGGTTCCTGTTCCATCACTTTATCAGCTTGCTTTATAATCAATGCCAACAGAAACTGCTGATAATGGAATCCCGCTGGGAAGAAGCTGGACAGGGGCACCATGATGCCCGCACGCAAATTCCAGGTGTCCGAATACCGAAGCGTATTGGGGTGGGCACCGCCGGTGTACTCATACACATCCCGGTACATGCTCAAATAGCAATCCTGATTGAAAGTAACCTGATATTGTACGCCTGCGCCGTAAGGATTGAAGGGGAAGCCTTCCTCCTGGGTGTATTGGTACGTTTCCACCGCGTTTTCGTAGAGCGTGGTGGAGGCATAGTTGTACAAGTCATCCACCTGCATCTGTATCCGGCTGTTGATGGCCGTTTCGACAGGGCCGCCATCGGGGAGCCTGACCTTGAAATAATCCATCATCAGTGACAGCATCAGGACATCTTCGTATGTAAAGTCCTGGTTCCGCTGCTGCGGAATGATTGTTGCGCTATAGTTCTGTGTGGCCATATTCATCCCTCCTGAGGCCAACATATGCCGGAAGGGATGGCTTTGTGAGCGATGCTGCGCGGAACATTAAAAAAACAGTCGTGCCGGGTACTCTCCTGCACGACTGTTTGCCTGTCAAGTAATCTATGGGAGGTATTGGAGGGCTGAGGCCCTCCGATTTGAAATCGAAAACCAGCGACATGTGCGGTGGTTTTCGCAGGAATTTCTATGAAATTCCTTCTTTGCCCGAGCAAACGGTCGCAAAAGGCATAGCCTTTTGTAGCGAAGCGAGGGAAAAGCTCAAACAAGTGGCAGAGCCACTTGTTTGATACGCAAAGCGTTACACGTTGAACAGCAGTTCGCCATAGGTGGGCAGGGGCCAGTATTCCTTGCCTACAATGGTCTCCAGTTCGTCGGCGACAGCGCGCAGTTCAGCCATGGCGGGGACAAGCTTGTGGTGGCTGTGCTTGGCGTGGGCCAACAGGTCGCTGCCGCTGCCATCGGCCAGGGAATCAGCCAGAGCTTCGATCTTGGACACCATGGAATCGGTAAGCACGGACAGCTTGGTAAGAAGCGCTTCCTCGGCGGCAAGACTTAAGCTGGGTAGCAATGCTTTTTTGCTCAGCGCCGTATCGGCAACAGATTTAGAAAAGGCAAGTACAGCGGGCAGGATATCTTTGCGGGCAATATCCAACGCGGTGTAGGCCTCAATGTTGATGACCTTGATATAGCCTTCCACCAAAATTTCGTAGCGGCTGTGCATTTCCGTTTCGCTGAATACTTTGTGAGAGGTAAAGAGCTTGATGTTCTTTTCCTTGACAAAGTAGGGCAGCGCTTCCACGGTGGAAGACAGGTTCAATAAGCCGCGCTTTTCAGCTTCCACTACCCAATCGGCAGAATAGTTGTTGCCGTTGAAGATAATGCGCTTATGATCGGTAAAGGCTTTTACGACCAGCTCGTTCAGCTTGGCGGTAAAGTTTTCGGCACCTTCCAATTCGGCGGCAAACTGATTGAGAGACTCGGCCACAATGGTGTTGAGCACAATGTTCGGCCCGCTGATGGAGAAAGAGGAGCCCAGGCTGCGGAACTCAAACTTGTTGCCGGTAAAGGCGAAGGGGGAGGTGCGGTTGCGGTCGGTGGAATCCTTGGGCAGGGGGGGCAATACATCCACACCAATGGTCATTTCGTTTTTCTTGCGGCTGCTGTAGGGGTTGCCGGTGGTGAGGGATTCCACAATGTCCGTAAGTTCTTCACCCAGGAAGACGGACATAATGGCGGGCGGTGCTTCGTTGGCACCCAGGCGGTGATCATTGCCTGCGCTGGCGACAGAAACGCGAAGCATATCCTGATGCTCATCCACCGCTTTTACAACCGCGGCCAGGAAGAGCAGGAACTGGGCGTTTTCATAGGGGGTCTGACCGGGCTCCAACAGGTTCAAGCCGGTATTGGTAGACATGGACCAGTTGTTGTGCTTGCCCGAACCATTAACGCCGGCAAAAGGCTTTTCATGCAAGAGACATGCCAGACCAAAGCGAGCGGCAACCTTTTTCATGATTTCCATGGTAAGCTGGTTGTGGTCAGCTGCAACATTGGTGATGGAGAAAATCGGGGCCAGTTCATGCTGGGCGGGGGCCACTTCATTATGCTCGGTCTTGGCCAGCACGCCAAGCTTCCACAGTTCTTCGTTCAAAGCATCCATAAAAGCCTGAATGCGGGGCTTGATTGCACCGAAATAGTGATCCTCCAGTTCCTGACCCTTGGGAGGTTTGGCGCCAAAGAGGGTGCGGCCGGTATAGATCAGATCGCGGCGCTTTTCGTACAGCGCTTTATCAATCAGGAAATACTCCTGCTCGGGGCCGACGGTGGAGAAGACGTGGTTGACATCATCATGGCCAAAGAGCTTCAAAACGCGCACGGCCTGCTTGGAGAGCACTTCCATGGAGCGGAGTAAGGGAGTCTTTTTGTCAAGCGCTTCGCCGCCATAGGAGCAGAAGGCAGTGGGAATATACAGTACCTTATCTTTAATGAAGGCGTAGGAGGTAGGGTCCCAAGCGGTATAGCCGCGGGCTTCAAAAGTTGCGCGCAAACCGCCGGATGGGAAGGAGGAGGCATCGGGTTCGCCCTTAATCAGTTCTTTGCCGCTGAACTCCAATATGACGCTGCCACCTTTGACAGGGGAGATGAAGCTGTCATGCTTTTCCGCCGTGATGCCGGTCATCGGTTGGAACCAATGGGTGTAATGGGTTACGCCCTTTTCCACGGCCCAATCCTTCATGGCGTTGGCAACAACGTTCGCCACCTGAGGATCCAGGTGCTTGCCTTCGTCGATGGTCTTTTGCAAGGCGCGGTACGTTTCCTTGGGCAGGCGTGCCCGCATGATAGCATCATTGAATACCATGCTGCCAAAGAGCTCTGTAACGTTCGCCATATTATCTGCCTCCTATAGTCGTGATCCGCCTTGGCGGAAGGTCGCCTTCCATAAAAAAATGGAGGCTTAAAAAAGAAGACAAGGGTGCTGCGGTAAAACCACAGCGCCCTTGCTGTATGGGGTCGAGTATAACGGTTTTCTAAGGAATTGTCAATCCCTTTTTCAATTGGATTAAGGCATTTTTTCTCTTTCGCTCTTCGCTTGAAGCTCGAGGATGAAATGAAAAATAAAGAATAAAATATTGCACCTCAAGATGATTTTTGCTAAGAAGGCATGATTGAAAAAGCAATGAATTATTTGGGAAACTAGCACTTAACTTATTTTAATTTGAAACTGGTTTTGCATTTTTTATGTTTTCAACATGCAAATAAAAGAATCATATTATTCGCCAGAACACAAGGTGGTGCAAGGGACGGTGCGTTTTCGCATAGGCGTGGGGCATTATTGATATTGCAAGCATCTTTAAAGGGGGGAGTAGATTTTAACAATCAGCGTATGCTATAATACGGGCCATCCAATGTGGGATAGTTAAGGAGGCGCGATGTATGACCATCACCCAGCAGGAAGTTCTCCGCTTTGTGGAGGAAAACGACGTTAAGTTTATCCGCCTGGCGTTTTGCGATCTGTACGGCAGGCTGAAAAACATATCGATTCAGCCGGGGGAGTTGGATCGTGCCTTTGAAGGTGGTATTCCCTTTGATGCTGCTGCAGTACGCGGATTTTCTGATGTAGTAAGCGGAGATTTGCATCTGCGGCCTGATCCTTCCACGCTGTCCGTTTTGCCCTGGCGCCCTCAGAGCGGGCGCGTGATTCGCTTGTTCTGCGATCTTGCCTATCCGGATGGCAGCCCTTATGAAAGCTATGGTCGGGCCATTTTAAGAAAGACGGTGCAAAAGGCGGCTTCGCTAGGTTATGCAATGCACGTGGCAGCCAAATGCGAGTTTTATTTGTTTGAGGCTGATGAGAAGGGACGTATCACCACCACGCCTCAGGATGACGCGGGTTATCTGGACGTTGCGCCTTATGATAAGGGCGAAAATGTGCGCCGGGAAATATGCCTGGCGCTGGAGGCTATGCATATACAGCCCGAATCCTCCCATCACGAGCAAGGCCCAGGGCAAAACGAGATTGATTTCCGCCATGCTGATGCGTTGACGGCTGCCGATCAGTTGGTGGCCTTTAAGGATGTAGTGCGGTCCATTGCCGCGCAGAACGGTCTGCGGGCATCCTTTATGCCCAAGCCCTTGGCGGACAAGAGCGGCAACAGCCAGCATGTGAATCTGTTCCTTTATAAGGACGGTGAGAACATCTTCCATAGGCCGGGCAGTGACCTTGGCGAGGAGGCCCGCCACGCCGTGGGCGGCATACTGCGACGTGTGCGGGAAATCAGCCTTTTTTGCAATCCTCTGCCAAACAGCTATGAGCGGTTAGGCGTTCACGGTGCGCCGGCCTTTTTGAGCTGGTCATATGGGAACCGATCCCATCTGGTGCGAATACCGGCGACTAATGGCCAGGATGCCCGCATGGAGCTTCGATCTCCTGATCCAGCCACCAATCCCTATTTGCTATTCGCACTGCTTTTAGAAGCTGCATTGGAAGGCATACAGGCAAAAACGGAGCCTGGTTCCGCGTTGGCTGGCGCTATTGACCGCAATCATCCTTCGCCTGATCTTGTGCGCCTGCCTGACAGCCTGGGTGAAGCGCTCACACTGGCAATGGAAAGTGAATTTCTGAAAGGTGTGCTGCCTTGGCAGACGCTGTCAGCCTATATCAAAGAAAAAGAACGGGTATGGCAGCAATTTCAAAGCGACCCCAAGCAAGTATTCCAACGTCATTTTGAAACCATCTGAACAGCTTCAGGCGGAAAGAGGGGATGACATTGGAAGGAATGACACTGCTGGTTGGCAGCTCTGAAAAAAGCCAGGCGCTGCTGCAATCCCTGCTAAACGGCACAGGTTTCAGTCAGTGTACGCTTGCGCAAAACGGAGCAGAGGCACGGCGGATGCTTACTCAAGGTGAGTATACGCTTGTGATCATCAATACGCCGCTGACCGACGAACCGGGTATTGACCTGGCGGTTAAAACGGCACAGAGCACTCTCGCCGGGGTGATACTGCTCGTAAAGGCCGAGATGGCTGATATTATATCGCAAAAGGTTGAAGACAGCGGCGTGCTGGTGGTGGCAAAGCCGGTATCCAGACCACTATTTGACCAGGCGCTCAGACTCTCCATGACGGCCAGAAACCGCATGCTGATGCTGCAGAACCAGAATGAAAAGCTGCAAAAAAAGATTGAGGAAATGCGCATGGTAGACAGGGCAAAATGCGCTTTGATTCAATATTTGCGCATGACGGAGCAGCAGGCTCACCGCCACATTGAAAAGCAGGCCATGGATACCAGACAGACCAAAATGCAGGTGGCCAGGGATATTGTTAATACCTATGAAATGATATAAAATCAAAAAAGTGGCGTAGCCACTTTTTTGAGTCTGCACGGCTCACTTGTATACCCATGCCGTCCCGCGCTTCGCTTGGTGGGTGCATGGGTATACGGCCAGTGATCCGTGTAAGGAATGTTTGCTGCGCAAACCCCCGTCCGGCTGGCAAAGCCAACCGAGACGATTCACAAACGAGGGGGCAGCGGCCCCCTCGTTGCTCCCCTGAGAGCGCTGGTTAACGCTTGTAACATGCTCAAACATACAACTGCGTCGCTGTCACATAATTTGGAGGATAACTATGAAGTTTTCTGGAGCGTGTCTTATCGCGGAAAAAATAAAATCCTTGGCGGATTTCTATCAGGCGCTGTTTGATATGGATGGCGTTTGGGAAGGTGAAGATCACGTAAATTTTCCTGGCATGAGTCTTGCCATCTTTTCGGTGGACGGCATGG
>JAEWSC010000040.1 GCA_023398575.1 Bacillota bacterium | reverse complement strand
GATCGCAAGATAAGCCATTATAACATGAAAGGAGGGAAAGCCGCTTTTTTGAGGCGGCTTTCCCGGCTTTTTTTATGAACTGCTTTTAGTCAACGTCAGTTTAGCTCGGTGATGCCGTCAATGCGCAAGCCAAAGTACGGAGCGCTGCGGAGCTTGGACTCATAGAACACACCATTTTCAATGGCTTCGCCGGTGTCACCAGCCCAGTCGCCATTGGTATCGATGGCAAGATATGTGGTGGGAGTCTGGCCGCCTACGGTGAAGGTTTTGCAGTCGAACACATTCAGGCTGCCGTCTTTGATCGCAGCTTCCACTTCCGCTACTTTTTCCGCGGTGCCTTTGGCGCAGCTTGCGCCAAGCTCGGAAATCATAACAGCACCCTGATTATAGCCCTCAGCCCAATCAGTGTTGATGGCTTCGCCTTTTTGTGCCTGACCAAATGCATAGGTGTAGTAAATGCTCCAGTCATTCTGAGCGCTTGTCAAGGCGGCGGTGGGAGCAACAGAAAGCATGCTCACATTGTAGCCAACACTATATACGGTGGTGCCGGCATTCAAAAGCGCTTCGCAGGCAGCGGGGGCACCGGTGGAATCGGCATGCTGGCTAACGATGATGCTGCCGGCAGCAACCAGCGCGTTGGCGGCTTCTGCCTCGGCGGTGGGGTTGTACCAGGAATTGGTGTATGAAACCGACATAACAACGTTGCTTACAACAGACTTGACGCCAAGGTAGAAAGCGGTGTAACCGGATACGACTTCGGCGTAAGGATAGGCACCCACATAGCCGATTTTGATGTTACCATCGCTGTCTTTGTTGGTGTCAGCCACTTTGCCGTCAGCGACAAGCTCGGCAAGCTTCATGCCAGCCACAACGCCGGAGACATAACGGGATTCATAGGTGTGGTTAAAAGCGTTTTTGAAGTTGGCCAAACCGGAAAGCCCTGCGGTGTCACCCGTCATAGCAACAAAAGTTACATCAGGGTTTTCCGAGGCAGCCTGCTGCATGTAGCTCTGGTGGCCATAGCTGTCGGAGAAGATGTAGGTGCAGCCCTGCTCCACAAGATCGGTGGCGGTGTCGTAGCAGCCCTCATCCTCGCTGATGTTGTATTTCCAGACGATCTGATCTTCGGAAATGCCAAGGGCGGCTGCGGCTGTCTTGATGCCGCTGATATGGGCGAAGTCATAGCCGGTATTCTCGTCATGAACCAGAATGACACCAATTTTGACTTCGGGAGCCGAACCCAGGGCGACAGCGGGTACGAGCATAAGTACCGCCAACAGTAGGGCAATGATCTTTTTCATTGGTTTCCCTCCAAATCTTGTAGTTGGGCTTTATATCAGAATCGCATTGCGATCCCAAGCAATGTTAACCGGAGTCTTCAACTCCGCCTGCATCCGCAGATAAGCTCTTTCGCTGTATTAAGTCTATGTACTATATGTTCAACCGCCCTGGCGCACAATGATCTTTCCATTCTCAATTGCGTCGATAATTGCCAAAGACGCAACCTTGATTCCGCTATCTCTCAGGCGTTTGCCCCCCGGCTGGAACCCCTTTTCAATGCAGATGCCAACACCCACAAGCGTGCAGCCCGCCTGGTTTACGATATCGCGAAGGCCGTCTACCGCCTCGCCGTTGGCCAGGAAGTCATCGATGATCAATACCCGCTGCCCGGCTTGCAAATAGTCCTTACTCACACGGATCATGTTCTCCTTGCGGTGGGTAAAGGAATAAACACGACTCATGTACGCATCTTTACCGACGTTGGCCGTTTCGCTCTTTTTTGCAAAAACGACAGGTATACTGCCAAAGGCCTGGGCGGTTGCCACCGCAGCGGCAATTCCGCTGGCTTCGATGGTTAATACCACATCCACCTGTTCATCACAAAAAGCTTTGTAAAAGGCTTGTCCCATCTGTGTCAGCAGCTTTACATCGATTCGGTGGTTTAAAAACATGTCCACCTTTACAATTTCGCTGCCGATGCCGCGACCCCATAACTGAATTGCCTGCTTTAGTTCCTCCATCAAAAGCGCCATTGCCTCCTAGCAGCAAAAACACGAACAAACCGGCTCCAACAAAAGGATATTTCCAGCTTGGTCCGCAATAATCCGAACATTAATCGAGAACGCACTCACATTGTACCCCATTTTTCCGAACGATGCAAGCAGGTAATCGATATTTTTTGCTTTTTTTCTACATGTCACAATCGCATCTTGCTATTTCTATTTTCAATGCTTTGAGTAATAATTTGTAAAATGTCTGTAACAAGGGAACTTTTCCAATGCTTTTTTATCTAATATGATGTAAAATACTTTCATTGTTACAAATTTATCGCGAGGGGAGGGGCATTATGACAGGCGATTGGCACAAACGGTTATGCTGGCTGTTGCCCCTTCTCGTTTTGCTTTTGCCGCTTGAGGCAGCGCCCGCATTTCAAGAGGCGGCTGTCAAAGCCCCTATTGACCCTGCGGCGGTTACACGGCGCGGGTTGTATGTGGCCTGCGACTTTTTCACCACGCAAGAGGATACCTGGCCCTCCTCTCACAACAACATCGAGGCCGTGGCAAAAACGCTTGCGAGTGGAAGCATGCCTTTTGAAAAACAGGTGGCACGAGACAACGACTTGTATTCAGCGGAAGGTTTGCGCAACGCGATTTTGGATGCTTTTAGTGAAGCAGACGCAAACGACGTTTCCTATTTTTATATCAGCACCCACGGTATATATGACCCCGCAAAACCAAATCTGGAAGCGGGCCTTCTGATCTCCGACGGTGCACGGGAAGAGGTTATCACCGCCAGGCAGCTTCAAGAAGCCTTTTCTACGATTCAGGGCACCAAGGTGCTGATTATTGATGCCTGCAACAGCGGCGCGTTTATTGGCAAAGGCGTCAGCGGTGGCGCGACGGAGGCGGCTTTCTTAGGTGCCGATTACAAGGTGCTCACCAGCGCCGGTGGCAGCGAGGAAAGCTGGTACTGGTCCAGTAAAGACAAAAACTCACGCGTGGTACAAGGTGCCTCCTATTTTTCTTCCGCCTTGACCGATGGCCTTGGCTATCATGGTGAGTATGGCGCGGACTTAAACCGGGATGGGGCCGTTACGCTGACAGAATGCTACAAGTACCTGATTGAAAACCACTCCGCCTCTACGCCGCAAAGCTACCCGCAGGAAGACGACTTTGTACTCTTTACCTACGACAAGGCGGCTGCCGCTCAAATTATGCCGCCGGAAGTCAGCATTATCTCCGGTATCACATTCTACGACACAGTGCTGGCTGCAAATCAAAGCATGGTGTCATTTGAGTTTACCGTTGAAAAGCCTGTTAAGATGGCCTATCAGCTGGTTTATTACAGAAACGGCAAATGGCAGTTTTCCAGCGCAAAGCTGGAGTACGACACCCAGGAAATCAAGGGAGATTTTGGAGATCAGCCAGGCGCCATATCCGCCGGCCGCAAGCAGCGCACGCTGGAGCTTTCGCCCCAGGGTGATGATACCTATGGATATGTCATGGTTCAGTTGGTGACCATAGACGGTGAAAAGACCACTGTCCACGGCAGCCGCGTACTAAGCGTTTTGCCTGTCAGCGGCGACCCTGAATTATCGGTGAAAACAGACACCTCCATGAATCCTGTAAAAGGACGTGAGCTATCCATCCTGGTTAATCACAAATATCCTTGTTTGCTGTCTGTGTCTGTCGTGGATGCTGCCGGTAAAACCGTAAAGCGGCTTGCAAGCTATCAGCCCACACGCCCTCAGCAATTAGCGCCCACCGGCTCCTTCTATTACTGGGATGGTCTTATGAGTGACGGCAGTCCCGCTACCCCTGGCGAGTATACGGTCAAGGTAATGGCGCAAATAGGCGATACGCAGTTTACTGCGGCTTCACAGTCCTTTTCCATCATTGACATGGAGTAAAAGGTGCTATGTAACCACGCAATGAAAACGCAGATTAAATGCGCTTGATATTTGCAAAATTTGTATAGGAACCTTGACGCCGTGTTTTCGTCTTACATGTTGTGTGATATAATGAAAAAGTACGGGCGTTTTTGCGCCTGGACAAGGACCCAACCCCTTTGCCGCTTTTGACCGCCTCCCTCTACGAAAGGAGCGTTTTCAATGCAAGTAACACCAACCCCGCGCACGCCACAGCGGCGCAAGCCCACAAGTACCAGAAGGAAAAAGCCTTCGGTGGTGCCAGCTTTACTTGCGCTGCTCGCCGTGCTGGCGCTGATGGTAGCCATTCTGCCCAAAGAGCCTATGCAGCGTGCCATGGCAACTATTCAAACCGGCGATGGACAGGCCTCTGAAAAAACGCCCTCTTCTGCTTACGAGGGGCTTGTTATCAGCGAAGTGATGACGGCCAACAGCACCGCCGTTGCGGATGATATGGGCGAGTTCAACGACTGGGTGGAGGTTTTCAACAGTTCCGACCACCCTATCGACCTGACCAACGTCGGCATGTCTGACCGTTCGGACCGGGTTTTGTTTCTGTTCCCCGCTATTACGCTGCCCGCCGGCGGCCGTATTGTGGTCTTTGCATCCGATACCAATGCGGCGGACCCAAATGGCACACTGCACGCCAAATTCAAGCTATCCTCAGCAGGCGAAACCATCTACCTGTATGACCAGGATGGTATCGTATTCAATAAGGTTGCTGTGCCTATTATGAACACCGATGTTTCCTATGCGCTGATGGCTGATGGCAGCTTTGCCCAAACTGAGGAATACAGCCCCGGCTTTGAAAACACGCCGGAAGGCTTTTTGGCTTACCGCAGTTCCAATGCCGTTTCTCATGGCGCCTTGCGCATCAACGAGGTCATGGCAGATGCCAAAACAAACTCTTATGACGAAGATGGCGAGTTGACTGACTGGATTGAATTGTACAACAACTCCGACCAGCCCATTGCCTTAGGCAGCCTGGCCTTGAGCGATAAGGAAAATGATCCCCTTAAGTGGCGTTTCCCCAAAGATGCGGTTATCGTTCCCCATGGCTATTACCTCGTCTTCTGCAGCGGTAAAGATAGGGCACTGTCCGCCGATACGATTCCCCACGCCAACTTCCGCATCAGCGCGGAGCGGGAGACTGTCATCTTATCTGACAGCCAGGGACGGCAGATGGACCGGGTCGCCATCGATAATCTGCCCATGGATGCATCCTACGGCCGCGATGCAAGCGGAAACTGGCAAACCTTCAATGTTGCAACGCCCGGCACTGGCAACGACTCAAACGGAGCCGCCCAGGCGGAAAGAAACTTGCGGGCGTCCAACAGCACCGGCGTTTTTATCTCAGAAGTCATGTCCTCCAGTGATAGCGGAAATGACTGGGTGGAGCTGTATAACTCCTCCACCCAGACCATCTCCCTGGAAGGGTACGGCTTGAGCGATAACCTGGGCCGCCCCCGCAAGTGGCAGTTTCCCGCCGGATCGTCGATCTTTCCCGGCGAATACAAAATTGTTCAACTGGATGGCCTCAACAGCCAGGCCGATGGTTACCACACCAACTTCAAGTTGCTGCGCGCCGGCGGAGAAGTCATATGCTTTTCCGACCCAAACGGCCGAGTACTAGATAGAATGCACCTGCCACTGGTTCCCACCAATATTTCGTATGGCAGAACCAGCGGCCTTGAGGGCTTTTTTTATTATGATGCGCCAACCATGGGCAGCGTGAATGGCACGGGCTTTTTGGGCTTCGCGGCAACGCCTTCCTTTACGGTAGCCGGCGGGATATTTAACCAATCCGAGCCGTTATCCCTGTCCATTAACGTTCCGGAAGGAACCACCGTGCACTATTCGCTGGATGGCAGCACCCCTACGCAGCAAAGCCCCATTTATGACGGCACACCTATTACCATCATGCAGACGACGCCGGTTCGCGCACGCGCCTTCAGGCAGGACCTGCAGCCCAGTGAAACCATTACCCAAACGTATCTGTTCAACGTATACCATACACTGCCGATTGTATCTCTTGTTACCGATCCAGACGAGCTCTGGAACGAGACCGATGGCATGCTGGCTATTGGGGGCACACTGAACAAAGAAAAGATACCTTTTAAAATTGCGGCTACCGGAGAATATCCTATCTACCGCACAGCTGGAAAAGTGCCCCGCCCTGGTTATGTCGAATACTACGGATTAGACGGCACACAAATCCTTTCTCAAGGCATGGAGTTTGGCCTGCAAGGGCAATACAGCCTGGATATGCCGCAAAAGACCTTCAAGGTACGGGCTAAGGCATCCCAAGGTGCTCCCACCTTCAAAGCTTCCCTGTTTGGGGACCGGCCATTTGACGAATATAAATCCTTTGTACTGCGCATCAGCGGAAATGACGCGGTTTGGACGCGGATCAATGATGCTTTCCAATCCCGGATGCTTGACAAATTGGGCACAACTGTAATCCATCAAGCTGTAAACCCGGTGGTCGTTTACCTAAATGGCCAGTATTGGGGTCATTACAACATGCGGGAGCGGGTGGACCGTTTCTTTATTGCCCAACATGAAGGACTCTCTCTGGATCAGGCTGGCAATATGGATATCTTGGAATCCAGCAGCACAGTAGCCTACGGCAGTAACAAAGAATACAAAGCCATGATCGAAAAGGTCAAGACGCTCTCTCCCGGCAAAAACCCCGAAGATCTCAAGTATATTACCGACCGAATCGATGTAGATAACTATTTTGATTACATGGCCTTGGAATGGTTTGTTGGCAACACAGACCCCGGAAATATCCGCTTCTATAAGATAAAGGGTGAGGGTCAAAAATGGAAATGGATATTCTACGACGTGGACTACGGGCTTTTCAGAGCTGATATTGACAGCCCTACCTCCTATCTTGACCCAAAAGGCGCCGGGCAGCAAAACATCAACAATACCCTCATCCGCAAGCTTCTGGAAAACAATGAAATGAAGGAAAAATTTCTACGCAGGCTGGGTGAAATATTTCAGGTGTTCACCACGGAGTTCATGACCAATACATTTAATGAGCTTGCAGCAGAGATCGAAGATGAAATGCCGCTGCACTTTGCCCGTTGGGCTGAATTGAATGATAAGGCAATCAATGCCGATTCTCCCCTTTCTGCTGAGGGCGCTTTGCGGTACTGGAACACCAGGCTGGACCGGTCTCGTAACATCTTCAAGAAACGGCCGACGCAGTTCTATGGCTATGTGCAGGATTACTTCCAACTATCCAATGCCGCCATGGTCGAATTCTTTGGCGAAAAGCCGGTCATGCCGGCGGATGCCCTATAAAAAGCAACGTTTTCTTGACGGACAAACCTTTTTCCGTATAATGTAAGAAGAATCTTCACGGGAGGCGCACGTATGCACGGCTTATCGCAGCTTTTGTCGGTTACCACCCAGGACATCACCAGTCAAAATCCTTCCCTGTCCGCCTACTTTACCCAGCAGTTTCAGGCGCTGACTCCTTGGAAAGTGGTTATCGCCCTGGGCGTAGGCTTGGTGGCAGGTTTGATCATCGCCTGGGTTTACCGCAGAACCTACCGTGGCGTACTGTACAGCCCGTCCTTTGCCATGACGCTGATCATGCTTACGCTGATTACCACCCCTGTGGTCATGTGTATCAAAAGTGATATTGCCCTCTCCATGGGTATGGTTGGCGCACTGTCCATTGTTCGCTTCCGTACTGCCGTCAAAGACCCCATGGATACCGCCTATATGTTCTGGGCGCTAACCATGGGCATACTCTTCGGGGCGGAGCTGTACGCGGTGGGCATTGCGGCCGTGGTTGGCATTGCCGTTATACTGCTTGCCATGACGTTCATCAAATTCCGCAACCCCAATAGCTATCTGCTGGTTTTGCATTATGACGAAGCCGCGGAGTACGATATCGAATCGGAACTTAAGCATTCTGTCAAAGAGCACCGCTTGCGTTCCAAAACATTGACCCGCGCCGGTGCCGAGATGACCGTAGAAGTGCGCATGGGAGAAAAACATGAAATCGTTGCCCGCATGCTGGATATCGAAGGCGTGCACGATGCCACCCTGGTCGCCTGCCAGACAGAGGCAGGGGCTTAAGCCCGGAAGAGACAGCATCTTCCGGGTGCTGTCTTGTAAAACAGTGTGCCCGGGCACACTTTCGCCCTTTACGTGACGCAAAGCCCTTGGGGAGTAACGAGGGGGCCGGAGCCCCCTCGTTTGATAATCCGAAACCAGCGACAAGCGCGGTGGTTTCGGAAGGATTTCGTAGAAATCCGTTCCTTACACAATTCACTGACCGTATACCTTGTACTGACCGAGCAAAGCGAAGGACGGTACAAAGGTATACAAGTGAATTGTGCAAAACCGAACAATGCCGTCACGGCATTGTTCGTAATCACCGGAGGTGACATTATGGCGGTTCCACTTCGGCATGAGCTGAAATATTTTATTAACGACATGCAGTATGCCGTCCTGTCCAACATGCTGGACCACGTGTTGAAAAGGGACCCCAACGGCGATGAATTTAACGAGTACCATGTGCGCTCGCTATATTTCGACGGCGCCTTCAATAATGCATTGCTGGATAAAATAAGCGGCGTGCCCGCCCGTGATAAGTACCGCATACGCATATACAATATGCGCGATACAAAAATCTCACTGGAATGCAAAAGCAAAATGGGCAGCTTTATCTCCAAGCGTTCGGTGGATATCCCCCGGGGCCTGTGCGAACAGCTGATGGCCGGCGATCCTACGGGGCTGGAGCGCACCCGCAGCGGTCTTTTACGCGATATGTTCAGGGAAATGACTGTTAACCTGCTGCGGCCCGTCGTCATTGTGGACTATGTGCGGGAAGCGTATCTCCATCCCGCCGAGGAGGTGCGCATCACCTTTGATAAGCAGCTGCGCACAGGCATGCGGAATTTTAGTTTGTTTGACGAACACCTGCCTACCATCCCCCCGCTGGACGAGCCGCTGATGATTATGGAAGTCAAGTACAACCAGGTTATGCCTCCCTTTATTCGCGACCTGCTCACCACCTATTGCCAGAATCCAATGAACAGTGCCATATCCAAGTACACCATTTGCCGACGGTTCGAGGAACTGGAGGCGTAACATAAAGGAGGCTTTTCCTATGGCTTATCTGTTGGGTATCGACCTTGGCACCTCCGGTACCAAAACCGTATTGTTTTCAGAGGGCGGAAAACCCATTAGCGCCCATACCGTGGAATATCCCCTGTACCAGCCCAAAAACGGCTGGGCCGAGCAAGACCCGGACCATTGGTGGAATGCGGCGGCAGAGGGTATCCAAAAAGTGCTGGAAAAAGGGAATGTGAAAGCAGCTGATGTGGCTGGCGTAGGCCTATCCGGCCAGATGCACGGTCTTGTCATGCTGGATAAGGAGGGCCGCGTGCTTCGTCCCTCCATCATCTGGTGCGACCAGCGCACCGGCGAGCAGTGCGAATGGATGGACAAGGAAATCGGCACAAAGCGCATTATTGAGATCACCGCCAACCCGCCTATGACCGGCTTTACCGCGGCCAAAATCCTGTGGGTTAAGCAGCATGAGCCCGAAGTGTTTGCAAAATGCGCCCATATCCTTTTGCCCAAGGACTATATCCGCTATAAGCTTACCGGCGTATATGCTACCGAAGTATCCGACGCTGCCGGCATGCAGCTGATGGATGTGCCGGGCCGCGTTTGGTCCAAGGAACTATTAAAACTCTACGGCATTCCCGAGAGCCTGCTGGCCCAAATGCATGAATCACCCGACGTAACGGGCAAGGTTCATGCGCAAGGTGCCCAAGCCACGGGTTTACTCCCCGGTACCCCTGTCGTAGGCGGCGCTGGCGACAATGCCGCCGCGGCCGTGGGCACCGGTGTGGTCCGCTCCGGCCGCGCCTTTACCACCCTGGGCACCTCCGGCGTGGTATATGCCGTTTCCGATAATGTCTCCATCGATCCCAAGGGTCGCGTGCATACCCTGTGTGCCTCTGTGCCCGGCAAGTGGACGGTGATGAGCTGCACCCAGGCCGCCGGACTTTCCCTGCGCTGGGCAAGAGATACCTTTTGCACTGAGGAAGTGGAAGAAGCCAAGCGCCGCGGCGTTGACCCCTATGTGGTTATGACCGAGAAGGCCTCCAAGGTGCCCATAGGCTCCCAAGGGCTTATGTACCTGCCCTACTTGATGGGCGAGCGCTCTCCCCACCCAGATCCCGATTGCCGGGGTGTGTTCTTTGGCCTATCAGCCATGCATGAAAGAGCTCACCTCGTCCGCGCGGTAATGGAAGGTGTGGCTTACTCCCAGGCGGAATGCGTGGAAGTATTCAGAGAAATGAATGTCCCCATTCACGAAATGATGGCCTGCGGCGGCGGCGGACGCAGCCCCATGTGGCGGCAGATGCTGGCTGATCTGTACGGTTGCACGGTTTCTACCATCCAGGCCGACGAAGGCCCAGCGCTTGGCGCAGCCATTCTGGCCGGCGTAGGCACAGGTATGTTCGGAAGTGTGGAAGCTGCCTGCGATCGTATCATCAAGACCGAGAACCAGATGCCGGCCATCCAAGCCAACAGTAAGGCGTATGAAGGATATTTCAAGCTCTACAAGAAGCTGTACAACTCCATGAAGGACGACTTTAAGGCGCTGGCTGCTTTGAATAACTGATAATCAAGCGACAAACGAACCGCCAGGCCAAGGCCCGGCGGTTCGTTTGCTTTTGTGCTATTTTTGAGATGGCTTTTCAAAGGGAATTCCCAATTCCTCCGCCTTTGATATCAAAAATCCGGTAGCATGGTCGTATTCCGCTTCGGTTTCCAAATGCTCCGCCATGACGGGGATGTCCCCAAGCTTGTGGCACTCCGTCAAAAGCGTTTCATAATCAAATAGTCCCTGACCAGGTATCGCTTCGTCTATGTGCAGCGTCAGCCGCTTTTCTTGTAGCACAGTATCCTTGGCGTGCACTGAACGGATATAGGGTCCAAAGGCTTCAAAAAAGGCCATTGTCATTTCGCCAGTACGGTACACCTTGTCAAAGGCATTGACAAGGTTACACATATCCACGTGCACGGCAAAATGCTTTCTATCCACAGCTTTTATAAGCTTTTGCAAGCTTTGCACATCATAGGGCAGCATCCATGGCATGGGTTCCAGCGTATAATACGTATACTCCGGTGCGGCTTCATCGATAATTCGCCGGGTAATTTGCACCACCTCGTCAAACGTTTCCGGCAACAGATTGTCAGGATGCGGACCATCCCAGAAACTGCCCTTGGAGCCGGAAATATTCACGCAGCACCGGGCTTCTACCCTATCCGCAGTACGAAGGCGGGCAATGGCATACTGGATATTCGCCTCCTGCTTTTCTGGATTCCGGTCTAGGAGATTGTTCCAGATGCCTACTTCCGCAATCACAAGATCATAATCGCGGGCTGCCTGCAGAAAGGCGTTTTCTTCTTTCACATCCGTACCCTCTGCAAGGGGCCAGTAGGCTGCCCCGAATCCTTTTGAGACATGGGCATTCGCCCATTCGTCAGGCGTTGTCCAGCGAAAAACAGGTGCACCAAGACGCATAGAAACAACATCCTTTCCTGATTGATTTTTCAATTTCCCATGTTACAATACATACAAAGCAACTGCCAAAACGTTTGGAGGAAGAAGCATATGGGAAATAGTGTACTGGGGACCACCATTTGCGCACAGGTTGGCATACTGTGCCATGACATCGAAAAAACAGCCAAAGCCTACGGCGCGTTCCTTGGCATGGATTATACCATCAGCGAGACCGATGTACAAGAAAAAGCCAAAACGGAGTATCTAGGAAAGCCCTCCAAAGCCCGCAGCAAACTGGCCTTTTTCAAGGTGGGCGACACCTTGGAAATTGAGCTGATTCAGCCGGACCATGAGCCCAGCACCTGGCGGCACGATCTTGACGAAAAGGGTGAAGGTGTACACCATATCGCCTTTTGGATAAAGGATACGGACCAGCAAATCGCAAAGCTTGAGGGCATGGGTATGAAGCTGTTGCAGACCGGCGGCTGGGATGGCGGACGCTACGCCTACCTGGATGCCAACGATTCGCTGAAGGTTGTTTTGGAGCTTCTAGAGAACACAGGAAAATGATACACCGCCGCCACTTGAGAAAAATGATTGCGCGTTTGATGCAACCGTACTTGATGTTGGTATGTAAGGAAGGACGAATTCTTTTCAAGGAGGATTTTTTGTGAATGGAATAAGCCCAACCCTCGGCGCACTCTTAGGCACTGGTTTTACGTTTTTAATGACATCATTAGGTGCAGCATTAGTCTTCTTTTTTAGAAAGCAAATCAGCGGTCATTTAAACAAATTTTTTCTAGGTTTTGCCTCCGGCGTTATGATCGCCGCTTCCATCTGGTCTCTTTTGATACCGGCCATTGAGGAATCGGCGGCAAGAAATCAAATCGCATGGATTCCCGCAGCAGGGGGTTTTTTGATCGGTGCTCTTTTCCTTTTGGCGCTAGATACCCTAACGCCCCATCTGCATGCCGGCAGCACACATGCCGAAGGCCGTCCTTCAGGCATGAAGCGCACGTCGCTATTGTTTTCCGCAGTCACGCTGCACAATATTCCTGAAGGTATGGCGGTGGGCCTGGCCTTCGCCCTAGCTGCCAATCAGGGCGGCAGCGTAACCTACCTGTCAGCCATAGCGCTGGCGCTGGGCATCGGTATACAAAACTTCCCGGAAGGCGCCGCTATCTCCCTTCCCCTTCGGCAGGAGGGCATGAACCGCGGCCGCGCCTTTTCCTACGGCATGCTTTCCGGCATTGTAGAACCGATTTTCGGTGTTCTCACCGTTTGGGTCGCCGGCGGTGTGGAACCCCTGATGCCCTGGATGCTTTCCTTTGCGGCCGGCGCCATGATCTATGTGGTGGCGGATGAACTAATCCCCGGCTCCCATGAAGGTGAGCACTCCAACTGGGGCACTATCGGCGTCATCGCGGGCTTTTTGATCATGATGATTCTGGATGTAGCACTTGGTTAAGACAAAACCAGAGAATTTGCATCGTTAGTTGGTAATGTAACCACACGTAAAAGCCTATTAGGAATTCTCTGATTTGCGCTCTTGTCCCTTGGATTTGGGGTCTGCAAACCCAAAATCCAAGGGACAAACTGCATACCCATCTCAAAAGATGGATCAACCATGCGCTGCTTTATACGTGATTGCTGACTGTTGACAAATGGCTGGAAGATGTGTAGAATAATGTTGGTTAGTCAATGCTAACTTACTCCGATTATTTTTCCCCATTCTCCAGGCTGCTTTTTTATCCCAAAAAGTTAGCCGTGGATAACTAAAGAGGAAAGCATGTCCGCAGGCTTTGATCATCTAGTAGCCTATCATTGCGCCCCTACCCTGATGGGCCATAAAGCCGGCAGCCTTTTTTCCATGAAACGTATGGCCTTTGCCGCCCAGCAGGATAAAGCACAGACAATCCTTGCCATGCTTTCGCAAAAAGGCTTGTCCGGGCAAGTCATCCACTGCGCTGGTGAGGCGACCCTGATTTATTTATACCGCAAAGAGCTGTTGCTTGAGCATCTTGCGAACCCACTTTCACGCACATTGCTTGACACGCATGGATACACCGGCCGCGATGCACACGAATTGGTGGCGCAGCTTGCGAGTCGTCTTTCGGCGAACAGCTCTTTTCCCCATGAAATCGGGTTGTTTCTGGGCTATCCACCAGAGGATGTGGATGGCTTTGTTAAGCACAAGGGACTGCATTGCAAGCACTGCGGCTGCTGGAAGGTGTATGGTGATGTAGGCCGGGCCAAAGCGCTGTTCGGGCAATATGCAACCTGCCGCAAGGCCTGTTTAGGTTGCATGAACCGAGGCATGACGCTGGACCAATTAGTCACAGCGTAATTTGAAAGGATGTTTTCTATGAGCAAAGCGGTTTTGGTATTCTGGAGCGGAACAGGCAATACGGAGGCTATGGCAGAGGCCATCGTCAAAGGTGTTCGGGATGCCGGTAACGACCTTACGATGCTGAATGTCTCAGAGGCGGATGCAGGCAAAGTCGCAGCTTTTGACAAGATCCTTCTAGGCTGCCCCGCCATGGGAGCGGAGGTCCTGGAAGAAAGTGAATTTGATCCCTTCTTCACCGAACTGGAACCATTGCTATATGGCAAAAAGGTAGCGCTGTTCGGGTCCTATGGTTGGGGCGACGGAGAATGGATGCGCCTGTGGGAGGAAAGGGTAAATAACAGCAGAGCCCTATTGTTTGAAACAGGAATGATGGTAAACGAAGCCCCAGACGCCAGAGGCCTTGCCGATTGCGAGGCTTTCGGCAAACGGTTTGCGATGCTGGCATAAATAATAGCAAATTCCCGCAGGAGGCATTCATCACAGCTTTCTGCGGGCTTTTTCTATTTCACAAGCCATTCCTTGGCCTTTTCATAATCGTCATAAAAGGCGCACACAAAACGGGCAGGCGGAGACATTGATTTCAAGAGACGTGAAAACATACGCCGGCCGGATGCCTTCAATCCGATTACTGCTGCCTTTTGAATATGCATGTCAGATGCGTTCATGCTTTCCAGCATCGCCTTAATCATTCCCTCAGTCATACTCGTATCCTTTAAGTGAACGCCCGTCAATGATGGGGCAGAGGGGCGGCGCAGAAACTGCACATCCCGCGCAAACTTTTCCATCACTAACACACCTTTGTCACCAAGGCCATCCAACTCCATGGAAAACAACTGACTTCCCCCATAAAACAGGGAAAACGATTCCCGCACGATTACAGGCGCATCCACCACTATCCCCCCTTGTCTTTACCAAACAACAGTGTAGCACCAAGCCTAAAGGGATACCAGAGAAATATACGTTATGGGAAGCATAGCGGTTAGTCACATCTGTTTTGCGCAAAACATACAATTTTCCTCCCATATATGATATGATAGCGTCGAAATGTTCTATTGTGGGGGTACACATGATAACGATCAAAGAAATCGCGGATAGCTTAAAGGTCAGCACTGCCACGGTCTCCAATGTCATTCACGGGCATTTAAACAAGATGTCGCCGGAAATGGCTCAGCGTATCCGTGATAAGCTGGAAGAATACCACTACATCCCCAATATGGGCGCCAGAATGCTGGCCAAGGGCGATTCCGAGATCATCGGCGTCATCACCAACTATCCCAACCGGGAAGAAAAGCTGGCGCTGCAGGACCCCTTTGTCAGCGAACTCATTGGCGCGCTGGAAAATGAAATTCGTACCCGCCGTTTTTTCACCATGCTGTACGCCGCGCAAAACGCCCAGGAAATCAATCACATTGCGCAGACCTGGAACACCGTGGGGCTTATCATTATGGGCCTGCAGGCGGACCAGTGCCGGGAACTCATAAAAATCGCCCAGCGGCCCGTGGTATTCATCGACTGCTATTTTGATACCGGCGAGCAGTACAGCAACGTGGGGCTGAATGATTTTCAGGGTGGATTTTTGATGGCAGAGCATTTGATCAAAAACGGCCACAGAAGCATTGCCTACGTAGGCGATCAACCGGTGTTGTATGGTGTAGATGCCCACCGTTTGGCTGGGCATCAGGCGGCGCTGCACAAGCATGGTATTCCATGGGGCAATGACTCCTACATTCAGATCGCCAAGGATTTCAAACTGCGCCGGGAGAATTTGAAGAGCCTGCTTCCAAGGGCCGGTAAAAAGGATACTGCCTGGGTCTTTACCTCCGACTATTACGCTGCTGAAGCAGTCAACTTCCTGACAGACAATGGCATTTTGGTACCGGGCGACATTTCTGTTACCGGCTTTGATGATAACATGCTGGCCCACATTTTAAGGCCCCGGCTGACAACCATTCACCAAAGCGTTGCTCAAAAGGCAGAGCATGCTGTCAAAATACTGCTGGATATACCGGATAAGAAGGCGGAGTCCCCTGCGCAGGTTACCTTGCCGGTACGCCTTGTCAAAGGCGGTACGGTAAAAAACTTGACTGCAATTTAGCAATTTGGTACACTCCACCAAAACGCACATTTCATTTCTATTTGTTTTGTTTGTTATGCGCATAACTTATTGCAGATCGCAATCGGTTATGCTATCTTTTTTCCATGATCCTTGTTTGTTTTGCGCAGAACAAAATCTGCCATGCAGGGGGTGTCTGGATATAAGAAAATTCGCACCATGCCTCTTTGCTATCGTATTAATCCTGCTTTTATTACTGCCGACAGCTTCAAACTGCATCCTCAAAGGAGATACCATGCTGATATCCGATTTGTATACCGACAAGGCCCGCTATGCCCCCGATGAAATGGTTGCCTGCACCCTGCTGCTAAGTGCACTGGCCAAAGAATCCGGTACGGTTGTTATTACCGCTAGGCACTTGGAAAGTCTATTGCCTGAACGCCTGGTCATCCCCTACGTCCCCGGCCAGCAGGAGATAAACTTTGACTGGCAGCCGCCAAATACCGATTACCAAGGATACCTGCTCAGCGCCGAACTTATATCTGCCACCGATGGCATACTGGATACTACCCAAGTGGCGGTGGACGTATCCTCCGATTGGACCAGATTCCCCCGCTACGGCTATCTGTGGGATTTTACCAAGGATGCAGCGGCAGAAGAAAAGATTGCGGCGCTCACCAAATACCACATTAATGGCCTGCAGTATTATGACTGGCAATACCGGCATCACATTCCCCTTGGCAAGAACACCAAAAAATGGCAGGATTGGTCCGGCCGCTGGATCTATGGAGATGTAATCAAACGCTACATCGCCGCTGCCCGGGAAAAGGGCATGGTAAACATGAACTACAACATGGTGTATGGCGCCAACAAAACCTACCTGCGGGATAAAACAGGCGTCGATCCTGCCTGGCGGCTGATAAAATCAAACGGCGAAGACTTTGCCTGCGTGATGAGCGAAAGTCGGGGCAGCACAGGCATACTGCAGTTCTTTAACATTTTGAACGAGGGCTGGCAGCAGTACATTTTTAAGGCTGAAAAAGAAGCTATCGCGGAAATGGGCTTCGACGGCTGGCACGGGGACACCATTGGCGAGAACGGCCGGATGCAGACCCCTGAGGGAGCTCCCCTGGGTGTGGATGAAGACGGCAAGCCCATTTTCTATGTCAAGGACGGCTATACCCTCTTTTTAAACCGGGCCAAAGAGGCCTTGGGGGGCAAGTACCTGGTGTTCAACCCTGTGGGGGCCCAGGGCATTGAAAAGGTCAATGTAAGCAATGTCGACGTACTCTATGCCGAGTTCTGGCCCTGGGACAAAAACCGTTGGGGTCAGCATTACGATACCTACCAGGCCATACAGCAAGACATTTTTGCTGCGGCAAAGGAAAGCGGCGGCAAATCCCTGGTGGTGGCCGGCTATGTCAATTACAGGGTTCCCGGAGCGTATTTTAACCCTGCCGCGGTACTTTTGATGGACGCTGTGATGTTTGCATCCGGCGGTGCCCGCATTGAGGTTGGCAACGGCAATAACATGCTTTCCAACGAGTACTTCCCCGGTGATGAAAAAAAGGCTATGGGGGATGAGCTGCAGCAAAAAGTACGCCGTATGTACGATTTCATTACCGCCTATGAAAATCTTTTAAGGGGCGGCGTTACGCCATCGGACCGAAAGGTTTTCCTTACAGGCGCTCCTCATTCCACAACCGGTGAAAGCGGCTCAGTTTGGACCTTTTCTACTGCCGATGAGACCTATGAGGTGCTCCATCTGATCAATCTGTGCGGCACTGACAACTTATGGCGCGATGAGCAGCAGACAAAAAAAGCGCCTGCCAAGCAAAGCAATGTGCTAGTGAAATACTACACAGACAAGGCAATTGGCAGCATATGTATCGCCTCGCCTGATGAGGAAAACATCGCCCCCCAAGCGCTGGCCTTTGAAGCCGCTGCGGACGAAAAAGGAAGATACGTATCCTTCACTATACCCTCACTTACCTACTGGAACATGGCATTTATGCGCTAACATGCGCATGAACAATAGAAAGGAGATACCCCCATGAAAAAACTTGTCAGTCTACTGCTGGTCTTGACCATGGTTTTAACCTTCGGTTCTGCTCTGGCGCAAGAGAAGACAAAGATCGTCTTCTGGCACACCTATGGCGATGCGGAAACCCCCTTGCTGGAAACAGAAATCCTGCCCATGTTCTATGCCCTGTACCCCGATATCGAGGTGGAAGCTGTCCG
>JAEWSC010000091.1 GCA_023398575.1 Bacillota bacterium | reverse complement strand
TAGATTTTTTCGATGCAAGGGCTTTTGTATTCGATATACTTGTCAATATCCTGGGGATACAGCTGTGCCGCTTGCCTCTTTACCCCGCTGTATTCCTGCACGGCCTCCGGATGGGTGCGCAAATAATCGCGGAAGGCGAGATGGCGCTTGAGTTCCTGTGAATTTTCCGGGCAGACATACAAATGATGCTTCATCAAATGATCTTTGCCGGCATATTTGAAGGCTTCCCGCCCGTTAATGCCCAAATTACCCTCGTGCACATAGCCGATGGCCGCCAAGCGATCAACAACGGTTGGAAAAACTTCCATGTCTGCAATGACCACATCGATGTCAATCACCGGCTTGGCCCACAGCCCGGCAACCGATGTGCTGCCAACATGCTCCACGCGGGTGATTAGGTTGGCAAGGGCTTGTATCAGCTCGGCTTTGATCTTATCAAATGCCTGTGGCCATTGTTCATCATA
The DNA here is from genome assembly GCA_023398575.1 of Bacillota bacterium. Taxonomy (GTDB): domain Bacteria; phylum Bacillota; class Clostridia; order Christensenellales; family Aristaeellaceae; genus JAEWAH01. The sequence continues at coordinate 14,002 of JAEWSC010000091.1, read as the reverse complement.
GGGCACAACGGTAACGGTTTTGGTTTTCATATGCCATGCCTCCGCAAGCCAAACAGTGATAGCTGTCGAGAAAAAGTGTATTGCTGCGCCGGTTTACGAATCCTTCCGCCGCTTCCGTTGGGTCACGAAGATGTCAACCACCAGGCCTGTGCCGACGGCCAGGAGGAGAACGGACTTGACAAGGCTGTTTTCCATGAAGGCTGTGATGCTAAGAATGGCCAGGGCGGCAAGCAAAAGATAGGTGCGGCGGTTTTTCATATGGTACTCCTAAAGCGGCGCGGCATTCAAAAAAGCTATGCTGTGGGGCCGGCCCCTTTCTCCTTTTTTATTGCTGCGCTCATGATAGCATATGTGCGCTTGTGTGTACAGCGGGTGTACATGAACGTGCAGGAAAAAGTGCAGCGGAATGATTGACAGAAAAATACAAAGAGTATATGATATTTGAGAAAAAAAGAGACAAACAATCATTTTTATACTACATACTCGATGTACAAAGGAGATGCAGCCATGCGTGCCATAATTCGTGGAGCGGCCTTCACGCTTGTTTTCATGTTGGCTTTTGCTTTTTGCGCCAGTGCGGAGGATGCGTTTTTGCCATCGTTTACGCAAAGCCTGCCCAATCTGGATGAGATACAGGGCTTGACGGAGGGCACGCTGTCCTCCGGCACGGAGACTGCATCGCCCGTGGTGGGCGAAATTGTATGCTTTGGCATGTATGAGCAGGATGCCAACACACCCGGTGAAAAAACACCCATTGAGTGGGTGGTGCTGGACAAGGCGGAGGGGAAGCTGCTTTTGCTTGCCAAAAGAGGGCTGGAAACCGGCGCGTACAACAGCAAAAAAAAGCGGGCGACCTGGGCGGAATGCTCGCTGCGAGCCTGGCTGAATGATACGTTTTTTCAGGAGGCGTTCAGCCCTATGGAGCGCACGTGTATCTTAAGCACGACCGTGGTGACACCCTCGGGCTGCTTTGTATCCCCCGCTACCGGGGAAACGATTGAGATTGCAGCGTCTGGTGATACCCAAGACCGGGTGTTTTTGCTGAATGTGAATGAGGTGGAAACCTATTTTCCCGAGGAAAGTCAGCGGATGGTGCCCAACAACTCGTATCTGTTTAACAAGCCCATGGAGTCGCTGCCCTATCCCGCCGAAAACACGGGGGATGATTACGCCTATGGCAACTGGTGGCTGCGGGATGTGCGGGCAGACAAGGGCGTAAGCTGTGTGTTTCACGTAAAATCCTACGGGAGGCTGGCATCTGCTGCCCAGATTAACTTAAAGCGGTATGTGATCCGCCCGGCGATGTGGGTGGATGAGGTGTTTTTTGAGTAATGGCCGGATGGCACTTGTGTTTTATCGACCGCAATGGGAGGAGCACATGGGTATGCGCGTAAAACGGATTACGGCATTGCTGCTGGCAATGGTGCTTATGCTGGGGAACGCCTTGGCCCAAAACATTACCTGGCATAACGCGGGGGAAGAGGTGGTGCCGGTTGGCAACACCCTGGCCTATACGATACAAAAGGCTTTTATGGGTACAAGCGGCGGCCAGACCTACCTGTTGATGGCAGTGGATATACAGGCAGGCGAGGCGGGGGCCGCCTTGGCTTTGAAGGATTTTGTGGCCATGACCAGGGAGGATGAGGTGTTTTATCCCCTCTATGCCCAATCGGCAGACAAGGTGGTGACCGTTACAGAAGCGGCGCCTCTTGTTATTCCGGCGTATGGCAGCCAGGCGCTGACCTTTGTCTTCCCGGTGAGGGAAGGGCTGACTGACTTTATACTGGTGTACAGAAACGCGCCGGGCGGCGACTTTTATGCCACCAACGCGGCATTTGGCGGGCAGAGCGAAAGCAACGGTGGAATTACCGTGGCGGATGAGGAAGCGGTGTATACGGGAATTCCGCCGGCGCTGAGAAAGGCCCGAGAGGCGGAGGCCTGCGGGGAGGAAGAGGAGACGGACGCGACGAGCGGGGCGACGCAGTAGGGTGGGGGTAGGGGAAGATACTATTGAAAAGAATACGATGTCCGATAAAACGTATTGGATGCATTGTGATGGGCTGACGATGATGCAGAGGGGAGCAGGGGGGATTTCGATTTCCCCCCTTAGTTATCCGCAACCTCAATCATCGCACTGCATCGCTGTCGCTCGCACTGCTCGTTTCGGTTGATTCGTTCGCTTCGCCATTTGCGTCCACTGGACGCGCTCAGTTCACTCACCCTCTGCACTCCCCATATCCCCCTTAAACCGACCAGGGCGCGGCCCTGGACCCGGGGAGGAGACGGAGCGTCATAAGGAGAAAATGGGTTATAGTTGTGAATGCCCTGTTGCTGATGTGGTTTCCTTGTTTTTCCGGTTTTGTATATGGTAATATCATATCGTGCAAGGCTGTTCCCAAAGGGAATGGCCTTTTTCTATGGGATAAAGCTTTGGTGGGCCGCGCGGAGCAAAGACATCCGGGCGGCGGGAGCGCTCCAAATGCAGGCGTTGGTGGGGCCGGGGCGCGTTGAAAAGACTGGATGATGGACGTTTGATTGGGAAAACCCGGACAGGGTGGAAGCTTTGGGAGGGTTTTCGGAGAAATTCCATCCTTGCCCGAGCAAACGGCCGCATACAGGCGCAGCCTGTATGCAGTGAGGCGAGGGAAAAACTCAACAAAGTGGCCTTGCCACTTTGTTGATGATAGGAGGCGGCGTGGTGCCAAACAAAAAGGCCGAACTGGACGCAAAGATGTGCAAGGCAGCCATGCTGCTGGGCCAGGGGCAAACGGTCAAGGAAACGGCCCAGGCTGTAGGCCGGCATGAGGATACGGTAAGCAGCTGGAAGCGAAGGCCGGATTTTCAGGCCCTGTGCATGGAGGAATGCAACAAGTGGCTGGCGGAATTAAAGCCCCAAGCGCTGATGTTTCTCAAAACGCAGATGGAGGCGGAGGATAGGAAGCTGGGCGTCAGCGCCGCCAATTATCTTTTGCGGTATGCGCTGCACATGGAGGGCATGGGTGGGGGCCAGGTAGTGGTGAATTTCACGGGAGGCATGCCGGAGCCGAAGATGCCGGGGGAAGGGGATGGGATGGGGGAGGAATGAGGGGAAGGGATGATAGCAGTTGTGGTGTAGAGCTGTGGCTGATGGTTTATTTCTGTTTGATAGGCTAAATTGGAGGGCAGGAGATTGAACCAAAGTCGGGAGTTTAAACCGAAGCGCAGGTGGCATAGGGAGGATTTCCCCCTTCATGCCCCCTGCACCCCCATAACCCCCTTAAAGCGATCAGGGCCGCGGCCCTGGACCCGGGGAGGTGAGTGCCATTTTCGTATTCTGTGGTATAATATGGAACGATATTTGATTTACTAGAACTATTAGACTTGCTTGCATTTTGAAAGTGAGATTATCGTATCCTACTGCCTTAGCAATCACTAAGGTGTTACCATCTTGAACATAGAATGGTGTGATTGAGTCTTGGATTTACATGAATTAATACCCACAGAACGTGGATGGGTTAGAATGGATGACATAAAACCCAACGATCGCGTTTTTGGTATGGATGGACAATTGCATGCAGTAAAAAATATCGATCCCGAAAAATTATGCATTTGTTGGAAACTTACATTTGATGATGGAGCGACCATTATTTGCGATGATGAACAACCGTGGCTCACTTTTGATGCTAAGGAGCTAGAGGCTTTAACGAAACGCACTGATGAATTTAGAGCGCATAGAAGACAGATAAGGCCGATAAGAGTGTCCGGACGCAAGTCTGAAAAGTTTTCGGCAGCATTGGCTGCTAGGAATGCTGTCTATACTCCTCCCACTATACCTGCGCCAAAGGGCACTGTTAGAAGGACAGCTGATATTGTTTCCACACTAAAGACCGCGCGTGGACGGACAAACCATGCTATACCAGTCTCTGAATCGGTTCATCTTCCTAAGTGTGACTTAATTCTTGACCCTTATTTATTGGGATTATGGCTTGGAGATGGAAATAAAGATGGTGGTGGATTTACAACCAGCGATGATTTATGGAAGGCGTTTAAAGATGCTGGCTTTGAAGTAATGCCAAGTAAGGCATCTCGATATCATTACGGTATTCACGGACTAGTACCATATCTGCGTGAACTAAACATATTTAATAATAAGCACATTCCTGCTGACTACCTGTGGACGACTGAAGAACAGCGTTTGGCGCTGCTACAAGGATTGATGGACACTGATGGGAATTGCAATAAAAACGGTTCTGTTGAATTTGTAAATACCAACAAGAACCTTGTCGATGGCGTTGCTTTCTTGCTTCGTTCACTTGGTGTCAAGTGTAATGTTAGAGAAAGTAGAGCTAAACTGAAAGGAAGGGACTGTGGTCCAAAGTGGTCAATCAAGTGTACTCCTAGTTGCATAGTTTTTCGGCTTCTGCGAAAAGCGGAGAGACAAAAACTAACGAATAGGCGAACAACGAAACTCCGCTATATTGTCAGCGCGGTGCAAGTCGAATCAAGACCGATGAAACGATTTTCTATTGATTCTAGCGACAGCTTATTCCTTGCTGGTGAATCCTTTATCGTTATGCATTGCTAATTTACTTCATCTTCTAGCATTTCATCAACCGAATGATCAGGCCATAATTCATTACAGAGCTCCGCCCAGGACTTTGCATTTTCGCAGGTTACTTGCACAATGCCCATATCTTCATTCTCCTATATCCCATATAAATCATTTGCTCTGATGATACAGCAAAAGCCAACTAATTTCCAAGGCAATTCTGTTTGTTTAAAGGTAGTGCGTTGAACTCTCATGGCAAGCTAAAAGATGCAAATCAGAAATGATTCCCCAATAGGGGATTCCAAAGGGATGTATCCCTTTGGCGGGATTTTCAAGGGCGGAGCCCTTGAATGGCGGGATGAGAAAGGGCAGGGCCCTTGGGGAAAGGATAGTATGCCACAGAACATTGACATTGGGTATGAGCCGACGAGAAAGCAGCGGATGTTTCACGAATCGGCCGCTAACGAGGTGCTTTACGGAGGAGCGGCGGGGTCCGGAAAGAGCAAGGCTATCGTGATGGACGCGTTTGCCCGGTGCATGCGCTATCCCCTGTCCAAGGCGTATATCTTCCGCCGCACGTACAGGGAATTGGAGGACACGATTATCGCTGAGGCGCTGGCCTCCTATCCAAAGATGGTGGCCGCGTACAACGTGGGCAGGCATGAAATGGCGTTTATTAACGGCAGCAAGGTCTTTTTCCGCCATTGTCAAAGCGCCGCGGATATGTACGATTACGCCGGCGCGGAAATTCACTGGCTGTATTTTGACGAGCTGACCAGCTTTGAACGGGAGATTTACGAGTTTTTAAAGACCCGGCTGCGGGCTAAAAAAGCGCTGGGCATTGTGCCGGTGGTCAGGTCCAGCAGCAATCCGGGCAACATTGGGCATAGCTGGGTGAAAGCCATGTTCGTGGACGCGGGAGCGTATTTTTCGCTGGTTACGCATGCGGTGAAATCGGAGGTGCTGCATGCTACCCGAAGGTTCACCACCCAGTACATACCGGCCTTTGCTACCGACAACCCGCATATCAGCCGCGAATACATTTTCGAGCTGGAGCGCAAAGACCCAAACCTGCGCCGGGCGCTTTTGTATGGCGACTGGGATGCGTTTGAGGGCCAGGCCTTTCCCGATATCATCCATGATACGGCGGGGTATCAAAGCCGGCTGCATACGCACATCATTGCGCCCTTTGAGATTCCGCTCAACTGGCAAAGGGCGCTGTCCTTTGACTTTGGGTATAGCAAGCCCTTTTCTCTGGGCTGGTGGGCCATCGCGCCGGATGGCACGGCCTACCGCTATCGGGAATGGTACGGCTGCGAGCCGGGCCGGCCCAATACAGGCTTGAAGCTGACGCCAAGGCAGATAGCGGAAGGGATTGTTGCGCGGGAGGAGCTGGAATCGCGGGAGAATTTGCGGGTGGACAGGATTGCCGACCCCAGCATATTTGACAGGTCCAGGGGCGATTCGGTAGCCCAGCAGATGGAGCCGACGGAGCGCTTGCGGGGCGTGTACTTTCGGCCAGGCGATAATACGCGCTTGGCGGGCAAGGCGGCCATACATGAACGGCTGCGCTTTGACAAGGAAGGGAAGCCGGCGGTGTATGTGTTTAACACCTGCCGGGATTGGATACGCACGGTGCCTTCGCTGCCCTATGATAAAAGGAAGGTGGAGGATGTGGATACGGAGGCGGAAGATCACGCGTATGATGATACGCGGTATTTTTTGATGTCGCGGCCCATGCCAGTGAGGGAGTATGGGAAGGTGGTGAAGCAGGTGAGTCCGTTTGTGCAGTATAGGGGGTGAAGCATGAATTATATTAATGCGGAACGGGGGGGATTTCGCTCCTGCGGGAGCGACCAAAGGGCTTTCCGGTCGGCTTTGGAAACCTTCGGACCTTTGGAAACCTTCGGAGCCGGTGAGGGCTTATAGGCCTCGCCTCTTTTTACAATCATCTTCCTCATACCATGCTATACCGTTAAACTCATTCCACGAAATGACCACCCGATCAAAGTCGAGCATTATATCGAAAATGCCTGCACCTCCATCTATTGTGAAAGACGCAGCGTATTTATGCTTTCCGTCTGGCGGTGCTTTTTCCATGCCCATGCCATGTATCCGGCAATAGTTGCTTAACGAGTCGCTTAGTATCGATGTGAACTCGCTAGGTTTAGCTTCCCGTGGTTTTTCAAGTTGAATATACTCATGATTGTCATTGAGAGTTCCGGACCCAGCAAAAATAATACTCTGTATTTCAACCGATTCATAAATAATCTCTGCTTCGGCAACACACATATCAGTTGGATAACCATTCTGTGTATTCTCTTTGGTAGCGTTAATGTGCCTCGTTATCCATTTCATGCAATGCTCTTTCCGTTCGATACTGACAATTTCCGCATCATGGTATTCAAAGTGCTCCAGTTCGTCAATTGCAATATATTGCATACAGCATGGCCTCCAAATCTTCATAAAACGCTGCTTCAAATTATACCATGTGAGCGCACCCTCGTATATGTGCTGGGCTGGCAAGTACCATTTGCTTCAACTCCAAATTGACATATTCAGGGCTTTGCACTACACTGGTTTCAAATGCATCAAACTGGAAACAATTTTCCAAAACCCCGCAAATCCTGTTCCAGAATTGACGGGACAATCAGTATCTTCCTTTTATATACTGTACCCAAGAGGTGGATGGCGCATGAACTGGGTCGATCAGATGAATGAAGTGATGGCCTATATCGAGCGGAACCTGACCGGAACCATTGATATGGACGAGGTCGGGCGCATCGCGGCCTGCCCCAGCGCCGTGTTTCAGCGCATTTTTATGCTCTCGGCCAACATAACGCTGACCGAGTACATTCGCCGGCGTAGGCTATCCTGCGCGGCGGCTGCGCTGGTAAATACGAAGGAGCGGATTGTGGACATCGCCATGCGCTATGGCTACGATACCTCCGACGCATTTTGTGTGGCGTTCAAGCGGCTGTATGGGGTCACACCCCAAGCAGCCCGCCGGGAGCAGATGAAGCTGCGGGGGCACTACCGGCTGCACTTTACGCTATCCGCCACCTATGTAAAGGGGGATGAGGAAATGGTGATTCAGAACGTGGACCGCTACCGGGTGACGGAGCCGTTGTTTGAGGGCGCGCGCATCATTTTAAATCATCTGGGGGAAGGGTACACCCCTGCGTTCATCCAGGGTGTGTCCGGCGCGGCATTTCGCATGAGCGGCGGGTGCCCCAGCCGGCCTACCTGCTTTTTTACCCGCTGGACACCCGACTTTTTGCGCTATCTGGGCTATGAGGTTACCGAGGTGCCCTGCCAAAGCCCCGATGTCAACGACCAGTCCGCCGCCATGATCGACGCTGTAAAGGCGCAGATTGACATGGGCCGCCCGGCGCTGGTATGGCACGCCTTTACCAGCATGGAGTGGGATGTGGTATGCGGCTATGATGAGGAGCAGAAGCAGTTTATTGGCCGCGGCAGCTACAAGGGCCTCACAGATTACGAGCGCGAAAGCTGGAACAGGCCGGCCACCGCCGAAATCGCCTTTGGGGCGATACTGATTGGGGAGAAGAAGTTTACCCCAAATCTTGAAAAGCTGGAAGCGGATGCCTTGGCGGACGCGGTGAAGTTTGGGCGCAAGGAGACAGATTCACCTCTGCCCCATGAGCGGGAGGGTGTGCAGTTCTATCGCTGGTGGGCTGATGCCTACCATACGGATACCAAGGAGCGCGATGCGGCAGACGCCTACTGCCACGAGGTGTACACCAGCGCGCGAACTGCGGGGGTGCAGTTTTTGCGGGAGATAGCGCCCAAGCATCCAGCCAGGGAGGCTGCGCTGCTAAAGGCGGCGGATTGCTTTGCCCATGAGGTGGAAGCGCTGGAGAAATTAAGGCCGTATCTTTCCTGGCATTCGCCCTGGGGGGTAGACCCTGAGCGCAACCGGGCGGTGGCGCCGTTGATTCAAGAGGCCGCCAAGTGGTATGAGGCGGGAATAAAGTGCCTGGAGGAATGAGCTATGCAGATTCAGCCCCTTGGTGATGCGCACCGCAAAAGCGTGAATGCCTACATCAAATATCTGTGGAATGGGCCGAACATCGTCACCCGTGGGCGGATGGTTGACACAAGCAGCCTGCCGGGGTTTGTGGCGGAGGGTGACGGGGCGCTTTTAGGCGCGGTGGTGTATCGCCCGGACGGGGCGGAATGGGAAGTATCCGCGCTGTTTTCCCTGGTGCAGGGCATTGGGGTGGGAACTAAGCTGCTGGATACCGTGAAGGAAGCCGCCAAGGTACAAGGCGCAAAACGGCTGTGGCTGGTAACCACCAATGATGATACACAGGCCATACGCTTTTATCAGAAGTACGGGTTTTCATTAAAGGCGGTGCACATCGGCGGGTTTGAGGCGGTGCGGCGCTTAAAAGCCGGCGTGCCGGAGCGGGGGAATGATGGCATACCCATAGAACACGAGTTTGAGTTTGAGATTCTTCTATAAAGATAGTTTTATAAGATAGAGATGCGGTTGATCTGATGATCCGTGAAGGATGTTGGATGAGCCGCATTTCTATTTTTCAGAGATGGGCAGATCACCATCGCGCAGTATATCAACAGCGCAGTGTATTTCTTTTCGCAGGAGGCGTAGGGGGGATTTCGATTCCCCCCCTTCACGCCCCCTGCACCCCCGTAACCCCCTTAAACCGACCAGGGCTCCGGCCCTGGACCCGGGGAGGGAACGGAAACAGGGGCCGAAGCTGAGTGTGGCGATGCGCCGATTGAGCCAGATGGGAGCGGGCCCTGGACCCGGGGAGAGAACAGAAACAGAAGGCGTAGCAAGCGCCCGCTGATTGTATTGTGCTGTAAATGAACAAGAGGGAGGTGATGGTTTATGTGTCATTCTTCTTTTTCCAAGTATCGTCCTCATACCATGCTTTACCGCTGAACTCATTCCATGAAATGACCACCCGATCAAAATGGAGCAGTATATGAAAATAGCCTGCACATCCATCCAGTGTGAAAGTCGCAGCGTATTTGTGTTTTCCGTCTGCCGGTGCTTTTTCCATGCACATGCCTTGTATCCAGCAAAATGTGCTTGTTGATTCATTAAGTATAGAGGTGTAGTCGGTTTTACTAGCTTCGCGTGGTTTTTCGTGCTGGATCAGTTCATGATTGACATTGAAAGTTTTGATCTCTGCAAAAGTAATACTCTTTATCTCAACTGATTCAAAAACAACGTCTGATTCTGATACACACATGTCAAACTGAAAATGATTCTGTGTGTTCTCTTTGGTGGCGTTTATGCCCTTAGTTATCCATTTCATGCATGGTTCATTTTGTTCTATGCTGATTAATTCTGCATCATGGAATTCAAAGCGTTCCAGTTCATCTATTGATACATAGGGCATACAGCAGGACCTCCATATCTTCATGAAATGTCAATTCATAGTATACCATACGAGGCTTATCCCCGCTCTAGCGCAACAAACGAATCATTCACGTTCGCCCCTTAGGACTTTGTCGCTTAGGGTGCATTTCATATGCTGGTATCAGCGATACGCGTTAAACCCACTCACATAAAAGGAGGTATCCCCAATGACCCAGGAACTTGGTGCCCAAAAGGCCATGGCGGCCGTGGTCGGTGAACAAAAGCTAAACGATGATCAGCGCCGCCTGCTTGGCGAAATGTATGCCAGGCTTGCAACCTTTACAGATGGCTGCCGCGAAATTCACGACAGGGCCAAGGAGGCCCGCAAGATCATTCTCCTGCAAGACCCCAAGCAGGATGTGCACACCTATACCGACATGGTGGATGGCCAGGAGGTGACAAGAAAGGAACCGACGCTGCAATTGCAAACCCTCAAATCCACCTTCAACAACTGCGTGGCAGACCAGATTGACAACATGCCCGAGGCCATTCTCATGCCGGAGCGGCCGGAGCTTTCGCCCGTGACCGAGGACATGAACGATGTGGTGCGCTTTGTGCTGGCCCAAAACGACTTTGAGGCTTTTCACAAGCGCCGGGTGGAGGATTTTCTGTCCACCGGCACAGCGGTCACGCAAATTGCCTGGGACCCGGATATGGATTTTGGCCGGGGCAATATTGCCATCATCCGCTATCCCATTGAATCCTTTTTGTGGGACCCGCTGGCCGAGGATATTCAGGATGCCCGGGCGCTGATTAAGGTTTCGTGGCATCCGCTAAGCTATTTTGCGGCCCATTATCCAGAAAAAGCGGCCTATGTGCAGGCGGAGGATGGGCAGCATAATGGCGTGGGTGTGCTATTGGCCCAGGAGGAGCGGCCAAGCGCCGAGGAACCCAGGGCCATGCTGATGGAATACTGGTACCGGCTGTACGACGCAAAAACCAAGCGCTATACCGTAAGCGTGGCGTATGCCGCCGGCGGCGCGCTTTTATCCATTCATGAGGATATTTACAAGCACGGCCTGTATCCCTTTGTGCTGGATGTGTTTACCCCCATCGAGGGGATTCCCGTTGGCGATGGCCTGGTGCAGGAGCTGGCGCCCATGATGCGCTATATCAACCGCTACGCCAGGTACATTGATACCAACCTGCGCTATGCCAGCAAGGGCCGGCTGCTGATTCGAAGGGCTTGCGGCATTGACAAGGAGGCCCTGTCCGACTGGTCCAAGGATATTATTGAGGGCGACAACATTGATCCCGGCAATTTGCAATGGCTGCAGCACGCGCCTTTTAACGGCATGGCCGCCCAGCAGATGATGCAGTTGCAAACCGACCTGAAAATGGATTCCGGGCAGAACCAGTTTGCCAGGGGCGAAACCGCCGGCGGCGTAACGGCGGCATCCGCCATCAGCGCCTTGCAGGAGGCCGGGAACAAGCAAAACCGCATGCGCACCGCCACGCTGAACCAGGGCTTTCGCCAGATGGTGATGCAGGTGATGTGGCTGATGGCCCAGTTTTACGATAGAAAGCGCAAAACGCTGATCGTGGGTAGCCGTGGGGAGCAGCGGGAGGTGGACATGAGCCCCGAGCGGCTGTTTCAAAATGGCAGGAAAAGCGGGGTACTGCCGCCGCCGCCCTATATGGTGCAGGTGCAGGTGCAGCGTCGTAACCCCATCCGCGTGCAGGCCCAGAACGAACTATATATGCAGGCCTACGGCATGGCCACACAGGCCGGGGTGCCTTTCCCGTTATCGAAGCTGTTTGAGATGATGAATGTGGATGGCAAGGACAGGATTATGCCCATTTTGCGGGAAAGCGACATGATGACAAAGAAGCTAGAGGAGCTGGCCGCCCAGAACGAGCAGTTGAGCATGACGCTTGCGAACATGCAAAAGACCAATGAGAAGTACGCCCAGTTGCTGGGCGGTGGTGCAGGGCCGGGCGGCGGGATGCCGGGGGAAGGGCAGCAGGGAGTGATGCCGCCGGAAGGTATGCCACCGGAGGGGATGATGATGGAGGCCGGGCCGGAAGAAATGCCCGAGGAAATACCGGAGGAAATGATGGCGGCTATGATGGAAGGCGGGCAAGGGATGCCGCAGGGAAGGCCCCAGGGGCAACCCATGCGCGGCCCGATGATGGATCAAATGCAGGGGGAGTAATCGTGCGGGGAGCGGGAAGGGGGTGATCAAAGGGTGACATTTGACATTTTTTGAATAATTCCTATAATTGGTATCAGATGGATGGAGGTATACAAATGAAAACCAAACTGCCGGTTCTTTTTTTCTTAGCAGCCCTGCTCCTGGCGCTTATGCTGCTCCCTGCCTATGCCCAGGAAACGGGTGTTCTCTCCGATGGGCCGTTCCAGTACCGGGTGGAAGACGGCTATGCCGTGTTGGTGGGGTATAGGGGGCCTGGCGGCGATATCGTCATCCCTTTTGAGTTGGGAGGCTATCCGGTAAAAAGAATCGGCATCATGGACATCCTTTCTTTTACTGATATTGTTTCCATAAAGGTCCCCGAAGGGGTGACCACCATTGATGAGAGTGCCTTCCAATCATTAGACTTTGAATCGATCCATTTGCCTGACAGTGTCGTAAGCCTTGGGAGCTACACTTTTCAAAATTGCACAAAGCTTACGTCTGTGCGCCTGCCGGGTGGTCTGACGGCCATCCCGGAAGGGATGTTTCATCTGTGCGAGAGCTTAACATCCATTGAATTGCCGGAGAGTGTGACAAGCATTGGGAATTCTGCTTTTATGCAATCAGGCATTGCCTCCATTGTGATTCCGGAGGGCGTGACAAGCATTGAGGGCTATGCATTTTTTAGCTGCGTAGGCCTTATCTCCGTTACACTGCCCGATTCGTTGGAGAGCATTGGCGAGGATGCATTTGGACATTGCTACAATTTAAAGAACATCAATATTCCGCCACGGATACGCAGTATCAGCGAAGGGTTGTTTGCACGGTGCGACAGGTTGGAGGTTATTGACCTGCCGGACGGGCTGGAAAGTATCGGAAATTATGCATTTGCCATGTGCGCAAGCCTGAAATCCATACGGATTCCGAGCAAAGTGACAACCATTGCGCCCAATACATTCATGAACTGCATGAACCTCGCTTATGTATACATCCCTGCCGGAACAACCTCCATCGGCAATGGAGCGTTTTCAGGCTGCATCAGCCTTACGACTATCACCATTCCGGAAGGCGTAAGTTCTATTGGCGAAAATGCGTTTTTCAAGTGTGTGGGCCTCAAGTCTTTGCGCATCCCCGCCAGCGTCACGCTGATCGGTCAGCAGGCCTTTGGGGGATGCACCAGCCTGCACGCGATGGATGTGGTAAAGGACAACCCCGTATATGAACAGATTGACGGCGTGTTGTTTGATAAATCGCAAAAAATGCTGCATACCTTTCCAGCCGGGTATAAGAATCTGTTTTACAAAGTGCCCGGGGGAACCTTGAAAATAGGCGATTATGCCTTTAGCCTGGCATTGAACCTGATTACGGTAAAGCTGCCCAAGGGAACAAAAGAGATTGGTTCACATGCCTTTGAGAATTGCTTAAGCCTTGAACGGGTAACTATTCCCAGAAGCACGGCAAAAATAAGTGACGATGCGTTTTATGGGGTGGATAAGCAGTTGATGATCCAGACCACCAGGGTGAGCTATGCGGATACGTATGCGAAAGAGAATGGTTTTCTGTCGGAAGCGGGTTTTTTTGAGGATGAATATGATTTGTTGGATCTGTATTGAGGGATGGGATGGAGGAAAAGGATTTGTGGTGCATGTAAGCGCAGTGTGTCATAGTGCGGTGTTTTGGCTTGAAGGGTGAGAAGGGGCAGAGGTAGGGGCGATTGATGATTGCACGTTTGCAGCATTGAAATAGTGCGTTGCACAGAACGGAAAGCAGGAGGGAGTAGGGGGGATTTCGATTTCCGAGAGTGTACATATTTCCGTGTAAATGGGAACAATAACCAAGAGAGGGGATGTTTCCATGCACGAAAAGGAACAGGCACTGGCAGAGATGCTGTCCGGGCAATGCAAAAGCATCGAGGATGTACGA
>JAEWSC010000079.1 GCA_023398575.1 Bacillota bacterium | reverse complement strand
CTGCTTTGGGACCCATCCGCAAGAAAACTGGCATGGGGTATGGCGTGGAGAAATTCAAATTTGAATATGAGGATGTAGCAGCTGCGGCAAAAAGCAGCAATCTTTCAATCAACGAAGCACTGATGATTCTTAACAAAAATGAACAGCGGTAAGAGAAGCGCTCGGTGATGCCGAGCACTTTCATTCAATATTCAATGCCTCTTCGTGCTTTGATCCCATTGTCGTAAGGGTGTTTCTTGCTGACCATTTCAGTGATATACTCTGCTTGATCCATGATCCAATCCACTGGTTGATGACCGGTGATAATGATTTCTGGCCGCCCACCGCCATGATTGAGTATCTCTGACAGCAGACCCTCATCCACTGCAGAAAGCATGCAGGCATCCATTACTTCATCTAAAACCAGAACATCGCATTCCCTACGTTGGATCATCTGGATGACCGCAAAAAGGTGTTCGTTATGTATGCGCCTGGTTTCCCTCTTTTCTTCCTCAGTCATTTGAAAGTAAAATTTTTCACCGCATTGCCCCCGCAGTATGGAAACGCCAGGCTGATGCAAAAGCGCCGCGATCTCCCCTGAGAACGTGCTCTTGAGAAATTGTACAAGTACGGCCTTTTCGCCATGCCCGCATGCGCGCAGCAAGAGTCCAAGAGCTGCTGTGGATTTGCCTGCACCGTTTCCATAATACACATGCAAAAGACCACGACTTTCTATACATCTCACCTCACTTGTCTGCATGCATACCTAGTAGATATGTGCTATTAATGATGCGTTGCCTTTTTGTAGTGACATGGATAAACGCCCCTGTGCAAAGAATAGGCTGCAGGAATGGATATATAGATGACTGCAGATTTATTGTACCATAAAACAACGCAAAGGCGAACCCAATGAATTTCATCAGAGGGCCATGTATGATTGCTGGGCGCTAATTCAAAAGTGTATATCCGGTATAAACGCCTGCTATAAAGATGGTGCCAATCAGAATAAAGTGTATGATAAACCATCCGATTTTCCCGTATTTCAGCAGTTCCTGATCCAGGGGCCGCCTGGATTCTGCCGGTACAATCATTCCTCCGACCCATTCGAACACCAATAGAAATATCCACCACCACGTATATGACGCCCAAAGGTCCCATGTATCATTGTATTTAATCAATTGCGTCTGTTCTTCAGCCCAGCCCTCGATCAACACGCCAAGGTGGACAAGGACCCAGTAAAAAGGTATCTTGTGCGCCCATGATTTTGGGCTATACCTAACGCTAAATACAATGCAGGCAGGAAACATGGTCAAAATTAACGAAACTGGCATGGTGGTTATTTGAGGGAATAATCTGTAGGGATAATAGTACAAGCGTAGTTTCACAAAAATATAGCACAAGACATTGCCGATGATTGCACTTAGCAAAAAGAGAAAACCGTAATTTTTCCAGTCTTTACGCAAGATCAGCAATAATACGACTGTAGAAAAGACAATCGCAGCCAGCGATAAATAAGTCTCTATGTTCCAGCCAATATTCATCTGCTTTCTCCTTTTGACTGATATATCTAGTTTCTTCAAGCAGGCCTCAAATATTCTTTCGCTGTCTTTACTAATTTCCTTACGATTTAAGGTTCCAGTTCACTAGTCATCTGCGAAAACGTTCATCTGAAAAATGGCAAAAGCCCCCTTGTTGCAAGGAGGTTTTTTGCGCATGAACTGTTTGGCTAAACATGAGGTTCCCTTACACTTGTTTCACTTTCCAGTATTTTCGTCTAAAGCCTTCTGCAGGGAAGAGGACTCTGTCCCACGAAAAGCCCTTGTCCACAAGAAATTGGTGGCTTTCTGTATCTGTATCCTTACCGCCGGGGATCAAGATCACCATGCCGCCTGGCTTTGCAACGCGCAGCATTTCATGTACTTCAGCCTCCGGAAAATCACCGAATACATGGCCGCTGGTGATAACGTCGGCAAAGTTATTTTCGAAAGGAAGCTCCTTCATCAGCCCGTCGGTAACATACAGGTTATTTATCCCCTCCAGCATGGCGCGCTGTTTCAGATATCTGCGCAGGTTATACACCGGTTCCACGCAATAGACTGACTTGCATAAGGGGGCCATAATAAAAGCCTGCTTGCCGGTGCCGGATCCGATATCGATAACGCGCTTGCCCTCCCATGTTGTTAGGTCGGTTAGCTCTTTTTCATCCCAAAGAAGGAACTCCTGACGCTGATAGGTTCCTGGTTCCAATACATAGACGATCCAATCCTCCATGTCAGCGACCAGCTTTTGCTCCATGTGACGCAGCGTATTGGCATCAGGCAGTGGATCGCATCCGAACTCCATCATCAAGCCATCAATCCATGCAGCCTTGGAATGAGATTTTTGGCGAACAAAATAACCGATATAAGGCCTGCTGCGAAACAGCATGGCCCATTCCCGGCGATTCCTGTTATCGTCAATCCATTGAAAGTGGCAGTCCTCCAAAAGCAGCAGTGCATCTGCAGGTACTTTGTCTATATCTTTTTTCCAACCTAGTGGAGACATACGATAGCCCTCCGTCATGTGGATTTTAAGCAAAAGATTAGGGTGTGCCTATCAAACATTTTGCAATGCTTTTAGTGCACACCCTAAGGCGCGTCTGCGCCAGCATGTCTGCCTAGCGCAGACGCCACCTCTGTGCGTTCGTCAAAACGACCACCTCCTTCCGAACTGGCTTTAGTATAGCAACGCCATGCTTCAGAGTCAATTGACCAATGGTTTATCTATTTCACGGGTATTTTCTTACAGCTGGAAAGGCTTGTCACATGATGCCGAGCATTTTCATTCTGTATTGCATGGTTTATTTTTTGCAAGTGCAAATTTGCGCTTTAAACCATTTGTTTGTTATGCTATAATCTAATAAATCACACGGATTGTTATAACAAATAGTTTACATCATTGCGAGGTGGATGTATGGCGCTTACGATTACCAATGTCCGGGCCATTGTAACGGCACCCCAGAACATACCCTTGGTGGTGGTCAAGGTGGAGACCAATGAACCGGGCCTGTATGGCCTTGGCTGCGCGACCTTTACACAGCGCTTTTTGACGGTCGCTTATGAAATTGAGCATTATGTCAAGCCGCTTCTCCTGGGAAAGGACGCAAACCGCATAGAGGATATTTGGCAAATGGCCATGGTGTCTGCTTACTGGCGCAATGGACCTATCCAAAATGCCGCCATCTCCGGTGTGGATATGGCTTTGTGGGACATAAAGGGCAAGCAGGCCGGGCTGCCCCTATGCGAGTTGTTTGGTGGAAAGGTGCGGGAAGCAGCCCGTGTGTACCGCCATGCTGACGGAAAAACGTTGGAAGAAATAGGCGACCGGGTGCAGGCTTTTATGGAAATGGGTGTTCAAGTGATCAGACTGCAGCACGGCGGCTACGGCGGAAATGCCGGCGGCATTCAGCCTTTGTCTTCCTTGCGGCCGGAAGGCGCTTGCGCAGGCGCCTATTATGATCCGCTGCAGTATCAGTTATCCGTCACCAAATTGTTTGATGCTATGCGAACCCGCTTTGGTTTTGGTGTAGAGTTTTGCCACGATGTGCATGAGCATTTGGAGCCAATCGAATCGATCCGCCTGGCCAAGGAGCTGGAGGCCTATCGATTGTTCTTTTATGAGGACTCGCTGGCACCGGAGCAGGGAGAATGGTTTGAAATCATGCGTAAGCAAACGCATACGCCCATCGCCATGGGTGAGTTGTTTGTCAATCCCAGAGAGTGGACGCCGTTGATTGCGAACAAGCTCATCGACTATATCCGCTGTCATATTAGCCAAATTGGTGGCATCACCCCTGCCCGCAAGTTGGCCATGTTCTGCGAAGCCTTTAGTGTGCGCACTGCCTGGCACGGGCCAGGGGATGTGTCTCCGGTGGGTCATGCCGCTAACATTCACCTGGATGTATCCAGTTGGAACTTTGGCATACAAGAGTGGTCCGGCTTTACCCAGGCAAGCCTGGATGTATTCCCCGGCTGCCCGGAGCTGCGCGGAGGGTATGTGTATCCCAATGATAAACCAGGTCTGGGTATCGATATCGATGAGAAGTTGGCCGCAAAATTCCCCTGTGATGAGAGCCTGCCAACATGGACCAACTGCCGCCGCCCAGATGGAACGCTGGGTCGGCCGTAGCAATAAAAGGTATCAGCAAAGAGAAATCCCCGGCAGCTTAGAACTGCCGGGGATTTCGGAACAGCAACAAAGTTGGACAATCTTTAGGGGATGAACTGAAGGGCCGATACCCCTTCAATTGAAATCGTGTCTCTCGGCTTTGTCGGGAGCGCGGGCAGGTGCGTAAGACTGCAGGCGAAAAGCGAGGAATCGGCCAAGTGGCTTTGCCACTTGGCCGATATCTGTTATGCCGTGCGTGTCTGCTTGTTACGCTGATGGCGCTTCCACATTGCCCACAGGGGACCGGCAATGCAAATAGTAGAGTAGCAGCCGCTGATGGCACCGATGGCCATGGGCAGGGCAAAGCTCTTGATGGAGTCGATGCCATTGGCAAAGGCGAAGCCGTAAACAAGCGAAATGCTGACAAATACGGCCAGGTTAGTATTGATGGAGCGGGTCAAGGATTGGGTAATGGACTTGTTGACCAGCGTTTCCACGGGCATATCCTTATCCAACCGCGCGTTTTCACGGATGCGGTCGTAGATAACGATCGTATCGTTGATGGAATAGCCGATAATCGTTAAGGCTACAGCGACAAAGGAATCGCCGATGGGGATTTTAAACAATACGCAGACGAAGAACACTACCAACAGGTCGTGAAAAAGCGCAACCAGCGCCATTACGCCGGCGGAGAGGCCGGAAATCTTGCGGAAGCGGGACCACACATACAAAACAATCATAATGGAGGAGAGACCGATGGCGATCAGGCCGTTCATCAAAAACTTGCGTCCAAAGAAGGGTTCTACCATGGAGGATTCTGCTGCTACCAAGCTCGCATCCGGATATTGCGTTTGCAGGGCAACGTCCAGATCTTGCTTCTCGTTGGCATCCAAGCCGTACTCGCCGGCCAGGTTGAGAATCAGGTAGGTGTTTTTGGAGGCCAGGTCCTGGGTGCTCTGAGCCTGCACCAAGCGGCTCAGCTTTTCAGAAACAAAGTCGCCCACTTGTTCAGTATCCAGCGTTCCGGCGTACTGATACTTTAGAATCGCGCCACCCTTGAATTGGATATCCAGCTGCACGCCGTTGAAAAGCATGCCGATAATGCCGGCCAGGATGATCAGGGCAGATATGGTGAAATAAACGTAACGCTTTTCAAAGAATCGAATCATACATTTGCCCTCGCTTTCTTGTAATAGAATGTGGGCTTGCGGAAGGCTTTGAATCGGCTTAGGGAGCGGATCATGATCCTGGACGCAGTAACGCCAGCCACGAAGTTCAAGATGACGCCGGTAAGCAGAGAGTAGGCAAAGGACAAAAGTGCACCGGAACCAAAGATCATCAGGATAATGGCCACGATCATAACGGTGATATTGCCGTCAAACACAGAGGAGAAAGCTTGCTTAAAGCCCAGGGCGATAGAGGTATCCAGTGAACGGCCGGCACGAAGCTCCTCACGGATGCGCTCGGAGATAATAACATTGGCGTCAACGCCCATGCCGATAGACAGAATCACGGCTGCGATACCGGGCAGTGTCAATGTAATCTGGGGAATGGACAAGGCCAGCAGCTGGCCGGCGATCTGCATCAGCAGCGCCATGCAGGCTACAAAGCCTGGCAACCGGTAATAGGAAATCAAGAAAATGCAGATGATGATGAATGCGGTGATACCGGCCTTCACCATCACATCCAAAGCCCCCTGACCCAGTGTGGCGCTGATGGTGGAGTGATTGCGGGAAATAAGAGAGAAGGGCAGTGCGCCTGCAGTAATCTTGTTGGCCAGATCAATCGCCTCATCAGCAGTGCTGATCCTGTTGATCACAGCTTCGCCATTGGGGATCACTTCTTCAACTATAGGGTGGGAAATAAGACGCTCATCCATAAAGATGCGGATTTCTTTGCCAACGAGCCGGGCGGTTGCATCGGCAAACAGTTTTTTTCCTTCATCATTAAAGGCTAAGGAGACCATGTAGCCGCCGTTTTGTGTATCCTGCTGTGCAACGCTGCGCAATACTTTGGAACCATCCAATATCACGGTGCCGTCAGGATCAACGAAAGTCAGCTTCGCTGTTTCGCCGAGCTCTGCAATGGCCTTATCGGGGTCAAAGTCCGTTTCATCGCTCTTCCAGGGGAAGCGTACGGTAATATAGCCGTTTTGCTTGTCGACAAAAACGTCACGGTCCAGTATGTTCAAACCATCCAAACGATTTTCAATGGTTGCTTTGGCAGCCTCCAACTCTTCGCCGGTAGGCACCTTGTCCACATCCTTGGCCTCGAACACTGCGTCAACGCCGCCGCGGATATCAATGCCAAAGCGCATATCGGCTGCGCCGGGTAATTTAATGGTCTTGTCGCCCATGGGAATTTCCAGGCCGAACAGGGCCAGGCAGGTCATCGCAATGATGATTGCGGCCACGATGAAAAAGGCTTGTTTCTTTGCCTTCATAGAATCTCCCTTTCTGTGCGGTTTGTTTTCCGCGAATAGTGATGCAACATATAAATGACTGTATGGACAAATCGTTTACGTGGCAATGGCTGGCGGCGCATGGCTGCCCAGGGGAATCAAGCGCGTGCGCTGCGGGATGCGGCTGGCTTTTTGAAGAAGGGCTGTATGCCTGCCAAATAGAAGCCTGAACAGAGCATAAACCGCAAGGCCAAGAGCGGTGTAAAAAAGGGCACGCCCAAATGTCCCCCGGCTATTGTGGCCTGTTTGGGGATCACTTTCAAACAGCAGTAGCAAGGTTTCCCAACCGCAAAAAATCCGGTCACGATCAACCGGATCAACCAGAGAGGCTTGCGTCTGCTCTTCTTGTGCCTTGAGCGGCGCAAAAGCAGATAAGGGCATAACGCCAGGCTCCCAAGCCATAAGGATCGCCGCGGTGAGAACCGATATGGCGCAGCGCTTCATGTGGGCTTGTCGCTCCCGTTCATTGCTTGTACTTCAAGCAGTATAGGGCACAGGTTCATAAAAGTCAACCACCTGTACAAATTGCCATGTATATGCGAGAAAGTGTAAAGGCTTTGTGACATACATGTCATGAAATGTATTATGAAAGGGTAGGGATTGACCGGCGGGAGAGTGTATATAAGCCACGCCGGATATCATGCGCAAAAGTTGCTGCAATGATATCCGGCGCATGTTCGGGGTGATGCTATTTATAGTGTAATGGTTTGAGTAAGACGGATATCATCGCTGGACGCACCTGCCATAATGATAAACTCGCCCGGCTCCACCAACCACTGGAGCTTTTTGTTCAGCAGTTTAAAATCGTCAAAGCCAAGGGTAAAGGTTACTGCTTTTTCCTCACCAGGCAATAAGGTAATGCGTTCAAAGCCGCGCAGCAGCTTCATGGGCGTAACAATGGAGGATTGCACATCCCTCACGTACAGCTGCACCACCTCATCACCTGCTCGATTGCCGGTGTTTTTAACCCTCATGCTGACGGCAGCATTACAGCCGGTGCCTGTTTTCGTTATCTTCAAATTGCTGTATTCAAAGGCGGTATAGCTCAGGCCATGGCCGAAGGGATATAGCGCATCCCGTTTACCTTCCAGATATTCCGCGCTGGCGCCGGGCAGCCGGGAATAGTAGCAGGGAAGTGTGCCAACACTGCGTGGAAAGCTGATTGGTAGTCGGCCGGCGGGGTTTTCGTGGCCTGTCAGCAGGTTTACAATGGCTTGTGCACCTAGTTCTCCGCCGAAGAAGGGCACCAAAATGGCGTCAATGGTTTTTTCTGCTTCGCCCAGGTCCACAGGCTTGCCAACTTCAAGCACCAGCACGGTGGGTTTTGAAAGAGCGGCGACCCTGTCTACCAGTTCTTTCTGCCGGCCAAACAAAATCAACTCGCTGCGGTCCATGCCCTCGCCGCTGGTCACGGTATCATCGCCGCAGACCAACAGCACAAGATCTGCCTTTTGGGCCAGGGACACGGCCTTATCCAGGCTTCCGCTGTCAAAGGGAGCCAGGCTGAAGGTTACGTGATTGCCGCTTACATCACACACGAACTCGATGACAAAGGAATGCGCTGCACCTTCTGTAAAGGTGAAATCGCATGCCGGCAGGGCTTGCTTGTTATCACCCATGCTTTCAATCACCAAATTGCCATCTATCCACACACGTACACTGTCATCGGTGGTAAAAATTAGCTGCCCATCAAAGGAATCATGCCTTCCTACCGCATTGGATTGCACCTTGAAGGTGCCTTCCATGCGCACGCCATAACCTAAAAAATGAAGGTCGCGGTGGGGCTTTGCAAGAATCCAGTTGAAGTTTATTTCTCCGGCCGTACCACTGCCTATGGGCGGCAATGTAAAGTCACGGGTGGCAAAGTAGGTAAGCTTTACGCCACCTGGCAGCCATTCTCTGGGCATCGGGGTCACATCTCTTGGAGAGATAGCGCAGCCGTCCTCCTGTAAGATTGTACAATTGGGAATCGCCTTTTTGAGCTCTTCATAAACAGAGGGTACATGATAGCCAAAGGGCACAGAGGCGTAGCTGCCGATGCGCTGGCGGTTGGAGGAGGGGCCGAGCAGCGCAATGGTTTTGTGCGTTCCGTCAAGCGGCAGCAATCCGCCTGCATTTTTCAACAGAACGGCAGATTTTACGGCTGCCGTATAGCTCAATTCTCGGTGCTTATCACAGCGGGTGATGCCTTCATGTGCGGTCTCAGAAACATAAGGATTTTCAAACAAGCCCAGGTCGAACTTGACTCTCAGAACCCGCCGCACGGCGTTGTCAATGGTCTGTATCGCAATGCGGCCCTCTTTCACAAGTTGTATTAGACCTTGCTGCCATACTTCGTTGGGATAGTCAAAGCCTTGCACATGTAAACCGCTGTTTACTGCCATTTCCATGCTGGATAGGTCATCTGATGTCATGAAATGATTGGTTTTCAACCGGTTCACCGCGCCAAAATCCGCCCGCACATAGCCTTTTAGTTCAAAGCGATCCGCCAGGACCTCCTTTAAATAATGTTCAGAAGCGATAACGGCCTCACCATCAATACAGTTATAGGAGGCCATGGCATTGTAAGCGCCGGCCTTTTTGATACCGGCTTCAAAAACTGGCAGATAACACGTCTCTACTTCCCGCACACCGGCCCTGGCAGGCCCGCAGTTGACGCCGCCCTCCGCGATGCCATGCACGCAGTAATGCTTGGGCTCGCAGACAATACTGTCAGGCTTTGATATATCGTCGCCCTGCTCGCCGGTGATGATTGCGTATGCCATTTCACTGGAAAGATATGTATCCTCTCCAAAGGTTTCTTCCATGCGGCCCCAGCGTGGGTCTCTGGCCACATCCAAGTTGGGTGCAAGTATTTCATGAATACCAAGGCCTCTGGTCTCCGCCGCAATGGCCCGGCCTACGTTGTAGGTTAAATTTCGGTCAAAGGCCGCGCCAAGGTTTAAAGGCATGGGAAAGACGGTGGCGCCGGGATAAGAAAGGCCGTGGAGCGCTTCGCCTGTAAATATGCACGGAATACCCAGACGAGTATGCTCCACAAAGTATTTTTGCAGCTTGTTGAGTACCGAAGGTACGGAATACACATCGTGGACAAAGCCTATACCCTTTTCCCCAATGGCTACATCCACCTTGTCCCAATAAAAATCGGAGGAAGGATCTACCGCGCAAAAGTTGGCGGGATGTACTTTGGTGGCAAGTTCCACACCGCGGATCATATCCATTTGCGCAACTTTTTCATCCAAGGTCATTCTAGACAGCAGGTCTTCTATACGCTCCTGTACGGGTAGTTCTTTCTGGCGATAGGGTGCTTGCACGGTGATTCCTCCGTATTGCATTTCGATTTTTACAGGCAATACCGGCGCTGGAGTGCAGCGCCGGTATGATGTTTCGAAAAAGTGGCAAAGCCACTTTTTCGAGTTTTCCCTCGCTGCACTGCAAAAGCTAAGCTTTTGCGGACGTTTGCTCGGGCAAGGAAGGAATTTCTTCGAAATTCCAACGCAAATCACCGCGCATGTCGCTGATTTGCGATTTTCCATTGGAGGGCTCCGGCCCTCCAATGCCTCTTGGGCTGTTAACGCGCAATACCGGCGCTGGAGTGCAGCGCCGATAAGGTTGGAGGGATTGTATTACTTTCCGAGGAAAG
Organism: Bacillota bacterium; assembly: GCA_023398575.1. Lineage (GTDB taxonomy): Bacteria > Bacillota > Clostridia > Christensenellales > Aristaeellaceae > JAEWAH01. The sequence continues at coordinate 23,262 of JAEWSC010000079.1, read as the reverse complement.
CGTCAACCTGCGCTTGGGCGGCAGCCAGGATCACATCCAGACCGGCGGCCTTCTGCTGATCGATGAGGTTCTGCACGGCGGCAACGGCATCACCGGCCAGGCCAACTTCGATGATCTTGTTCATATCGAAATGAATCTGATCGCGCTGTGCGGCTTCAATAGACACGTCAGTCTTGTCAAAGCTGAAGGAAGCGAAGGGGGAGTTGACGTTGTTGGGGTTGGACTTGGCAAAATCGGCTTCCTCGGTCCAGAATCCGGGGCCGTAGGAGAAATCGGGGCGCATGAATTGGGGTTTCCAGTAGGCCCAGCGGCCGCCCCATTCCATGTAGTTGGAATTGGCGCCGTTCATGCCTTCGGGGAACACGGCGGCTTCACCATCCAGCACATAGGTGGTGCCCAGGATGCCGTAGTGGAACATATCGTAGAGTTCCTTGTCGGTCTGCAGAAGGTTCATGAACATTAGTGTGCGCTCGGGGTTTTCGCTGGTCGCGGAGATGGCGGCCACGTTGGCCAGGGGGGTACGGTTGGCAGAGAGGCCATCGGGATACAGAACACTGAAATCCCAACGGGCGCCTTCTTCGACCCAGGCGCGGTTCTGGCGGGCGAATTCATGGGTGCCCCACTTGGAGAGCAGCTTGCCCTGATCGATCAAGGCGTTGTGGTCTGTCTTGTCGGTGAGAACGTCTTTCCAGATAATGCCTTCATCCTGCCACTTCTTGGCCCAGGTGGCGAATTCCAGGTAGGCGGCTGTCTGTTCCAGCGGCTGTACCTTGTAGTCGGGGTCCTTGAGATCAATGACCAGGGAGTTGCCGATGTCCACCAGGTTGTTCTTGATCAGGCAGGCATCCAGGGAAGCGGCTTCCAGGATGTACCGGTCGGGATAGGCTTCCTTAAGCTTGTGGGCCAGGACATCCGCATCCTCAAAGGTCTTGATGGAATCAGGCTCAACGGTGATTCCTTTAGCCTCGGCCAGGTCGCCGCGCCACTGGTAATGGGTGCGGTTGTTCATGACCATGGTCCAGGGCAGCGCCACAATCTTGCCCTTATAGGTGGCAGCGCTCAGAGCGCCGCTTTCCTGATAGGCGGCATACAGGTCGGGGGCGTATTTGGGCAAAAGCTCAGTCAGGTCCATATAGGCATCCATGGCGGTCATCTGGTAATAGCCCAGCCAGTTGCCTTCAAAGTTCATGTCCCAGGAGTCGCCTGCGGCAGCCTTTACCAGCAGCTTCTGCTTATAGTCGTCACCTGCGATGAACTGCACGTCAAAATCGGCGTTCAACACATCGCGGTACTTGTCGGCGATGGCCTTAAATACGTTGTCGGTCTCTGACTTTTTGTCGCCGAAGAAGATAAAGTGCAGCGTTACAGGCTCCAGTTTGCTTTCTGCGGATGCAAACGTAAGGGGTACCAGCGTGATGACCATCATCAGCACCAGCACAAGGGATACGAGCTTCTTCATGGGGCTTCCTCCTTTTTATATTCGCCGCAGTGCGGCAAAAATTGATTGAACGGGGCACAACTTCGCCCCAAACAATTCAAACCTTCGCGCGATGTACTTCAGGCAAGTGTCGCATAATTCCATTATGACTTCTCAGCCCTTGACAGCGCCGATCATAATGCCTTTTACGAAGTACCGCTGTACAAAGGGATACAGGAACATGATGGGGCCGGTGGTGAGAATGACCAGTGCCATACGCACCGCATCGCTGGGAATGGAGGCCAAAAGCTGCTGCACCTGAGGTGAAGATTCCATGGTCTGCAAAAATTGAATGTTGGCGATAATGGTACGAAGCAGCATTTGAAGCGGTTGAAGCTCGTTGCGGTCAATAAGCATAAGTCCCAGCCACCAGTCGTTCCAATATCCCAGTGCCGTAAACAGCGTCACTGTCGCCAATACCGGCGTGGCCAGCCGCAGGTAGATTTTTCGAAAGATCAAAAAGTCAGATGCACCGTCGATTCTGGCGGATTCATACAGCTCCTCGGGGATGGCTTGGAAGTAATTGCGGATCAGAAACACATACCAAGGGCTGGCCAGCATAGGCACAATCATGGCCCATATGTTATCTTGCAAGTGCAGGTAGCGCGTACAGATAATGTACCAAGGGACCATGCCGCCGTTAAATAGCATGGTAAAGAGCACATAAAAGTTCAGAACTCTACGGAACTTCATTTGCTTTCTGGCCAGCACATAGCCCATCATGCTGTTAACCATCAGCGAAAGAAAAGTACCGACAACCGTTACAAACAGCGTTACCTTGTAACCGTTCACAATGGCGGTGGAGTTGACAAACAACGTTTCATAAGCGGCGAAGGTGGGTTGGCTTGGGATCAGGCGGAAGCCGTAGAGCGCAGCTTCGCCGCGGCTGGTCAAAGAGCCGGAGATAACCATCAAAAAGGGATACAGGCAGGCGAAGGCGAACAAGCCTACGAATAGATACACCAGAATAAGGCCGAAGGACATGTGCTTTCTTTTTGCTTTAATGGGTCGTGATTGAGCATGAACCATGTTGCCGCCTCCTTTCTAAAACAGCGCGGCGCTGTCATCTATGCGCCTTGCCGCCCAGTTGCTCAAGAGCACCAATACAAAGGAAACAGCGGACTGAAATAAGCCTACCGCGGTGGAAATGCCGATGTCACCAGTTTTGCGAAGAGTTCGGTAAATGAAAGTATCGATAACGTCTGTCGAAGAGTAAATGGCTGGCATATCGCCCGTCACGTTAAAGAACAGGCCAAAATCTGCGTTCATGATCTTGCCAATGGCCAAGAGGGTCAATATGATGACAGTGGGGCGCAAAAGGGGAAGGGAGATATAGCGGACCTGATTCCATTTGGATGCGCCGTCGATTTGTGCCGCCTCATAATACGAACTGTCTATGCCGGCAATGGTAGCCAGGTATACCACTGAGCTGTATCCTGCGCCCTTCCAGATGTTGACCACCAGCAGTATCCAGGGCCAATACCCGGGTTCCATATAAAAGGCAATGCGTTCAAAGCCCATAGAAGAAAGCATGCTGTTGATGACGCCGTTGTCATACCCCAAGAGCCCTGCCGCAAAGATACCGACTACCACAGTGGAAATAAAGTAGGGCAGGAAGGTCAGCGATTGCGTGAGCTTTTTGTACTGTTTGTGGCGGATTTCGTTGAACATCAGCGCCAATGCCAGTGCAAAGAGGGTCCCGGCAGTGATAAACATCAGGTTTAACAGTAGGGTGTTCTTGATGGCATTGACAGCGGCTGAATTGGGGCGGAACAAGATTTCAAAATTGCGCAGTACCGGATTCATCCATGGGCTGCCCAAGATGCCGTCTTTGATGCGGAAGCGCTTGAAAGCCAAAAGAGTTCCAAACATGGGCATGTAGCTGAACATAAACAGCAGAGCAGCTGTGGGGAGTGCCATCACATACAATTGCCAGCTGGATAAAATTTGACGAAGCGACGTGCCCAGCCGGTTTTTCGTACTCACCCGCGATGTTTGGTTTGTTACATGCATATGGAACAGCCTCCGCTATTTGTTATAACAAATGATAGCATAGCAAATATTTGATGTCAATACAATTTATCAAGATTATTTGAAATGTTGGCTTTGTTTTGTGCGTTAGCAATAAATATAAGAAGGAATATGTCTTGTGATTTGCATGCGCACTACTGCTTTCGGAGCTTATAACAATCTACTTGCAAACTTATCTCATGTTTGTTATAATAAACAAGATTTAATACATACGGAAAAAGTCCGAAGATCTCTTGTCTTATTCGCACGCGTAAAAGCTTTTGCACGCATAACAAAGGAGAGCAAACGTATGCTTTCATCGCCATCGGGCAAAGACAAAGCCCGCACAACGCTGTACCAGGTGGTTATTGACGACATTATGGAAAGCATCCGCAGCGGCGCTTTCTCTTTTGATCATCCCATCTGCACCGAAATTAAACTGATGGAGAAATACAGTATCAGCCGTATTACTGCCCGCCGGGCTATGACGGAGTTGGAGAATATGGGTATTCTCTACCGCAAGCGCGGTGTTGGCAGCTTTGTATCGCGTGATATTTACACCAAGCAATCCGCGCCTGCGCCAGCCAACAATTTATTTGCCTTTATTTTTCCATTCAATATCAGCCGTACGGGTCTGACATCGGCTTTCCAAGCGGCCAACAATTTGCTGATTCAAAAGGGCTGCTACGCCTCCATTTTCATAACTGAGGATGATCTTCCCTCCAGGGGCCGTACGGTACTCAATCAATTGGTCAATATGAATGTGGCCGGCGTTGCGTATTATCCCAAATCATCAGATATTCACATCAGCATTCTCAATCAACTGATATTTCAGGGCAAGCCCGTGGTCATTATGGATATTCCCAGCAATTGTCCTTACATCAGTTCTGTGACCAGCGACAATCTGAGCGGCTCACTACAGTTAATGGAGCATCTGATATCCTTGGGTCACCGGCGCATTGCCTATGTTTCTGGTGTAGGGCCGGAGGCCAGGCGTACCGTCTGCGATCGCATCGCCGGATATATGATGGCCCATGAGAAGGCGGGGCTGCCGCTTCGGGGGGAATACATCGTTACCGACATGGGGGAGGATATGCGCCGCCAGACGGTAGAGGGCAGTGGGCTTACGGAGTTGGCCATCCGTGTCAAATCCCTGGTAAACCAGGGCGTTACCGCCATCATGGCCGAGCATGACGAACTTGCCTTTGATATTTTGATGGCCTGCCATGATCTAAATATCAGCGTTCCCAGGGACTTGAGCGTATGCGGCTTTGACGATTCCGAGTGGGCGCATATGCTCCCCGGGGCCATTACTACCATCCGGCAGGATCAGGAGCAGGTAGGACGGCACGTGGCGGAGCTGCTGCTGGCCCGCATGGGGAACCCGCTGAAGACAGCACAGGACCTGGTTGTGCCTGCAAAGCTGGTGATCGGCAGTACCACCGGCCCAAGACCTAAGGATGCTCCTGTGGATTGAAAACGGGTATAAACACTCAATCATAGTTCTAAAGGAGAAAGCAGCACTTATGCGGACCGAGAAAAGCGTAAATCAGACGCTGATGAAACTAAAGAGGCTTCAAAGCACCCTGGAACAGAGGATTTTTCGCGGCGTTGGAACCATTGAGGTTAAGCTGTATCAAACCACAACCCCGCTTCATTGCGTACCGGTCAAGGAGCATTTTTACGCATTGCCTAAAGAGGGCCGCTGGGGTGGGGAAGGCATGTATGGCTGGTTCCGGGGCACGTATACTGTGCCGGAGGAATTGGATGGGGAAACGCTGTATTTGTATCCTCGCATCGGTGGGTACGAGGCCACCCTGTGGGTGGATGGCAGCATTCACTCCAACTTTGCCAACAAGATACTGGTGGGCAGCCATGGCAACCACTACTGCAACCGCTTTATTCCAAAGGCTAAGGCAGGTCAGCAGGTGGATATTGCTTTGGAGTATTATGCTTTCCACGATATGCCTGGCACGCAGCCATTGACCAACGAATCATATGAGGATTATTCGTATCCCATCGGACCGGTGGAAGTTTGTCTTCGGGACGAGGAACTGATGGCATTCCTATTTGATCTGCGCACCTTGACCGCCCTTGTGGATGCCTTGCCGGAAAGCAGCTTCCGCCGGGCAGATGTGCTATACACCCTGACAAAGGTTCATGGCCTGATCTATTACGATCCGGATAATGCCAGTGATGCAGAATTCCGGGGCGCTATTCAAACGGTTTGGCCGCTGATCAAAGAGCAGCTCGGAAAGCAAAATGGGCCTACCGCCCCCTATGTGGGGCTTACAGGGCACAGCCACATGGATACCGCCTGGCTGTGGCCGATATCTGAAACGGTGAAAAAGTGTGCACGCACCTATGCCAACCAAATGAACCTGATGGATGAGTACCCTGAGTATACCTTTGTTCAATCTTCCGCCTACCACAGCGAGTGGATTCGGGTGCATTATCCTGAGTTGTTTGCGCGCATTCAACAGCGGGTGGCGGAAGGCCGCTATGAGCCCAACGGCGGTGTGTGGGTGGAATGTGATTGCAATCTGACCGGCGGCGAATACCTTTTGCGCCAGTTTGTTTGGGGCCAGCGCTTTACGCAAAAGTATTTCAATTACAAGGCTGATGCTTTTTGGCTGCCCGACACCTTCGGCTACAGCTATGCGATCCCTCAAATCATGCTTGGCTGCGGTGTCCGGTATTTTCTGACGACAAAAATGGCGTGGAACGATACCAACCGCTTCCCCTATACCTCCTTCTACTGGCAGGGGTTGGACGGCAGCCGTGTGCTCACCCATCTGAACCTGACACACCAAGGGCCAGACCCTGCTACGCTTACCGAAATCACCGAAGGCGGGCCTGCGATGAACAACCCCATTGAGGAAAAAATGGTATCTGATATGAGGCTGTTCTCCTATGGCAAAGGGGATGGCGGCGGCGGACCGGAGTTTGAAATGATTGAGATGAGCCGCCGCCTTCACGACCTGGAAGGTATACCTCGCACCTCGCATACCAGCGTCTCCGCATTCATGCAGCGGCTGGAAACAGAAATTCATGAACCAACGCTCTATGCCGGTGAATTGTATCTGGAACTGCATCGCGGTACGCTGACCAATCAGCACATCATCAAGCGCAACAACCGCTTGTTGGAGATTGCTTTGCACGATTTGGAGTTGTTGACGGTCAAACATGCTGTTGCCAATGCCAAAGCAGCCGATGGGCAGGCGGTGCGCCCGCTGATGAACACGCTGCTGGTCAACCAGTTTCATGATATTCTACCCGGCACCTGTATTCACAGTGCCCATGCCCAGTCCATCCAAGAAACAACACAAGCGATTTTGGCCGCCCGCGGTATGACTCTGGCGCTGCTTGATTCGGCATATGCCAATAAAGAAAGCAGCTTTGTCACACTGCACAACACCCTTTCCTTTGACCGCTGTGACACAGTGTACCTAAAAGCTATGTCTGGCATGCGCATTGCAGGCGGCTATGCCCAGCAGCGCTTTATCGATTTAAACGGCGAGGAAATGCTGGCGGTATCCGGGGTTGTGCTGCCGGCCTTGGGTTCCAAGGTTCTTGCATGGGAAGTTGCAGATGTTGAAAAGGCAGTTTGTCCCTTCCGCCTGGAGGGCAATACCCTGATCACGCCCTTTGCGCGTGTCCGTTTTGATGAAAATGGGGCCATGGACTCCTTTGTGGATGCGCAAACAGACCGCGAACTGGTTGACACAAACGGGCTGCCCTTTAACTCCTTCCTCATGGCTGAGGAGGTGTCCGCCGCCTGGGATAACTGGGATATCGACGCAGACCTGGAAGACAAGTTATCGCCCGCCGGCCGTCTTGTAAGCCGTGAAGTGGTTTGCGTAGGTGCTGTAGAAGCGCGCATCCGCAGTGTGTACCAAATGACAGAGAAAACCGTGATCACGCAGGACATGGTGTTTTCCGCCCATTCGCCGCTTGTAACTTTTGATACGGTTATCGATTGGCAGGATAGCCACAGGTTCTTAAAGACTGCTTTTGATACCTCTCTTTTCTGTGACGGTGTGCGCAACGAAATCCAATTCGGCTACATCCGCCGCAGTAACCACCGCAGCAGCGCGGCGGAAAAGGCACGTTTTGAGATCTGCAACCATAAATATTCCGATTTATCCGAGGCTGGTTATGGTCTGGCGCTTTTGAATGATTGCAAATATGGTCTCTCTGTACGGGAAGGCTCCATGCGCCTGTCGTTGCACAAAGGCGGCGAACGGCCGGACAGCCAGGGCGACAAAGGCCGGCATTTCTGCCGGTATGCTATCCTGCCCCATGCCGGCGGCTTCTGTGCAGAAACGGTGGTCAGGCCTGCGTATGCTTTTAACTACCTGCCCATTGCAAATGCGGGGGACTGCATGATGCCGCAGCTAGCCTCCGTCGATTTACCTAACATCATCATTGAAACCGTCAAGCCGTGTGAGGATGCGGACAATGCATATATACTGCGTTTGTATGAAGCTACCGGCGCGTATTCCAAGGCAACGTTAACATTGAATCATGATGTGAAGGAAATTGCTCTTACGGATATGCTGGAAGAAGTGCAGGCGAAGTTACCTCTCTCAAGGGAAGCTGCTCTGACGTTCAAGCCCTTTGAGATCAAAACGGTTCGTGTGGCGTACTGAAAAGCAATAAGAAAGGCGCGCCTTGCAAGTGGCAGGCGCGCCTTTAATAAAGCATCTATTCACCCTTTTGGTTTAGTACCGCTTCCCGGTTCCTTTCCACCCAGCCCCTATCCATCCAGACCGATGGTGCAAACCATTCCGGCTGGCCAGGCAGCGTAAGGCCCCCATCCACACGGATCACCATGCCAGTGATGTATGATCCTTTGTCGCTGGCCAGGAAAGCTACCAACTCACCTGTATCCCTGGGTACGCCCATGCGGCCTAATGGGATACAATCCTCAATGGGATAAAAGGGCCGGCCTTTGATGATGTCGCCGGCCTTGGCGTCAGGCGGCGGGCTTTGAGGTCTTACTCTTGTGGCGCCGGGAGCAATGCAGTTGACACGGATTTTGTAGACTGACAGTTCCAGCGCAAGAGATTGGGCCGCCCGGTTGATGGCCGCTTTAATGCCGCCGTATACAAAATCATCCGGGTGGGCGGATTCGCCCCTGGTAGACGTTACAAAGTGGATGGAGCCGGCAGTGCCGTCCTTTATCATGATGCGCGCTGCTTCTCCGGCGGCCATCAGGTATCCGATAAAGTTGGTGTCCACGATGTATTGCAGATTTTCCCGGGTCGCGGTTAGTATGCTGCTGCGGGCGTCGCGTCCCGCGTTATTGACCAGCAAATCCAGCCGGCCAAGGTCTTTTCGCGCCTCCCGAACCAAGTTCTCAGCTACGTCCTTTTCTTCCAACGCGGCATGGTACACAAGGCAGCGCCTGCCAAGCCTTTCAATTTCTGCTTTGGTTTCATCTGCCCCATCCCGGTTGCGGGAATACGTAATGGCCACATCGTAGCCCTGTTCTGCCAGTACGATGGCCGTACCTTGGCCGATGCCGCTGCTTCCGCCGGTGACAATGGCCGCCTTATTGGTATCCATACTCATGCCTCCGATGAATCTATAAAATAGGTAAGAACACTATACAAAAAAGGCAATGGCTTCACAATGTCCGCCGTTGCCTTTCACGGGACGATTATTGCGCATATGCGCAAGAGCTGTCCAGGCTGACCTGTTATGTGAGATCGACCCGGCGCTGGCTATCGCGGTATGTCCGTGGAGGCATGCGTACAAGCCGCAAAAAGACACGGTTGAAGCTTCTTATGGTTTCAAACCCGCAGGACAGCGCAATGTCCGCAATGCGCTCATCGGTGTGCCATAGGCGGTACTTGGCATCGTTGATGCGCAGCTGATTGATGTAATCGTAAAATCCGTAGCCGAATTGCTGGTTCATCACGCGGGACAGATGATAACGAGAGGCGTATACGGCGGATGCCACATCGTCGAGTGAAACGGGTTGATGGTAATGCATCGACAGGTAGGAAAGCGCTTTGGCTGCCAGGCTGTCTTCGCCGCCAGTGGAGGGAGAGAGAATAAAGCGTTCAAAGGCCCGGCCCAGCAGAATTTGTACATAGCCCAGAAGCACGTCCCTGTCTGCCCGGCCTGCTGTTTCGGCCATTAGCCGCCTGGCGCAGTTTTGCGCTTCCTCCAGGTCATCCCGCAGGCTGACCACCGGCTCCCTTACTTCATGCCTTAAAAGCCGTACAGCAAGCATGGGCAGTGCCAAAGAGCCGATCCATACCATCAGGCAGCTGCTTTTATGTTGGGTTCTGTAAGCGTGTACCAGGTTGCGGGAGATAAAAGCCAGGTCGCCGGGCTGCAATGCAAAAGCTCTTGCACCGATATCAAGGTGCAGGCTCCCAGACAGTACATAAATCAACTCATATTGCGGATGCATATGCGGTGATTCAAAAGGATTGTCTATTTCTTGAACTTTTACGAACGATTCATATTCTTGAAAAAGTGCTTGATTTTCATCGATCATAGCTTGCCGCCTCCTCGTATAGTATGACACAATCAAGCAATATTTGTCTAGTATTTATTTAGAAATAATGTATAAAAATTCTAGTTAAGAAGAGGGGTGAAATATGGATATTGCGGTGAGGCTGGCCGTTCCATCTGACGCTAGTGGGCTCAAACGCCTGAACGACATGTTCAATGGTCAGGATGCCAACACATATGAAGGAGTTCTAGCAGGGCTTACCCGGGAGGATGCTGAAACGGTTTTTGTGGCTCGGGCGGGAGATGATATGGTTGGCTTTTTATGTGCGCAAATGCTCAAATCGATTTGCTATAGCGTATTTTATGTAGAAGTTACCGAACTGTTTGTGGAGGAAGCATTTCGTGGGGGGGGGATTGGCAGGGCTTTAATGCATGCTGCTGAAATCCACTTCCGGGAAATGGGGATTCATGACTTTGAACTGTTTACCGGGCGAGACAATTTTAGTGCCCAGCAGTTTTATGAGCGGATGGGGTATAGACGAGAGAGTGACTATCTATATAGAAAACGGGAGGGCTGGGAAATAGGGTAATTCATTTGCAGCAGATCAAATGTATGGCGCACTACCTCTTTTTGCGCTATGGATCAACAAAAATGGAGGGGCATGTCACCCCTCCATTTTTCGTTATGAATATCTGGTAATTCCTGAATGATGGATGTTTCACTGTCTCAACAAAGAATACGACAAAAAAATTTATGAAACCATGCATCAAAACGAATAAAGAGTCGCTCTATAGTATGTATATCATAATGTGATGATATGGGAGGGACATTTGTGAAAAGAATCATTCAGCTTTTGATTGCGACCATCCTATTGCTTACTATCAGCATTTCTGCCTTGGCTGAAACATCGACACCTCCGGAGTCAGACTTATCGCCATACCCAGACTACTACTATGGGAGCTGGACTGCCGGTATCAGCCCCATGTCAACGGATATCGCTATTTCCAATGCGACTTTCAGCATCAGCAAGGCAAGTTCCACCTCTGTAAATGTTTCTGCCTCTACCACGGCCAACCAGACGGCGAATCAGGTGGGCGGAACCATGTACCTTCAAAAGTGGGAAAACAATGCTTGGACCAACATTAAGTCGCAGGGATTTTGGGACTATGGTGTCACATCTAAAACCGGTTCCGCAACCTGGACAGTGACCAGCGGTTACTATTACCGCTTAAGGACCGTGCATTCCGCATCGCTTGAGTCAACTGTTACCAGAACCACTTATACCGGCGGTATCTTAGTCAATTGACGATGCGCAGGCCATCCAGGGTTTTGAGAAATGCATCCTTCTGCAAGTCTGACGTTATTGTAACCAAACGCTCATCCAGCATGATTTGCGCATATTGCTTATTTTCAATACTCCAGGTGTAGAATGTACCGGCAGGCGCTGTGTAAGCTGCGACATCCTCAGCGAAAATAGCTGCTCCCATTTCATCTGCTTGTGGCCCATAGTTGAAGGAGATAAAGTTGTCTTGCTGGGTAAATGAGTAGAAAAAGAGGATAAACCTTACTTCACCTTCGCCGTTGACCTTCGCGTTTTTCAAAGTCCATGCATCTTCCTCCTGCGACGGCTCCAGGAGAGTGACGTTATAGGCATCACGGATTTCCTGCAGGGATTTCCAGCCGCTTTTCTCCTGGTAGCCATCCGGCATGACGCCATATTCCTTTGATTTTTGACCATACTCCTCCGGCGGGCCGTAAGAAATATTCAACTGTAAAAGGCCCCCGACCCAGATTTGCGCTTTGCGCAGGAACCCGTTGGCAGTGCTAACAGGCACAGGTGCCAACACTGACAGAACGCTTATCCCTACCAAAAGGCAGGCTGTTGCCAACGCCACCCTCCGGGTGTTGCGCAGCCTGGCCTTTCTTTTTTCCTGTCGGTTATCCGTTGTGTCCAGCCGCTGGGTGCAAGCGCGAAGCACGTTCTCCTTCATGCTGCTAAAAGGCAGAAGCCTTTCTTCCGCTTCTTCAAACGCCAAAAGACGTATTTTCTTTTCAATATTTGCTTGCTTAATGGCGTTCATTAGCTTCATCCTCCCGAATGATGTCCCTGAGCAGCGATAGTGCCCGTTGATATTTGGACCTTGTGGTATGATAGTTCAAACACAGCTTTTCAGCGATTTCTTTTAAGGATAGGTCTGTTGTGGATTTTAGAACAACAATCTTTCTGGATTCGTCATCCAACGATTCCAGCGCTTTGAGCAGGTTTTGCTTTTCTTCATCCGTAACCAAATGCTCCCAAATATCTACTGTGTGGCTAATCAAGCCGGTCAGCAGCCTTGTCTTGCTTAAAAAAGCTTTAATAGAGAAACGTGATATGTGTGCAAAGCATTCGCGTCTGGTAATGGTCATCAGCCATGCATACAGCTTGCGCTCATCCTTTAGCTGATCGTAGTTCATAGCGGCTTTGATCAATACTTCTTGCATGACATCTTGCACATCTGAAAGATTACCCAGCCGCATGTAAGCTTCCCGCTTTAGACCGCGCTCCATTTCTGGCGTGATCTTATTCATCAGCTGGTCCCACCGGCTCTCTATCGTGTCAGGCACGTCTTCAATAAAAAACGAAATCATCCACTCACTCCCAGGAAATGCTATACATTCATTATACCATGTATATGGTCATCCGCATACGGTTTTTGGTAGACAGGAATTGTTATTCTTTTCATAATGGATTTCACGGGCGGCTCCGCCTTGACACGTAGTGTCCCATCCCCTACAATAATCTTGTTATGTATAAAACCAAGGCAACTGAAAGGAATCTATGACGCGAAACGAATTTTTGCCCGTAAACCCCATGGATGTGAAAAACCGCGGCTGGGATCAGCCGGATTTTATATACGTGTGCGGGGATGCCTATGTCGATCATCCCTCCTTTGGCCATGCCATCATCAGCCGGGTGCTGGAAAAAGCGGGCTACACTGTGGCCATGCTTTGTCTGCCGGATATGAAGGATGAGAATGCCTTTACGCTCTTTGGCCGGCCAAAGTTAGGCTTTTTGGTATCTGCCGGCGTCATTGATAGCATGGTCAACCATTATACCGCGGCAAAAAAGGGGCGCAGTGAGGATGTATACGCCCCTGGCGGAAAGGCTGGTATGCGCCCAGACCGGGCGACCATTGTATATTGCAACCGCATTTTGAAGGATTTTTCCGGCGTGCCGATATTAATCGGTGGGTTGGAAGCCTCGCTGCGCCGCTTCTCCCATTATGATTACTGGGAGGATAAGGTGCGCCGCTCCATTCTGGTAGATAGCGGGGCCACACTGCTCATGTACGGCATGGGGGAAAGGTCTATTTTGGAATGCGCCGCCTGGCTGAAAAATGGCGCACAGAAGGATGAACTCAAGGATATCCGGGGCATATGCTATCTGCAAAAGGACAAGCCGGAAGATATCGAAGAGGTTCCCTCCCACAAAGAGGTGGCCTCTGATAAGGTGGCTTATGCCAAGGCGTTCATGGTTCAGTACGATGAACAGGACCCTTACCGTGGAAAGGCGCTGTGCCAGCAGCAGGATTTGAACAGGTGGTTGGTTCAGAATCCGCCCGCCTATCCCCTTTCTCGGGAGGAGCTGGACGAGGTGTATGCCTTGCCGTACACTAGACGCTGGCACCCGGATTACGATGCACTGGGCGGTGTTCCGGCGCTGGAAGAGGTGGAATTTTCCGTCTCTGCCACCCGTGGCTGCTTTGGCGGGTGCAGCTTTTGCGCGCTGACTTTCCACCAGGGCCGCATTGTCCAGTCCCGCAGCCCTGATTCCATTGTCAAGGAAGCAGAAATGTTGACGAAGCTGCCAGGCTTTAAAGGGTATATCCACGATGTGGGCGGCCCCACCGCCAATTTTCGCCGGCCGGCCTGCAAAAAGCAATGCACCCAAGGCGCCTGTAAGGATAGGCAATGCTTGTATCCCAAGCCCTGTCGGCATTTGACGCCGGATCATACGGAGCTGCTTTCCATCCTGCGCCGAATCCGCGCCTTGCCGAAGGTGAAAAAAGTCTTTATCCGTTCCGGGCTCCGTTACGATTACCTGCTGCTGGATAAGGATAGTACATTCTTAAAGGAATTGTGCCAGCACCATGTCAGCGGCCAGTTGAAGGTGGCGCCGGAGCATATTTCACCAAGAGTCCTCAGCCGAATGGGCAAACCAGGCCGGGAGGTATACGACGCCTTTGTGCAAAAGTACAAGCTCGTCAACGAGCAACTGGGCATGAAGCAGTTTCTGGTACCCTACCTGATGAGCAGTCATCCTGGGAGCGACCTGCATGCCGCTGTGGAACTAGCGTTGTACATCCGCGATACGGGGCATCAACCAGAGCAGGTTCAAGACTTTTATCCGACACCGGGCACCTTATCCACCTGTATGTTTTATACAGGCATTGATCCCCGCACCATGGAAAATATTTTTGTTCCCCGCACGCCCCACGAAAAAGCCATGCAGCGGGCGCTATTGCAGTTTAAGAAACCGCAGAACCGTAAGCTTGTCCTGGAGGCTTTGCGCCTTGCCGGCAGGGAAGACCTGATTGGATATGGGAAAAATTGTTTGGCTGTGCCGGAGATACCCTATCATGACAGGCCGCCGCGGCAAAACCTGCCAGAGGGGCAGCGAGGGAGGACGGAAAGGCAGCAGGGCAGGAGCGCATTAGAAAGAATGGGTTACCCAACTGATCGAAGGGGCTCCCCTTTAAAGGGAGTAGTGCCCAAAGCAGAAGTAAAAACTGAAAAGCCCAAGCGTGGTAAATACAATGACAAATGGGCAAAAGCAAAAAAGAAATAGGACTATGGAAGTACCTGCCTTGTTGGATGACACAAGACAGGTACTTTTATTATCTTTGGCAGTATAGCATTGTAAATTAGGTTGTCTCTCCCAACAGGCAGTCGGCCTGAATCAAATGAGTCTGCCTTCGTACATCTTTACCGGCAAGCATGTCCAGCATGACCTCCACGGCTTTTGCCGCAATGCCGGGGCCGTTTTGACGCATGTGGGTATACACGTAATTTCCAAGAAAACCATATTTCTCATCAAAACAGCTGACGGCCAAATCCTCGGGAATCCTTTTTCCCAGCTGTCCGACTGCTATCCTGGTCCATTCGGCAATGCCGTATTCAGTGCCAATGATGGCAGTGACGTAGGGGTTTGCCTGCAGCCATTGATAGATGGCTGTCTGCTGTATGCTGTCGTTTCTTTCCCCTTGCTCAAACATGCCCAGGCGGCTAGCCATGGGCAGCACCAGGGGTTCCAGTGCGATCAGACCATGGCTTTTCATGGTTTGCACATACCCCATGTGCCTTTCCTCCAAAGAAATGGCTTCTGACGTGGCAGGGGTGAAAAAGCCGATGGACTGATGGCCCTTTTGCACCAGCAGCTCTGTCAGTGTGGAAGATGCCTTTAGGTTGTCGGTATAAACGCAAGGCGCGGGGATGCCGGCCAGCGGGCGGTCAATGATTACGACAGGGAAGTGATCCAGCACCAGACGAAGCAAGTCGGTGTTGTAGTAGCGGCTATGGGCTGGCATGATGATGATACCCTGCACATCCATACCCAGCAATTGATGCAGCGCGGTCCGCTCCTTTTTTTGATCGCCATAGGTGACACAAAGGCAAAGCTGGAACCCTGCCTGAGATATCTGCCGGTCAATTTCATAAAAAACACTCAGTGCATAGGTTTCGCCTAAGTCTTCCATAATCAGTCCCAACCGGCGGACAGAGTGCTCTTTGTGTGTAAAGGAGGCATGGGGCACAAGGGGCCTGGACGTTTTTTCTGTGGGGTCAGCCACAAAGGTGCCCAGGCCGCGCCGCCTGACCACCAAACCTTCCTCTTCCAACAGATTCAGTGCTCGTTTGCTGGTAATGCGGCTGACATGGTGCTTTTCCGCAAGCTCTCTTTCTGTTTCCACCTGGTCGCCCGGCGTGCGCTTTCCATTGCGTATTTCTTCCGCCAGCTTTTCATAAATCTCTTGATATAAGAAAGAAGCGTCCACAAAACTCCTCCTGACCGATGATGGAAACTTGCATGCTTTCCGGTATTATATCAAATATATCCACAATCATCAATAGAGAAACATAATCCTTTCCTGGGTCTATCAAAATATATCCAGAATATCAACAAATACATGTTGAAATATTGGATATATAATGGTATGCTATGAGCAATGAGTTGAGCGGAAGCGGACAAGGGTATCTTGTGCCCTGCCTTTTTTGCCGACCATAAAAAGCAGGAGGGTAGACAAAAATGAAGAAAATGCTCCAATCGCTGCTTGTCTTGACTATGGTACTTGCAATGCTGCTGCCGCTGGTCGGTGCAACGGCGCAAACGGCTCCGGCCGGTGAACTGCGTATGCTGACCGCCGTAACCGGCGGCAAGGATGAAGCAGAGATGATCCTTTTCCAGGATGCGCTGGGCAAAGCGCTGAATCTCACCGTTACCATGGAAAAACCCGCCTCCGATTACGACAACGTGGTTATGCAGAAGCTGATGGGCGGCGAACAGTATGACCTGATTTATGTGCCCGTAACCATGATGTATAGTTTGCATGAACAAGGCGCGCTGACCGATCTTACCGAATGGGTCAAAGCCTCTCCCGTGCTTGGCAACGCCGATGTTGTCACCCCCAGCGAGTGGGATCAGGTGACGGTGGATGGCAAGATCTGGGCCAGCTTTAACAAAAAGGAAGTTCACAAACCCGTGAACATCAATAAAGTGATCGCCCAGAAAGCCGGCGTAGATGTGGATGCTATCGCCCCCACACTGGACGGCTATTACGAAGTATTTAAGAAAATGCAGGCTGTTGGCGGCGAAGGCTTCTATGCGGTGAACCACGCTGTTAAATACTTGCACGACCTGCAGCCCTGGTTCTCTGCTGTAGGTGTAAAATGCGGCATGGTCAAGGCGGAAGACGGCAGCATCACCGTGCCTGTCGCCACCGAAGCAGCTATCCCCGTTTGGGAGTGGCTTGCCAAGCTGTATAAGGAAGGCTTGTTGGATCCCAACTGCCTCACCGATGAAACCAAGGATATGCGCAACAAGTTCCAGACCGGAAAAACGGGCGTGACCGTGGACTGGGCGGCCTGGACCGGCTTGTACAACGTAAATGCCGGCGCTCAGTATCCAGCTGAATTTGAAGCTTATCCCCTGCCGGGCACAAAGGGCGAAACCACAGATTATATGCTTTCCCGCGGCGGCCCCTCTATCTGGGTGATTCCCGCCAATGCCAAGAACCCCGAAGGTGCCTTTAAGGCCCTGGAGTACTTTGCCACCCAGGAAGGCGGCGAACTGCTCTCAATCGGTATTGAGGGCAATGACTGGACAAAGGCTGACGGCAAGGTAACCCTGACCGAGGTTGGCGCATCCCACGGCAAGGACCATGGCGCTCCTGTCCCCGTCAGCAACCAGTTTGTGAACCCCGTGGGCTGGAACCCCGGCTTTGAAAAGGCCATGGAATCCTTACAGTATGCCACCCCTGAACTGAGCAACGCAAATGCCACCAAGTATCGTGATGCCGTTGCCAAGTATGCCACCCAGATCATCAATGGCTCCATGACTGCCGCTGACGGTATTGCCGCGATGCAGACGGAGCTGAAACAGTTGGAGATCATTAAGTAATATCTGTTAAAGCTTTGCCCAAAACAAGGGGCTGCACTGCAATATGCAGGCAGCCCCTTGTGCAGGCGAAAGGTGTGAAATTATGCAAACTATAGCACAAGCGCCGCGCAAGGAAAGAAAAAAGAGAAAGCGCCGTTTAATGATAAGGCGCATCATGCAGTATCAGTGGATTTACTTCATGCTGCTGCCAGTGTTTTTGTATTTTGCCATTTTTTCTTTTTATCCGCTGGCGCTGGGGTTGATTCAAAGCCTGTACAAAGAGCGGATCATTGGCACACCCCTGTTTATCGGTCTCAACAACTATCAGGAGATATTTCGGGATTTTCAGTTCCGCCAGGCTTTTGTCAATTCCGTATATCTGGGCACCGTTTCGCTGCTGATCAACTTGGCTGTGGCCGTGGTGCTTGCCGTATGCGTCAATGAAATCCGCCGCAGGGCTGTCAAGTCTGCCATACAAACAGTGACATTCCTGCCCTATTTATTTTCTTGGACGGTCGTGGGTGGAGTGTGGATTTATGTGCTGTCAGCCACCGGGCTTGTCAATACGGTACTTGGGCAATTGGGCATAGAACGTGTGGGATTTTTTACGACTGCTGCCTGGGGCAGGCCGGTGATTTTGTTCACCAATGCTTGGAAGCAGGCGGGATATTTTGTGGTGCTGCTCATGGCCAGTATCGTATCCATTGATCCCACCATTTATGAGGCTGCCCGCATTGACGGGGCGACCCGGTTCCGGCAAATCCGGCACATCATCATCCCCCAGTTGCAGCCTACCATCAAGACGCTGCTGGTGATTGGGGCTACCGGCGTTTTGCGCAACTTTGACCAGATTTTCATTCTCAGCCGCCCAGCAATCAAAGATGATATCCGCAGTCTGCTTTTGTACATTTATGAAGAAGGCATTTTGCAAATGCGGGTAGGCAAGGCCACTGCGGCTGCCACAGTGGTGCTCTTGGCAACGCTATTGATTTCAACCGTTATCCGCCGCCTGGCCAGATATGACCGGGACAGCGGGTATTAAGAAGGAGGAGGTTCTCAATGGCGCGGTCTAAAGCATTTACCAATGAGCTGTCCAAGGGGCTGAAGCTTACCAATGGTGTAATCTTACTGCTTGTGTTCTTTACCATGATGATTCCCATGATCAATGTGCTGGCTGTCGCTTTTTCCACGCGTTTGGGCTCTATGGAGCCTGGTGTTATATTGTGGCCGCGGGAGTTTTCGGTAGAGGGTTTTGTTACCATCTGGCAGCGGGCCAATTTATCCCGGGCCTTCAGCAATTCCTCCTTTGTATCTGTGACGGCTACCTTTATCCAGGTCATCCTATCTGCCCTGGCTGGGTATGTGCTGGTGCAAAAGGATCTTCCCTTCCGCAAGGCCATATCCTCTGTGATTCTGTTCACCATGATGATTCCGGGCGATCTGACGCTGATCTCCATTTATGCGCTGAATAAGCAGCTGGGACTTTTGAACTCTTATGCAGGCCTGATTATCAACGGGCTGGTCTCCGGCTTTTCCATACTGCTGATGCGTAATTACTTTTTGAATGTGCCCGAATCACTGGCTGAATCGGGACGGATTGACAATGCCTCTGAAATGCGTATTTTAACCAGTATTTATTTACCCCTTTCTATACCTGGTCTTGCGGCTATTACCTTTTTGGAGTTTATCGGTAAGTGGAACGCGCTGATGCTGCCTGTAACGATTATCACGGATGCCAAAAAGTATACACTGCCCATGGTTTTAATGAGCTTGGCTTTTGCCATCGATGGCACCTCCGGTATTGATATCATTGCGCCTAACGCGCAGATGGCGGCTATCATTATTTCGATTTTGCCGCTTGTGATATTATACGCCTTCACTCAGCGCTTTTTAATTGGCGGCTTGACGCTGGGCGCATCCAAGGGATAAGATAAAGCCGTAAAGGAGTTTATTTATGCCTGATAAAAGCCAAACCATCGCAATGACCATTGAGCACAGTAATCAGCGCCAGTTTGTGCGGGTGCCTTTTACGGTAGAGCCGGATATCGAGCTTTTGACGGTTTCCTATGCGTATCAGCGGCGCCGGCCTGTAGACGAAACCCATGGAAGAGCACGGTTGGATGAGGTTAACATCATTGACCTTGGTCTGGAGGACCCGGATCATGTGCTGGTAGGCGCATCGGGGTCGGAGCGTTCAACGGTGCTGGTTCATGAGAACTATGCAACGCCGGGCTATAGGCCTGCCTCCCTTCGGGAAGGAACATGGTATGTGGTGCTGGGCTTGTACCTGATTGAAGAAGGCGGCTGCGCCTTGACACTCACCATTACACAAACAATCAAGCAGCCTGTTTTGCTCAAGGGTGATACCCACCTGCATACCACCCATTCCGACGGCTGGTATTCTGTAGAGGAAACAATTGCGAGAGCGCGGCAGGATCGGCTGGACTATATTTTTATCACGGATCATAATTGCATGACTTCCAATGCAAGCTTGATAAGCTATCCGGACATCGCGGTGCTGCCGGGCGTAGAGATTACTTATTATGACGGCCATTATAATCTGCTTGGCGTTCAAAGACCTGTAAAAACCTTTTATGCAAACACCCGGGAGGAAGTGCTGGCCATCATGCAGGAAGGCCGGAATAGCGGGGCGCTGTCAAGCATCAACCATCCCATGGACATCCCCTGTGGATGGAAGTTCGGCCTGGGAGAAGATGTGCCCATGGACTTGATGGAAATCTGGAACGGGCCATATACCCCAGAAAATGACGCGGCAGTGCGATTCTGGCATGGCGAATTGTGCAAGGGCCGTCATCTGCCGGTCATCGGCGGCAGCGATGCCCATCGGGGTGAAATGTTCCGCCAGATGGCTACCCCGGCTACCTTTTTATACAGCCGGTCCCGGAGCAAGAGTGATATTCTGGAGGCAATACAAAAAGGCCATGCCTTTGTGGGCATGACCCCGGATGCGCCGCAGATGGAACTTGTTCTGGGCAGCGCCAGAATGGGGGATATGGCCGCGCAAGAGGATGGAGATATACTGGATATGACCTTCCGGCAGCTGCGGTCAGGTGACAAGATACGGCTGTATGATCAGACTGGTGTGATCTTTCAGGATGTACCTGGACGTCTGCATTGTTTCGAAGTCCAAAGGTGTGTGAAGGGCAGCTGTTTTGTGCGGGCAGAAATTTGGCGAAATTTGCCTGTGGTCGGCATGACGCTGGCCAGCATCGGCAATCCGATATATTTGCGGTGATACTTTTTGTATTGATACGTTGTTCGCTAACATGGATATTTTTGTGCGGTGCTGTACTGCTCCTTGCTAGGCGTTGTGCAGCATTGCTTTTTATCTGCAATCTCTCCAGGCGCTAGGCGATGGAAATCTATACTACAGCCGAAATGCGCTTGTTTTTCTATTTCAGGATGGAGAGGAAAATTAGCCTTCGTTACGATACTCCCAGCCCAGTATATACTTCCCGCTCAATGAGGTTTTGTATATCCGCCTTATGGCCTTCAATAAGGTTAAACATATAGACCACCGACAACCGCCGTGCCGGGTCCACCCACAATTGATTGCCATAATAGCCACCCCAATAAAAGCTGCCCGGCGAGTATGTTTTATTGCCCTCACCGGTATAAATGGCCATGCCGAGCCCCCATTGTACGCCCGCTTCAAAAGATAAACCAGGCGGCAGAGTATCCGTATGCATTGCTTGTATTGTTTCTGGCTGGAGGACACGAGAACCTCTATATAAGCCATCACCGGCAAGCATGCCCGCAAATTTCACACAGTCTCCCAAAGTCATAAATTGTCCGCCCGCGCCGGAGCAGACGTTTACATCCTTTTCATAGGGGCTGGGGAAGTAAGATTGCGGTACGGCAGACAGGCCATTGGAGGTAGATTCATACAAGCGTGACAATCGCGGCAGTTCGTTCGGCTCCAGCCAAAACATGGGTGGCTCCATACCCAATGGTTCATGCAGGTAGGTGTTCAGCACATCTTGAAAGGGCATATCCGCCGCAACTTCCAGCACATATCCCAGGAGGGTAAAGCCGAAATAGCTGCTGTATCCCGTTCGGGTTCCCGGCAGAAACTCCAGCGGAACGGCGGCAACAGCCTCCGCCCAATTTTTCAGCCCTGGCTCAATACCAGCTGTGGCGCGGAACAGTTCGTCCATATGGATATATGACATGCCCAAGCCATTTGTGTGATTTAACAAGTGGAGTACAGTCAGGTCTCGGTCTGGCGGTAGCGGTATTTTGCCTCCCATGCCGTCATACACCCATTCTGTGCAAGGAACGTACTTTCGAACCGGATCGTTTAAGCGCAGCTTGCCACGTTCCACCAGCGCCATGGCTGCTGCTGCTGTCATGGGTTTGCCCATAGACATGATACGAAACAGTGTGCTTTCTTGTATCTTGACTCCGGCGTTACGGTCAGCATAGCCTGCGTAGCCAACATACAGCGGTTCTCCCGCTTGGGTTATGTTAATGCTATAGCCTGCAAGCCAATCCTGCGCCATGCAGTCATTCATCACCCGCTCAAGGTTTGAAAAGTCGGCCACCTGCATACCTCCCTGATAGTTCATAGGATAGCGTCTTTCTATCTCCGAAAACAGCCCATACGAAGACTCTTTCCATTAACGAAAGATCGTTATGTCATTCTTGTCTCATGGTGTTTTGCGCATACTCCTCACGGGTCATAGAGTAGCACACATCATCCAGAATTCTTCCGTCATATAACCGGCTGGCCTGCCGCAGGATGCCTTCCCTGTGGAAACCGCACTTTTCAATAACCCTTTGGGAGCGTAGATTGTAGGCAAAATGGTACACAGTAACCAGTTCCATCTCTTTTTCCTTAAACAGAAACTGCAGCACCCGCTCGACGGCCTCGGTCATATATCCCTTGCCCCACCAGTCTTTGCCCAGGGCATAGCCGATCATACGTATTGTATCGCTCCTATCTCGCCGGCTATCCCTGTGGATGCCAAGGGAGCCTATGACCTTATGGGATGATTTTTCTTCCAACGCAAAGACGTTGTCTTCTGCCATAAAGCGCAGGATGACCTCCTTGGTCTGGGCCTGGGTCTCATGCGGCGGCCAGCCGGCATGGGGGCCGACATCCCGGTCTTTGGCATAATTATAAAAATCATGGAGGTCGCTTTCCTCAAAGGGGCGAAGCAAAAGCCTTTTTGTTTCCAGTACCTTCATGTCTTTCCTCCTTTGTATGTTAAGAAAGCCTAAGCTCTATCAGCACTCTTGAGATGGTTTCCATCAGTTCCGGCAAACGAACGATATCCAGACAGCCAAAGGGGGCGTCCAGAATGCGTTCCATGGCAAACCGGTAGGCCTGCAAAAGCTCCATGAGCGCGGCGTCATCAGCTGTACTGTTTTGATTTCTGGCATTCATCACCGTTTTTGCAGTGTCATACCAGCATTGATTGATAAGCGCCATCAGCATGTCCGCCGTATAATCGGGGTGATACAAGTGAATGTCACCCTCTTGCGCCGCCTGCAATAATGCCGCGTGCAGCCTTGGCCGGAAGGCATCCCTCAACGCTTGGCTATACTGCGTATACAGGGTACGGCCTTGGGCTGTAAACATAATGGGTAACAAAAGGGCCATGAAATTCTCCTCGCCGCGGCGCAGAGGCATGGCGTGATGCA
>JAEWSC010000018.1 GCA_023398575.1 Bacillota bacterium | reverse complement strand
AAACCTCCTGTACCGCTCGGGTCGCTCCCCAGCGTTGCCCTACCCTGCGCAGGAGTAAAAGCGGTAGTAGTTTTTTCCCAACTTTCAGAAAGTATTCCATTTACACGGATTTTGCGACACTCCCTTTGCTTTCTTTACCTATTCATTGCAAAAACATGTTTTCTCTGCTGTCTGCTTATGCTTGACTTTAGAATGAAAGGTGTTTTCTGCAATTTTTCTGTATAGTATTTGATAAGGAATAGGCTGCAAAGTCTTGTTACGTAAGTGCTCTCGGGGGATTGCCGTTTGCAATGTTTCTGTAAAAACCTTGGTTTGTAAGAAGCAGATTCATTCTACTTCCTCGACGATATTTGTTTTACGGGATGTCATAGCGGTTCATTGTAGTTTGAATGCCGGCATGTCGACCGATAGTTTGAAGTGTCTTGACATTAATGCCTATACCTGCAAGCAATGTAAGATAGCTATGCCTGAAACGTGCGCTGTTACGTCGTGCAAGTCTACAGATTTTTCAATACGTTCCCATTGTCGCCTGAATGACATATGGCTTTTCGGTGAATCCCCTCCACCGTGTACCCTGTCGCCTGTAGTGGCTGTAGTAAGGTAAGATGTTGCTTATCAAGGGATATATATCGCTTACCTTTTTCTGTCTTTGGTGCGCCTACTCTCGGCTGATTCTTTACATAGGTTTACATTGCGTTGTACGTGTATCAAACCGCTTGTAACGTCAATGTCTTCCTATCGTAAGCCTAATGCCTCCCCACGCCTGCACCCTGTAAGCAGTAGTAAAGCCATCATCCTCCTATCGTCATCTCGTAGGTTTGAAATGCTTGATAGAATCTCTTTGACTTGTTCTAGTGTCATGGCCTCACGTGTTTCCACCTTATTACATCCATTTTTCTCAACGGGAGAAGGGCATCATGATAGTCGCTGTTAGAAAAGCGGCATCCTTAATCAGCGTTACAAATTTTATTTTCTACCTAGATTCACCGTCAAACCAAATCCTTAGCTTCACAAAACAGTTGGGCTGATGTGATGCAAAGGACTCATCTTTCAAATGGGAAAATCCTGAGGGCAGCCCAACGATTAGGTAGGGATAACCGTTTATGTGAAGGCGGGTTACTGCATCCACAAGCGGCATGATAATTCCCAACATATCCGCATAGTCAGATAGCACAAAACAAGTGTTGCCGACGCCATTTTGCCGCATCAACGAAATCAGTTGTTCAGGCGGGGGGGAAATGCATGCTTTTCATCAGCATGAGCGAAGGATCAATGATCTCAGGTAACCTGAACACTGGATCCGCTCGGCCACGGGTATAACCGCCGCTGGCATCCTCGAACTTACGGGACATATCAAGTAAGAATCGTTCGCGCTTGTTTGGATAAATAAATGCTTTTGCAGTTTTCTTGAGCAATACTATATCCATTAATCGCCCTCCTTTATGGATTTGGCACTTCTATTGTCAGTATAACCGTCGCCGAAAAGGATTGCAAGGAAGCGAATCTGAAAATCAGAAATGATCATTTGCTTGATTACCGAATTGAATACTATTGAAAAAGAGCAGGTATATGGTAAAATAGCAAGACAATGGATTGTGGAGGACAATATAAATGCGCAAGTTATTTTGCCTGTTTTTTGTTTTTACGCTGGTGAGTTTTTATGTTATTCTTCCGGCTTTAGCAGTAGAGATTGTCTCCAAAACAAATGAAAACGGCAGCAGCTACAATGGTTGGTTCGTGGATAATATGCCAAACGGATTTGGTATTTGCACCTATCCAGATGGTGACATGTATTATGGTCAATGGGCAGATAGCAAGAGAAGCGGCTTTGGCATTTATTTGTTTTCTGGCGGCGGAATGTCGGCAGGGTTTTGGGCCAATGATGCACTTGAAGGAATAGGCATGCAATTGGGTAAGGATCAGATCCGCTATGAGGGAAACTATCAAGATGGTCAGCCCGATGGGATGGGCTTCGTTATATCGCCGGATGGCGTTATGACAACAGGACAATGGGCGAATGGGCAGAACGTATCAATCAAGTCATCAACACAGAACTGCAAAGTACCATCTTTTACAGCTCAAACATTGACCAATGGTGATATCTATATCGGCGAATTGCTCAATGGGGTAATGGAGGGATATGGCGTATACTGTTTCACAAATGGCGGATACTATGTTGGCCAATTTCAGCAAGGACAGTTTACCGGCTACGGTCTCTATCTAGAGCCTCAAACCGGTGGTTACATAGCTGGAAATTATTTAAATGGACAGGCGCAGGGGTATGCCACTTCGTATTATTTGGATGGAACCAGTTATACATCCTGGTTGGGATCTGACGCAAATAGGCCTGAACAAGATATGGCAGGCGGGTCATCAATATCTGGTGGGGGCTTATGCCCCGTATGCAAGGGAATGGGATGGTGTCCGGTCTGCCGTTCGGGAAACGGAACCTATAGTAATTATGGATTCTCCAGCGAGTGCAGTGCCTGTCATGGTACCGGGAGATGCTGGGAATGTGATGGATCACGCCTGGCTGAGTGATGCCACTTTGACCAGGTTTGATATAGCTAGATATGGTATGCTGTACAAATGCAGAAGGTAGGCAGTCATGAGCAATCAAATAGCGGAGGAACACCGAATGATGATGAAAAGAATCATGGTGGGAATAGTGGCATTGGTACTGTTCATTTGCCTGCAAGTGGCTGCATTTGCTGCTGAGCCTGCATCTGCTGCTGAGCCTGCATCTGATATCACGGCTGCTGTTGCGCGCTATCTTCAGGAATATATGCAAAAGCAGTCGGAGAATGTGACTGATGGCTGGCAGCAATACATTTACGGCTGTGGCATTTCGGGGATTACCATGGCACTTGACAAATTTGAAGCTGATCCCTATAAGCCTGTTGCTATCAGCTTTTCTATTGCTAGCGGAAATCCTCAGATGAAAGGGCAGCCCAAATATCAAGGAGATCCGATAACCTACCTGGATGGCATTGTTAAAGCCATGTCTACGCCCGATACAAAGCAAAAGGTCAACTTGATCATTGTCCAAAATGGAGGAGATTATAGTGTTGGCTTTGCGCCCAAAGCGCAGGCTGCGTTTGAAAAATCGGTTATTTCTATCGCCGAAAAAGCAAAAAAGGCCTTTGCGGATAAAAGGATATTATACGCGCTTGAGGATTTGCTGCTGCCATCACCCATAAAAGAAGCCAAGAAAGCCCCAGCGTCCTTGTCTGAAGCGATGGTTAATCCGGCTTATCGCGCTTATCAAGAACGTGTACATATGGATGATAAAAGCAAGCGGTTAATGCCTGCGCTGCTTTATGCAGCAAAGAATGTCAAGCTAGATACAACAGGCGGGCCAAGGGCGTTGAAGCTCACCTTCGAAACAGCATCGCCCGAAAGCATGATCACAGAATCCGGCATGGAAGTACAATCAGATATGCGGTATGATGCATATGCCAAAGGCTATACACAGGACCAGATTATTGCATGTATCATTCAAAAGGTTGAAAAGCAGGCTATTAATTATCGGCATGGCAAAACAAAAGGAAAATTGACGCTCGTTACGTTGGATTTATTCGCCTTGCCGCTTAAACAGGATATATTCGATTTGACAGCCGGCAGCATCAACCGCAGCAATTTATTGGTCGCGCTCGATAACGCAGTAGAGAATACAACTGGTTTTATTCGCAAATTGCCGGACTATCCGGCTGTTAAGACACCCAAATCAGGCGTGGTGGATGGAAAGAGTTCTGGAACAAAATGCATTTTCAATATGCCGAAGGATGGCTTGAATTACTGCGTTAGCGTTTACTCGGCAAGTACCGATCAACAGATTTTGGTGGCATTCTCCAATAATGGCAGCAGGTTGACGGTTTATATTCCAAAGGGCGATGTGTACTTCATCATAGGAGAAGGAGAAATTTGGTATGGTGGCAAGTACCTTTTTGGTAATGAAGGCGGCTACATGAAAACTGAAAATATACAGATTAAGGGCAGTGATTATTACCATACTTTTACGATAAAGCCTAAGTCCGGAGGCAATACGGATGTATACCGCTTGAATTTTGACAATCTGTTTCAATAAACCAACGATATATACCTTATGTTCTTCTTTGTCAGAACAGGTAATGACTTAGCCCATGAGAATGCGCCCGAAGACGAGCTTTCTCATGGGCCTTGAGTTTATTCTGCCAGCGTCTCACGATAAAAGCCTGCCTGCTTTTTGCAGCAAATACTTTTCTTCGCTGAGCATTTCACAGTTGTGGTTGATAGCTTGATCCCTACAGCCTGTGTAAAGCGAATATCCGCAAAGGCGCACGGAAAAAATGCCTGCGCCTTTGGTGTATGCCGCCACCGACTGTGAATAGTTTTTCGACGCGTTCAGAGAAACTTGACCGGTGTAGATGGTCTCATTACCCTGTGCTTCTATATGCGCAAGCGTTGCGTGCATTATATTCAGATCATAGGCTGCACGGCTGGCCATGTCTTTAGGTACTGTCAATGTATAGGATAAAATGGGCTCGAACAATTCTGTACCAGCGTTGTTTAGCGATCGTATGGCCGCCACCATGGCAATATTCCGGAAATCGGCAGGGGTACTGGTTACGGAGTTATACGTTGCTTGTACAAGTGTAATTTTTGCGTCTGTTATCTCCCAGCCGCACAAGCCATTTTTCAAAGCGTTGATGAGGCCTTCCCGGGCGGCATTTTGAAAGGAGGCATACAGGTATCCATAGTTGACTTTTGTCTCATACTGGATACCGGCGCCCTCCTCCAGCGGTTCAATGGTAATGCCCATGCCTGCTTGAAAAGGCGTTTCGCCCCATGCCACATTGCCTTCGCCCATTTTCGCCGGCCGTTCGCGGAAAATGGTCTGCGGCTCTTCCAATGTGATGTCAATGCCATAACGCTCCATGGCCAAGGCGCGAAGTATCTCCATTTGCACCTGACCAAAAACCTTTACTTCTAAAGCCCCTGTTTGTGGGTTCTTGTTGAGATCCAGCAGGGGGTCTTCCAAACAAAGCTGATGCAACGCTTCCAAAAGCTTTGGGCGGGGAATGGTAGAGCCTGCACAAACACGGGTCAGCAGAAGCGGTTCCGCTATGCATATGCTTCGTACAGGCGGCGGTGTATCACCGATGATTGCGCCTACCTTGAGCGCATCGTTGTATAAAAGAACCGCGATATCTCCAGCAGCCACGTAATCTACAGGCTTTAATTCGCCCATATCCGGCGATAGCAGTAGGGTAACGCGAAAGGAAGTATTCGTTCCATATACGGATACAAATTTACGCATAATGATCGCGCCACCGTATAAGCGCAGATAGCACAACCGGCCAAAGCGTTCGTTATACTCCAATTTGTACGCAAGCGCGCTTAAATCCCCGCCGGCAGGCGGTGCCTTTGGCAGTTCTGTTACTATTGCCTCCAAAAGCTCTGGTATGCCGGTTTCCAGCAATGCAATACCTGCATATACGGGATACAGGTTGCAGGCGGCGACAGCGCGTTGATAAGAACTGACCAGTGTTGCAGTGGGAATATCCTGGTTGCGTAAATACAAACTTGCAATGTCATCATCAAGCTGGAAAAGTGTTTCGATCATATCGGTTGAGGATGTCAGGGGAAGTGTTTTGACCTGAACCTCACGGCCTTCCCCCTGAATGGACTGCCGGAGGATTGCTTGAGGCGTCAAAAGCTGTTGTATTTGCGTGAGAACACCAAGATAATCCGCACCAAGGCGATCCAGTTTATTGATAAAAATGAGTGTGGGGATTTTCAAACGCTGAAGTGCGCGAAATAGCACAGTGGTCTGAGCCTGAACACCCTCCCTTGCGGATATGACAAGCACTGCTGCATCCAGTACAGCAAGGGATCGTTCCACTTCCGCGATAAAGTCCGTATGGCCCGGCGTATCCAGAATATTGATTTTTACACCCTTATACATAAGTGAAACGGTAGTGGAGCGTATAGTAATACCACGCTCACGCTCCAAGCGCATGGAATCGGTGACTGTGTTGCCATGATCGACCCGGCCGGCCTTTTTGACAGCGCCGGCGGCATGCAAAAGTGACTCGGTGACAGTTGTCTTACCCGCGTCTACATGGGCCAATATGCCCAGATTGATGATAGGATTCAAATTGTAGCCTCCATACTTTTCGGCTTACTGCCATGGAAGCATAAATAGCCCGGCAGATAAGCCACTATTTGAACAATGTAACCTCAAAATTTGTGTTTTTCATATGTGAACCTTCCCTTCGATCTGAATTTGGACAGGAGCAGGCGCATGGCCTGTGCATCAAAAAGACTGTACTCGGCAGTGTTGTATTTGTCAATGAACCAATGGTTTTTATATACCATACCTACGATTACTCCGACAGAATATGAAGTGCGAGGAACAAAGCTAATAGAAAATGGAACTTGCAAATTTATGCAAGTTCCATTTTCGAAGGGTTATATGCAGTTTATACAAGACTCGGCTCTGAATAACAATCACTTCTTATTGTCTATAAAACCCCGGCACTCCGTCATGCAGGCTCTTTACGGTATGCGATATTCTACGTTTTGCATCGTCGCCATCCGTGCCGCTTTCTACATAATCCAGAACCTGCTTCTTTTCTTCGGGTGCCATGGCCCCAAACCGTGAGAATGCAATCTCATCTTCCATCAGAAGCATACCAAGGCCTATGGGCATATCAATACCCGACCCAAGTCCGCCAAAGTTTGGCTGCAATCATATCCGCTCCTTTTTTATCATCTCGATTTAGTCTTTCCGGCAGCCTGCTTTTTATTCCGGCGTGGTTTTTGCAAAAATGCTTTAAAGAAAGGGTATCATGGTGTAAAAGGCAATATTCTGATTATTTTGCGCAATGGCATTTAACTTCATTCCACCGTATACTAACAGCAAAACGCTATATGCGGCAATAAGGGGAATAAGATCACCGCTTCAGCGGAAAGGCTTGTGATTTTTTTGATACATGCTGCGATTATTGGGTGCGGTGCCATCGCACCTGTGCACGCATATGCCCTGGCACAACTAAAGGATGTTCAATTGGTTGCCTGTGCCGATACGGCGCTTGATCGGGTGCATAAACTGGCTGGGGACTATGGCCTGAAAGCCTATACCTCCCTTGAGGAACTGCTGGACAAACAGCAAGTGGATGTCGTTCATCTTTGCACACCTCATTATTTGCATACGCCCATGGCAGCAGTTGCAGCCTCCCGCGGCGTCCATGTATTTTCTGAAAAACCGCCGGTGATTGATCGGGAGCAATGGTCATCTTTAAGCGCTTCTGCAGGGAAAGTGCGCGTTGGTATTTGCTTTCAAAACAGGTACAATGGCAGCGTTGTCAAGCTCAAGCATCTGCTTGCTGGCAGCTTACTTGGCAAGGTACTTGGTGCCAGGGCGTTTGTTACCTGGAACCGCGGGCCAGAATACTATACGCAAAGCGGATGGCGGGGAAGCTTGAAGACCGAAGGCGGCGGGGTGCTCATCAATCAGGCGATTCATACCCTTGACCTGCTTGTGTATCTGCTGGGGACGCCGGAGAATATTGAGGCATCTGTATCCAATCGCCATCTTCAGGGAGTTATAGAGGTTGAAGACACGGTAGACGCTTATATGACATTTGGCGGCGCACCGGCATTGTTTTATGCAACGACTGCGTATTGTGCCAATTCACCCGTATATGTGGAGATTATTTGCGAAAATGCTGTGGTGCATATGGAAAAGGATGCACTGATGGTATCCTGGCAAAACGGACAAGAGGAACGGTTTACCTTTGAACACGGCCTGCCGGTGGCCAAGGATTATTGGGGGGCGGCCCATGTTTTCTGCATCCGCGATTTCTATGATGCGCTGAAAGAGGGCCGGCCGGTGCCCATCGGCTTGGATGAAGTAAAGGATAGTATTGATGCCATGCTCAAAATCTATGGAAGATGATCGTCATCGTGTATGAGAAATTCGGGTTGGCCGTAAAAATGCAATATGTCTTATGAGGAGGAGTTTCAGGTGAAGCAAAGTATTCTGGATGCAAAGACGGCGCAATGGGTGGAACAGGTACTTGCCAAGATGGATGACAAAATGCAATATGGCATTGAAAAGGCAAGGGAGTTTGATGGAATACCTTACAGTGTCAAGGAAGGCAAGTGGACCACACCTGGCATTACCTGGTGGACTAACGGCTTTTGGCCGGCAGAGATGTGGCAGATGTATTTGGAAACAGGCAAGGCATGCTATCGAGACGAAGCAGTGCGTGCCGAGCTTTTGATGGATGAGGCCCTGCGCGATGTGCTGGGTTTGCACCATGATGTAGGCTTTATGTGGCTAATCAACAGCGGCGTGCATTTTGCTATTGATGGAAATAAAGATAGTCTTGTCAGAACTTTGTTCTGCGCCAATATGCTGGCCGGACGATATAACACAAATGGCTTTATCCGTGCCTGGAACGGCAAGAGCCGGGCGGGCTGGTCGATTATCGACACGATGATGAATCTGCCGCTTTTGCACTATGCCAGCGAGTATACCAGCGATCCCAGATACCGCAAAATCGCTATCCAGCACGCCCACACCGCGCAGAAGCACTTTATCCGGGAGGATGGCTCCTCCCACCACATTGTGTGCTTTGATCCGGAAACAGGTGTTGTTGTGGATACGCCTACCGGCCAGGGGTATGCGCCGGGCACCAGTTGGTCCCGCGGACAGGGTTGGGCACTGTATGGCTTTATGCTCAGCTATGCTTACACAAACGACGCATCTTTCCTCGCCACCGCACGTAACGTGGCGGATTATTTCCTCAAGCATATGCCTGCGGACCATATTCCACCGGTGGACTTTAAACAGCCCAAAGAACCAGACCTCAAGGACAACTGCGCCGGTGGAATCGCTGCTTGTGGTCTGCTTGAATTGGCTGATGTTTTGGGCAGTGACCCTGCAGCGGATGTGTACAGGAATGCTGCCATCGCCATGCTCAAAGCCATGGATGAGAAATGCTCTGATTGGACCCATGAAACACCGGCTATCTTGACCATGTGTACGTCAGCCTACCATGATGCGCCTGGGCATCATATTGCCATGAACTACGGTGATTACTTCTTTATTGAAGCCATGCGCAGGCTAAAGGGTGAAGAACGCCTGCTCTGGCGGCCGCTTTTGAAAAAGGGCGAGCCTATGCAGGGCGAATAATTTAGCATCTGAATTGTTTGAACACGAGCACCGGTTGTACCGGTGCTCGTTTCTTGTACAACGAAAACCCCCAGTTAGACTGGGGGTTCCGGAAAGCTTAAAGCTATGAGTAGCCATCCAGAGTCCTCTTTGGTAAGATGAGGGAGGTCTGCCAACCGCCACATCAAACAAAGGAGGACAAAGGATGGATAACAGCAGTCTAGCACACACGAAGTGGAATTGTAAATATCACATTGTGTTTGCACCCAAGTACAGAAGACAAGTCGTGTATGGGAAGCTAAAAATGGAGGTAGGGAAAATACTACGGGAGTTGTGTGCACGAAAAGAAGTAGAGATTATCGAAGCGGAAGCGTGCCCAGACCACATACACATGCTAGTGAGCATACCGCCAAAGTATAGCGTATCAGAGATCATGGGGTATCTGAAAGGAAAAAGCTCACTGATGATCTTTGATAAGTTTGCGAACATGAAATACCGGTATGGGAATCGGCAATTCTGGTGCCGCGGCTACTATGTAGACACGGTAGGGCGGAACAAGAAGGTAATCGAGGAGTACATACGCAACCAGTTGGAGGAAGACAAGAGCTATGAGCAGTTGACCATGAAGGAATTAGTAGACCCGTTTACGGGTGATTCGGTGAAGAAGGGCAAGTAAAAGCAGCCCCTTTTTAGGGGCCGCCTGAGAAAGTCCGCGGTTGGCAGGCTTTCAGTGCGCCTGAGAGTGTACATATTTCCGTGTAAATGGGAACAATAACCAAGAGAGGGGATGTTTCCATGCACGAAAAGGAACAGGCACTGGCAGAGATGCTGTCCGGGCAATGCAAAAGCATCGAGGATGTACGA
>JAEWSC010000008.1 GCA_023398575.1 Bacillota bacterium | reverse complement strand
TTGCGCAAGCATACCTTTCCATCAAAACAAATCCATTAAGATGGCTTGTTAATGCCGGAATACTGCTTGGCGCTGCCGGCTTAGGACTTTTGACGGAATTCCTCTATGTGCGTATCTCCGGCATCGGTCCTACCACCTTGGGTACCGTGCTGAATCCTGGCCGGCTGGCCTTTTTCGCTGCCGCCTGGGTTTTGGCGGCCGTGTTTTACCTTTTACGCAAGCAAGCGCAAGCAAAGCCGGAAAAGCTGTTCGTTTTCACCATCCTCATTCTGGGTTGTCTGTTCATCTATCTGATACCGTCCGCAAGTTTCATCTCTTGGGATGAACCTTCTCATTTTTACTGGTCACTAAGCCAGTCCTATCCCGACAACGTATATATGACGACCATAGATACTACCCTTTGGCAGGATCCGCCATTACCTGTTTCCTGGAACCTTGATGGCAATAAAAACGTTTCCGCAGAGCGGAATGAGATGTATGAGTACGGATACAATGGCTATGTTGACAATGCGGGCATCGACCGTTTTATTACGCTTATTGGCCATTGGCCGGCCGGTTTGGGCATGGCCCTTGCCAGGGCACTGGGTCTTTCTTTTCATTGGATATTTCTATTTGGGAAGTTGGGCAATCTTGTTGCCTATACTGTCATCATCTATTTCGCCATACGCAAGCTGCAGTCTGGGAAAATGCTGATGGCCGCCATTGCGTGTATGCCTACGCCCTTTTTGCTGGCAACGGTCTACTCCTACGACTTCTGGGTGACAGCATGGGCTATGCTTGCTTTTGCTACCTATTTTTCCCAGCTCCAGCAGCCTGAAAAGAAAATGACCCTTATGACGGCCTTTGTCATGCTGGGCTCTATGCTGCTGGCGTGTTTACCCAAACAACCTTACATACCACTTTTGCTGCCGTTCCTATTTTTAGGCCGTTCAAAGTTTGCAACGCGGAAACAGCATATGGCCTATGTGTTTTCCGTAATTGCGGTTGCCTTGGTGATTGCTGCATCCTTTTTGATGGTTCGAATGGGCTCGGTTGGTGATGGAGATATTCGAGGTGGCGAAACGGTAAGTGTATCCGGTCAGATACATTATATATTGACCGATCCCATTGGCTTTATAAAGACGATCTTCGGCTTTATCAAGCAATACCTCTCCTTTTCCAGCATGGGAGAAGTTTTATCCATCTTTGCCTATCTTGGCCTGACCAAGTCGGCCATCTACGCCGCTTGTCTGCTGCTCTTGATTGCAGTTACAGACAAGGCCGATAGTGATAAGTTTACACTGAATGCAGGGACACGTCTTTTCACCTGGTCTGCCTGCCTGATTACAGTATTTGCGCTGGCCATTTCACTGTATATTGCGTTTACACCGGTTGGATTACATACGGTAAATGGCTGTCAACCGCGTTACTTATTGCCCTTGATATTCCCGGCGCTGTTTTTGGTTGGGTCTCCCAAAATCGTTAACCATATGGACCACCGCCTCTATTACTATATGGGCCATGGCTGCATGGCGTTTATCCTTTTTCAGTCTATATGGGATATTGTCGCATCGAAATTGTTTTAATCTGTTATTGTAATTTGCGTATATGCCAAAGCATACTGCCCTGTTTGCCTTTTCCACTAATTATACCTTCCAAAACAGGAAAAGGCGGCCGCGTGGCCGCCTTTGTTATTTTACCGCCCGCAAAATTGCAGGCAAAGGTTGAACAGTTCATCCACAGTATCGGCGATGCGGTCAGCCTCCCGCCATTCCTCAGGAGAGCCAAAGCCGTAGGCCGCTGCAATGGTATATAGCCCATTTTCCCGGCCCGCCTGAATATCAGTCAGCCGATCTCCGACCATCACCGTCCGAATGGGGTTAAGCTCCCGCAAAAGCTCCGCAATCACCTGGGCTTTGGTGAAACCAGGCCTGCCGCCAAGGGCTTTCAAGAAGTAATGTCTAATCCCCCAATTATCAACGGATTTATCAATATACTCCTGCCCGCCATTGCTAACTATACACATAAAGGCACAGGTGCTCAACGCTTTGAGCATATTCACAATGCCGGGATAGATTTTCTGGCAGGATGCCATCAGCGTCATTTGTAATCCGTTGCGTATCCTGACATAATCCAAATGCAGGTGCTTAGGTAATCCCAAAATCTCCGCCGCTTGCTCAATGGTTGGACCATTACATTTTTCAAGCACTGCTCGAGGCGGCACAGGCAAGTCCATGGCCTTATAGGTTTCTTCAATCTCCTTAACACAAAGCTCCATGCTGTCAACCAGCGTACCATCAAAATCAAACAGTATCATGGGCAGCCCGCAGGGTGCAATTGTACCTGGGGCTACCATTAAAATGGGATTACATCCTTGCACGGTAAGCTCCTATCTTTTGCAAATTTTATTTATGCCCATATAGGGAATCAGCACTTCGGGTATGGTGACAGTCCCATCTTCATTCTGGAAGTTTTCCAATATGGCGGCCACCGTGCGGCCAACCGCCACGCCGCTGCCGTTTAGTGTATGGGCAAACTGCGGCTTATCTTTGACACTGTCACGGTAGCGGATGCCCGCCCGGCGAGCCTGGAACTCCTCACAGTTGGAACAGCTGGAAATTTCCACATACCGGTTATAGCTAGGCATCCACACCTCAATATCATAGGTTTTCGCAGCCGAGAAGCCCATATCCCCAGTGCACAGGCAAACCACCCGGTGGGGCAGGCCCAATAGTTCCAGCACCTTTTCCGCCTGCTTTGTCATGCTCTCCAGTTCGTCGTAGCTTTGCTCAGGCTTGGTGATCTTCACCATTTCGACCTTGTTAAACTGGTGCTGGCGAATCAGCCCCCGGGTGTCCCGGCCGGCGCTGCCGGCCTCCGCCCTGAAGCAGGTGGAATATGCGCAATGGCGTATGGGCAGCTGAGCGCCATCCAGAATCATATCCCGGTACATGTTTGTTACAGGTACCTCAGCAGTGGGAATCAAAAAGGTGTCCTGATCCACCTTGTAGGCATCCTCCTCAAACTTGGGCAATTGGCCGGTACCGGTCATGCTGGCGCGGTTGACCATATAGGGGGGATACACCTCGTCGTAGCCCGAATCCACATGGGTATTCAGGAAGAAGTTGATAATAGCCCGCTCCAAACGTGCGCCTAAGCCGCGGTAGAAGGTGAACCGGGCGCCGGATACCTTGGCCGCGGTGTCAAAATCGAGAATGCCAAGATCAGTGCCAATGTCCCAGTGGGGCTTGGGTTCCCAGGGGAAAACACGCGGCGTGCCCCAGCGGCGCTGCTCCACGTTCTCCTTTTCATCCCGGCCTACCGGCACGGTATCGCCGGGAATGTTGGGCACGGTCAGCAAAAACTGCTCCATCTGCTCATCCAGCACGGCGATCTGCGCATCCAGTTGGGTAATTTCCTCGCCCACCTTTTTCATTTCGTCCATGATGGGCTGGGCGTCTCCGCCAGTACGCTTGATATTTGCGATTTCCTTGCTGGCCTCATTGCGGCGGTTTTTGAGGTTTTCCGATTGGGCCATCAGCCCACGCCGATTTTCATCCGCCTGCAAAAAGCTATCCAGAGAAATGTTCTTGCCCCGCTTTGCAAGGGCATCGGTTAAGATTTGGGGGTTTTGCCTGATTTTGCGCAGGTCCAGCATATGATTCCCTCCTTGCGGCCAGGCCGCGTCGTTTTGCCGGATGTACGGGGGTATTCCGGCTGAATAAAAAAGCCGTCCCTTTCCAGTGTTGCCACTGAAAGGGACGGACGAATCCGCGTTGCCACCCCGATTGGATGCGTTTATCACATCCCACTCGCAGCGCTGTATGGGGCGCTCCCCGCGGCCGTTCGCCGCCGGCTCCCGGATGGAAAGCCTTCCTCCGTGCTGCCTTGCACCAGCCGGCAGCTCTCTTCAAATCGGAAAGAAAACATGGTCCGTTCATAGCCTCATGGAATTGGCTCTATTATAGGCAATTTCAGTTGCTTTTGCAAGATTTTTTTATAGAGTCGGGTGTTCTTGTGCGTTGGCCGCATCTGAGCTGCTGCGCCTGACCCTGCGCACCAGGAAAAATCCCATGATATTCAGTATCATACCAAACAGCATGGCATAGCCGATGCCCAAATCCGAAAGCCAGCCAAATACAAGGTTTGTGAAGATGCCTGCAAAGCTCATCAGCATGGCGTATCCCGAAAGCACGGTAGCTCGATTGGCGTGCTTCACCTGCTTGTTTTTCGCATCCTCCATCAGCGGATACAAAAGGGATGCGGCAATGCGGATACCAATGATGCCGGCAACGCTTACAATAGCATTGCTGGAAGCATAGAGCAGAAGGCAGAAAAGTGCTGCTACCAGTATCAGTCCCTTTTCCCCAAGCTTTTTTCCGAATGCCACCGCGCTCATGGCAATCATACCGGCTGCCGTCAGCAAAAGATACAGGTACCCGAACCACTTCACAGGAATACCGCTTTTTTGATATTGCAGCTGGCTTAAAAATACCGTGACAGTCTGACCGGTTTCCATCAGGAAAGCGCACGCCACAAGGTAGCAAACAAAGCGCTTGTCAGAAACCACCGTCCGCAGCAACACCGGCAGTGCCAGAGGCTCCCTAACCTCGTTCTCCGTCCTGTCTCTTTTGTCTGATAAAAAGAGTGAAAGGAAAAACGCAATACCGTAAGCGATGAAAGTAAGAAAGGCCGTCAGCCGATAGTTTGCATATAGAAACAAAGAAAATATCACCGCCGCAAAAAGCAGCCCGGCCGTACCCAAAGCTGAATAAATGGCAAACACTCTTTTTGGATTTTTGTTCCCCATGTTTGCATACAAAAAAGCACTATCACAGCCGGATAGACCGGATAGCACGATGGAAAGCATTAATCTTTCCGCAAGAAAGGCAAAGAAAGTATCCGCCTGCCAGAAAACCAGCTTGGACAGGCAGAACATAAGGTTGCACAGCACAATGGTTTTTTTATAACCGATTCTGTCGGCAGCATACCCCCAGGGGATTTCCATCAGCAGCATGAGAACCAGGGAGATGCTTTCAATCAACGTAATATGAAAAACAGTCAGTCCGCTAGCCTGCCGGTAGAGGGTAGCAATAGACCCATAGAAGACCATGCCCTGAAAAAGAGCAATGACGTAGAAAAGCCTGCGGTTTTTCGCAAACATAAAAAGCTCCTTTTATCATTTTTTGCACGTCAAAACAGCCGCGTTATCGCGGCGTGCAAAAAATCATTTCGGAGCTTTATGCAAGCGGATGCCTCCCCCTAAGTGTTTGCCTTATCATATCACATTGACATTCCTGCATCAAGCAAATAGTATCAGTAAAAAAGTGGAGACCGCATGGTTTACGTCTCCACCTTGTAAATTACTCGATTTCAGCCCTTTTTCTTCCACGTATCCATAACAAAGTGATCCAGCATGCTGCTGTCCAGAAAGGGCATCAGGGGCAGTATATTGGAGAATCCGAATTTTTCGATGCTCTTGGCGGCAGCTTCTGTCAGCTTTTCCTTGCCAAGAAAGGGGGCCAGGGGCAGCAGGTCCATGATACTGCCTTCCTTGATGGCCCGGTCCGCCAGCTGATCGAGGGTGCCTTGGCTTAAAAAAGGCGCGGCCATCACAATTTTCTTCACATCCAAGCCATCCGCCAGCACGCTTTTCACGCATTCATCCACGGCCGACTGGCTTAAAAAGGGCAAAAGGCCGATGACCGATTCGAAGGTGCTGTCTTTGCCAATGGCTTCCCTTGCCAAAGCATCCAGCGTACTTTCACTAAGGAAAGGCGCTGCTTTTATAAGGTCCTCCATGCTGATATCAGCTTGCACGTTGTGAAACAGTTTTTCTGCCTGGTTTGGTTTCACCAGCGGTGCTACCTCCAGAAACTCTTCAGGGGTCAGTTCATCGGCCACCGGCTCCTCTTTGATCAATTGCTCCACCATACGGGCGCTTTTTTTGCTGCCCAGCAATTCATCGATGGTAACGCCCATGATTTCGGCCAGTTCTCCTAGCTTGGAGATATCCGGCATGGTTTGGCCCCTCTCCCAGTTGGATACTGCCTGAAAGCTAATACCCAGCCTGTCGGCCAGCTCCATTTGCGTCATATTTTTCTCTTTGCGCAGGCTGGATATGGTTTTTCCCACGTGCTGCATGTCAAACATACTTGAGCCTCCTTCATTTTAACCCATTGCTGCGCAGCCAGAACTCTTGAGAAAACGTCACATCCCGTCCTGCCCAGTCCATTTCGCTTCTGTTTCTCTGGCTATCACACCAGCACTCATTTGAAGGGATGCTGATAAAGCGGGTAATGTACCATGTTTTGATTTTTAGAAAAAAATGCTTCATGCGCTTTTCCCCCTTTACTCAAAAGGGAAGGCTGCTTTTCCCTTTCGCATTCAGGATAAAATAAGCAGCTGAAAAACGCTAGCAAGCAGCAGTTGAGTTGCAGCATGTCGGGTCTTTTTTGCATTCAAGCGGCAGTTGAGTAGACTATTTTCTCTTATCTATCTGGTGGCGAAGGGTTAAAGCCAACAGGCTGATACCATAGAAAACCGCAGCGCACAGCACGATGGCCGCACCGGCAGAGGTGTTCAGGTAAAACGCCGCGATCAGGCCCAGAACGCCGCTTACAACGGCAATCAACACACTGAAAAGGGCATGCCCTCTTGCGCTTTTGGCTATATTCCGGGCCGCAGCAGCAGGCAGAATCAGCAAAGCGTTAATGAGCATCACACCCACCCAGCGGATAGACAGCATCACCGCTACAGCAACCATCACCACAAAGGCATATTCTACAAGCTTTGTGTGAATCCCGCGGCTTTTGGCCAGCGACACGTTGATGCTGGTAAGCAGCAGCCGGTTATAGATCAGTATCCAGGCAGCAACACCGGCGATGAGGGCCAATAAAAGCCACAAAAGATCCTGAGGGGCAACCGCCAGCACATCACCGATTAGCAGCGTAGAGTACTTGGCAAAGTTGCCGCCCCGGGCGAGAATGATAAGCCCCGACGCAATGCTGGTGCTTGAAAAAACGCTGATAACCGTATCCACCGAACTGGTGCCCGTTTGCTTGATTCGGCTGATGAGCAGCGCCCAGACAATGCCGAATACCAGCATGGCCAGTAAGTCGCTGTGCAGCCCCAATAGTATGCCAAGGCCAATACCGGTCAAGGCACTGTGGCCCAGCGCATCGGAAAAAAAGGCCATGCGCTGATTAACCGCCATGGTACCCATCAAGCCCAGCAGCGGCGTTAATAACAATATAGCCAACAGTGCGTTCTTCATGAATTGAAAGGACAAAAACTCAAAGGGGAGTAGCGCGTCCATCACATGATATACGGTGTTCATGGCTTCACCTCCGCATCCAGCTGCTGTTTTGTGCGAGGCGTTTGAAATGCCTTTTTAAATTCCTGCGATGAAAAAACCTCTTCAGGCTTGCCGGCGCAGAGCACCTGCCTGTCCAGCAAAACCACATAATCAGCATACTTTTCCACCAGGGAAAGGTCGTGGCTCACCAGCAGGATCGCCATATGATGCCTGGCGCGAAGCTCCAGAACAGTATTCAAAAACAATGCCAGGCCATTTTGGTCTACGCCGGAAACAGGCTCGTCCAACACCAACAAATCAGGGGCTGGTGTTAGTGCCAGGGCTAGCAGCACTCTTTGCAGCTCTCCGCCAGAAAGCTTGCCAAGAGGTGACAAAAACAGATCCTCGGCATTTACTGATGCTAGTGCCTGACGAATTGTCTCTTTTACTTCTTTGCCAATGCCCAGCCACACGGGCCTCCCCGTCAGCGCACTGGCCATAAAGTCCTGCACGGTGGCAGGCATCTCCCTGTCAAAATCCAGGTGCTGAGGCACATAGCCAGTGCGCAGGTGGGGGATATCCCTTCCGTGGTGGTCCTCATGACGGATTTTTCCGGTAAAGGGAATTTCACGCATCAGCGCCTTTAGCAGCGTCGTCTTTCCCGCGCCGTTTTGCCCGATCAGCGCGGTCAATTGACCACAGTGAATGTGCATACTCACCCGCTGCAATATTTCCTGTCTGTCGCGCACTACGCCTACATTTTCCAGGGCAATGTGGCACAGGCCGCAGTTTTGTTCATGCCGGTCCATGACCGTCCTCCCTCATTTTCTTGAGTAAATTGCTGTTCTAAGCTCTGTGATATACGAATCCCTGAAGGGAAGCCACGGATCATTCTGGGCATCCTCTATCGCGGCTTCCACATCATAGGGTACAGATACCATTGTAACATCAAAGGGAGCAGGCTCTTTGCCAGGCTGCCCCTGCAATATAGCGTAACAAGCGCGATTTACGCCCATGGCATTACCTACACTGCCGCAATTGACGACAAAGCCCTTGTTGACCGTGCGGTATCCGGCCCTGTGGCAATCGCCATATCCAAGCACGTGAAAGGTCTCTCCATCTTTTTCAA
The DNA here is from genome assembly GCA_023398575.1 of Bacillota bacterium. Classification (GTDB taxonomy): domain Bacteria; phylum Bacillota; class Clostridia; order Christensenellales; family Aristaeellaceae; genus JAEWAH01. The sequence goes on along the minus strand of JAEWSC010000008.1, from coordinate 47,820 downwards.
ACAGTTCCTCCAACTTCTCCCGCTCCGACTGTATGAACAGCAGTTCTTTTGTAACAGGCCGGCCGTGAATCAGCCGAATATGCAGCCCACTCATGTAAAAATGGTGCTCCAGAGGCAAATTCGTCAAAAGCTCCATCCGCTTTTCACCCAGCATGTTCCAGTAATACCCGTCGGCAGGATAATGCTTTGTGGCGATGCCTATATCCCAATTTCCGGCAAGCAGAATCTCGCATCTTTTCACTGCCCAGTCCATCGTTGCTGCAGAGGAAGGCCCCTTGCCGACCATATCGCCCAGACAGTAGACGGTCTCAATTTTTCTGGCAGCAAGGTCCCTGTCCACAGCCATGGTTGCGGGCAAATTGCCGTGCAGGTCAGCGATGAGAGCTATACGCATGGCTTCCTCCTTTTGCGCTTTCCATATAGTATACCATTATTTTATCACATCGCATACGCAGGCCCAAAAGGTTGTGCGTTTTTTCCACCCATGATATACTTTTACATATCTTTTGCACTTTTCAGGGGGCAATGTATGATAAGGCAGGGTTTTGCGCTTTTTGATATGGATGGCACTGTGACAGAGGGCGATTCCATTCTTCCGATGATCCGATATGCAATAAAGACAGGCTTTGCGAAAAAGAAGCACCTCGCCCCCGTTGTATGGGGGTTTATCGGGTATTCCTTCGGCTGGCTCGACGATACGCGGGCGAAGGAAATGGCCCTTGCCTTTCTAAAAGGAAAAACCGTGAGCGAGGTCAAGACATTTGCAGAAGACTTCTGCCGGGATATACTGTTGAAAAGTGTCTTCCCTGCCGCCAGAGAAGAAATGACAAAACATTTGAATGATGGCCGGCGCATTCTGCTGGTCACCGCCTCCCCTGACTTTTACCTTCAACCACTGATTCAGGAATTAAACCTAAGCGGCATCATCGGAACCCGGGCTGATATCTCGCCGGAGGGTGTTTATACGGGTCGTATCAGCGGCCGCAACTGCCGTGGTATGGAAAAGACGCTGCGGGTGGCGGAGTATCTGGCCGCCGCCGGCTTTGAGCTTGATACGGAAGATTCTTATGCCTATGGCGACTCTTCACACGACTGGCCTATGATGACGCTTGCTGGGCATCCCGTAGCGGTGAATGCCAAAAAAAAGCTGCTTGCACACTGTGGCGATTGCACCAAGGTAACGTGGAAATTTTAACAATCATTGTGAAATCATAAACTTATTTGGATTCTTGTAATCTATTGACAGGTCTGTCATGATGCGAATATACTGGGCATATAAAAGCAAGAAAAACGCAATATTCTCAAAGCGGCATAGTCGTTTGTTTTGTGCACCCGTTTTGAGACATGGAAAGGGAGGTTACCTATGGAAAACAGCCGCTCCCGTCCGCTTCTTCTCCTGGATAATTCGAGCATGACCAATGTGCTGGGGGAAGGCGAATTTTCCTGCCGGAATATGACCTTTGATGAAACCCGCGCGATACTTGAAATGTTTGATGAGGAAGAGGTGCGCAAGGGCTTCATTAATACACACATTGAGCACATTATTTTCGGATACCTGGGCATAGCGCAGCACAATTACAAATTTGAGGAAGTTGGCCACATGGAGATAGGCCAAGAAGCGTTGGTATTCAAGCTGTACGTAACCGAGTCGGAGACGCAGCCCATCATCCATGCCCGGGACGGTTTGGAAGCGAAAAAGATTCAAAACGTATATGTGTACTGCCAATACATCACCAGGGTAAAATGAGCAGCTGTTCCGCTCGAAAATCCAGCCGCCGGCTGGATTTTATGTTATAATAATGATTATTGCTGCTGCAGATGATTCTCAACAGCTTCTATATCAGCGTATCATCTATCTACGTGCAAGAAAATAATATATGGGAGGCCACATCATGCCAAGACTTCAAATCAATGCGATGAGTGTCGCAAGCGTCTATCCGCTTTATATACAAAAGGCAGAGAGAAAGGGACGAACAAAAGCGGAAGTAGATGAGATCATCTGCTGGCTGACGGGATATACGCCAGAATCACTGCAAAATCAACTTCAAAAAGAAGTGGACTTTGAAACCTTTTTCGCTAAAGCCCCGATGCCCAACCCTTCACGGAATTTGATCAAAGGCGTGGTATGCGGTGTCCGGGTGGAGGACATCGAAGATGCAACCATGCGTGAAATCCGTTACCTGGACAAGTTGATCGATGAGCTTGCAAAAGGGAAGACTATGGAGAAGATTTTGAGAAAATAATGTCCCCAAAAATTGTATATGCCCTACCAGCCAAGCCGGTGGGGCATATTTTTGCGTCAGGGATTCTTGCTTTCATCCAACACCCAATTTTCATTTAGAAAATCCATACGCTTTTGCAAAAAATCCTTTAGGTACGCAATATTTTCAGGGTAATCCTCCCCTGTCTTGACATGCCTTTCAGAGGTGTTGAAAACCTGCCAGCGAGAGAAATTCATGGCGGCAGAGGCTTCTACCTCTTTCGCGTACTCATCAATGGAGAGCACCTTTCCCGTTGTATCTTTTTCGATGCCCAGCAGCGCTTTTATTGTTGGAACGAAAGCCTCATGATAGGTTGTCATGGCTTTTGCATAAAAGTCCGGCTTGCTGTACAGCTGGGGAAGCCAGTAATACGGCATGGCCCTGTCGCTGTTGGCATAAAAGCCAGTGGGAATGGCCAGTGCATTGGATTTCTTTTTGGCGAAGTTTCCAAAGGCGATGTCATAATCCCAAACCGGTCCTGCAAAAAAACGCGTGCTGGTTGCATCCTCCGGCTTATACAGATAAAAGCTGGTCCGGTTTGCATCGAAATTCTTCACAACCTCTTCCATCACATATTTCTTGACCAGAGAATCCATATCCGCCAGTTCATAATACGCTTTGCCGGTGACTGGGTCGATGCCGTCATCCGAAAAGATGGCGTTTTCAAAGGACTGTATCAAGGTCTTGGCATACTCCGCCTGTTCACGGGAAGCGTACTCCGGTTCCTTGATAACCACCGGCAATCCCTTTTTTGTTTTAAAGCCGCTGACCTCATTCACATAGCGGTGGGGCTTTTCCAGCTCCAGCAGGTAGCCGCCCGTTATATCAACGGGATTGTTTGGGATTTGGAAGCCCTTGCTCCGGCCGCCGAATTGCTTGTCTGTACCATAAGCAGGGTACTCCTCCAGCGGCTTTTCGTTCAGCGCTTCCGTAGCCTCCTCCAAATCATATACATCAATTCTGCTATCCTTGATTTCCACCTTTTCGCACAAAAGGTAGGCACCTAGATAATCGTTGTTTACATACAGGTCCACTGCCTGGGCGCAGGAGGTATACGCAAGCCCCACGGCCTCCGCCATAACAAAGGCAATTTTGTTGCGCAGCAGCGAATTGTCTTTATAATTACCAAGCAACAGCCAGGTGCGTGATTTTTCCATACCGCAAAGACCGGTAGACTTTGTTAGCTTGATCTGATACGACTTTTTGGGATAGGAAAAGGAAGAGCTTCCCCGGCCCTTGATTTGATCCAGATCCCCGGAGTATTCCTTTCCGCCGTCAGGCTGGACCATCAGCAGCGTTCCGGTTTCCTGGTTTTTCTTACTTTGATGTATTCGCTTGAGGCTTTTTGATTCAGTGCTGATGAACATGGCAGGCACGGCTTTTGATTGCAGGACCATCAGCTTATAGCGCTTGGAACCTAATTGAACAGTCGTCGCTCCAGGCACCAGAAAAGCGGCAGAGTCACCGTTCTTTACTTCCTTTTCACCTATTTGTATGCTCTCGTCTGTCGCTTTGAACCAAATTCGCATATGGGCTACATCGGCCCCTGATGGCAAAAATAGATAATATGTTTTGGATTTGCTGCTGTACCACCAGCGGAGGGCATCCATTGGTAAAGCTTCATCCTCCGCGCCTTCATATACGGCGTTTTCCACGACTCCTGTTACCCAAAGATCGGAAATACCTGATGCCAATGCGACAGCGGGCAGTAACAAAATCAACAATATCAAAAAAAGAACCATTTTGGGCACAACACAAAACCTAGGCATCCTAAACATTGCATATCCTCCCGCAATATCAAGGGATGCCACCTACCCGCTTGATATTTTCATTTTATTGAGCGATTACACATAAGCACGTGGGTGCATTAAACGTTTTGTCCATTTATTACTTACTCCTGCGGCCAGTTTTCATTCAGGAATGCCATGCGGCCTTCAATAAAGCTTTTCAGGTAAGCAATGTTGGCGGGATAATCCTTGCCCGTTTCCACTTGCCAGTTGGGGCTGTTGAAAATGGGCCAGCGGGCAAAGTTCATGGCAGCGGAAGCCTCCAATTCCTGGACATATTCATCCAGGGAGCGCAAACTGCCGCTGCCCGAAGGCGCGTTGCCAAGCAGAATGTGTAAAGCGGGAACGTATATTTCATGGTATGTTTTGATGGCGGCCGCCTTGAAATCCGGCTGTTTGTATACTGCTGGCAGCCAGTAATACCGCTCGCCCGAATCGGCATTGGTGATAAAGTATTTAGGATTTTTTGCCCGCTGGTTGCGCGGCTTGGCATAATTGCCAAAGGCGATATCATAATCCCAGACAGGCCCGGCAAAGGCCAGTTTGCTTTGCTCGTCGGCAGGCTTATAGTAGAACAAGCTGCTTCTGTTGCCATCAAAATTCTTCACAAACTCTTCCATCAAATATTTCTTGACCAGGGAGTCCATATCCACAAATTCGCTGTAATGCTTTCCCGTTTTTGGGTCCTTGCCATCTGCAGCAAAAATGGCGTTTTCAAAGCCCTGCATAAAGGTTCGAATATACTCCGCCTGGGCCTGGCTGGCAAACTCCGGTTCCTTGATTGTAACGGGCTGTCCCCTCGTGGTGATAAATCCGCTGATCTCATTCGTATACCGGGTCATATAGTCCAGCTCCAACAGATAGCCGCCTGTAATATCCGTCGGATCGTTAGGGATTTTAGCTCCCTTGCTTTTTCCGGATTGAGATTTTTTTCCGTATTGCGGGTATGTTTCCAGCGGATCGCTGTTTACCTTTTCCGTGTCCTTTTCCAGGTTGTTGATATCAATTCTTGCATCGCCAATCTCCACCTTTTCACAAAGCAGGTATGAGCCGCAATAATCGCTGTTTACATACACGTCCACCGCTTGTGATTTGGAGGAATATTCAAGGCCAATGGCATCGGCCAGATCAAAGGCGATTTTGTTGCGCAATAGCGAATTATCATAATGGTTTGCCAGCAATATCCAAGTTTTTGCTTTCCCCATACCGCACAAATCAGCGGATTTTTCCAGCTTGATCTGATAGGGCTTTTTGCGAAGAGAAAACGTGTAGTTCCCACGGCCTTTTATCTGGCTGAGCGCACCATTATACAGTGCAGCGCCATGGGCGTCTGCCATTACAAGGCTACCCGGCTCCTGGTTTTTTTTGGTTTTGTGAATAAACGCCACACTGCCCGACTCGGTGTGCAAAAACATGGCAGGGATATTGGCCGATTGCATGACCTTTAATGTATACTTGGCAGAATTCAAGGTCATGGGCAGCTTTGCGCCGGGAGTAAGATAATCCGCCGCATCGCCGCTTGTTATGGTGCGTCCATCGATGACCAAGGCTTTGGCGTCGCTATACCCAATGGTAAGGCGGCTTGCATCAGCATAAGCCGGCAGAAACAAATAGTACGTCCGCTCAATTGTGCTTGGCCAAAGGTTGATGGTCACAAAAGATTCGCCGGCACTTTGACCCTCATCGCCAGAACCTGAAGCCTGCGGTCCGGGAAGGGTGACCCAAACCGCGCTTTCCTTTGCAGCCATAGCACCGGCCGGCAGCAAAAGCAAAAGAGTGGTCAGCAGAATAATAACAGGAAGCAATGTTGTTTTGAATTTCATTTCCAATTCCTCATCTTTCGTATACAAAGGGGACATAATGCTATTATATAATATTCATACTAGCATTTTCCAACTAAAGATTAATTTTTGTATCGGACCAGTAACAGATTTGATTCCCATTTTTTCTGCATACAGGAATATTATGCTTTATTTGCATTTAGCACTCAAGCCTATTTGGGAACATTTACATATGTAAACACGATTCTTTATTGAAATATCGTTTCCTCTTTACAAAATGCCATGTTCGGGATATACTTTGAAACAGATTTCCTGGCAATGAAGGGGAACGCTTTTCCTGTGGCATAAAGAGAGCCGTCCGGCTGGTGAAAGGGCGGATGCAGGGGAATGAGCTGCTCGCTCCGGAGCCTCCATATGGCGGGGTGCGCCCGATACAGCGCCTCAAGCGGCCGGGCAGCCGGCAAACAAAGTGGTACCGCGGAACGTACGTTTCGTCTTTGTATAAAGACGGAACGTTTTTTTACGCGGAAGAAGGAGGAGCGTCTATTTATGTTTCAGGTTCCTTACAACCCCGCTGACATCGAAAAGAAGTGGCAGGCAAGGTGGGAAGCGTCCAGGGCATTTTCCGCGGAAGATGCCCATACAAAACCCAAATACTACTGCCTGATTGAGTTTCCTTACCCCTCGGGCGCCGGACTTCACGTAGGGCATCCCAGGTCCAATACAGCGCTGGATATTATCGCCCGCAAGCGCCGCATGGAAGGCTACAACGTGCTGTACCCTATCGGGTGGGACGCCTTTGGCCTGCCTACCGAAAACTATGCCATCAAAAACAAGGTGCACCCCAAGGCGGTGACACAAGAGAACATTGACAGATTTCGCACACAGCTCAAGCGTCTGGGCTTCTCCTTTGACTATACGCGGGAAGTGAACACCACCGATCCCAACTATTTCAAATGGACACAGTGGATCTTTTTGCAGCTGCTAAAGCACGGCTTGGCTTACAAAGCGGAAATGCCCATCAACTGGTGCTTAAGCTGCAAATGCGGCCTGGCCAATGAAGAAGTGGTGGATGGCGTATGTGAACGCTGCGGCAGCGAAGTCGTGCGCAAGGTCAAAAAGCAATGGATGCTGGCCATCACCAAGTATGCCCAAAAGCTGCTGGACGGCTTGGACACCGTGGATTTTATTGAAAAGGTGAAATTGCAGCAGCGTAACTGGATTGGCCGCTCTGAAGGTGCGGAAATCGACTTTGCAGTTGCCGGCCGCGATGAGAAAATCAAGGTTTATACCACCAGGCCCGATACCATCTTCGGGGCTACCTATATGGTGTTGTCCCCTGAGCATCCCTTGCTGGAAATCTGGAAGGACGCCATTACAAACTACGATTCCCTTTTGGAATACAAGGCCCAGGCGGCCAAGAAGTCTGACTTTGAGCGCACGGAAGTGGCCAAGGACAAGACAGGCGTGGAACTTAAAGGCATTCGTGCCATCAACCCCGCGACTGGCGCTGAAATTCCCATCTGGATTGCCGATTATGTGCTGATCACCTATGGTACCGGCGCCATCATGGCCGTGCCGGCCCATGATACAAGGGACTGGGATTTTGCCAAGAAGTTCGATCTGCCCATCATCGAGGTGGTCGCCGGCGGCAATGTGCAGGAAGCTGCCTTTGACGATATACAGGACGGCGTGATGGTCAACAGCGGCTTCTTGAATGGCCTCACGGTGGCCGAAGCCAAGAAAGCCATCATTGACTATGTTGAACAGCAAAATCTTGGCCAGCGAAAGGTCAACTTTAAGCTGCGTGACTGGGTGTTCAGCCGCCAGCGCTACTGGGGCGAGCCCATTCCCGTGGTGCACTGCCCCCATTGCGGCATCGTTCCGGTACCGGAAAAGGATCTGCCGGTCCTGCTGCCTGATGTGAAAAACTACGAGCCCACCGACAGCGGCGAAAGCCCTCTGTCCGCCATGACCGAATGGGTAAACACCACCTGCCCTAAGTGCGGCGGCAAAGCGATGCGGGAAACGGATACCATGCCCCAATGGGCAGGGTCAAGCTGGTATTTCCTGCGGTATACCGACCCGCACAACACGGGTGAAATGGCCTCTCAGGAAGCCATGAAGTACTGGCTGCCCATCGACTGGTACAACGGCGGCATGGAGCATACCACGCTGCACTTGCTCTACAGCCGGTTCTGGCACCTGTTCCTACATGATATCGGTGTGGTTCCATCCCCCGAACCCTATCAAAAGCGCACCAGTCATGGCATGATTTTAGGCTCCAACGGCGAAAAGATGTCCAAGTCCCGGGGCAACGTAATCAACCCCGACGAGATCGTCGATGAATTGGGTGCCGACGCCTTCCGCATGTATGAAATGTTCATGGGTGCCTTCGACCAGGCCATTCCATGGTCCACCAATGGCGCAAGGGGCTGCCGTAGGTTCCTGGACAGGGTATGGCGCCTGCAGGAAATGCTGACGGAGGGGGAAGGCTATTCCTCCGATTTGAAAGCATCTTTTCATGCCACGGTGAAAAAGGTGGGCGAAGACTACGAGAAGATGAAGTACAACACCGCTATCGCCGCCATGATGAGCCTTACGAATGAGGTATATCTCAAAAATCAAATCACCAGGGGCGAATTGAAAACCCTGCTTCTGCTGCTGTCCCCCGTAGCCCCCCATATCTGCGAAGAAATGTGGGAAGCGCAAGGTTTTGGCGCGCCGCTGCACCATCAGCCCTGGCCCACCTATGACGAAAAGGAAATGCAGCTGAGCGAAGTGGAAATCGCCATCCAAATCAACGGCAAAGTTCGCGGCCGCGTCATGATCCCTGCCGATCTCACCCGTGAAAAAGCGGAGGAAACGCTGCCTGACCACCCCGATGTCAAAGCGATGGTGGGCGACAAGGCGATTCGCAAAATCATCTTCGTACCAGGCAGGCTGCTCAACATCGTAGTCGGGTAACATAAAAAGCACAAAAACCATAAACGCCTCTTTTTCCGGGCATACTCCCGGAGAAGGAGGCGTTTTTATGGAAAAGAGAAAGAAGAATCTTAAAAAAATCAAAGAGGAAGCACTCAGCGGTACCATGCGCGACACAAATTCAACCGATGTGCTTGGCAGCTATACAGGTACGGCCAGGGATGGTGGCGAACCGGAACAGGATGCGGACGATCTGTAACGATTTGAAGGATATTAAATCGTACTTGTGGTTCACAAACCATGTGCACATTTCTAGCAAAGCGTGCTGTAATCTATTTCACAGTAAAAACAAACCCCGGGGCCGGCAATTTGCGGCTCCCGGGTTTTTATATGACCTCAAATGTATTACGCAAGCATGTCCCGGCACTTTTTCAAGATATCCCGAAGCTTGGCATTCTTTATCTTTTCGGGATTTTTTTCAATGTAGCAGCTTAGCGTCTCTGGCCGGAAGATAGCCTGTGCGGCATCCTGTATGTTTTCCGCCGTCAAATCCTCATGCAAGAGAATCCTGGTTTCGACGTCGCTTTCATCGGTGTTCCCGCCAGCCAGCCAGGCAAAGCCCAGCCGCTCGTTTAGGCCGCCAGCGTTATCCAGCGCCATGCGCTCGTTATCCACAAAAAAGACCCTTGTCCGCTCCATTTGATCGCTGCTGATATAGGTGCGCAGGCGGGTCAAAATAGAGAACACCGTTTCCAAGCTTTTGGCAAGATGCTCGTGAGAAACCTCGTAATTGATATCAAATCGGCGGAACGCACCGGTGCGGATAATTTCGGAGTTGATATCATCCACCAGTGCCTGCTTTTCGCGGAGCTCCATAAACAGAGCGGAACTCATACCATTGCCTGTCATGTGGCTGAGCATATTAGCACAGGCTGGATGCAAAAGGCTGGGTCCAATATCGAAAGAGAGAAGTACCTTCGCCAAGTCATGATCGGAGTTGAGAATTACATTGCTCCCATCATCCCGCATGCAATATCCGGGCGGCAACGGCTGCTCAAACAAGGATGGTCCGATGTCTTTGAGATCGCTTAATACCTCCGCGGCGTTTTGCAGCATGCCGTCGGAGAAATTGCCAGTCAGTACAAAGCAGGCATTGGCAGGGCGGAAGATTTTCCGCTTCCATTGATGGATCAAGGCAGCAGACATACGGGTAACGCTGTCAACCGAACCCATCCCCGGCAAAGCACCATTTCGCCAGTAACTGGAATCCATAGCGCATAAAAAGTCTTCGTCCCAGTTTTCAATCTGCCGAAGAACCACCTGCTTTTCGGCGGAAATTTCTGCTTCAGTCCACTTCCCTGGGGCGAAAAGGCGAAGCATAATGTCAAACGCCGCATCAAAAAAGCGCGGCGCCACACGCATATTGAACACCACCGATTCCCCGTAGGTGGTACCATTGAGCTCCGTGCCCATGGCATCCAGTCTTCTATACAGCTGTTCCAAGGGCATGCCATTCAGATTGCGGAAGCAAAGGTGCTCCAGCAGGTGAGAAATTCCCTGGTTGCCCCTGTTTTCATACAGGGAGCCGCCCTTGAAATAGACGCCCATCTCCAGGGAGTGCAAATGGGGCAATTGATAAGCGGAAACCTGCATGCCGTTGCTTAAGTGGATTTCCTTGTATGCCGCCATAGCGCTTCCTCCCCGTTTCTATGTTCTTATTTACCATCCTTGATCAGTCGGCGGATATCATCCATCTGGCTTAAAAAGCCGGGGTTCTCCCGCAGTATATCCTGCACCTTTTCGCAGCTGTGCATCACGGTGGTATGGTCTCTGCCGCCAAAGCTTTCGCCAATCCTCGGCAGAGAAAGGCCTACGATTTCACGGGTGAGGAACATGGCAATCTGCCTGGGCACCGTAACCTCCCGGTTGCGGCGGGCGCTTTTTAAATCGGCCACAGAAATGCTGTAATAATCGGCTACCGTTTCCTGAATCAGCTCGCAAGTAACGCGGCGCACCTCCCGCTGGGCAAATACCTCACGCAGTGCTTCCTCAGCCAAGGCACCCGTGATAGGCCGGCCCGTAAGGGAGGAGAAGGCCACCAGGCGAGTTAAGGAGCCTTCCAGTTCTCGAATGTTGGAATCGATGCGTTGTGCAATCAACTCCAGCACACCATCAGAAACGGCAATATGTTCCCGTTCTGCCTTTTTGCGTAGAATGGCGATACGCGTCTCAATATCCGGCCGCTGAATATCGGCAATCAGGCCCCATTCGAAGCGGCTGCATAGACGCTCCTCCAGGCTGGCAATATCCTTGGGTGGTTTATCGCTGGTCATAATGATCTGCTTGCCGGCGGCATGCAGGGCATTGAAGGTGTGGAAAAACTCCTCTTGTGTGCGGTCCAGCTTTGCGATGAACTGAATATCGTCCACCATCAAAATGTCTACATTGCGAAAACGGTTGCGGAACTCCGCGTTCTTATTCTTTTGAATCGCGGTAATGAATTCGTTGGTGAAGTTTTCACTGGTGATGTACAAAAGCTTTAAGTTGGGATACTGCTGCTGCACATAGTGGCCGATGGCGTGCATGAGATGGGTCTTTCCAAGGCCAACGCCACCATAAATGAACAGCGGGTTGTATGCTTCGGCCGGAGCTTCCGCCACCGCCAGGGAGGCCGCATGGGCAAAGCGGTTGCCGCTGCCCACTACAAAGGTGTCAAAGGTATACTTGGAATTGAGCGACACATTGGACCCCTGGGCAGAGGGGGCGGATTTCGCAGCCTTGCGCGCGGCAGACTCCTGAGGGGTGATAATCTCTACGGTCAACGCGTGACCAGCTGCCTGGCTTACCGCGTTGGCGATGAGCATGGCATACCGGCTGGCGATCATCTGCTTCATGTAGTCGGTAACGACTTCTATGTAAAGGCAGTTATCTTCAATTTCAAGGGGCTTTAAGGAGCTGGCGATCCACGTTTTGTAAGAGACCTCATTCATTTCCTCTTGCAAAAAGCGGCACGCCTTTTCCCACAGTTCCGCTACATTCATCCGTCGGCCCCCTTAGTATAAATTCAAAGAATATACATTTGGATTATACGCGCAAAAATTGCGTGAAAAGCGTGAAAAAATACGCACGGGCGGGCTTTGCCCGTGTATTGTGGATAACTTTCTGTGGATAACTGGCCTCTCGTGCCAGCCGTTCACCTATAATACCAGATAAAACACGTATTTTCAAGCGTTGTACACAGCCACCTCTTCTGCATAGAGCTCCGACCTGTTGATAACTTTTTCTCTATGGGTGGTGGTTGTCCAAGTGAAAAACCACAAGACTTGGCGTTGGACGAACACATTTTCGGATAATAATCAGCAATTATCGCATATAAATACAGTTTGGCGAAATTTGGAAACACAAAAGAAACAGGATTTTTATAGGGTGTTTTTGTTTTTGACAAGGATTTCATTGTTTATATGTAGAACAAGACGCTATCCTTCCCATATGATCCCAAGAGGTGACGAAAAGGTGGCTGCTGTCATCCGCACCCAGGACGTGAGCCGGGCGCTGCACCCCTGGGTAGGTTCTTATATGCTGGAGAGCACGCCGATTTCGGAGGATGTGGCGGATGTGCTCCGCAGTTATGCGCCCTATAAAGAAGATCTGCAAAAGCTGTGCATACGCCTGGACAGCTTTTTGTTCATGGCGCTTAGGCGCTATACCATGGGCACCATGCGGGTATATTTGGATAATGGCCGAGAGGCTAGGATCCGCATGGCCGACTATCCCCTGTTGACGGACGATGTGCTTGGGGTGCTAATGGACTCCTTATCCCCCTATTCTGTCAACTTTGAGCTATTAAAAAACTATTCCATGCAGCAGCCCAGCCTCAACGCCCTTCGGGTGCTGTATACCAAATATCAGTCTTTTCAAACACCGGAGGAGCTGGCGGCCATAGCCCGAACGGTGCGCACCTGCCACCCGCGGGAAAGATATGCCTCCTGGCTGCCGGCTGACGTGGGCAATGGGTTACCCATGGCATAAGAACCTAGCATAATTCATTCCATGAGACTCGTTGTTAAGCGTGCATGACGCTGCTTGAGCTCGAGAAAAAAGCAAAAATCCACATTGACAAACAGTTGTAACTCTGCTACGATGTATTCGAAATTTCTGCCAGGAGGATTTTTTGATGTCGGTCTTGTCTGTTAAGGGGCTTCATAACTGAATCCATGAGGGAATGGATGGCAAAGGACAGGCGCAGCCTGATCTGTTTGTGTACCTTCCCGCATCTGCCCTTAACAGACTGCTTCCTGACACCTGACTGGCAATAAGGAAACGACAGAGGGCTCGCCCTCCGGCCCGTTTTCGAGAATATTGTTTCGCGCATTTTTTACGAAGATCGCAGCGCTGAAATGACGATTCTTGTGTACGGACCGGCGGCGGATATCTGCCGTTATTTTTTTGTCTACAGCCCGCGGGAGTATTCTGCCTAAGCATAAGGCAGATGCGAACGCGGGTCTTTTTGTATTGATGATTGGAGGAATGACCCTTGAACACAACGGAAATGACTTTGGAGTTTGACAAAATCAAAAACATGCTTTGCGGCCTGGCCAACACCCAAGGCGCAAAGGATAAATTTCTTTCCTTAACCCCTTCGCTGCATGAAAAGGAATGCCACGCCCGGCTGCGTACAACCTCTGAGGCCCGGCAGCTGCTGGATGCGCTGGGCTCGCCGCCTACCAGCACCACTGAATCTCTGGATAAGGTACTGCCGATTTTAAAGGCCGGCGCGCTGCTTACTCCGGAGCAGTTTATCGGTATCGCCCAGTTCCTTTCTTCCTGCCGCAGAATGAAGGCCTATTTAAAGCGCGGCGAATACCTGGGCGCGGAACTGGCCTTTTACGGCCGGTCCTTCCTGGAGATGAGTGAACTGGAAGGGGAAATAGAGCGCTGCATCCGGGGTGATGCGGTAGACAGCAATGCTTCCCCCGCGCTGCGTGATGCGCGCCGTAAGGCAGAACAGACATCCTCCCAAATCAAAACAAAGCTTAACAGCCTTTTGCAAAGCAACCGGGCTTATTTCTCCGACAGCTTTGTGGCCATACGGGGCGGACGGCAGACGCTGCCGGTGAAAAGGGAATACAAAGCGCAAGTAGCCGGCACAGTGGTGGATATGTCTGCCTCCGGTGGTACCGTGTTCATTGAACCGGCATCTGTTGCAAAGCTGCAGGAAGAATTGAACCTGCTGATGATTCAAGAGGAAAACGAAGTCCGCAAGGTGTTGTACACCCTGACGGCCTTGGCCGAAGCCTGCCTGAGCGCATTGGAGCGCAACCGGGAGGCTTTTGAAACCCTGGACTTCGCCTTTGCAAAGGGCATGCTGAGCGCCGGCATGAATGGCATCGAACCGGAAATCACAACGGAGCGACGTATCGAAATTAGAAACGGCCGCCACCCTTTGCTTGATAAAGACCGCTGTGTGCCGCTTCATTTCAAACTGGGCGGGGAAATCAAGGGCATCGTCATCACCGGCCCCAACACCGGCGGAAAAACCGTGGCACTCAAAACCGTTGGGCTGTTAACCATGATGGCCCAAAGCGGGCTGCATGTGCCGGCGGATAAGGGCACATGCCTTAGCATGATGGCCAATGTGCTTTGCGACATCGGCGATGGACAAAGCATATCGCAAAATCTTTCCACCTTCTCCTCCCACATGACAAATGTGCTGGAGATATTGAAAAACGCCGGCAGCGAAAGCCTGGTGCTGCTAGATGAGTTGGGCTCCGGCACCGACCCCATGGAGGGCATGGGCATCGCCATTGCTATTTTGGATGTACTGCGGGAAAAAGGCTGCCTGTTTGTAGCCACCACCCACTACCCAGAAGTCAAGGAATACGCCTACAAAGCCCCAGGTCTTCAAAACGCCAGAATGGCCTTTGACAGGGAAAGCCTGCAGCCCCTGTACCGGCTGGAGATGGGTGAAGCGGGAGAAAGCTGTGCCTTGTATATCGCCCAGCGCCTAGGCTTCTCAAGCGAAATGATTGCAAGGGCCAGAGAAGCTGCCTACGGCAGGCAGGAAAGCACACATCCAGCTGCCGTTGCCGTATCCAATACGCCCATTGCGGCTCAAACAGCCGCTCAGCCGCAGATACGCATTGAGCGGGAGCAGGCACCCAAACCTGTGTCTACCCGCGCTGCCCAGTTTCAATTGGGAGACAGCGTGTTCATCTATCCCGAGCGGGAAATCGGCCTTGTCTATGCGCCTGCGGATGAAAAGGGCCTCGTCGGCGTGCAGGTCAAAGGGGTGAAAAAGCGCATCCCTCACAAACGGCTAAAGCGCCATGTAGCTGCCGAAAGCATGTATCCCGACAACTACGATTTCTCCATTGTTTTTGACAGCGTGGAAAACAGAAAAGCAAGGCACAAAATGGAGAAAGGCCACCGGCCCGATATGATGATCCGCTATGAGAAGGAGAACGAACATGCCGCTGATTGATACAAAAGGTCTCACCAAGATATACCGCCGCTTTGAAAAGGATCAAGGTTTAAAAGGCAGCATCGCCAGCCTATTTCATAGAAAATATGTGGAGAAAACTGCGCTGTCAAACTTTGAACTTACCGTATCAGAGGGGGAATTTGTAGGGCTGATCGGCCCCAACGGCGCCGGCAAAACCACCCTGGTCAAGCTGCTGACCGGCATTATTGCTCCCACCGCTGGCAGCCTATCCGTTTTGGGCTTTGTACCCAACCGGCTGGAAAACGACTTTAAGAAACAGTATGCGGTGGTCATGGGTCAAAAAAGCCAGCTGTTTTTCGACTTGACACCTAGCGATACTTTTCGCCTGTTCAAAGAAGTGTACGATATACCCGAGAGCACGTACCGCCGGAATATAGACTATTTTACGAGCCTTTTTCAAGTGGAGCACTTGATGCGCGTGCAGGTACGTACATTATCCCTGGGTGAGCGGATGAAGATGGAATTGATTGCCGCGCTTTTGCACAGTCCTCGCATTCTGTTCCTTGACGAGCCTACCATCGGCCTGGACGCCGTGGCCCAGCATCAAATGCGCTCCTTTTTACGGGAGGTAAACAGGGATCAGGGTACTACCATCCTTTTAACATCCCATTACATGGAAGATATCATCAGCCTGTGCAAACGCTGTGTGGTAGTCAACCATGGCGAAAAGCTATGCGACGGGCCTACGGATATGCTTTTCCAGCAGCACCAAACCTATCGGAAGATGATTCTGGCTTTGGAGGAGGATTGTGACGTGGAGTTGCCTTCTATTTGTACAGAGGTTGTCCGCGAACCACTGAAATTGTCCTTCCTGCTGCCCAAGGCAGATGCTACGCCCATGCTGCAATCCCTTTTATCCCGCTATCCCATAAAAGACATTATGGTGGAAGAAGAAGATATCGGCAGTGTTGTTACCAGGCTGTACGAAACCAGGGAGGAAGCCGCCCTATGAGTAAGTATTGGGAGGCGTTTAAAATTGCCTTTAAAACCCGCTCCGCCTACCGCTTTGATATGTTCATGCAGGTGATAGGCGGTGTGGCGCGTGTGCTGTTTGCCTGGCTTTTATGGTCCTCCATCTACAAAACCCGAACAGAAGTAGCGGGTTTTACCCTGGATACCATGATCCTGTATTACCTGATTCAATCCTTTTTTGCCCAGGCGGATAATACAGGCCGCATCGCTGAAGAATTAAGCGCCCAAATACGGGCCGGTACGTTTTCCAAATTTCTGGTGCTGCCTATGAAGGTGCAATCCTACCTGTTTACACAATCCTTGGGCAGCGCAGCGTATACGGTTTTTTTCAGCCTGGGTGCAAGCCTTATTTGCCTGGTGGTGTTTCCCCTGCAGCACAGCTTTGTTTTCCGCCTGATCAATTGGGCGCAGGCCGCTATGCTGCTTGTGCTGGGCCGCGTATTCTTATCTCAGCTGCACTTCTACCTGGGCATCATGACGTTTAAATACCAGGATATCTGGATGTTTTTGATGATCAAGAGCAATGTACTGGCATTCCTTTCCGGTACATTGGTGCCTTTGACCCTTATGCCAAATGGCGTGTTACAGGTGATGCGACTGACACCCTTTTACCACGCCGCTCACCTCCCAGCCATGCTGCTTATCGGCCAAGGCGGCAGCGAGGCCATTACCGGCATGATTGTGCTGGCGGCATGGATCATCCTTTTCTACTTTTTGAACAAAGGGACGTATGCACATCTGCGCATCCGTTATGACGGGGTGGGTATATGAAAGGAAATATGCGGCTGATCTTAACGCTGATTAAACTGCGAATGAGCCAATTAATGGTCTTCCGGCTGTCTTTTTTCGGCGCATTCTTTGTGGATGGCAGCATGTTTGCCATACAGCTATTGCTCTTTGATGTACTCTACGGGCAAATTGATTCCATTGGCAGCTGGCAAAAGGGGGAGATGATTATCTTTGTCGGCACATTTTCCCTAATCAACGCGCTGAACATGAGCAGCTTCTTTTTCGGCCTGATCTCCATACCGGAAAAAATACGCACCGGCGGGCTGGATCACTATATTACCAAGCCAAAAAGCCCGCTTTTACGCCTGTCCTTTGAGTCCGTAAATCCTGGTTCCCTGCCGCTGATTGCCATGAGCCTGATCATTCTTGCCAGAGGGGTTTCCCTTCTCAGCGCTCCGCCTGCCTTAGGCGCCGTGATTGGCTATCTCCTTCTGGTACTGCTAATGACGCTATTATGGTACGACTTGATGCTGCTATTACGCACCGTTCCCTTCTTTTTTACGTCCGCGGCCACGGTACACCAACTGGAAGAGTCTTTGTTGGAACTGAGCATGAAGGTGCCGGGCGTGGTTTTTGAAGGTGTGTGGAAGGTGTTGTTTCAGGTGGTACTGCCCTACGGCTTGCTGGCTACGCTGCCCACCCAAATGCTGACCGGAACACTGACCCCCTTTGGCCTTGCATGGGGCTGCGCCGTTGCTATAGTCTTTACGCTTTTTGCTTTTAAGCTGTGGAAATGCGGTCTATCCCGGTACAAAAGCGCCAGCAGCTAAAGGTGTGTTAAACAGTTCCGGTCTGCCATTTCAATATCTTGTCGAAAAAGGGTGATTTTGTTGCAGAAATGCAGAATTTCTTTGACATGGGCTTGTTGATAGGATGTTATTTTGCTAAAATGGATGTTGTTACCTATGCATGCATATACCGGCAATATGGCTGCTGCCATTGAGAAGATAGGGGATACCGCCCGTGAAAATCAAGCTGTATGATCTGATGCTGTCACTTTCCAACGCCATGGACCTTGTAGCGCCAGATCTGTTTAACCATCATCAACAGGTAGCGTACCTGTCATATCACCTGGGCAGAGAAATGGGGCTCAATGCCGAGGAATCCTTGAATCTTTTATTGGCGGGCATCGTGCATGATATCGGTTCTCTATCATTGAAAGAGCGGCTGTTCATGGTTCGTGACGAGCTGGAGGAAATCAACAGCCATGCCTTCCGTGGCGCGGCACTGCTGGCAAAGTATCCTCCCTTTGCGCCGCTGGCCGACATCATTCGCTATCATCACCTTTCCTGGAATGACGGGCAAGGGGAGTATTATGAGGGAAAATCAGTGCCCCTCACCAGTCACCTATTGCACCTGGCCGACCGCGTATGCGTACTATTTACCGGCAGCAAGCATACGCTGTTGCAGCTGCCCGAAGTTTTGGAAATGGTTCGCGAAGGCGAGGGCTCGCGGTTTTTGCCGGAAGCTGTTCAGGCGGTCATGAATCTAGCTGTGAAAGAGCATATCTGGCTGGAACTCAACGATAGAGATCCCTTGCGGTTTTTGCGCAAAGACGCAGCATTGTTTGCCTTAGAAGCAGATCTTGAACAGGTGCTGCAAATTTCTGAAATTTTTTCTCATGTGATTGATTTTCGTAGCCGCTTCACGGCCACCCATTCCGCCGGTGTCGCCCACACCGCAAGGCTGCTCGGGGAACTGAGCGGCATGTCCTCCACGGAGTGCGATATGCTATTGATCGCAGGTTATCTCCACGACCTGGGCAAGATCACCATTGATAACGAGATACTGGAAAAGCCAGGCCAATTGGATGCCAGGGAGTACAGAATCATTCGCGCTCATACTTTTTATACCTACCGCCTGCTCTCTGGCGTACCTGGTTTTGAAAGCATTGCGGAGTGGGCAGCCTTTCACCACGAAAAGCTCAACGGCAATGGTTATCCGTTTCACCTGGAAGAAAAGGCCCTGCCCTATGGCGCCAGAATCATGGCGGTGGCGGATATCTTTACGGCGATCACGGAAAAAAGGACATACCGCGATGGCATGGCCAGGGAACAAGCCGTCAAAGCATTGAATACCATGGTAGACAATGGCACCATCAGCCCGGAAATCGTAGAACTGGTGATTGATAATTACGATCAATTCCAGCATGTGCGGGAAGAAAGCCAGCGGCGGGCTTACCATGCCTACGAGGAATTTTTCCATCTGGTGGATGAGGCCTGCCTGCTTCCGACGTAACAGCTATTTTTGCCATTTTGGATCGTTCGCCATCTGCGCCAGGATTTTCATGGTATTGATGTTGCGCATGGTGGCCGCTTCACTGATCTTTGACAGTCGCTCCGCCATTTTGGAGCGGTGAACGCCGTTTTCCAGCAAAAGATAAATATCCCTCTCACGCACATTAAAGCGGTCCTCGCACTCGGGGAGCGCTTTTGCTTTCTCCAACGCTTTTTCCGTCGGCGGCGTGTTCAAAAGGATGATATGCAGGCTTTCCACGCCGGATTTTGTTTGTACAGCCTCTATTTCTTCCGCTGTATACGGGACATGATCAAGGATCTCTTGAAGCTGCCTAGCTGTGCGGAGGATGACTGGCATGGGGAATCCGAACCGCTTTTCAAGAAGCTCTTCCAATGCCACAGCAAGTCCGTCTTCCGGGAAATTACTTTTAAAGAGCACGTTGCCGCTTTGTATATAGGTTTGAACATCTGTGTAGCCGGCCTCCTCCATTGTCTTTTTCAGCTCACCCATATTTACCCTGTGATTGCCGCCGACATTGATGCCGCGAAGGAGTGCTGCGTATACGCTCATCATTCCGCCTCCCTTTTGGGTTTTGCCTGTGCTCTCCCTGCGCAGGCTTTCTTGAGCTTCAGGCAGTCGTTCAAATGCCCCATTTGATGACGTGTGATGGGCATAAGTAAGATGCCGGCAACGTTTTTTCTGCCCCAGAAATCCAAAAGCCAAATGGAATCAGGGTGCTCTGTTACGCCGCCTTGTGCAAAAATGCAGTCTACCTGATCCTTTGGGAATTTCCTTTTCAGATCATGCTCTGTAAGGCGCTCAAGGATACCTTTTGTTCGCCTGCCCACTTCATTTCTATACTCATGCAAAGCCTGTGCATCAATTTCCTTGCTGAAAGACAAAATCTTCTCATCCGTCATGGCATTGCCAGTATCAGTAACGCCGGTTTGGAGCCTTTTGAGCCATTTGCTGTCCAGCACCTGGCTGCCGCCCGCTATCAGCAGGTTGGCTGTCAGGTCTTCAATGCGGGTGATATGCCATATGTTCCAGGCTATGGTCACATCATCGGCAGTGGGCATTGCGACAAACGCCTCTGGCGTTAGGTCTTCCCACACTTGATCCATCAGGGTCGGTTCAATTTGTCCATACACTGAACCTTCATGTAGCATAGCGTGCATGTGCAGCAAAAGTGCGCTTGCTTGTTCAAAATCACTTCCCTTTGTCAGCAGATCCCGAAGCTTAGCCTGCAGGGGGTTCCACGCTGTGCCCACCTGAAACATATTGATCGACTCCTTATGTGCTTTTCATGGTGCAATTGTAGCATGGTCGGGAAAAAGTTTCAAAAAATTTGAAAAAGGACATTGACATATTGTTGACAATAATTTATACTTAGTTACGCAAGTAATTAACCACTTAGCCAACGGAGGTGGATACATGAAACTGGATTTTTCCAGCGAGCTGCCCATCTACCTGCAGATCACTGCAGAGATGGAGGATGCCATCTTCACCGGCGCTTTCCCTGAGGAGACGCAGGTACCATCCACCACGGAGATTTCCGCATCCATGCAGGTCAATCCTGCTACGGTGCTTAAGGGAATGAACCTTTTGGTGGAAAACGGCCTGCTGTACAAAAAGAGGGGACTGGGGTTGTTTGTCAAGGAAGGTGCGGTTAAGAGCATAAGGGAAAAAAGGCAGCAGCAATTTTTTGAAAGGTATATTCTGAGCCTGGTAGCGGAAGCAAGGAAGCTTGGGCTCACCAAGGAAGAAATTATGGGATGGATGGAAAGGGGTTTTCAAAATGAACGGCCTTGAGGTTAAAAACGTTACAAAAAAGTTTGGGCAGTTGACCGCCCTTGACAATGTCTCCCTCACCCTGGAGGAAGGCAAAATTTACGGCTTGCTGGGCCGAAACGGCGCGGGCAAATCAACACTGCTCAACATTATAACGAATCGTATTTTTGCTGATGAAGGCGAAGTACAGGTAAATGGGATTACTGCACAGGAAAACGACGCAGCCCAGCAAAAGATGTATATGATGAGCGAAAAGAGCTATTATCCCGACAGTATGCGGGTAGCCGACGCCTTCAAATGCACGGAGTCCTTTTATGGCGGCTTTTCTCGTGAGTACGCAGCAGAGCTGTGCGACCAGTTCGGGCTCAATCCCCGCAAGAAAATCAAGGAACTGTCCACAGGCTATGGCTCCATCTTCAAATTGATCACTGCGCTTAGCGTATCGGTTCCCTATGTGCTGCTGGATGAACCGGCGCTGGGGCTGGATGCCAATCACCGGGAGTTGATGTACAAGATTCTGTTGGAGACATATACGCAGCGGCCCCGGACCATTGTGATCTCCACCCACTTGATTGAAGAAATTTCCGGGCTGATTGAGGAAGTGGTTATCATCAAAAAAGGCAAGATCATCCGCCAGCAGCCCACCGAAACACTTTTATCCATGGGCTACACCATTTCCGGCCCCGCCGCTAAAGTGGATGAGTATGTATCTGGCAAGGAGATTTTGGGCCAGGATTCCTTGGGCGGCCTGAAAACCGCGTATGTGCTTGGCAAGCCGGAACGCGAGCAGTTGCCCGAATATTTGCAGGTAGGTAAAATGGATTTGCAAAAGCTATTTATCCGCTTGACCAACGAGTGAGGAGGAGATAAAAATGAAACTGAAACCTGCCATCCGGTTTTATATAAAGGACTTTATGAAGCCGGTGATTATCTTCTATGGTGTATTACTGGCGTTGTTTGTCATTCAGCTCATTATTGTATCCCTGTTGCATGAAACCAATGCTACAGGCGGCATGGGGCCAGCGGCTACGATTTTTCTATTTGTTGTGGGGCTGAATGCATTCAAATCGCAGTTCAGATTATTTTTGCAAAATGGTTTGTCCAGAAAGACGCTATATACCGGTTTTGTATGTGGCATTGTATTGTTAAGTATAGCCATGACGGTAATTGACCTCGCCTTTGGCTGGTTCCAAGGCTTGTTCTTGCAGTATGAATCTGCTTACATGGACCGGTTCGGCAGCCTGTATGCAAATAAAAACAGCTTCATGGCCATTGCCGACGGACTGTTGTGGACATTTCTATCCTATTTGTCCGCTGGCATGCTGGGTTTTTTCATCACCAGTCTGTATTACCGAATCAATAAAGCCCTAAAGCTGACAATCTCTGTTGGCATTCCCGTTCTGTTTGTTATCATTATCCCCTTGATTGACAGCCTGTACACAAACGGCGTCATTACGGCCTTCTTTTTAAACATTGCGGCGTTTGCCTTTGGTTATGGTATTACTGTAGACGCCAGCAATGGACTATTTGCCGGGGTGATGCGGCAATTCTTTGACATGGGAAGCGGAGTTCCCCTTTACCCTTACCGGGCCATGCTGTTTAGCGTGATCACAGTGGCTGTTACTGCCCCTCTCAGCTTCCTGCTGGTCCGACGGGCCACCGCTAAAGAATAATCGCCTCTGCATTTGACAACAATTTATCATCCTTTGCATCTTGCGTACAATTCTGTTACAATGCGCTATGTCCGTAAAACTATGGACATAGCGCATTATTATAAAGGATGAATGTATGAACCGCTTTGAAAACAATCTATCAGAAGGAAGCGTACTGCGGCGTCTGTTCCAGTTTTCCGTTCCTTTCCTAATATCAAACATCATTCAATCTCTGTACAATGTGGCGGATATGCTGATCGTCGGCAAGTTCAGCGGTACGGCCAGTATTGCTGGCGTGAATATCGGCGGACAGGTGACGTTTATTTTAACTAACCTGATCATGGGGCTTTGTACAGGCGGCACGGTATTAATCGCCCAATACGTGGGTAGCGGCAACCGGGAAAAACTAAGAAAAACAGTCTCCACCTTATTTACTGGGCTGGTCGTTGCAGCGGCGGTAATCACGCTGTGCATGCTTGTTTTGAAAAATGACCTTTTAAAGTTGATGGGGACCCCAGACATTGCCTTTTCAGAGGCTAGCGATTATCTGTTTGTAACGGTGCTTGGCATCGTGTTCATCTTCGGCTATAACGCGCTAAGCGCCATCCTGCGCGGTATGGGCGACAGTAAACGCCCTCTCTACTTTGTTGCTATCGCCTGCGTTACCAACGTTGTGCTGGACCTTATTTTTGTCTGGCCCTTAAAGATGGGTGCCATGGGCGCCGCCATTGCTACAGTAATATCTCAGGCATTGTCCCTTTTATTGTGCGTACGATATCTAAAAAAGAAGGATTTTGTTTTTGACTTCAAGCTGAAATCCTTTCGAATCGACCGGCAGCAGCTGGCAGCCATATTAAAGATCGGCACGCCTGCCGCTATACAAAATACCATTGTGGGCATCTCCTTCCTGTTCATCACATCCTTGGCCAATGTGATTGGTGGCAGCGATGCCACGGCCACGGCAGCTGTTGGTATTGTCGGAAAATTCAACAGCTTTGCCATACTGCCGGCCATCGGTATGAGTGCCGCGGTTTCCACCATGGCGGCCCAAAACATAGGCGCTAACAAATGGGACCGGGCGCTAAAGTGCGCCAAATATGGCATGGGCATCGCGCTTGGATTTTGCTTGCTGGCCTTTGCCGTTGCGCAGCTGTTTCCCGCAGCGATCATCAGCATATTTGATCCGAACCCCAAAACAATCGAGGCCGGCGTGGCATACCTGCGCACCTTCAGCTTCGATTATCTGATTGTGCCCTTTGTTTTCTGCCTGAATGGTTTGTATATTGGCGCAGGACATACAACCTTCTCCCTGATTACAGGTACCCTTTCCTCCCTGCTTGCCAGGATTCCCGCGTCCTATTTCTTCGGAAAGATGCTTGGTCTTGGCATCGGCGGGTTGGGCATGGGCGCACCGGCCGCTTCCCTCGTGGCACTTTTGATTATCCTTGGCTTCTTTGCATCCGGCCGCTGGAAGGTGAATGTGGCGGACAAGCATGTAGCAGGGGAAACGATATAAGTAGCAAAAAAGCAAGATCAGCATGTGTAGTTACTGCTGATCTTGCTTATCTATTTAGAACATCATATAGCCGATTCCATCCACACTGCCAGCCTTCCAGGCGAGACAGCACCTTTCAGCACTTCCATAGCCTCATCAAAATCGTTGGGATTCGCCTCAAAGGTATCCTTTTTCAATAGGCGAAAGCCCACATCGATATACAATCCAACAGCCTTATGGCTCCAGGTCTGTGTGTGCAGGTAGGCCGGAAATGCGTTCGCTGCTTCAAAAAAACGCATGCTATGCAAAAGCAGTGCCTTTCCAAGGCCGATCCCCTGGTATTCTGGCCGTACGCCAAACCAGTGAATAACGCCGGTTTCGCCCGTCTCGTCCCGCATAAACCAGGCGGTGCAGGTGCCTGCGTACGCGCCGTCTTTCGCAAGGACAAAGAAGCAGCGGCGGGCTAATTCTTGCGGATACGGCAGGTATGTCTGAACGAAATACGCCTTTGCTTCCGCCTGGGTATCGAATTCCCCAACCGATGTTTCGATTAGGGACCACTGGTCTTCATCGCCAGGGTCATATGCCTTGATGCAATATCCCTCCGGTATTTGACACCCAAAGAGGGGATTCAAGCCTTCCGCCCGCATGATCATATTCTTGTAAGCGATCGATTTATCAAGCATAATCTCTCTCCTTGACAAAAGGCAAGGGCAGGCAAAATGCCTGCCCGCTGCTATTTTTTCGTCAGGTACTCGTGTATATCCTTTGCGGCCTTTTTGCCCGCACCCATGGCCAGAATTACGGTAGCGGCCCCAGTGACGGCGTCTCCCCCGGCCCATACACCATCGATGCTGGTACGGCCTGTTTCCTCCCCTGCGGTAATGCCGCCCCACTTTTCTGTTTGCAGCCCCGGCGTTGTCTTTTTGATCAGGGGATTGGGGCTGTTGCCGATGGCCACAATCACTGTGTCCACAGGCATGGTAAAGGCGCTGCCGGGCTTTGCGGCAGGCCGGCGGCGTCCGGAAGCATCAGGCTCGCCCAGCTCCATTTCCACACAGGTCATGGAAGTAACAGTCCCTTTTTCATCTCCTGTGATACCGATGGGGTTGGTGAGCATGCGGAAAATGATGCCCTCTTCCTTGGCATGGTGGATTTCCTCCAGCCGGGCAGGCATTTCATTCTCACTGCGGCGATAGACAATAGACACTTCCCCCGCGCCAACGCGAAGGGCGCTGCGGGCGGCATCCATGGCCACGTTGCCCCCGCCGATTACCGCTACCCGGCCGCCCACCTTAACGGGCGTGTCATACCTTGGATAATCATACGCTTTCATCAGGTTAATGCGGGTCAAAAATTCATTGGCCGAATATACGCCATTCAAATTTTCACCAGGAATGTTCTGAAAATTGGGTAGGCCCGCGCCGCTGCCAACAAACACGGCGTCAAAGCGCTGCTCCTTCATCAGCTCGTCCACTGTGAAAGACCGGCCCACCACCCGGTTGGTTTCGATGTTCACGCCCAACCTAATAATCTGGTCGATTTCCTTTTGCACCAGCGCCTTAGGCAGGCGGAACTCCGGAATGCCATACATCAACACGCCGCCGGGCGTATGCAGCGCCTCAAAAACAGTGACCTCATATCCCAGTTTGGCCAAATCACCGGCGCAGGTTAGGCCAGCAGGGCCAGAGCCTACTACCGCCACCCGTTTGCCATTCTTTTCTGCTGGGGTTTGGTGATTAAGTCCGTGGGCGATGGCCCAGTCGGCGGCAAACCGCTCCAGCCGGCCTATGGCCACCGGTTGGCCCTTAACGCCGCGCACACATATTTGCTCGCACTGGGTTTCCTGTGGGCAAACCCTGCCGCAGATGGCCGGCAGCGCGTTGGTCATACGTATGACCTCATATGCTCCCTCAAAATCACCCTTTTGGATGTGGCTAATGAATTCGGGGATACGCACATTTACCGGGCACCCATTCACACAGGGCTTATGCTTGCAGTTCAGGCACCGCTTGGCCTCATCGATGGCCATTTCCTCGGTATACCCCAAGGCAACCTCTTCAAAGTTTTTTGCCCGTATTTCGGGGTTTTGCTCCGGCATGGGGTTTTTCGTATTGCGCATGTTGGGCATCAGCGGTTTCCTCCCGTTAAGCGGCAAAAGTGTGCTTCCTCATCCCGGTACATCCGCGACCTGGCCATAGCGCCGTCAAAATCCACCAGGTGGCCATCAAAATCCGGTCCATCCACACAGGCAAACTTTGTTTCGCAGCCTACTGTTACGCGGCAGCCGCCGCACATGCCCGTGCCGTCGATCATAATGGGATTCATGCTCACAATGGTTTTGATGCCGTATGGCCTGGTCAGCTCCGACACCGCTTTCATCATAGGCAAGGGACCAATGGCTACTACGGCATCGTATTGTATGCCTTCCTCAATCCTTTTTTTCAGCGCGTCGGTCACAAACCCCTTGTTGCCATTGGAGCCGTCGTCCGTCATCAAAAAAAGATTTTCGCAGGCAGCGTGCATTTCCTCTTCCAAAATGATCAGCGATTCATTGCGAAAGCCCATGATACCATCGACCTTGGCTCCTTGGTCAAAAAGCGCCTTCGCCTGTGGATATGCGATAGCCACGCCAAGCCCGCCGCCTACCACTGCCGCCCTTTTCACACCCTGCAAATGGGATGGCTCACCCAATGGGCCCACAAAATCGCGGATAAAGCCACCTTCAGGCTGCTCATCCAAATGACGGGTGGAAAAACCCACCTTCTGAAAGATAATGGTAACCGTTCCCTTTTGTCTGTCATAACCCGCAATCGTCAGCGGCACGCGTTCACCCTGGTCATCCACACGAAAAATAATAAACTGGCCCGGCTGGGCTTTTCCGGCCACGTGAGGGGCGTGGACCTCCATTAAGGTCACAAAATCATTCAACGGACGTTTTTTCACAATCTGATACACGATTCTTCCTCCTTGATTACAGGTTCTCCAATGGCGCGACCCAGTCGCCGCTTAACACCGGCGCACCTATATAGCAAGGCGCAGCCCAGCGGACAGCGTTTGCAATCACTTGCTGCACCTCTTTTTGATGATAGATCGGATACGTTTCATGGCCCGGCTGGAAATAAAAGATGCGCCCGTACCCTCTTGTAAAACAGCAGCCGCTGCGGAACACTTCTCCTGACTTAAACCAGCTGAGCAGCACCAACTCGTCTGGTGCCGGTATGTCAAACCGCTCCCCATACATTTCCTCATGGGGAATTTCAAAATGCGGCGGCAAGCCTTTGGCGATGGGGTGCTGGGGTGCAATGACAAATACCCGCTCCTTTTCAGCCAGTTCATGCCAACGCAGGGAACAGCTTGTACCCATCAAGCTGCGAAACACCTTGGACATATGCCCCGAGTGGAGCACGATCAGACCCATGCCGCTCAGCACTCTTTGGCAGACGCGCTTAACAACCTCATCGCAAACAGCCTCATGCTTGGCATGGCCCCACCAAATCAGCACATCCGTTTGCTTAAGCACTTCTTCCCCCAAGCCGTGTTCCGGCTCTGCAAGGGTAGCGGTACGGATCAATAAGTCTTCCTCGGTGCCAAGAAAACCTGCGATGGCGGCATGAATTCCCTGGGGATAGATGCTTTTCACGCTTTCCTCGGTTTTCTCATGGAAAAATTCATTCCATATGGTGACCTGAATCATGAGCACAACACAACCTTTGCCGATATATCCTGTTGTAAGGGGCAATTCTCCTTACTCTAGGTATCATACCTTTTTTCTACTCATTTGCAAGTCCTTTTGTTGTGCTTGCGCATGTTTAAAGATAAGAAGGATTGTTTATCATTCTATCATGAGACTTTTTTGCAGGCAATTGCCCCTATAAATTGTGAAAACAAAAGCAATCCTGAGATTGGAGTGTTTTCGGGCAGATTGCGCAAGGATTAGAACAGGCAACGCAGAATAATACAATATTTCGTTGTATTCTCCATAATACTCTGATTGCCATAATTATGAAACGGGTGTATTTTAGATGGTGATTCACATTTTTTTGGGTTTGGTCTGCGGCCTGATATTAGGTTTTGCACAAGGCAGGATTCTACATGGCATTGTTCATCAAGGTGGCGTAAAGCGGTATCTTCTGCTAATACTGAAGCTTGTACTCTGGGGCCTTTGCATGGCGCTGCTTGCGCTATGGTCTCTTGCTGCATTAATCGCCTTTGTGTTCAGTGCGACTGCCGCCATGCTAGTAATGGCCGGCCGTATGCTTCGAAAAAAGGAGGTGTAGGATATGGACTTGGATATTAGTCTGTATCAGAAGCCATTTTATATTTTGGGCATCAATGTAGGCCTATCGGTCATCATCGCCTGGGCCGTTCTTGGGTGCATCCTGCTAATTCTTCTCCTCAACCGCCTGTTCATTATCCCCAGATTCAAAAGTAACCCCAAGGGGCTGCAAAACCTGGAGGAAATGGCGATAGAAGGTGTGCGCAAGTTTACAGTAAGCAAGGTGGGCCACCACGCAGCAGACTTTGTAGCCCCGGTCGCCCTGACCTTTATCACCTATGTATTTTTTACCACCGTAGTGGAGCTGTTCGGGCTTCCCCCTGCTACGGAGGATTTGAACTGCACCATTGGCCTTGGCTTATTTTCCTTCAGCATGGTCAACATCATCGCCTTTCGGTACGCGGGCTTTGTGGGAAGACTCAAGAATTTGGCTTCGCCTTCCATCATTGTGGCCCCCATCCGCCTGATGACAGACTGCATTACACCCTTTTCCATGGGCATTCGTCTGTTTTCCAACGTGCTGGTGGGCGGCGTTATCATGCAGCTTATTTACGCCGTGATTCCCGTTATTCTGCCGGCGGCAGTAGCCTCGTATTTCAGTTTCCTTCACGTGGGAATCCAAACCTTTGTATTCAGTTTGCTCTTCCTGATTTACGTCAGCGAGGCGGTCGGAGAAGTTGCTGAATAAATAAAACGGTTCACCATTTTCCAATTTAAGGGAGGATATAACATGACTACATTGGGACTTATCGCAATTGGTGCAGGTATTGCCGCATTATGCGGTGCAGGCGCCGCCATCGGCATGGGTCACGCCACCGGTAAAGCGGCAGACGCCATTGCCCGCCAGCCGGAAGCAGCGGGAAAAATCAATTCGTCTCTGATTTTCGGTCTGATCCTAATGGAGACCTGCGCCATTTACGCATTGCTGGTGGCTATATTGATTGTCTTCATTCTGGGCGGAAAAGTGGCGGCATAAGCTGCCCTTCGCTCCTGATAAGGAGCAAGCTATACCGCCGGGTATGAATCGGAGGGACTTGGATGGAGCAGATATTTAACCCGCTGACAATCCTTTTTCATATGATCAATGCAGCGCTCCTTTTGCTGGCATTGAACTTTTTGCTGTATAAGCCGGTTCGCAAATTTACTACGGCCCGTGCACAGGGAATTGAATCGCAATTGAAAAATGCCCGGGAATCAGAAGAAATGGCGCACCAGCACGCAATCATTACTGCGCAAAAGCTCAAAGATGCCGATGAAGAGGCCATTTCCGTTATCTCAAAGGGTGCGCAGCAAGCCCAAGAGCAAGCGCAGCAGATTCTTAATTCGGCGAAAAAAGAAACTGAATTGATTATTGCCCAAGCCAGGCAGGATGTGCAGCAAATGATGAACAGCGCCCACCAGACACTGGCGGACGAAGCGGCGTCGCTGGCGGTAGAAATCGCCGCCAAAATGCTGACACGCGAAGTAAAGCCGGAAGATCACGAGCAACTAGTCAATGACTTTATTCAAAAGGTGGGCTGAACACATGGTAAAGGGAATGCTTTTAACAGCCTTGCCTTTAACGCAAGCACAGCATAAAGAAATAGAAGATCGCTTTTCCGCTGCGCTTGAACAGCCCGTAATTCTCGAAGAGAAGGTGGATGCCACCTTGATCGGGGGGATACGGGTTGAATTGGGCGGCCGTATTTTCGATGACAGTTTGAAAAGCAAGCTTCACGGCGTGCTTTCTTCTTATCGGCTTGGAAATGTAAATGATGAGCAAAATGAGCCTCCCAACGAAGGAAATGGGGATGTGACAGGCAGGCCGGAGAATGAGCAAATGGTTCATGCCTCCGAAAAAAGCGAACAGCAAGGCAATATGGATTGGAAGGCCATCGGGCGTGAACTAAAAGGCAGGCTGAAGGCCTATTCACCACAATTGGATATCCGCGGGGCAGGCGTCACGCTGACTGCCGGCGACGGAGTCGTAACCTTGTCGGGCCTGGCCGGTTGCAAATTGGGCGAACTGATCGAATATGAAGACGGCGGTTTCGGAATCATCATGAACCTGAGAGAAGATACCGTCAGCGCGGTGCTTCTGGGCAACGATGCCATTGTTTCCGTAGGCATGAAGGCCTACGGCACGGGGCAGGTATTGTCAGTGCCGGTAGGAGAAGGCATTCTTGGCCGAGTAGTCGATCCTCTTGGTCAGCCCTTGGACGGCGGGGGAATGATTCATAGCGCAGACACGCGCCCCATTGAAACAGCCGCCCCAAGTATTTTAGACCGCAAACCTGTCACCCGGCCCATGGAAACGGGCCTGATTGCGGTAGATGCGATGGTACCCATTGGCCGAGGTCAGCGTGAGCTGATAATCGGCGACCGCCAAACAGGTAAAAGTTCCTTGGCACTAGACACCATTTTGAATCAAAAAGGAAAAAACGTTCTCTGCTTCTATGTGGCCATTGGACAAAAGGCCTCCAGTGTGGCAAGGGTTGTTGCGCAACTGAAAGCCGCCGGGGCCATGGCCTATACAACGGTAGTGTGTGCCACAGCCAGTGATTCCGCTACCATGCAGTATATCGCTCCTTACTGCGGATGCACCATGGCTGAATGGTTTATGATGCGCGGCAGGGATACGCTGGTAGTGTATGACGATTTAAGCAAGCATGCCGTTGCTTACCGTGCCATGTCCCTGCTGCTTCGCAGGCCGCCGGGCCGTGAAGCGTATCCCGGTGATGTATTCTATTTGCATTCCCGCTTGCTGGAACGGGCCGCCAGTTTGTCTGACAAGTTGGGCGGCGGTTCCATGACAGCGCTGCCCATTGTTGAAACACAAGCCGGCGATATCTCGGCGTATATACCAACCAACGTCATTTCGATTACCGACGGCCAGATTTTTCTGGATACGGACTTGTTCCGGGAGGGGGTACGCCCTGCGGTTAACGGCGGTCTGTCTGTCAGCCGTGTAGGCGGCGCCGCGCAGACAAAGGCTATGCGAAAGGTGGCTGGCCAGTTGCGCCTGGAACTGGCGCAGTATCGCGAACTGCAGATATTTGCACAGTTTTCCTCGGACATGGATTCCTCCACCCAGGACATGCTCAAATACGGTGCCATTTTGATGGAGCTTTTGAAGCAATCCAACAACGCACCATTGGATATGCCTCTTCAGGTATCCCTGCTATATGCCGTAACCCGTTCCATTATCCCGCACAGTGCCGATATCGATGCCATCAAAGCGTTCAAAAATGAATTCCCTGGCTTTCTTTCCAAACGCTATCCGCACGTGGTCAAGAATCTGGAGGAAAAGCAGTGTTTTGACGAATCCATTGAAAAGGATTTGACCCAAGCGGTTATAACCTGGCTTCAAAAGTATGAGGCGGAGGCAAACACATGAGCTCCGTCGCAGAAATCCGGCACCACATCAAAGTAGTCGATGATATTCATAAAATCACCAGGGCCATGTATTTGATCTCCTCGGCGAAGATCAAAAAAGCCATGCGCATGCATGATCAAAACTTGGTATATTTCCTTCGTGTCCGTTCCGATATACGGTTCATCATGGATAACATGGAGTATCCCATCCGCAATCCATATTACCGCCAGCATGGCAAAAAAGCCGGTTATGTTGTTATTGCCGGCGACAAAGGGCTCTGCGGCAGCTACAACAGCGAGGTTTTAAAGCTGGCCAAAAAAACCATCATGGACGGTGTGCATGAGCAGCGGTCTTTGCTTACCATCGGCCATATCGCTGGAGATTATTTTTCCCGTCTTGGTATGCACCCGGATATCAAGTTCCTGCATGTCATACAGGATCCCACCCTGCGCCACGCCAGAGAAATTACATCCCTTTTGTGCAAGCTGTTTCGGGACAAGGAATTGGATGAAGTCTACATTATCTATACCGTTCTGGAGAAAGTAGGAAAGCTGAAGCCGACCGTTTTGCGCCTTTTGCCGGTTCTTCAGGAGGATTTTATTGACGCCGCTATCCTCCATGCCCCCGCCAGCCTGACCTTTCATCCTTCCGCGCCTGAAGTGCTGGACGCCATGGTACCCCATTACCTGACGGGCCTTGTCTATTCAGCCCTTGTGCAATCTTACGCCAGCGAGCATAGTGCCCGCATGGCGGCTATGGACGCCTCCTCCCGCAATGCTGAGGAAATGCTGGATGAATTGAGTATGGATTTAAACCATGCCCGGCAGTCGATTATTACCCAGGAAATTGCAGAGATTATCTCTGGAAATCCTGACCAAGGAGCGTCATTATGACAAAAGGAGTCGTTGTCCACATCGTAGGCCCGGTGCTGGATATCCGTTTCCCCGATGGCGAAATGCCGCCCATTCACACCCTTTTGTATGTGTTGGACGGCGACCGGAAGGTAGCAGTGGAAGTAAGCCAGCACCTGAAGGATGCCGTGCGGTGCATCTCCCTGGAAGCTACAGAGGGGCTGTCCCGCAACCTGGAGGTGGAAAATACAGGCGGACCTATCCGCATCAAGGTAGGCAGGCCCATGCTCTCCCGTACGGTAAACGTTCTGGGTGAGCCCATTGATGGCAAAGGGGAAATCAAAAGCGATGAAACGCTGCCCATCCATCGCCCCGCGCCTTCCTTTTTAGAACAGCATCCCGTTACTGAAGTGTTTGAAACTGGCATCAAGGTCATTGATCTTTTAGCTCCTTACGCCCGCGGCGGAAAAATTGGGCTATTTGGCGGTGCAGGTGTCGGCAAAACGGTTCTCATTCTTGAAATGATTCATAACATTGCAACCGAGCACGGCGGCTTCTCCGTTTTCACCGGCGTAGGGGAGCGCAGCCGCGAAGGCAACGAGCTCCTGAAGGAAATGAACGAATCCGGTATCATTGACAAAACAGCCTTGGTGTTCGGCCAAATGAACGAGCCGCCGGGGGCGCGCATGCGCGTGGCGCTGACCGGCCTTACGTTGGCGGAGCATTTCAGAGACGAAGAAAAACAGGATGTTCTGCTCTTCATTGATAACATTTTCCGCTACATCCAGGCTGGCAGCGAGGTATCCGCGCTGCTGGGGCGCATGCCATCGGCTGTTGGTTACCAGCCCACGCTGGCCACAGAAGTCGGCACCCTTATGGAAAGAATCGCCTCCACCTCCCGTGGATCCATCACTTCTGTACAAGCCATATACGTGCCGGCAGACGACCTGACCGATCCAGCACCATCCGCTATCTTCTCCCACTTGGACGCTACCACGGTGCTTTCGCGGCAAGTGGCGGAAATGGGCATCTATCCCGCCGTGAGCCCCTTAGATTCCTCCTCCCGTATACTGGATCCCACCATTGTAGGAGAAGAGCATTACCGCGTGGCGCTCAGGGTTCAGGAAGCGTTGCAGCGCTATCAGGAACTACAGGACATTATCGCCATTCTGGGTATGGATGAGCTTTCTGAAGAAGACCGTCAAACCGTTTACCGGGCACGTAAGATTCAGCGGTTTTTATCCCAGCCCATGGCGGTAGCTGAGGTATTTACCGGTATTCCGGGCCGGTATGTCAAGCTTGCCGATACCATAGCATCCTTCAAGGCCATCGTCAATGGCGAGGTGGATGATCTTCCTGAGGCGGCCTTCTACATGGCCGGCGACCTGGAGGATGTACGCCTTCAGGCCCAAAAGTTGGAGGCGAAGTAATCGTGGCGAAAACGTTCCAACTGTCGATACTGACCCCAGAGCATACTTTTTTCGAAGGCGAAGTGGAAATGCTGATTCTGCACAGCACAGACGGGGAAATTGGCATTATGGTCAACCATGCCCCGGAGGTTATTTCCACTGTCGAGAGTGAACTGCGCTTTTTGATTGATGGCCAATGGCGCTGGGCAGCCGCATCCTCTGGTTTTGCCACCGTCACCCAGGATCAGGTATTGGTGATGCTGCAAACCGCCGAATGGCCGGAAGAGATCGATATCAAGCGGGCAGAGCGGGATGAGCACGAAGCCAAGGAAAGGCTGCGGCAGCAAAAGAGTATGGAGGAATACCGCATGGCCCATTCCATGCTTGCCAGGGCCATGGTCAGGCTGAGGGTTTCCAACCGTCATAATTATAATAACTAGCAGCAATCAACAGGGAAGTAAAAACGCCGCATCCTACTGCTATAAGCGATAGGATGCGGCATTTTATATATAAAGCACCACATGGGTGATGCGAGCCACGGAAGGAAATGCATGCCACTTTGCAGAATGTATATGCCATATTAAATGCCAGTCGGGAACAGAAGGCTTTTCACCTGCTCCTCTTTGGCAAATAACGCACAGCCGCCTTTATGATCCGTTTCATTAGCGTTCAGCTCCCTCACCTTTTCAAAGAAAGGTGATTCCAGCGCCTGCAAAAGCGTATGATCCTTCAAGCTGATATCGGAGTAGGGTGAAAAGGGACAGGGTTCTGCCCCGCCGTAGGGATTGATGTGAAAAAAACCCCGGCCGGCCGCCAGGCAGCCTCCCATCTGTTTTTCATCCCCGGGAAAAGAGATAAAGAGCATGCCCGGAAACCGATCCCGCAAATTGTCCTGCGCGCTTTCCAGTAAGGCCCGCTCCGCGTCAGAAGGTACCAAATGTTCTGTTCCCGGCGCCGCCGGTACATACTCCACAAAGAAAACCAACCGGCAACCCTTATCATACAGCGAGCGCAAAAAGCTGGGTGAGGTCACCTCCACCATATTTTCCGTGGTAATGGTCAGGGAAACGCCAAACAATATTCTTTTTGCCGCAAGGTCATCCATCACCTTACTGATTAGTTGGAAGGTTCCTTCTCCGCGTCGGTCGTCGGTAGCCGCTTCACCACCCTCGAGGCTGATAACGGGGGCTATGTTCCTGTGCTTATCCATCAGATCAAAAGCCTCTTTGTCCATCATGGTGCCGTTGGTGAACACAGGGAAAAGTATGCCCTCATGCGCCGCTGCCATGCGCAGCACATCACGCCGCAAAAAAGGTTCTCCTCCTGCCAGCAAAATGAAGGAGATGCCTGCCTCCTCCGCCTGATGAAAGACATTCTCCCACTGTAAGGCCGTCAATGGGGCTTCCTTCGATTTTTCGCCGCAAAGGCCGTTGGCCCTGGCATAACAGCCCTTGCATGTTAGGTTGCAGGAACCGGTGATGCTGGCAATTAGAAACATCGGTATGGGATGACCCTTTGATGCAATCTCCGCCCGGCGTTTTTCCATGTACTTTTGCTGCTTGTGGAATTTACGAAGAAAAGCCGTTTCTTTGGGATTACGCAGCGTTGCCCGCAAAATATCCCCAATCAGCTTTTCCGCACCTTGGTTCAAATATGCTGCCAGATCCCGGTTTGATTCCATGAACTTTGTCATCCTCCATCATGGGCCATAAGGCCGTGGCAATCAGCATTTAAAGACGGACTGCCTATTTATTATAGAAAATCGCTTGCTCCCAAACAATGGATGTTTCATTAGAATTCTCTAAGGATTTGCTGATACAAAAAACACCCCTGTCAGCGTATGCGGCAGGGGGTGAAAAGGTTCATCGAACAGGTTATTCCAAAACTGTTCCATCCGCTTTGAAAAGGGGCAGAGGCTCCAAAAAGATAATATCATCCCGCTTGCGGGCAACGCCTTCCGCTAAAATCGCCATGCGCCCGGCGATTTCTCCGCCGGCGGCACGCACCAATTCTTCAACTGCGTACAGCGACTGGCCGGTAGAGATTACATCGTCTACCACAAGCACCCGCTTACCTTTGATCAGGGCGGCATCATCGGCGTCCAGGAAAAGCTGCTGAACGTTGGTGGTGGTGATAGATTTTACAGATACCGAAAATACATCTCGCATGTATAGCTTAGCGGACTTACGCGCCAGCAGGTATTTGTTTTGGCCGCTTTGCCTGGCCATTTCATATACCAGGGGGATGCCCTTGGATTCGGCGGTAATCATGTAGTCGTATTCAGGCGCCTTCTCCAGCAGCGCCTTTGCTGCAGCAATGGTCAATTCCACATCGCCGAAGATGACGAACGCGCCAATATACAGGGAATCATTTACACGGCAGATGGGCAGTTCCCGCTTTATCCCCGCGATTTCAATGGGATAGGTCAGCATGATGCTTCTCTCCAATACAATCAATTGGCTGAACAAAATCAGCCTGTCACGATGTCCATTATAAAACATGCGGGCAAATTGTCAATGACGCCACAGCAAAATTCAAAACGGGGAGGTTTGTATATGGCAGCCTATAAAAAGATCCCCTTTACCTCTATCACCGGCGAGACACTGGAAAGATATACCTGGCAGCCAGAGGGTAAAATTCACGGCATTTTGCAGTTGGTACATGGCATGGCGGAGCACATCGCAAGGTATGACAGCCTGGGAAATTTCCTTGCGGATAAGGGGTTTGTGGTAGTGGGGCACAACCATCTGGGCCATGGCAACACTGCAAAGGTGCAAGGCTTTTTCGCCAAAGAAAACGGTTGGGACGCGCTGCTTGCAGATATGCACAAGGTACGCGAAGCTGTACAAGTGGAGCATCCCGGCGTGCCATACTTTTTGTTGGGCCACAGCATGGGCAGCTTTTTAACCCGCTGTTATCTAAAAACCCATAGCCAAGGCCTAAAGGGAGCTGTTCTATCCGGCACAGGAGCTTTTTCCACCATTGAAGTACTGATGGGGTTAATACTCTCTAAATCGCTTATGCTGTTGGGCCGTGGAGAAAAGCCTGCCAAGATTGTAGATACCCTAGCCTTTTCAGCCAATAATAGGCCCTTTGCCCCCGCCGCCACACCCTTTGACTGGCTCAGCCGGGATCAGATACAGGTGAAAAAGTATGTGGATGATCCCCTGTGCGGTTTTGTGTTCACAGCCTGCGGCTATCATGACCTTTTCACAGGCTTAAAACGGCTGAACCATCCGGAATGGGTTCAGGAGAAATCACTGCCCATGCTCTTTATGTCGGGGGCAAGGGATCCGGTAGGCAAAAGCGGTATGGGCGTGAAAAAAGTGATAGAAAAGTATGAGCAAGCAGGGCTAAAGGATATTACCTTCAGACTGTATCCTGATGCCCGGCATGAAGTGCTGAACGAAACAAACCGCCAGGAGGTTTTTTTGGACCTGGCGGCTTGGCTCAAAGAAAAGGCTGCAATACAAATATGTTAGCTGTTTCCCCATTCGGGATTATTCAATACGTTTCTGCAAAGATACAGAATCAGGGGAGAAATCATAAGATTCATCACCGTAATCACCGACAGTACCGTAAAGGCCTCCGACAGAAAGAGGATGCCGTTGCTGTACAAAACAATGCCCAGAGCCACACCCGGCGCAATCAGCAGGATCATGGTCAAAAAATAGAGCATGATCAGCAGGACCTTGAGCTTCATGCCTGCGAACAATTTTTCCAGCAGCAGGTTTCCGGCAACAAACAAAATAGAAAAGCTGATGCGGGCAACCACCGCAATGGCTATATCCAAGGGCTGCATCTTTAGAATCAACCCCATGGGCACCATTAATAATACCGCTTCCAACACAAAGCCCAGCATCGATTCCCGCAGGCAGTGAATGAGCTTGTGAAAGGATGTTTCCGGTATCATATAGATATAAGGCCTTGCCAGCTCCTTCACCCAACGGCCGGTGGCTACGGTAAAAAGCTGCATATAGGTCGCAAAGGAAAAAGCGGCGACCATGCCCTGCTCGCGTATGATAAACGCAAACACCAAGGAGCACAAAAGCATAATCATGGTCATGGTATCCAATAAAAAGCGCCTGGCCCGGCGGCTTTCCAGCCGGTGCTTGTAATACAGCACAGAAGCGCCTTGACCCTTGTTCAATCCAGTTTTGCCGATCTTGATGTTTTCCGGCAGAACCTCCTGCAATTTTCCCTCTCGCTTTAACGCCAAGGCTTGGTGAAGGGTTTCGGTGGACTTTAATACATCCTCATAGAAGTCCGTTTGCTTTTTACCAAGAAGTACGATGCAAAAGGCTGTATAGGCGATACTGATTCCAGCCACCCACAGCACCTGCACCCCTACCCCTTGCCATAGACCCTCCACCAGTGCGCGCATCCAGCCCCCTATGGGGAACAGCAGCATGGGCATGCTGGCCAGCTGCCTGGCACCAATAGCCGCCCAGTTGGATGAGTTTGAAAGAACAGGCAACACCACATAGATCGCACCAAGGCCGCAGATTAGCAGTAATCCAAGCTTTGCTGCCTTACGCCTGCTATCATGCATATGGGTCAGGCTGTAGAACGTCATGGCGGTCAGTTGTCCTAAAAACAGCGTTAGGCCATACCCCAAAAGGGTTAGCAAAAGAAAGGTCATGGGCACGCCGTACTGCTGATGCACCCAGGCATACTGAAATAGCAGAAAAAAGCCTACCGTCAGGGATGTTCCCATTTGCTTGATAAGCCCATACAACAGTATTGACTGGGGCTTGATTGGCGCAGGAAACAAAAGGTGAATATCTGCCAGGGAAAACAGCGTCGTGCCCTTGTGTACGCCCCTGTAAGCGATAATCGCAAACATGGCGATATACAAGATGGAGATGACAGCGTACAGTTCCTCAATAGGCCTTACTGTGGACAGCTGATCCATGCCGCCTGTAAACACCACAAACCCCAGCAGCGCGGCCATCACTAACGCGCTAATCCAGTTTGCGGGCTTTTGAAAGAAAGATATGATTCTGTTTTTCAGCGTAGTGAAAAACAGGTATGGAAGCGCATTCATGCCTTACGTCCTCCCCCCTCCGTGATATCGAAGAACAACTCAGCCAAGGATTTCTCGCCTTCGGCATGGCCCAAATTCTCTTTGGTGGCGGCAAAGGACCCGTTGATCATGATATGAGCCGCATCCCAATTGTCCTCGACGCTCTCCAGCATATGGGTGCTGATGAGCACGGACGTACCTGTATCCTTCAATTCCCGGAATATCACCTTCAGCTCCTTGATGGCATGGGGATCAAGGCCGACCATCGGCTCGTCAAAGATGATCACCTTCGGCTGTGTGATCAAGGCGCAAGCAATGCTCACCTTTTGCTGCATGCCCTTGGATAACTCCCGCCCCAGCTTATCCTGCTTGTCAGTTAGCTCCAGCCGTTCAAGCAGCCTGCCTGCTTCGGCTTCCCAGTCGCTTATACGGTAGGCCCTGGCTATCAGTTCCAGGTGCTCCTTCACGGTTAAAAGGTCATAGACAGCAGGCATCTCCGGCACGTAGCCCAACAGACGCTTGGCTTCCAGTGACTTATTGGGATAACCGTCAACTGTGATCTCACCCTCATAGCGCAGCAAGCCGGCAATGCATTTAATCATGGTCGATTTACCGGCGCCATTGGGGCCTAATAGCACGGCGATTTGCCCATCCCCCACTTGAAAACTGATATCGTTGTTTGCCACCATCTTGCCGTACTTTTTCGTTACATGTGATATTGACAGCATAGCTTTGCTCCTTATCCCTTTTTACAAAGCAATATGCTATTTGATAAGGAGAAGATTGTCAACGCTTTCACATACAGAACATCCATTTTCTATTTCAAAACAGCAATATAGCGTTTGAAATCACACAACTGATGGCCCCAAACCGTTGTGCGCACAGTCTCCCTTCATAAAAAAGAAGGATTTTTTACATATCTGGTCGAATGCTTTTGTATTGCCTGTGCCGGTTTGAGCCCACAGGGCTTGACTGCTGCAAGGAAATGTAACAGCCATTCGTTTATATACATGCATGGATGCAAGTCCTATGGGGTAATCTATCCCTGGGAAGAAGAGGATGATAAGCATGAGCAGAAGCAAAGGCAAAAAGAAAGCGGATCCAATCCGCACTTTGATCCGCGGGGCGGTACTCCTTGCTGTTGGCGCCGCCGTTTGCGCCGGGATTTTCTATGGCCTCAACGCGTTTGAAAAGCATAC
Organism: Bacillota bacterium; assembly: GCA_023398575.1. Lineage (GTDB taxonomy): Bacteria > Bacillota > Clostridia > Christensenellales > Aristaeellaceae > JAEWAH01. Next base: position 7,508 of record JAEWSC010000008.1, on the reverse strand, counting down.
GCTGGACCAGAAAATCAAGGATACCAAGGCGATCAATCAAAAAAGAGAACAGGACTATGCCGCCGCCGTTGCGGATTATCAGAACGCGACGCAAAAAGGGCAAATCATGGGCTGGCCCGAAGCAAAAAAAGAGGGCTGGGATATTGTTGACGTGAGCACCTTCGCCCTTGAAAACACCCAGCGCATCTCCGTCGACAGGGCTGAGCTGTTAACCGGCGGTATGCTGCTGGTGAATGCCTGGCACAAACTGCCCAGCGATTACTCCATAGACGCAGCCGAAGGTGTCATTGCGGCTACCAGCCGGCGCGTTGGTGCTTCAGATATGAGTGTGCGGCTTTTCAGGCCAGCCATCGACGCCCTGGATATGATGCTCAAGGATGCGGCTACAGCCGGACTAAAGGATTATTTTGTATATGCGGGCCTGCGCACCATGGAAAGGCAGCAGGAGATGTTTGATGCCGCAAAGGCCAGGCTAGAGGATAAGTACAGCGGAGACACCCTGATTGAGCAGACGAAAAAGAGTGTGAACGAGCCGGGCACCAGCGAATATCAAAGCGGTCTTTCCTTTGAGATGAGCTTGTACCCCAATCCCAACAAGCTTTACTTTCAAGATTCCGATCAAGGAAAGTGGTTTACGGAAAATTGCTGGAAATACGGCATTATTTTCCGTTTCCCCACCCAAGACTTCCCCAACTCCTCCTGGACAGACAAATCCTTCAAAACGGGCATTACCATTAACCTGAATCTGTACCGCTGGGTGGGTATACCCCACGCAACTGTTATGAGACAGTTGGACCTGTGCTTGGAAGAGTATATTGAATATTTAATTCAGCACCCCCATCTAGCCGTATATGAAAATGGCGTGCTCAAATATGAAATTTACCGCAGCCAGGTTGGCGACAGCCCTGTAGTCGATATCGAAGTGCCCTTGGCTGCTACCTCTTACTTGAAATCGTTGGACAACATGGGCGGCGTAGTTACAGCGTTTAGTTATCAGTGATCTATCTGTCTATGAATACAAGCAAACCGCCTGCAACATGCTGCTGGCGGCTTACTTGTATGTAGCTTTCTCGGTTTCAAATCATGCCATTTTCAGCCGGTAGCCAAGCTTATACACGGTTTCGATCCGGTCGCCGCCCAGCTTTTTGCGCAGCCGCTGCACATGCACGTCTACCGTGCGCGTTTCTCCAATGCCCTGATAACCCCAGGCCGTGCGCAGCAAATGCTCCCTAGACAAAGCTGTGTCCGGATTTTCCATTAAAGCTTGCAAAAGGGCGAATTCCTGGGCGGTTAGATCAAGCGGTTCCCCTTCCAGAAGAACAGCCTTGTCTTCCAGGTTGATTTCCAGGCTGCCCAGCGTCAGCCGGCTTTCTACTTCCTTCAAAAGATCATCTACCTGCATTGCCAAGGTCTCGCCGTCAAAAGGCCTTACCAGCACCCTGCTCGGCCCGGCATACAATGCCTGAAGGTGATCCTTTGTGTCAGACTCACGGGTGATGAATACAACGGGACATCTGCGCCTAGAAAGGTTGGCCAGGAAAAGATGGCTGTCCGTCCAGGGAAGACGGGCATTCATGATGACCAAGCCATTTCCAAGGGCATGCAAATACTCTCCCGCTTGCGCCGGGCTTTCTACCGCCCAGCATCCGTGACCCTCCTGGGTCAATACTTGCACCATCTGTTTGGACAATTGTCCATCTCTTTCGATGATGAGCACTTCAGCCATGCATTTCACCTCATGTATGCAACGTTCCATCTATGGGAATTCATGCCGCATACGTCTTAAAATTGTAAACAAATTGTTAAGATTTTTGTGATAACAGGAAACTATTTTACCAACGGCGGCGGTTTCTAACAATTTCACCCATGCCAAGCATTGCAACCAGCCATCCCAAGGGACCGCAGCCGCAGCCATAGCGGCTTCCCATTCTACGCTTCTTTGAACCGAAAACCAAAGAAAAGAGGATGAACAAGATGAACAACGAGCCCAGGCTGAAGCCGGAAGACTTTTCTTCTCTAAAATAGTTGTTGGGTACAGGTGTCCTTTCGGGTTTATCCCACTCAGCGAAGAACTTGCTGCCACCGGGCAAATACTCCATCCAATCGTTGCTGATATCCTCGGCGCTGCTTTCATTGCTGCTGGGCGGCACAATGGTGGGCGCAGGCGTTGGGGCTGCCGCGGGAATGCCGAACAAGCTACCGGTGGGGATCGTTTCGCCATACTGCTTACCAAGGGCAGCAGCCAGTTGGGGAATGTATGCGCGGAAAGCCGCATCATATTTTTCGTTTTGAAAATCATTCAAAAAGTACGAGCTCAGCAAAAACTGCCGGCTATCTTGAGAAAATCGCTTTTCCAGGGACGGTCCTGCAATGGTTGTGCAAGCCTCATCTCCAGCGGAAGCCAAAAGAAGCAAATCATCATCGCCTAAATTCCATTGACGAAAGACCTCACGGGCGAAGTCGGATACATTCATACCATCCAAAAAGTGGACGGTAACGACCCATAGCTTCACGCCCGTTTTGTTTTTAAGCGTGTCGTGAAACGTATTCAAATCGAACACGGTCTGCTCCGGAAAAATGTTGGCGTTATCTGATACCGGCAGATCGGTTTTGGTGGGATACCTGGGGGATGCCATGGCTGCAAGCGGCAGCGCAAGCATAAGGACGATCAAAAGCGTAAAACCAAGAAAACGAATCAATGCGCGGCGCGCCATAGCAATTCTCCTTTATACAAGACGGCAGGTTATGGATTGGAAAAGGGCTGAGCCTCATGTACGCCCATCAAGTGACTGGCAATCCAGCCGCTGATACTGCCAGACATACGTTCGTTATAGGAAGCAACAGCTTCGTTGTATGCAATGGCAGCATCGCCGCCCAAGTACACTTCCAGTGCCTTCTTCAGCGAAACAACATAATTCCAATCCTTCGTGTCAGCCTTCAGCGAGGATTCGCTTTCCAGCGCGCTGGTCAGGCTATTCACAGCAGTAGTCAAGGCTTGGTTGGCAGCATACTTTTCTGTCAGCGATCCGCTGCCAAGGAGTACTTTCCTCGCTTTTTCCACATCCAGAATCCGTTGATCCTGCGCGTCCATGTGACGGCGCGCCACCACCAGCAGGTTGCCGGCGTCTGCTGTCCTTAATTCCAGCAGGCTCTTAAGACCATTCTCCTGGTCATACAGGCTGCTGAGCTCCTGCGCTTCCTTCTTCCAGCCCTTGCTGGCGCCAAAGGCAACGCTGCCCAGCACTAAAATGATTGCGACCAGCAGGCAGAAAAATGTCCGCCCGGTGTTTTTCATGTTCCTTCCTCCATATGCATAACAAGCAGTCCTTGCGCTTTTTCCATCTGTCTTGAATCGGCCAAAGCAAATCCACAGGCCGAGACATTAAGGAATGGGCAAACCGCAAAGAATCAAATAGGTTCCCGCGTTTGTTTCAGACTGGTTTCAGCGCTTGAGTTCCAGCAGCTTGCGCTTCAGTTCGCCTTCCATCTTGTATAAAGTGGCTTCCGCGCTCAGCCGCTTTTGATGGCCTTCCGACTGGATGCGCACGACTTCGTTGATGGTGTCGATGAGAGATTGGTTGGTCTGCACCAGAGTTTCGATGTCGATGATGCCGCGCTCCGCTTCCTTGGCGGTTTCAATGGTGCCAAGCTTTAACATTTCTGCGTTCTTTTTGAGCAGTTCATTGGTCATGTTGGTCACGGCCGTTTGTGCTTTTAGGGCAGACTGGCTGTGGAACAAGCCCAGCGCCAATACCATTTGGCTCTTCCATAGTGGAAGGGTATTGCTCAGCGTGCTTTGAATGCGCTCCACCAGCAGGCTGTCATTGTTTTGCAGAAGCCTGATTTGAGGCGCCATTTGCAGCGCCACCTGCCGGGTGAGCTTCAAGTCGTGCAGTTTCTTTTCAAACCTGTCGCACATGGCGGACAAATCGTTGGCCTTTTGCGCGTCCATAGCGTCTCCCGTCTGTGCGGCCTTGTCCATCAGTTCCTTGAGGTCTGTTTCCCGTACGATGCGAAGCTTTTCGTCACCGGCCAGAATGTACATGGTCAGTTCCTTAAAGTATAAGGTGTTCTGATCATACAGGTGGTTGAACATGGAAACATCCTTTAGCAGCTGCACCTGGTATTTTTCCAGGCTGCCCGCGATGGAATCCACATTGACGCCTACCTTTTCATACCTGGCTTTGAGCATTTCGATGTGCCTGCCGGCACTTTTAAAAAGCTTTTTCAAGCCTTTGGGTTCTTCGGCATCCGATTCAAAGCCTTTCAGCTCCGCCACAAGGCCAACCAGCATATCGCCTACTTCGCCGGTCTCGCTGCTTTTTACATACTCCAAAGCCTTGTCAGAAAAATCCGCAATCTTTTTCTGGGCGTCGGCACCAAACAAAAGCACATGGTCAGGATCGCTTAGATTCAGCCGGCCAATAAAGTCTTCAATGCTCTTTTTTTCCGTATCGGTGAGCATGGAATCATCAATACCGTTGACGACAACCTCCGGAGCTTTGGGAGCCGCAAGTGTCTGGGTGGAGACGATGGTTTCCTCCAGCATTTCCTTGTCCTTGAGGGTCACGCCCGGCGTCACGGTGAGGACGGGGACCTGTTGCTGCTCGCTGTTCATGTTGGCTCCTCCTTATTCCGGTTGTTTTTCTTTTATATCAATGGTTGCTTTATCTATGGTACGAAGATCACTGTCGATCAGACCGTCGCGCTTGAGCATTTGCTCCAGCACATCAATATCGGTAGTCACGTCCAGCATATCGTCATGGTACAAGGTTTCCAGCTGCCGCCCACAGGCGGCCAGCACCACGCCCATGGCTTTTACGATGCGGCTGCGGGCTTCTTGCGCGTTTTTCCCGGTAACCTCCCGCTGATCCATGACCCGATAGCTTTTAAGCATTTTTAAGGTCGTGGGCAGATAATAATCCATAAAACGGCGAATTTGAGGCGCCTTCTTCGGCTTTTCGGCCACCGTGCGGAAGATTTGCCCGCACAGCCGCTCCAAATCATCCATCTGCTGGGAAAGGGCCGGATCGGGAATCAGGTCGTTTTCCTCCCTGATCTGCGCCATCATCTCTGCACCTTTTTTGATGACATCATCCGCGGCGGGATCACCCGTCTGGTGAATCATCTCTTCCAGCTTTGTCTTTTGCTGCTGTTTGCCGGTACTCAAATCCAAGCCGGAGCCCATGATGCCGATCACACGGCCAACGAGCAGCGACACGGCGGCTGCCAGAACATAATGCCACACCTTGTATAAGGGAAACAGCCAGGCATATAGCGCAAATGCGATGCCAAAGGCCAATATGCCTGCACCGGCGCCTTTCCTGTTTTTTGCCCCGCGGGGCGAAGGCTGCTTGTTTGCCATGAATGATCCTCCATCCGGTATTGTTCACATGCGGTATCGTATCGGAATTTTGCCTTTGCGTAAAGCCTCAGCCGCGCAAAACCGCATTATCGTGCATCAAGCATGCATAGCGGGCGTCAAGCTTCTGAAAAGCAGTTACAATTATAACACAATGGACAGACAGAGCAAAGAACAGGGCATGAGAAAACCATGAGAATTCCATGAGAGACAAGGGGTTTTCGCAACCTCCTTCATTTCTTTACCCTTTTGCTGTATCAGTTTATTATAGAACTTTGGGAAAATATTGTCAAACAGAATGCGAGGTTATCGCCACCCGGGTCGTCATTGAATATACGAACCATGGTTTTGAGCTTGCCCGGTCTTCTCGCTCAGTATAAAATAAGGAAAGGGGCTTTATTCATATCTCACCATACCCTTTCCCAGATGAATTTTATGTAAAAGATAGCACCATAGCAAGAAATAAATGACCGCCTTCCAGCACTATATAAGTGAACCTGCAGATCTAAAACAAGGGGGTGAAACCATGGATAAGGAGATCATCATTGCATATGCAGACAAAATATTTGCATTCTGCAAAAAGAGGCTCAGTTCTATTGACGCAGCCGAGGAGCTTGCTCAAGATATTCTTACCGAGCTTTCCGCAGGCCTTGACAAATACGAAGTAAAGAATATTAACGCATGGGTATGGCGGATAGCACGTAACCGATATGCGAGATACATTTCAAAAGAGTGTATTTCGCACGTAACATTTGAGGAATGCGGCGTGCTGGAGGATATTGCAGCCGAAGAAAAGGAAGACAGAAGCGAGGAACTGGAAGCCATATCAGCAGCTGTCAGAAGCATAGCAAGGCAGCACCGTGAAACGTTGATTGATTTCTATATCCATGAACTCTCCTATGCCCAAATCGCAAAAAAGCATGGCATTACCACAAATGCCGTAGGTCTGAGGCTGAAGGCGGGAAAGCAAAAGCTGAAGGAAAGGTGGCAGGAGGAGATGACCGAAAAAGGCATTTATGAGAAGATTCGTTGGAGTATCAGCGGAAACGGAAGCATAAATCCGTTTAATTATTTGGACCGGCAGATATCAAGAGCAATCACAAAAGCATGCTACGATTCTCCCCAAAGCATTGAAGCAATATCCAAAGTAACCGGAATTCCTTGTGTCTACATCGAGGATGAGTTGCCAAAGCTCCTATATGGAGAGGCCATTGTCAAGCATAGTGAAAAATATGTGACAAACTTTATTGTAAATACAAGAGCATTTCAAAACAAGGTTGTTGAACATTTAACCAAGGAGGCGCAAACGCTTGCACCAGAAATTGCGGAATTACTGAGAGAATATGATAGTGCACTGCGGGCGGTTGGATTCGAGGGGAACAAGAAACCAAACGAAAATCTATGGTGGCTGTATATACCTATACTCATAAGAAAGGCTTCTGATACCGCAAGAGAGATGCATGGTCCATCCGCTCGAGGTAACTTACGGCTGAGAATCGACGGAAGTACAGGCTGGTTCATGATCGACGAGTGTGACGGACGAGTATCACAACTACTTACGGGGTGCAACAGATGCTACGTAAAGGGCCGCTTTACATACTACTGGACTACCAGATATCTGTCCGAAGAGATTGGCAAATATCATTGTAAGCTGGAGTCCGCTAAAGTATCAGATCTGAACATGCTTGATGAGGCTCTGATAGCGGAAGGAATCAAGCTTCGTCATATTGAGAAAACAATGGATGGGTATAGATGGACGATTCCTGTATTTACACAAGAACAGGCGGGGGTATTTGATGCTATCCTTACAGAAATTTCTGGGCATATCAACTTACTTGGCCCTGTAAGCGAGCTGTATAAGCTCTATCAGGCGCATACGCCCAAGCGGCTGCACAGCCAGATCGGCGGCATATTCGGGGCACTATGGAGCGCGTTGATCACACTTGTTTGTATGAGGCTTGAAGCGGAAGGTCAACTTAGAAAACCGGAGGATGACTATTTTACAGATCAGATCATGCTGGAGAGTGTACATATTTCCGTGTAAATGGGAACAATAACCAAGAGAGGGGATGTTTCCATGCACGAAAAGGAACAGGCACTGGCAGAGATGCTGTCCGGGCAATGCAAAAGCATCGAGGATGTACGA
>JAEWSC010000002.1 GCA_023398575.1 Bacillota bacterium | reverse complement strand
CCCGTGAGACCAGTGTCGCCAGTAGGACCGGTGTCACCAGTAGGGCCGGTGTCGCCAGTAGGACCTGTGTCGCCAGTAGGACCTGTATCACCAGTGGGACCTGTGTCGCCTGTCGGACCTGTGTCGCCAGTGGGACCAGTATCGCCCGTGGGGCCAGTGTCGCCCGTGGGACCTGTGTCGCCCGTGGGACCTGTGTCGCCGGTGGGGCCTGTCGGCCCTGTCGCGCCAGTATCGCCCGTTGCACCTGTCGGACCAACATCTCCTGTCGGACCTGTTGGTCCCGTTGGTCCTGTCGCCCCGGTATCGCCCGTTGCACCTGTCGGACCAGTATCGCCTGTCGGACCTGTTGGTCCCGTTGGTCCTGTCGGCCCTGTAGGTCCTATCGCCCCGGTATCACCCGTTGCGCCTGTAGGACCAGTATCGCCTGCCGGACCTGTTGGTCCCGTCGGTCCGGTTGCGCCGGTATCTGCTACGATTTCAGATACGGTAAGCGAGGCTTTCACCGGCACGATGGTGGAATAAAATACAGTGCCAAGGCTAGCGTTCACCAGAGAAACCGTGACCGGTGCTGCCAGCACTTCAATGATGCCGAAACCGCTGACCTCCGCCGTTTTCACGGGACCATTTCCTATGATATAGTCTCCCTGAGATGATGAGAGCGCAAAAACAATACCGTTTGTTGAAACAGATGTTTGGGTAGCCACCAACCAGTTGATTAAAAACCGGCCAGGCTCCAAAAAGGTTATGACACCTGTTCCATTGTTATAGCTAATATTTCCGGCGGAAAAGATAGTGGTATCAAAGACCACATTTGCGCCTATTGCAACAGATCCTGAACCTGTTCGTTCTATCTGCAGAGCGATATCACTCATCTGTTCATCCTCCTGCTTTCATTGAAAAACAGGTTTGCAGATATTTCTCATTGGCGTTCCTCATAAGACATCATCTGCATAACATGTTCACAGCATGCTATGAAAAACAGAGGCATTTTGTTACAGGATCAGGGCTACAAGACGCTAGGCTTTTGCCTTTTTGCGAAATGCCGATCTATTTTTATTCGAGGGCTTGTTCCTAAATACCAGTGGTACAGTATCGAGCAAATGCTGCGTCAATACAAGGAAAAAAAGCGCATTCTGCGCTGCAGGAAGAGAAGGCAAAAATGCCTCCGATATTTTGCACAACTCTTGAATCGATTTTCATATAGTAAATCGGACTGGCCAAATAACGCACAGCAGAGGGGCAAGTGTATATGAAATACAAGGTGGCCATTTACAGTCATACCCTTTATGCCGGTGATATTTTGTGGGGATTTACTGCCGCAGGCTGTGATGCAGCAATCATTAAGCCAACGTCTATCGACAATTTTGATAAGCTAATGACAGAAATGAATCCAGATTTATTAGTGCTTTCCTCTTCTATGGATTATTTCCCTCGTTCCATGCTAAGTCACATTGGCTCAAGAATTTCATCAAATTATAAGTGTGCCTGCTGGGATACCGAAGGTGTTGGACAATATGATTTGCAGATGACATCATTTGAAATATTAAAGCCTGATATGGTATTTTCGATTTGTTCCCAAATGCTTGAAAAGCTCAAAAGTAAAAGCATCCCTTGCCATCGGCTTGATTTTGCATATAATCCAACGATTCATTATCCACAAGCAATACCTGCAGGTGCAAGTAATGCGATCAGCTTAGTCGGTAACGCATGGTTATGGTATGCGAACCGCTATCCTTCGCATTTTAGATATAGCAAAGCGATTGGTGTTATACTAAAACCTCTCATTGAGAACAATAACAAGATTGATTTTTATGGTACTACAGAATACAAGCCGGTGATAAAAAAATTTCTCAATCTTGATGTGCCTATTGAATGGTTTAAAGGTGTTATTCCCTATGCTGTGACATGCAATATATATAATCGTTCTTTTATCAATTTAATAACGCAGAATCATGAACTGACAATTACAAGACGTACCTTTGAAATTTTAGGCTCCGGTGGCTTCGGTCTTACTTGTTATAATACAGCAATCAAAGACATGTTTGGTAATAGCGGTGGCTTAGCCATTTCAAATTCTGAAAAGGAAACGCTTGATTTACTGGAATATTATCGCAATGACTTGGATGCTTATCTAAATGTACGCAAAAATGCTGTTATCAGCGTGGAAAATCACACGTATAAGGAAAGAGCCGAAGACATAATTAAATTAATATTTCCAACACCTAAATAACAACCCATTCACCCGCCATATTGCAATATGCGCAAATGGCGGGCGGTTTTCATGCCACCAGCCTTAACACAGCAACATCCCCCTGATGAAAAGCAGTAGCTTCAGCATAACGTGCACAAGGGCATATCACTCATGCCGCATCAATGCCTAACAAATTCTTGGCCAGGACACCAATGAAAAAGGAGATCAACGCCACCGACAGTGAAATCAATGCCATTTCGCCAAAGCGCCGCAAAAACGGTTCTTCCTTGGCCACAGACAGGTAATAATTGAAAAACAAAATGATCAAAAGCGCCAGTGCGATCATCACCGCGAAGGCCGCCGCATACATGCCTGTGGGCAGCAGTAAATAAGGCAGCACCAGCAAAGCCACGGTCACAAGGTAGGCAGCGCCTGTATACAGGCTTGATTTTAACGCATTTTTGTTGCCCTGGGCCCGCTCGGCCAGAAAGTTGGATGCCGCCATGGACAGCGTAGCCGATATACCTGTTATAATGCCGGTCATAGCCACCAATTTGGTATTGGCAAGCGCAAAGGTAACACCGGCGATGGCACCGGTCAATTCTACCAGCGCATCATTGAGGCCCAGCACCATAGCACCTACGTAGTGCAGCCGCTCCTCATCGAGCATGTTATACAGATCGTTTTCATGCCGGCGTTCATCCGTCAGCATGGCAGCGGCACTGGGCAGCACACTTTGCAGGCTTTCATAATCACTTTGAGCAAAGCGCTCGTTCTTTTGCATGGTCTTCACCGCAAAGGTAAACCCAAGCACCACAGTTAAAAGCTTCAACCAGAATAGGCGTAGCACACCGGGCTTTAACGCTTTTCCGGTAAGGCCCTTCCACACGGCTGCATGCTGCCTTTCCTCCCTGGCCATTTGTGTAAGCAACTGCTTGTTCTGCTCATTCTTTTCCCGACCGGCCATAAATGCATACAATGCCGCGCCATATTCCTCGTCCAACTGCGCTTTTTCCAATTGCTTCATTAGTTCAGGGCTGATACTGGTGGTCATCATACTTTCCCCTCCATGCCGTTGCATTCCGTATGCAAAATTCGCCCGGCAGTGTCTTTTTCCTGCCGGACCGTATTGCATAGTCCAACAAAAAGGCAGCAAAATGCTCGCTGGGAATAGAACTTTTGAACCGGCTGTTTTCATTGACAGGCGCAGACGTGTATGGTAAAATTTTCATAACTGTTTGAGACGTATGAGGCTGGGTTTCGCCCTGCCTGGTTTGTATATACATTTGCACAAATGTGCAATTAAAGGAGAGAGATTTAATGAGCTTTTCTGTGCATCCCTGGAAGGTAGTTGAGCAGCGGTTTAACACCAGTGAAATACGCCTGGGGGAAAGCCTTTGCTCCCTAGGCAACGGGTACATGGGGCTTAGGGGCAATTTTGAGGAGCAGTATACCGGCGATACGCATCGGGGCACGTACTTGGGCGGCGTGTGGTTTCCCGACAAGACCAGAGTGGGCTGGTGGAAAAACGGCTATCCCCAATACTTTGGCAAGGTGATTAACGCGGTTAATCTCATTGGCATTGATGTGACAGTGGATGGTGAGACTCTTGATTTGGGCCGCTACCCTGTCGTAAAGTTTTTGCGGGAAGTTAACATGCAGTACGGCATTTTGCACAGGGTCGCCCTGGTGGAAATGCCCAAAGGCACCGTGCGTGTGGAAAGCCAGCGGTTTGTGTCAGTCAAGCAAAAGGAACTGCTGGCCATCCGCTATACGGTGACGCCCTCATTCCCAGCCCATATCACCCTAAAGCCCTATCTGGACGGCAATGTCAAAAATCTGGATGCAAACTATGACGAAACCTTTTGGGAGATGCTGGAGGAAAGGACGGAGGGCATAGCCCAGGGCATCCTTACGAAAACAAAAGAAAACCCCTTTGGCACGCCCCGTTTCACCGTTGCTGCCGCCATGGCAATAAACGCAAAAGGGATGACCCTGGCCCGAAAAGAAACCAAAGAGGGCCGGTGTGAGGCGGTGTACGGCCAAGTGGCAGCTGCCGGCCAGCCAGTGACGCTGGATAAATTCTCGCTGGTGTATACCAGCCGCGACCATGACGAGGATCAACTGCTGGCCCTGGCGCTAAACGCAGCGGCGGCATCAGTGGAATCAGGATACGACGAAGCGCTTATAGGCCACATGGCAGGCTGGAAGCGCCGCTGGGAGTTGGCAGATGTACGCATCGACGGCGATGACGGTGCCCAGCAGGGCATCCGCTTCAACCTATTTCACCTTCTATCCACCTACTCTGGCGACGATGAGCGCTTGAACATTGGCCCCAAGGGTTTCACCGGCGAAAAGTATGGCGGCGCCACCTACTGGGATACAGAAGCCTACTGCCTGCCTGTATATATGGCCATCGCCGGGGCGGATGTTGCGCGACAGCTTCTTTTATACCGCCACCGGCAGCTGCCAGGCGCGTACCATAACGCCAAACAGCAGGGGCTCAATGGTGCGCTATACCCCATGGTCACCTTTACCGGCGTGGAATGCCATAACGAGTGGGAAATCACCTTTGAAGAGATTCACCGCAATGGCGCCATCGCCCACGCCATTTTCAATTACGCCACCTATACCGGTGATACGGATTATGTGAAGAACGAAGGGCTGGAGGTGCTGGCAGGCATCGCCAGGTTCTGGCTAAGCCGTGTGCACTTTTCCAAACGCACAGGCCAGTACATGCTACACGGCGTCACCGGCCCCAACGAGTACGAAAACAATGTCAGCAACAACTGGTATACCAACCGCATCGCTGTATGGTGTCTGCAATATTTTCTGGAAGCGGCTGAAATGGCCGGCCCCCGCCGCGTAAAGGAGATTGGCATTACCGAAGACGAGATCGCCCGCATGCGGCAAGTGGCCGAAAATATGTACTTCCCCGAGGACAAAGCGCTTGGGATTTTCGTGCAGCACGATACCTTTATGGACAAAGACCTGACCCCAGCTGATCAAATTGACCCAAATGACAGGCCCATCAACCAGCACTGGTCCTGGGACAGGATTTTGCGCTCCTGCTACATCAAGCAGGCCGACGTTTTACAGGGTCTGTACTTCCTGGGACATTTGTATGATAAAGATACCAAAAAGCGGAACTTTGACTTTTATGAGCCCCTCACCGTCCACGAAAGCAGCCTTTCTCCCTGTGTGCACAGCATACTGGCCGCGGAAATCGGCTATCCCGAAAAGGCGGTGGAGATGTATCGCCGCACGGCCCGGCTGGATTTGGATAACATTAACCACGACACCGAGGACGGCCTGCACGTAACCAGCATGGCCGGCAGCTGGCTGTCCATTGCCCAGGGCTTTGCAGGCATGCGCACGGCAAGCGGCCTTTCCTTTGCGCCTTTCCTGCCAGATTGCTGGCAGGGCTATGCCTTTAACGTAAACTATCGGGGACGGTTGGTCCGCGTATCGGTAAATGACGAAGGCACGGTTTTGACCCTGCTGGAAGGCCAACCCCTGACCCTTTTACTGTACGGACAAAGGGTTACTGTTGAGAAAGAAGCACACTTACCATTCCCTGCATAAATCAACCGGAAGCCCTGACGGAGGATGCTATCATCCTCCGTTTCTTTATGCAAAGCGTTAGTAAATCGCACTATCCAAAGCAAAGCAATCGCAAAACACAGTTTTACTTCCTTATCTGTTTTCGTGTATACTCATGAATAAAAGAAGATTGACACCCGCTCAAGCGCGGTGAAGGCAAGGAGGAGCATGAAAATGGCGGAAAACCATTCTTCTATTTTGGATAGAATCCTTCAGCAATCTGGCGATGAGGAACTATTGAACAAATTGGCCGCCCTATCCCCCTCCGACCTGCAAACGCTTTTGATGGAGGTGTTTGCTAGCCGGTCAAGCCGCGTAACCCAGCCTCAGCTTTTGAGGGAGTATCATAGCAACCGTTTTGTCAAGCCTGCCACGATAGACCCGATCGCCTATTTGCACACGGAACTGAAAACCCTGACCCTGGCCAGGGAAATGGGCATCGAGCCTACTTTGTTGTCCCCTGCCGGGCAGCTTTACAGCTGTTCCTCTATGGCATCGGTCAGCCAGAACAAAGTGCTATCTGCTTTACGGGGTACAGAAGTGCTTGCCGACCCTACCAATATGCTAGCGCTGATCATCGCCGACCGGCTGCAAAAGAAGGTGTCGGTCAATGCCAGACAGTACATCCACGCAAGCGCCGCATGCCGCGTAGCAAGAGGCCAAGTCTTTTCAGGACCCAACAGCTTCAGCCATTTTGGGCTCTTTTGCATGGTCTCCTCCGGCCAGGATACGGGCTCCTATACTTGCGAACACAGCTTGATCGCCACGCACCTTGCCTATTACGACAGGCTGTTTCGCGAGGAGTTGAAAACACCCCTTCATCTCGTTCTCAAAATGCGGGGCGGGTACAAGGACGGTCAGGGCTTTTTGGAGCGCACCGCCGGTCATATTCAAAAAATGCTGCCGGTGCTGCCCCTCACCTTCGAAACGGCGGAATCAGACAATGCCTATTACCGGGGCATCAACTTTAAACTGATGATACCCATCAACGGAAAGCTGTCTGAGGTGGGAGACGGTGGCTTTGTAGATTGGACGCAAAAGCTTCTGGGCAATAAAAAAGAACGCCTGCTCATCAGCGCCATCGGTCTGGACAGGCTGATAAGTTTACAACAGGGTTAAAATAATACAACGCCGCCGGGTTGCCAATGGCTTCCCGGCGGCGCTTTGTTTTCCTCGATGTTATTCTTTCAGCAGGTCTTTGTATGCCCCAGGCACAGAATCTGGAATCAAGGCGGCGCCTACCGCTTTTTCATAAAAGCCCACCGGCCCCGCTCCACCAATAATCGCATAGGCATATCCCATCTCCCGAAGCCCATGCAAACAGGCAATCAACAAGACCTTTCCGATACCCAATCCGCGCTGGCTTTCCAATACACCCGTAGGGCCAAAGTAGTCGCGGCAGGTGGCCTCATAACAGCCAAAGCCCAAAATTTCATCGTCCTTCACAGCGATATACAGGCTCACTGGTTGTCGGGAAAAGCAGACTTCGCATTCACTGGCCCAGCGGGGGCCGAAATGCTTTTCCACCCAGGCGGTAATACGGCGCATGTCAGGCACCATGGCCCGGCGCACAGAAATCCCCTTTTGCGCCATGTCGTTTAGGTGAGGGGCAAGTTCCGGCAGTTTCAGCAAATGCACCAGCATGTCGGGCATAGGGTTCATCCTCTCCAAACAAAATTGTCCCCTATCCATTCCATGCGCGAAACACTATTTCCTTTTCCTTGACAGATTCCAGGTGGAAAGCAGAAAGAAAACCACCGTTGTGCCAACGAGCACCAAGGCGCTGGCCAGCATGGAAACCTCTGTGCCGCCAATTTGAAAGGAAACGCCCATCATGCTTTTAAAGCCAGAAACCGATTCCGCCGGCGCACCAGCAAAGGCAGCCTGTAATGGAGCGTCCATCATCACCTGGCGGAACAGCAGGCTGGCATGGGATACGGGAAAGAACTTTACAATGGATTGCACGGCTTCCGGCAACTGGCCCAAGGGGATGTACACACCGGTCAAAAATCCGATTAACGTACCCAGAATGCTGGAGGCAGTGGCAAAGGCGTTGTTGCTTTTGAAAAAGGACACCAGGAACAATACCATGGCCGTGCTGGACATAACCGACAGCAGCATGACCCCAAAGAGCTTGATTAAGCTTGTTGTGCTCAATATCTGCCCGCCGTAGGCCGTAATATATACCTCGGCCAACACAAGGGTGACAAGGGTCATGAGCAGGCCGATGAGGAACGAGCTTACAATATAACCGGCAGCCAGGGTGGAGCGTTTGACAGGAGAGGCCGCAAAATCCTTGGAGGACTTTTTCTCCCGATCAGTGACCATAATGCCAAAGGCGCCCATGGTGGTGGTGACGGAAGTAACGCTGAGCAGCCCCGCCATAATCCAGCTATCCATTAAAAAGCGTGCGCCGGGAACAGCCTGCATACCGCTTTGAAGCATATCGCCCAAGAACAGAATGTACAGGCCGATGATGATGAACGCCGCCAGCAGCGAAAAAAACACCGAAGCCCGGTCACGAAAGAACATTTTCAGGTTGCGGGCAGCAAATTTCCAAACAATCATTCCCTTATCCCCTTTCCGGTAATGGCGATAAACGCATCATCTAAGCTGCCGGAGACCACTTCAAAGAAATCAATCAGTGCTTCACAATCCTTTAAAATGGGCAGCGCATCAAGCGTGCGGCCAAGGGGGATATGCACCATGGCGCCCTTTACTTCATAGGGGATTTGCTTTTCCTTGAGATAGCGCAAAAGGTTCATTTCATCATTCGGTTCCATTTTCAGATGGTCGCGGCTGTAGCGCTCCTTCAGCTCCGCCGGGGTTCCCTTGGCGGTGATGATGCCCTTATCGATAACCGCCACATAGTCGGCACCAGCAGCTTCCTCCATGTAATGGGTGGTCAAAAACACGGTCATCCCTTCCTGCTTTTGCAAGGCGCGGATGGTGTTCCACACGCTTTGCCGGGTTTGGGGATCCAAACCGGTGGTGGGTTCATCCAAGAAAAGAATTTTCGGCGTGTTGACCAGGGCCCTGGCGATATCGGCCCGCCTGCGCTGACCGCCGGAGAGCTTGCCATAGGGCCGATCCAAAAAGCCTTCCACCTCAGCCACCTTGGCTGCCTTTTCCACCGCTTGATGCAGCTTGTTCCCACTCAAGCCGTAAAAGCTGCCCCTTGTCGAGAGGTTCTCCCGCACGGTGAGCTTGTCATCCAGAATGCTGTCCTGAAACACCACGCCAATCAAGCTTCTGATCTTTTCGTCGTCTTTGGAAAGCACATACCCGCCCACAGACACCGTACCCTCATCAGGCGCAAGCAGCGTGCAAATCATGTCGATGGTGGTAGATTTTCCCGCCCCGTTGGGACCAAGAAAAGCAAAAAGCGTACCCGCATCCACATAAAAGTCAATACCTTGGACCGCCTTTACATCCTTATAGCTTTTCGTAAGCCCTGTGACCTCAATGATTTTTTCCATACGATCCCCCTATCCAGCATGATCCTGCCACACAAATCCATTATAGCAGAGCATGCGCTGCCAATCACTGCATATATGCTAAAAAAAGGATGAGAATACCATGAGAAATAGGCCGCTGCATTCTTACAGCGGCCGCATTTTATTATTTTCCGTTTTCTATACGTTGTTAAGCGTCAATCCAGCGCCAGGGAAAGATACGGCGCAGCTCCCTCAAGAGACGGCTCTGGAATCAGCCAATGAATCATACCAAAGGGCTTTGTGTCCGCTCCCGGCAAAGTGCCTTCCATCATCCGAACCGTGTACGGCCCGGCGTTCAGCGCCTGATGCAATATGGAGAGAGCTGTTGGCATATCACCTTCTACAAGCGCCAGCTCCCTTATCAGAATGCCATCCTCCATCCTTTCCCAGGCGGCGCAGCCGCGGCCTGATGCCCAGGAAAGCTTTATCACGCCACCGTTTTGTGCAAGGGTAGACACGGCATACGATACGGCGCTTTCCTCCCAGCGGACATACAGGCGACTTTGTGAAAAAGCCTGATCCCGAATCAGGGTATACTCCGCGGCAGAACAAGCCCCATACTCACCGGAAGCGGGAAAAGGCGGCAGGGATGAAGCGTGAAGCGTTGTGACATTCAGTGCAAAAGCGGTTGTATATCCCCTTTTCCCGTAAAAGTCAAAAAGGCTCGGGGAAGCCGGCACCAATAGTGCGGCAGCTTCCCCCAAGCCCTTCATGTGCTCGTGAGCAGCATCCAGCAAGGCGGTACTGATGCCCAATCCGCGAAAATCTGGATGAGTAGCGACGGCATAGATATACCTTGCTTTCATCGTAAGGCCTCCGCCCGATAAGAGCGTTACGGGCAGCATGGACAGCATTCCGGCAATGGTGTTTTCCCGCTCATCCACCAGCATGTTTTCATCGCTGTGGCGCAGGGAAAAATACGTATCCACCGCATCGGCGGTGTCGCCAAAGATTTGTGCCCACAGGGCTTTCAGCCGGGGATGGTCGCCAGCCTTCGCAAACCGGATCATGATTTACATCGGCTCCTTCAGTGTTGCGGTATACTTTTCCACCAGCCGCAGGGGTTGGTAGGACAATTTTGCGTGGCGCAAGCCCTCGACACCGGCATCTTCTTCCCGGTTGACAAATTTGTAATCCATACAGTTATGCTGTATGAACTGCTGATTGATCATAGGATACGCGCCTTGTATGTCAGCAAAAGCTTTTTCAAAATGCACCAAAAAAGTATCCTCATTTAATGGATCGCCAATAGAAAAGGCGATGACCCTGCCTTCGGAACGGATCAGACCACCGCATAGGCCCAGCTCATCAAAATGGCGGATGGCCTGTTCTACCGCACAATACTCATCACTGAGCGCCATGTCCTGGGTACAGCCTGCCTGCAAGCACCAGGCCATGTTCATCTGCCGGGCCTCATCCATATTCTCTTTGGAAAGCGGTTCATACTGCCAGGAGGGGTGGTTATCCAGAAACCTGTGGATATGGTTGCGCTTGGCGCTGAGCTTTTTGCCAGCAAGCGTAGCCAATGCTTGTGTTTCGTAAATGTAGTCGGCACCGTCGCGGTAATATTCAAATTGAAACTTACCGGGATATAACTCTTCCAGCTGCGCCTTGGCTTCCGGCAGCACCGTGTTGAAAACAAGTGTGGCCCCAGCCTGTTTCGCATCATCATTCAGCGCACGAATCACAGGATCCAAGGGCCCCTGGCCGGCAGGGAAAAGGTAGGTAGGATTCTTGGGGTCGGACCGAAGAAGGAAATACTCCTCCATTCGGGCAATATGAAAGCTGTAAATGTGCCGCCAAACGAAGCATGTCGTAAAGTTGTACTCCAGCGAACCGCGCTCGCTCATTTTGAGCAGCGGCTCCACCCATTCTTTGTCTTTAAGTGTGACTTCTTTAAAGTCCAGACGCAAGCAACAAGGACCTCTTTTCCTGTCTTGATAGGGATAGGTTATCCAAAAAGAATAACAACAATATTATACCAAAATATAATGGGTGAAGAAACGGGGAAATGTAAAAAACACACCTGATCCAAAAAGGAGAGGCGTGTCCTTACACCCAGCTATTTTGAAAGCAGCGCCATCAAATACAGCAGCGGAGAATTCCAGTAAATGGCCACTTCGTTGGTGGAGTAGCTTTGGTCGTTGTCCACATAGCATTTGGCAGGAGGCTGGCCCAAAAGCACCGTCTTGGCAAAGGGATCTTCCAGCGCGCCATCCGGCCCGCCGGCCAGCATGCCGGGCACAGTTGCTTTCACCGCCAGGCTGGGCCGGTGATGGGGCTGTTGAGGAGATAGACTGCCATGGCCTGTAATGTAGCAATACCCCATGGGGTTTGCACCCATCAAATAATCAAGGTGCTGGCGTGCCAAGGTGGTATAGCTTTGGGCATCCACCGGGGAAAGGGAGGCAGCAGCCATAAGAAGCAGGCCATTATTGGCTACAGTCATGTTGCTGCCCCATGGATAATCCGTTTTGAGTGTCATGCTGTAGCCATCTTGGCCAGCCAGAGCAAAAAGCGCAGCCGCCGCATATTGCATCCTGTCTTTTATGGCGCTTTGGGTATTCGCGTTCACGATATTCCCTGCACGCAATAGGGCCATATCACCATAAGTGCCAACCGCCTGCCAGCCAAGCCCGGATGGCGGATTCTTTGCGTATAGCATGGCGGCAGCTTTCGCGTACGTATCCTTTTGGGTGGTATGCGCAAGTTCCGCGGCGGCCCAGTAGCGTTCGTCGGTATCGGTGGCATCGCCGTATTCGCCGGTTTGTATACCCTGCGGGTTATGAAAGCCTGTGCCGCCATCGGGATTCTGTTCCAGGTACGACCATGCTTTCTTGGCAGCCACCAGCAGCGTTTTGCTGTAAGCGGGGTCCATCTTTTGATAGATTCGGGCTGCCAATGCCATGACGGCAGCATAATCACCGGTGGCAGCAGTAGAAACAGGGCTCAAAATCAATGGCTCCTTCTCGCCTTCCGGCATGATAAAGCCAGGGAAGATGGCGCAGGATACCTTATGGTAGGCGCCGCCGGTCTTTTCATTTTGCATCTTTAAAAGCCAGTCCAGCTCAAAGCGGACTTCATCCAGCACATCGGGGATGCCGTTGCCGCTTTGCGGAATATTTGTGCTGTCCGAAAACAGGGCAGGGTTTGCTTCATAAGCCAGCAAAAGATCCGCTGCCGTCTTGGCAGCAGGCGCTACGTACCGGCCATAATCCCCGGCATCATGCCAGCCGCCGGATACATCCTTTTTTTCTTCCGTACCATATATCGTTGCAATGCCTGTATGGCAAGCTGGGTGAGCAAACACACCAGCAATACCGCTGCTCAATTCCACGCCGCAGCGCTGGTAATAGAAAAAACGAAGCACGTCCTGAAATGCTGCCTCATATACGTTTTTACCGATGGTAAACGCCGGGGAAACCACATCGCCAACCCGCACCCGATACGTGCCCGGCGCTGTAACGGCGCTGAAATCGCCGATTGAAACCATATCGCCGGAAGCTGGATCATCGATAGCCGTCGACTGATTGATGGCATATACGGTTTTGCCCGCTTCGTCTATCACCTCAAAAGATTCCCCTAGTGCACCTTCGCGAAAAAAGGCTGTTTTGGAGGCAGCGGGGAGATAGCCGATCTGATTGACAAGGATTTCCTGAGTCTGCTTCTTTTGCGTATCCTGCACGATATTCGCACCATCCATCAGTATTAATAAAACGTTTTCAAAGGTGAGCGTGTGGCTTTCATACTCCGGACCATCCTGTGGCTTGCCCACATTAAAGCATAGCCTGGGTGCGGGGTCGCTGTCCATTTCCATCGCAAAGATCAAGTCTACCCTGGACGCTTTTCCCGCTTTCAGAGAAACGTCCTGCATGGCGTAACCGTCATAGCTGCCGCCGTTTTTTTGTATTCTGGCCCGTATCAATCTGTCAACGGTGGATGTCGCAGTAAAACTCAGACAATACTTTCCGCCTTTTTCAAGCCCGAACCCATCATAATACAGCTGCACGGAGTAATCCTTCTGTCCGACCTTATGGATGGCAAGAACGCCTTTCCCCACCTCTTCCGCAAAGGAGGCTGAGCCGCCGGATTCTTTGTACAGCCCCCAGCCGGCGCTTCCCTTGGAAAAACCTCCATTCACCAGTATGTTTTCCTCTTCGCCAAAGGCTGGGGCCAAGGAAAAAACAAGCACAAGCAAAAGAATCCATGAACACAAACAACGGGCTGCGTGATGCTTTCTGTCCGCCATACTGCTTACCTCTCCATTCATCATCGAAGGGTAATCATTCCTCTGCTTCCATTATACAGAAAGAAATAGCCCGCTTCAATCGTTTTCGGAACTTTCGGAAAAAGCGGAGCAGGAAAAAAGCCGCCTGCATGATTGCAGACGGCGATCAATAGTGAGAATAGATAAGGCTGTACCGAAATACAATGATTAGTCGCAAAATGCCCTTCGCCCCAGCTTTGCACCGCAGGATTCCCGTATGATCAGTGAAGTATCCATCACATGCAGGAAGGATTGCCCCTCTTGCCAATTGAGCAGATACGAAACTGCCAGGCGGCCTAGTTCGCTGATGTGCAGGTCCAGTGTCGTCAGCGGCGGCTGGGTATAGGCCGAAAAGAACTGATTGTCGCAGCCCACCACCGCCATCTCCTCGGGCACCTTGATGTTCATGCGGTGCAATTGTCGAAGGGCGCCCATGGCCACCAGGTCGTTGATGGCAATGATCGCAGTGGGCCATTTGCATTTTGGCTGGCCGGATAAAAGCTTCATGACGCCGGCGGCGCCATCCTCCAGGTTATAGCCAAGCTCCTGGCGGAATCGCAAGCCGTCGCTTAAGCCCAGGCGCTGCATTTCATCATGGTAGCCATGCTCCCGGCTGCTGGTGCCGCGCTTGTTATGGCTGCCGCCCAGCAGCGCAATACGTTCATGCCCCAAGGCATTTAGGTGCCGAACAGTAATACGCGCACCTTCGGCCATATCGCCGTTGACGCAAACGCAGGGAAAGCTCTCTACCGGCTGGCCTACCAGAACCACAGGCATATAGTTGCTCAGGTGTTTGAGCATGCCAAGGCGCTGGGAGCCCATATAATCCTCCACCATGCCACCGGACATAATCAGCCCGTCGGGCCGCCGCTCGATCAACTGATCCAAAAAAGCCTGATAACCGCTGGCTGTATCGGGTATGCGGGTCAATACCAGCGAATAACCCTGCGCATTGGCTTCCTCATCTGCGGCACTGAATAACTCACTGTAAAAAGGGTTGGCAATTTCGGGAAGACCGATGCTGATCAGGCGTGACTCGCCGCTGTTAAGGCCCCGGGCTGCCACGCTGGGCTTATAATTATACTTGCGCACTACCTCCAGCACCCGCTTCTGCTTGGCGGAATGGGGGTTGGGGGTGTCACTCAAGGCACGGGAAACCGTGGCGATGGATACGCCTGCCTCCCTGGCTATGTCATAAATGTTGATATTGTTGGCAGCCACTTAACCATCCTTCAATCGGTTCGCAGGCTTTCCAATACAGTGGGAAAGGCTTGCTTATTCTTCGGGCAGATAGGTGCCCAGGGTCCTTATGCGAATATTGGTCAGCTGGGCCTCTTTAGTAATGGGTTCCAGATATAAATATACATCATTTCCCCAGCAAGCAGGCAGAGTTGCCGTCTCGGGCCGGCCACCCTTCATGGCAGGCAAAACGTCGGAGCCTACCACCAGCCTGCCGCAAACGTGACCGCCGCGCAGGATGGTTGCCTTGATTTCACGGCCGGAAAGCGTAATCTCACAATCGCCATCAGCGATTATACCATGCAAGACCGCCTTTTGACCATCCCCTAACTGTAATGGAAGGAAAAGGCTTTCTCGGGAAGCTTCAATGGCAGACAATGCCTTATAAAGCTTCGCTTCACCCACGGCCTTGACCGTAACATTTTGCACAAGCTGGCCCTGGTACAGAACCGGTGTGCCGCAAGGCTCACAATAATCCATTTTTTCCACATGGCATTCAATGCGCAAGAGGCCGTCATCGCAGGAGGCGGCGCTTATATCCACAAAGGGACGGAAACGGTTGGCCATGCCCATGTAAACGCCATTGACATACACCTGAACCTTGGCCAAAAGACCCTCAAAATGCAAAATCTGCACACTGCCGGTCTTTTTTTGATGGGTGCGGAACACGCCGCAGGCCGGCATATCGGTGGTCAGCCAGTTTCCCAGCCCCGTTAACTGGGGCGCAGCACCGGAAACACTATCGGTGCGCAGCCATAGAGGCAAAGGCGTTACGCTTGACACGGCGACAATGCTCTTTATCCCCCGGGTGGATTTTACGCGAAGGGTTGGCGTGCGGTGATCGTCAAAATTACTGTGCCCCCAGATTTCGGCCAGCGCCTGGATGGATTGCTGCCCCTCAAAGCCCTTTGCGGGCAGATAAACGCTGTGGCCCTCTGGGCTGAATACGCCCATGTGCTGCCCGCCAAGGGTTATTGTCAAAACATCTGCCGCATCGGTGAACAATAGGCCTTGAACGCCGTCAAAGTTCAATCTTGCTTCATACAGGCCATAGCCATTCAAGATACCGTTTGCCTCCAGTGTAAGTCGGCCTGCATCCAGTTCCATTTCGGGCAGGCTGCAAAACAAGGCGGCATCCGTTATTGAGCTTTTAAGAAACGGAGTTGAAATTGACCTGCTCTCCTTGATTTCCGGCGTAAAGTCGGTCGCTTTCTCCCATGGCAAAAGGGTTACGGCTATGCCGTCCACCATTTGGGTATCTCCTGTCTCAAAGGATACCAGCCTACCATTGATGACAATGTGCGTTTGGGGCTGCTCCGCAGCAAAAACAATACGATCCTTTTCAATCAATACCGGCGCGGCATTTGCAAAGGTAATTTGCGCATCCATGCCCGCCGTCATTAAGGAAACACCGTTCAAAATAACCGCGCAGCGGCCGGGCAGGAAGCTTACTTCGTAACCTCCTGCTGGCCAAACCGCCTTACGTTCTTCACGTCCATATACCATGCCGCCGGCGATAATGCCGCCGGACGGTAGGGCAAGGGCGGTTGCAAACACATCCTCCGCCGCAGCAAACCCTTCCGGCAGGCTGCATGGCACAGCCTCCGCGATACCAGGAACAGAATCAATGATGCCCCTTAATACCCTGGCCTCCAGAACCATGTGCTTGCGGTACTCACCAGAAGGAGTAACAAGGGAGGCAAAATCATAGTCGCTGGTTTGGAAGGAGACGGGCTGGCCCCAATTGTTAATGGCGGTAGTAAACCCAAAGTCTGTGCCGCCGGCCTGGTTGTAAGGCCCAATGAGCTTTACGCCCAACAACAGCAAAAGTCTCAAGAAATGGTGGTCCCGGTTCGTTTCAGTGACCAAAAGAGGGAATCTCTGATCAGACAGCCACTTTTGATAAAAAAGCACCCGCTGGCCAAAGAGTGAATCATCCTCAGACGGGTAAAAGTTCATGGCGGGAAATACACCCGGCATCAGCCCTCCGGATGCGTCAATGCCGCCCTGACCGGCACAGCAGAAAAGAGGCACCTCTATGGAGGCGGAAACAGCCATCTGCCTCAATGCCGCGATATAGCCATGGCGATCCAATGTATCAGCATAAAAGTCCAGCTCATTCTCCAACTGCATGGCAATCACGCAGCCGCCTAAAGTGATTTGATGGCGGCGGATGATCGGCAATATGCGGTCAAACCATTTTTGAACATACTGCAAATATACGGGATCGTTATCCCGTATGCGCATGTTGGCTGCGAATAGATAGGCCGGCAGACCGCCGCCATCCCACTCCGAGCAGATGTAGGGGCCAGGCCTGGCTACCACATACAAGCCCACTTCCTGCGCGATGGTAAGGAAGGCATCCACATCCCGCTCACCGGAAAAGTCCCACTGTTCCTTTGCCGTCTCGTGATGATTCCATGGGAAATACACATCCAGCGCATGATAGCCAGCCTGCTTCATTTTTTCCATGCGGTCACGCCAGGCCGCGCGGGGAATGCGGAAATAGAACAGGGAGCCTACCAACAGCACCTGCCTTTTTCCGTTCAGCACAAAGCCGTTTCTATCTAACATAACACTGCCCATATGTACTTCCTCCTTGTCACCGGGTGCACGGCAGCAGCCGATGGATGAAAAAAGTATAACATATCATGAAAGCGTATACAATATGACTTCAAAAAAGAATTTATACCCAATGTTACCATGTGGTTTATGGTTCACTAATATCATTTTACAACATTCACAACAGATATAGTATGGCGTGATATCCTGCTATTGATAAACGATTGTCAAGCAATATTACAGCACTATTATGGATAACAGAATGGCAATTTGCACATATTCATCAAAAAAATGATTGACAAGCACGCAAACATAGTATATATTGAACTTACGAAGAAAGCGTTTACAAAATGAGGTGGTTGGGGTGTCTGAAAAAGCAACTGCTGCCCGCGGACGGGTAGTGAATACGTCGCCGCTGACGTATAGAAAAATGTCCTTTGGCAAAAAGGTCATGCAGAACAAAACACTTCTGCTGATGTGCCTGCCGGCGATAGTGTTCTTCCTGGCGTTTTCCTACGCTCCTATGCCCGGCGCGTACATTGCCTTTACCAAGTTTGAGTATAACAAGGGCATATTTGGCAGCCGCTTTATCGGGCTGCAGAATTTTCAGTTTTTGTTCCAATCTGGGCAGCTAACGCTTCTGCTTAAAAACACGGTACTATACAACATCGCGTTTATCCTGCTGGGCAACTTTCTTCAGTTGACCTTTGCGATACTGCTTAACGAAGTGAAAAGCAAAACGTTTAAGAAAATCACCCAGTCAATGATGTTTCTTCCCTACTTTATATCTGCGGTGCTAGTGAGTCTGTTAGTCTACAACCTGATCAACTATGACTACGGCTTTATCTCATCCCTGGTTCGCTCAACCGGCGGCACCATGCCCAAGCTTTACTCCCAGGCAGGGTCCTGGCCGCTCATTATCATACTGGTCACCCTATGGCAGGGCACAGGATATGGCACGGTGGTATACTTCGCGGCCATTACCGGCATTGATGAATCCATGCTGGAGGCAGCCAAGGTAGATGGCGCCAACGGTTTTCAGCGCATCCGCCACATTATTCTCCCGTGCCTAAAGCCCACAGTAGTCATACTGTTCTTGTTTTCACTGGGTGGCATACTAAAAGGCAACTTTGGCCTGTTCTACAATCTGGTGGGCGCTAACTCCGTACTGTATCAAACCACCGACATTATTGAGACATACGTGTACCGCGCCTTGATGAACAACTTTAATTTTTCTCAAGGCAGTGCGGTAGGTCTGTTCCAATCGCTGGTCGGGTTTATCATCGTTCTTGTGGCCAACAGTGTTACCAAACGCATTGAACCTGACTACTCACTATTTTGATGAAAGGAGGCCGGCATATGACAACGCTTCAACACCGCGGCACCAAGGTGAAATTGGACTGGACAGACCGCACCATCCGTGGTTTCACCTATGTCATCGTATCCATCTTTGCGATCTGCTGCATCATCCCCTTCTGGCTGATCATCGCCTCCTCCTTTTCTACGGAAGCTGCTATCCGGCGGACCGGCTTCACGCTTTGGCCCACTAGCTTTACCACCTATTCCTATAGCCTGATCCTGAAATCTCCCGACCAATTGATCGGCTCGTACATTGTAACTATATCGCTGACGCTCGCCGGCACGTTAATTGGATTGTTTGTCATCGCCATGACCGGCTATGCCCTGCAGCGCCGCGACTTCCACTTCCGCAATGTAATTTCCTTCTACATTTACTTTACGTCACTGTTTTCCGCCGGCCTCGTCCCCTTCTACTATATTATGGTCAAAGTCTTCGGGCTGAAGGATAGCTACCTGGCCGTGCTTTTGCCGCTGCTCATGAACCCATGGCTCATCATTTTGATGAAAAACTTTGTTAAGGCCATTCCCCATGAAATCACAGAGTCCGGTAAAATCGACGGTGCAGGTGACTTTGCCATCTTCTACAAGCTGATTCTGCCCTCCATGACCCCGGCACTGGCTACCATTGGCTTGTTCCTGGCTCTTGGATACTGGAACGAATGGTACTATTCCTCTCTGTTCCTGACCTCCAAAGTAGAGTTCCGCCCCCTGCAGTATCATCTATACAACATCATCAACAAGGTGGCATCGCTAAAAAATTCGTTGGCAGGCAATAACATCGTTATCCCAGACCTGCCCGCTGAAACGCTCAAAATGGCCACCGCCACGCTGGCTACCGGCCCCGTTATCCTGATTTATCCCTTTGTGCAAAAGTATTTCGTGTCGGGCCTAACGGTCGGCGCGGTCAAGGGGTAATCCCTCGTCGTGCAGGCCACAAATGCCTGCGGTACCCAAAAGCGAAGGCAAAACGCCCAACGCTTGTTTGCTTATGGATTTGCGCACTGCGTGTCAGCAGTGCTGGATCAATTACATTTTTACAGGAGGAAATCCACATGAAGAAACTCGTAGCCCTGTTCATGGTTCTGGCAATGGCTTTGAGCCTGGCGCCCGCTATGGCGCAGGACGCAGCCGCGACGGATTATGCCGCGTGGTTCCCGGGCGTTGACACCAGCGA